>CAYLKZ010000096.1:0-11553 GCA_964384275.1 uncultured Sphingobium sp. | reverse complement strand
ATCTCATCGCCGAGGGAACGGATGGATTCATGATCGTGGACCACAAGAGTGGCCCGGTTGCTGACCACACAGCCCGCTTCGAAAGCTATTGGCCGCAGCTTGCAGCTTACGTCGATGCTGTCAGCGAGATAGGGGGCAAGGCTGTGCATGGGGCCGCCGTGTTTTGGACCGAGACCGGTGAAATAACGGTGGGTCGTGGCACCTGACGGCTGACGTCTCAATGCGAATTGGAGTGGGGGCGATTTTGGAACCGCAACTTGGTTGGGTATGGCTATCGCAAAAAGAACGCAGAACAGCTGAACTCGCCTTGGCGGAGTTTGGTCCTGACGGTACCCGAGATGAACTAGGCTTTGGCGTGATCCATTTTGGCTACGCGGATCGGTTCTTCCCTGGGACTTCGGTACAGCACACAAAATTGCGATACATCTGGTTCGTCTGCTGGAGCTATCTAGAGTTGCAGCAGCGGTTCGGCGGAGAAGCATTTCAGAAGGCAGAACTAGATCGCATAGAAGACCGTACCGGCCAAAAACTGCTGCGCCATTATGGAAACGACGATGGCAATGGAATCATCGGCGGGCGAGTGCTTCGGGTGGGGCGCTCTCCCGTTGTAAAGCCAAGTGCAGTTTATTGGAATGCAATGCGGACTTGGGGGCTCGTGCGACCATTAGCGGTTGGCAGAGACGCACCAGGCCGAGGCGAACTGCACAGCCGTTGGCCCGACTTAACTGCAAAACATGGGCGCCCTGAGGTCGACCCTGATCAGTCGACGAGCATCTTCTTTGATCCTCCACCTGTGCCGTCGCGTTGGCGCAGCCAATCTGAACCGCTTACATTCGATCTCGACAATAAACATGACGAGGCGGGTCGCATTTTGCGCGCCTGGGCCGTTCCGCGAGATGCGCTGGGGCGCCGTTCCCTTCTATACCGGCTTGCCGAACGTGGTGGCACTACGCCCACGTCAATCATAAGTCCTTCGGTGCTCGCGCTGTGTGACGAAGACGAGAAGGTAAGTCTTCGTCGAGCAGCATGTGCGGGGTCGTTGGCTGCGATATCTCGTGCGATTCATACCGCGCTCGTCCAGAGATTGAAGGATAGTAATTCGGACGCAAATACCACGATGCGGAGGTGGCTCGATGATGCTGTTCAGCAGCATGGAGAACAAGCCGCCAAACTAGATCGGCTTGGTCTCCTGGTGGATGTCCCAGAGGCGAGCAAGCTGATCCCGCTTATCGAAGCAACTCAAGCCTGGTTGTCTGCAGGTGCGGGTGAAATCTCGCCCCTAGAAGATGTCTATAGGTCGAGAGAGGAGACGCAAAAACCGGGGCGTGCTCTGCTCGCTCGGAGCGGCGGTGACAGGCGCGTGAACTGGTCCCCGCGCGAGCCGGTCCCACTTACCTATAGGTGGGAAAGGGTCACAGGATTTCTCGATCAGCTGGAGGGGAGATGACGGCATCTGGCTTTGATCGTGAAGCGGCGTTTTCCGTTTTCGAGGCGCTGCGCCCAACAGGCGACCAAACGCTCGATCGCGGGGCGTTTGCAACATACTCGCTCGATCTCGTGGCGATCGCGGCTTTGATCTTGTCGCTGAGCAGGGCGGGTGAGCAGGAACTCGAAGCTGGTCCGCTCAGCTTTGTAGACGCGTTGAATGAAGTGGCGCCGCGCATTGACATTGTCGTTCAAAAGGATCGTTTAAAGCCTGCAGCTCGACATTTTGGCGTCCTTCACATGTTGGACCGCCGAATCCACGCTGTTCAACCGCCACAAGGTTCATCCTACCATCCGAAATTCGCACTCATTCGCTATGTGGGCCCCAAAAACCGCGTCACCTGGAAGCTTTGGCTTGGCAGTCGCAATCTGACAGGCGGACAAGACAGAGAGGCAGGGCTGCTACTGGTCGGTCGGGTCGTGCGAGCCTGTGGATCTCGGCATCCAAGTATCGCTTCATCAATCGCTTCGATGGCTCAAGAACTACTATCCCCTCTTGGCTGGATCGCTGGCTTCAAAGACGAGCTGGAATCGGTCCGATGGAACGCGCCCAAGGATGTCAAACTGCGCGGCATCCAATGGCGCCGAGCAGGTGAGTGGAAGCCATTCAGCACAGCTCTGCGAGGCGCAACACGCACGGTGGCTATTAGTCCGTTCGTTGATGATGCAGGATGTTCCGTTTTTGATGGATGCGCGCAAAATTCACTACTGACGACGAGTGATGCTGCGACAAATCTGCTGCCCCGATCCGATGTGACGGTATTGGTCGACCGGTCGCCGACATTTGATGTTCCAATACCGGTCGAGACTTCAGAGGCATCAACAGACATTGATGACATTTCCGAGCCCGATCCTCTTGGTATCCACGCTAAATTGCTTCTGCGGCAAAAAGGGGAAACAAACAGACTTTGGCTAGGCAGCGCAAACCTCACTCAGCGTGGCATGGATGGCCGAAATGCGGAGCTTATGGCTGAACTCGATGTGCCGCCTGAAGTGGCGACGGCACTTATTTCATATGTCGACGATGCAGCGCCTTTCGATCACGAGGCTACCGAGTTTGAGCCTGATGCAGCAAATCAGCGAGCGGTGGAGCGCAAGCTTGATAAAGCCATCGCTGTAATTGTTGGAGCTGGGTTCGAACTGGCTCGGGACAGTGAGGGCATAACGCTCAAGAGCGATACTATCTTTGACCAGTTTCTCTCGGAACACCGTCTTCAGGTTTGGCTGCTGACGAGACCGGATTCAGTCACAAGTTGGGAGTCGGGTCAAAGGTCAGTGTTGCTCGTCCCAGGTGGCATACCTTTGAAGCTAGAAACTGTTCTCGTGTGTTTCCGTGCAGAGCGACTGCAGAATGACTGCCCTCCTCGCAGTTGGGCGCAGTCTGTTTCGTTTCCTGAGCACGATGCTGATGCACGCGATCGAGCTGCAACCGCAGCTTACATTGGCATATCCGGTGCCAGCGCCTGGGTTCGAGCGCAGCTTGAAGGGATCGTTGGTGCGGAGATGGCGACGTGGACTGGTCATAGACGATGGGCAGGATCCGGCTTCGCCGGGTCTGACGATGATCTCCCATTGGCCATCGAGGAGGTTCTCGCTGCATGGGCGCGTAACCCGAACGAGTTTGAGACCCGAGCCGAGCGCCTCGAAGATACCTTGAAAGCTCTCGGACGAGAGCTGGCTCAGGTTCCGGAAAACGAACAGGACGCTGCCGCAATAGCGCAATGGTCGCAGATTGAGCAGCTCTGGACTGCAATTCGTTCCGCAATCGGCGAAGCAAAATGACTCTCGAACGTTTTCAGCAAGCGACGGTCGATGCAGCAGTTGATGCGCTGATCCGAGACAACGGGAGCAGGCGTTTTCTCATTGCGGATGAGGTTGGTTTGGGGAAAACTGTGTCCGCGAAAGCAATCGCGGCGGAAATTCAGCGCCGAAAAAATGGCACGATCAACATAGTATATCTCTGTCCAAATCTCGATATCGCATCGCAAAATCTCACGAAACTTAGGGCTTTGGAACCCGACTGGCCTACCCCAGAGGATAGGCTTTCGCTCGCATTGTGCAGGAAGCCAGACCTAAAGGGACATTCCTTTCGAATCTACTCTTACACCCCTGATACAAGCTTGCCTGGGTGGAAGCCTGGTCAGCGGACTGGTCGCGCCGCGGAACGCGATCTGATCATCGGGTTGCTTAAGGAAGTCGCGCCGCAGCTTTGGCAGACGCTACGCGCGATCGATCTGGAGCGAGAAAAGCAAGGTGAGCGGCGATTATTCTCGGCCATCGTTGGCCCTGCGCCTTCACATCTCAAGCGTCCGTTTGAGGTGGCCCTGCGAGAGCTAACATCTCTGACTGGAAAGCCGCTTGACCGCGGATTGCACGACCTACTGTACTCTTGGAGCGCCTTAATTCTCGGCCACAATGCCACATGCCCTGAATCTAAGGGTGAATTCCTCAAGTGGTGGGGTGTTTCCGTCCCAGAATTGGTTCTTCGTTGCCGTGCTGCTCTCGCCCTTGTTTCACTGAGACACCCGGCTACTCGGCCTGACATCCTCATCCTGGATGAATTTCACCGGTACGCTGATCTTATAGTGCCGGCTGGCTTGCCGCCAGCGGAGGCGCTGGCGCACGAGCGGCATTTCGTTCAGCGAAAGTTGGTCGATGCGCTGATTGACGGTCACGAGAGTCGACCTGCAATCTTGCTCCTATCTGCGACGCCGTACCGTCTTCAGCGGCTGGATCACGGTGAAATCCCAGGTGGGCGCTATAGTCATTTCATTCAGCTGGTTCGCTTCTTACACGGCCACTCCGGCATAGAACTGGCAGAAGAAGCCGAAGAAGCAATCGAAGCGCACCATCACGCCCTTTCAAGACGCGATGATGTCGCCGCCGCGCTTGCCGACGTTGCCACCGCAAAGCGGAGGTTGGAGACGGCGCTACGTCCGGTCATTGCCCGCACAGAACGAGCAACTACAATCAGTGGAGAGCTTTTTGAACGGCGAGAAAACATAGCTGCAATCGAGGCTGGAGACCTGATCACATTCCGTCATTTGGCCCATGCAGTCGATGCATCGAAGAAAACAAGGCGGGCGCCGCGAAGCTGGGTGCAGCCATTGTGGTCGTCCGTTCCATACCCTGCAGAGACACTGTTCCAGTATCAGATATGCAAAGCTTTGGGGGCCGATCTCCCGTCTGTAACTGTGGCATCGACCAAGCATCGCCCGGCTCACCCACAATTGAGGTCACTGGTCGATCCAAACGGGTCTGGCTCGTCTACGCTCAGCCTTGAGGCATTGACGCTGCCTTGGCTCGCTCCAACACGCCCATGGTGGTCATTAGGCGGAAGGTGGGCGGAGCTTGCTTCAAGTGAACGTCTGTTTGGGAAGGCACTGCTTTTTAGCAGATATCGCGGCACGCCGCCCGCTGTGGCATCGTGGCTTAGCGGTGAGGTAGAGATGCGCTCCGGGCACCGTAGAGCGACCGGCAAAGCGAGGGCGCAAAGTTACCTTCGGCCGGATGCCAAGGCACCATGGCCACTCATCGCCATGTTTATGCCGTTCCCAAAACTGTCGGAAGCCTTCGACCCCGAAAAATCTGGACGTCTCAAGGTCAGTGATGTGCGCCGCGCTGCGCAAAAGCGCCTCAGATTCTGGCTCGAACAGCACGGTTTTGACATCGTTGCACCGGTTGGGCCCAGTCGAAAGCCATGGCGATTGGCCTTTGATATCGAAGGACTTCTCGGTGGCGGCGATATGATTACAGGAGCACTTTGGCAGCTCAGGCGCCTTGTGAAGCCAAGCGGTTGGCAGCGCAAAAATGTGAGCCGCTCAGTCACGAAGGGTGAGATACTCAGTCTAACCGATTGGATGCTCGGCACACCGGGCATGATTGTCGCAAGGACCATCCGACGGCACCCGCATAAGAAGGAGGAGTTGTCGGATATCCTGCCGGCTGCGTTCGACTTTTGCTGGCGACAACTTCGGCCATATCTCGGGCAGCGCTACTTCGCGTCCGTGGTCTTGGGCGCAAGGCGCAGAAAAATACCTGGAGGGTATCCTGAGGCACTTCGGCAGGCATTGCTTGATGGTTGCCTCGAGGCGACGTTGGATGAGCACTTGGCAGTGACGCGATTGGTCGGTGATGCTGAAACTCTCGAGATTCTGAACCAAAGTCTTGTTGGGCGGCCAGGGCGCGTCCAGCGTAGGACGACTCGGGGCACCCGGACGGTCCGAGTTCATGCTGCTGCGCCGTACATGGGTGCCGAGCGGCGCAATACAGGCTCGAAGGCCAGTGAAAAGCTTCGCTCCGACACTCTTCGCAAAGGCTTCAACTCGCCATTTTGGCCTCACGTGCTGGCAACGACATCCGTTGGCCAGGAGGGGCTCGATTTCCACGTTTGGTGCGACCGAGTCATTCATTGGGACCTGCCCCGTGATCCTGTCGATTTTGAACAGCGAGAGGGCCGGGTATCACGCTACGCAAGTCTTGGTGTCCGACGGGCGCTTGCTGACAAATTTGGGAATCTAACGGTCGCATCCTGGGCTAGCCCCTTTCACGCGATTTTCGAAGCTGCAAGGGCGGCGAAGCGGGATGGCCTTGGATTAGAGCGCTGGTGGTCGCCTACCAATCACAAGCCGGTCAGTGTCACATTTTCGGTGCCGTTTAGCCGGGTTGAGCTTCAACTCAAGCGTCTGCGCGAAGAGCTGGTCCGTTACCGTCTTGCGCTGGGCCAACCTGAACCGCATTTGTTTGAGGCCATGATTGAGCATTTTGGTCTTGATCATGATGCCGCCCGAGCGCTCGCATTAAATCTCTCGCCGGGGCAGCATTAATAGCTTCGACAGAAATTTCCTGACGTCCTATCGCGAAATAATGGGGAATTTGGTCATGGATTTTAGTGCCTGTCGGGCTTTGGCATTGTCGAATCTTGATCGTGCAATAAGCAATTTGCAGGGTTCTGCCCCGATCGGCGATGAACGATTCAAGTTCAGCCTATCCGATCTATCTGATCCAGATGAAATAAGTGACGCTTTTGATCGCGTACGTAGCAAATTCAGCTCACGATCAGCCGTCATTTACTGCTTTGAGCTGTTAGACGTATCTGGTTATAGCACAATGAAGGCAGCATTTAAGAAACGGGTATCCTATTGCGAACAATCCGGCCGAAGACTGAGATACAGTCGCTTGGTGGATGAACCGAGTCCCGCCTCACTGTATGTCGGCAGCTCGAAGTCATTTCCATCTCGGTTCGCTCAACACCTCGGTCTTGCCGGGGGGGCAGACACCTATGCCATGCGCCTGAACCAATGGGCGTCGGATTGTCCGTTGGACGTGAAGCTGTCGCTGTGGTTTTTCCCGCCCGGAATGGATCAATGGACCCTCGAACTTCTTGAGCAAGCTCTTTGGGACACGAAGCGACCTCTTCTGGGCAAGCGCAGTGGGCGTTAGCTTGAAAAGGATTGAAGCCTAGGTGGCAGCCGCGGTCACCAAATCGAAGAGCTCTGGTTCAGAGATGTTTCAACTGCGACCAATTTTGTCGGATGATTGCTGTAACGGGTCCCAATGACCGGACACTATCGCACTAGCTTCACCGACCCTATCCAGATTCCGACACTCACTGCTGCGCGAGGCCGCATCGGAATATCGTTCTGTCCTGGAAAGCAAGGGCCTGCCCTCGCTGGCTTTGATTGGAAGCGTGATCTTGCCATCGATCTAGACGCGGTGCGGACGTGGGGGGCTACTGCTGTCGTCTCTCTGACTGAGAAGCACGAGATGGAGCTGCTGGGGGTCGCAGATCTGGAGACTGCAGTTGCTGCGCGCGGGATGGAATGGTTTCATCTCCCAATCCCCGACGTCACCGCTCCTGGCGAGGAATTCGAGCAAAGATGGTACACGGCCGGAGCCCGGCTGCGCAGTCTCCTCATCGACGGGGAAAGCGTCTTTATCCATTGCCGAGGAGGGCTGGGCCGAGCCGGCACTGTGGCAGCGAGGCTGCTCATCGAGCTCGGCATAACAGGCGCCGATACCGCAATCGCCCAAGTGCGAACGGTCAGGCCGGGCGCTATTGAGACGAGAGCGCAGGAAGATCACCTTCGAGCGATCGAGCGCATTTACGATCGGTCCTGTGGATGCCTCATTGGTTTGGCGGTCGGTGATGCCTTGGGCACGACCCTCGAGTTCAAGCCGCGGGACACTTATCGCCACATCACAGATATGGTCGGTGGAGGGCCGTTCGGTTTGGACGCAGGGACTTGGACTGATGATACGTCTATGGCCCTTGCGCTTGGTGAGGCTCTCCTGGCCAGTGCAGAAAGGGGGTCAGTTTTCGAACCTGAAGAAGCACAACGGCGGTTCGTCAGCTGGTGGCGGAACGGTGCCTTCAGCCCCACAGGCAGCTGCTTCGATATCGGCATTGCAACCCGCCAAGCCCTTGCTCGTTTCGAGGAAACTGGCGACCCGATTGCCGGCTCGACCGATCCGTATTCAGCAGGCAACGGCTCACTCATGAGGCTTGCGCCTGTCGCGGTTTGGGGAATCCGGCAGGATCCCGCTATCGTAACGCGAGTAGCTCGTCGACAGAGCATGACCACGCACGCTGCAGACGCGTGCCTCGACGCCTGTGAAGCATATGCACTCGTCTTGCGGGCGGCCATCCTAGGTGCCGACTTTGAGGATGCCCTGGCGGTTCCAGTGAACGGATTTGGGCCTGTGATCGGCCCAATCATGGCTGGTAGCTGGCGGGGGAAAACGCGCGATCAGATTTCGAGCAGCGGATACGTGGCGCATAGCCTCGAAGCAGCGATCTGGTCCGTTGCCAACACCACGAGCTTCGATGCCGCTGTGCTGTTGGCAGCTAATCTCGGTGATGATGCCGATACTACTGCTGCCATTGCCGGGCAGTTGGCTGGTGCGCTCTACGGTGCATCGTCAATTCGGCAGTCATGGCTCGACAAGCTGGCCTGGCGCGACGAGATTGAAGCTCTTGCGCGCAATCTGGCTTTTCCGACGGCTGCACGGATAGGCTAGTGGGGGCATTCCCATGCCGGGCTCATGACAGTCCCATCGTCACCAGTATGAATTTGGGTAAAAGCCGCGATCATCGTCAGCTCCAAAGATGTGTTGCTCCTGAAACAGTTCGTCCAAGCCAGTCGCACTCAACCTTTCATCGGCCGCAGCCAACTTTTTCCCGGCCCAGGCCAGGAATTCGGCAACTCGAGTCGCCTGTTCGTCCGCTAGTTCCTCTTCCAGTCTTCTAACAAAGGCCGCCAGGCGATCTCTGCGTTCAAGACGGGCAAGCACATCCTCGAGGACCTTGTCCCTACGCTCGGCAATGTAGGCTAGCCGCTGTCCTTCGATCCGACGTCGTTTCGCGTCCTCCTCTCGTAGCCTCGCCTCTTCCACCTTCTGGTCGTCTTCTGCCTTTGCGGCAGCCAGAACGGCGAGCCCAACAGCAATGTCTGGCGCCAAATTCTCAAGCCGTTGGAGCTTGGCATCCTTGAATGCTCTGCGAACCTGTGGCGCATACCGCAGGTAGATATCAAACTCGAAGGCCAGTTGGCCGGTGGGTACATAGTCCCATTCCGGACGCCTTAAACTGAAGCTGTGAGGCGTCCAGTCGCTGCGGCTCCAATCTCGCGATCGCCGCCGCTGACGACGCTCGTCTTCAGCGATCTCCTCAGGTGTCAGAACATGCTTGATGCGCTTGTAGCCTTCCTTGATGGCGAACGGGATAGCGACCGAGCCATTGGTGAAGGCAGCCTTGCTTGCCTTCGCAGACAGCTCAAATCCTTGCGCCTTGGCGGCGGCCACGATTTGAAGGAGACAGCGCTCTGCCCGGTCAATCGAACCCGGAGCAATTTCGACCTGTACATGTCCGTCCGATGAAAGGCTGACTAGGCCGGTGTTGCCGGGCTTGGCCTTCCGCAGCTTGTCGAAGCTTTTTTGGACCAAGGAATGCGAGACGGGATCTCCGGACAGATCGAGTTCGGACGCCTTTACGCGGGCTTGTTCTCGGGGCGACGCTAAACTGTCTGGTTCTTGCCGAACTTCACCGCTCGCGATGATTACCGTGAGGGCGACACCAGCTTTGGCCTTCGGAAGCGGGATCCGCTTCACATTTTGGCCGGCGGCATGCTTCGCCCACCAGCCTAGCGGCGGGTTAGGGATATCATGCTTCCTGCAGATCTTGTGAAGCGCAACGTCCGACAGGCGGAAGTCCTTCGCTAAGTGCGTCATAGGTTTCGACCAGACCAGTTCGTAGAACTCTTCGCGGGTGAACCTTTGGCTCATCTCGGCAGGACTCCAGACTTCCATTCAGGATTGTGCGGCATAGGGCAGGAGGGTGCCTACCCGCGAAGAATGCTCCTACGACACCCCATCCTGAAAAGCCCGCAGATTGCAGATTCGACCAAACGAAATGGTCTCGTCGCACAGTCAGTGCAGCCCGCCGCAAAGATCCCTTTTTGGGGGTATCGATGGGGGTATTCTGCGCGATTATTGCAAGGAAATCGATGCACAGCAGATAGTTATGAGCTGGCAAAAGATCCCTCCTCCGCTACCAAGTTTTTCTTTTAAAATCAACGGCTTAGATCAAAACACGGTGATTATTTGTCTCGTGTGTTACGCATTTTTTTCTATGATATCGAAATCATATGGCTGAAAATAATTGCATCCAGGATTATAAAAATTCTTGAATGCGCTTTTTTGTTTTCCATTTTCCCACCCGTCCAGCGGTTTATACTGTTTTGATACAAGTACAACATATCGATTTTGTTCATTGTACAAATCTGCACAGCGGGTGTCATATTGAAAGCTTGCGTTCAAATGATCTGTTGATTCTCCTTCAAGCGAGCCTGAGACAAGAGAAACATCTTTAAAGACAATTGCTGTATTTTTCCTATCCTCAGGTTTAATGATCTTGTCAACAGTGCCTACAAAGACTGTATATTTTTTCGTGTCACTCCATCCTTCCCAACGCCCCTTGGCATCTTGGATGTGTTTGACAAAATATTGGGGTGGATATTGTGTACGCGATCTCTCCGAAGCACGTATGACTTTGTTCTTTTCATCATATCCGGCAAAAATAATGAGCACTTCATCTTTATGTGCACCAAGGTAGTATTCCCCCATCGACATCACGTGCTCAATCAGAACATGTTTCTTGCCTTCTAGGGTCAAAACCCAATCAGTGTCTTGATTTTGCGTTGGGGTGTTGATTCAAGAGGTCTCTGGTTGAAGGAGGCTGATTGATGGCGGGATCGTTGTTCTGGTTGTCGGCCGAGGCGTGGGCGGCGATCGAGCCGCACTTGCCCAAGAACCAGCCCGGTGCGCGCCGGGTTGACGACAGGCGGGTGATCTCCGGCATCCTGCATGTGCTGAAGGTCGGCTGCCGCTGGTGCGATTGTCCGACCGATTACGGTCCTTCGACCACGATCTACAACCGGTTCAACCGCTGGTCCCGTCGGGGCTTCTGGGTCAAGCTGCTCGACGCGCTGGCAGACGCGGGCGCGGTGACGAAGAGCACGGCGATCGACAGCACTTACATCAAGGCGCAGCGTTCGGCGTTCGGAGGAAAAGGGGGCGCCAGATCCAGGCGATCGGTCGTTCGCGCGGAGGTTGGACAACCAAGGTCCACGCGCTCACCGACATTCTTGGCCGTCCCTATGCGCTGATGCTGACGGGCGGCAATGTCAGCGACATAAAGGCCGCTCCCGCGCTCCTCGAACGCGCCGGACGCATGCGCTACCTGCTTGGCGACAAAGGTTACGACGCCGATCGCCTGCGCCGATCGCTACGCGAGAATGGGGCTGTTCCCGTCATACCAGGGCGGCGCAACAGGAAGCGGGCGATCCGCTACGACAAGAACCGCTATCGCAGTCGGCACCTGATCGAAAACGCCTTTTGCCGTCTCAAAGACTTCCGACGCATCCACACCCGCTACGACAAACTCGCCGCCAACTTCCTCTCGGGCGTAGCACTCGCCACCGCCGTCGCCTTCTGGCTCTGAATGAGTCTGGACCCTAGTCATCTGGAACTGAAGTAAGCATCATTGTATATGCTCTTGTCAGACAGGTG
>CAYLKZ010000095.1:0-11652 GCA_964384275.1 uncultured Sphingobium sp. | reverse complement strand
CAGTCTCTCACGGGTGTCCCCCGGCGGTCAGGAGGTGATCCTGACGGTGGGCGCGCGGCTGGTGGGCGCATCCTCTCGATGGGACGCAGGCGCACGGATGATGCAAAGCGACAGCCTCGAGGCATGGAATGCACTGGTGCAGGCCGCTGACATCCAGCGCGACAATCGCGACGCCGTTGACGCTTGCCGGAAAAACGCTGCAACCTCGCAGCAGCCGGTGCGATGCACCGTCAAGATGCGTCCTGTGTCGCAGCCAAAGAGCAGGTAATAGTGTCGGCTAGGTCGCGTTGGCGTCCCAGCGAGGGCCGACAAGGCTCACCACGACCCACACAAAATGTGGGAATCAATGTGGGATCACTTTTTCAGAAGCTCCACATTTATCGTGTAAAAACAACACGATAAAGTGGTTGACTGGTGCCCAGAAGAGCTTTCTGGCAACACGCGCAAGCAGTTGATTCTAAAGCCAAAATCGTAGCCGAAAAATCGCCGTGACCATTATTAGCATACTTCGATCTTCTGGAAAAGGCTGGACGTGAATGGACGGAAAGCTCACGTCCCTGACGAATGCTATGACAGCGATTTTTCCAGCGCATTCAGAGCCTGTTTATGGCGTTCCGGGCTAGCCTCACGAAATTTGCGGATGTTCATCAGTTTGAACTGCGGCGCTGGTAACTCTGCCAGAGCCGGAATCGGAAAGCGGCTCCATTCCGGATCGCCGGTCTCGAAGGACAGGAGAAAGGCCCGATCATCCTCGGTGAAGGAACCACGAAGCGCGCTTATCAGGCGCGTGAGCGTCGTCTCGTGGTCATCATAGGTGAAAGGCTCGAATGGCATGCCCTCGAACTGGGACCGGAAAGTCTCACGCTGATCTTTGCGCGCAGGAGCGACAAGTTCGGCGATCGGGCGGCCGTGGCTGACGAATCCGGCGATCGCCCCCAAACGAACTTCGTTCGTCAAGTCTTCCTGATTGAGTAGGTGGAGCGAAGCAGAACCGGAGGGCGACACTGGCGATGGAGGCGTCAATGCACTAACAATCTGAACGGACCACCCGGTGGGGGCCGGTCAATGACGTCCGCATCCATCGCCGTGAGACGGATATCCGGGGCCAAGCCCGCCCGTTCGAAGACATCGTCGATCTGCGACCGGCCCGATAATTCGGCATTATAGGTGATGATCGGATAGCGGGCGATATCCGCAAGGCCCGGCGCTTTGATCGCGGCGAGCGGATGGCCCGCCGGCACGATCACGACATGCTCCCAGGTGAAGCAGGAATAGGTTTCCAGTTCCGGGAAATTGTCCACCGCCTCGGTCGCGATGCCCAGATCGGCGCTTCCGCGGATGAGCGAATTGACGACATAGCGCGGCGTGCCCTGCCGCAGTTCGACCTCCACATCGGGGAAGAGGCGGGTGAAGCGCAGCAGCACCTGTGGCAGGATATAGCTGGCCTGGTTGTGGGTGGTGGCGATCACCAGCCGGCCTTTGTCGGCCTAGGTGAATTGTTCCGACAGGCGCTTCAGATTGTCCGCTTCCGCCAGCAGATTGTCGATTACCCGCACAACGCTTTCGCCCGCCTTGGTCAGCCCGACGAGGCGTTTGCCCCGCCGCACGAAGATGTCCATGCGCAGTTCTGCCTCCAACTCCTTGATCTGCTTGCTGACCCCGGATTGCGAGGTGAAAAGCAGGTTCGCGACCTCGGTGAGGTTCAGATTGTTCTGGACGGCGGCGCGGACATATCTGAGCTGCTGAAAATTCATGCACTGAGTTCCTGAACAATGATTCCGACATCCTGTGCAGGGTAGCTCTTTAATCTATCATATTGATAGAGAATTGACCGCAGTGCAAGTGTTGAATCACCGGATGATGGTGAAAAGCCATCCAGATTCGGGATGCATGCCTGGGGGCAATAGCTGCACCGGGTGGCGACAAGTGGAGCTTTAGCCGTTGGATGGAAAACTTAACTTGACACGAAATAACTCTACTATTTAAGTAGGGATTGTCCGGGCGGTTGGATGATCAGTCTGCCGCGCCATAAGGGGATTCTGATCCGCGGCTTTTGATGGGAAGCAGCTTGCTCCGCGTTACAAATCGCTAAAGCGCGCGATGCTAAGGCGGCAGCGCCAGGTGTCGTGTTCCCCTCGATATGCAGGGAGCAAGGCATGCGTGACTATTCGTTCTGATTCCAGCACCGGACTACCGGACTGATTCCACACATATAAGAGCCGGCACAATCTGAAGTGCGCCATCTCGTGGCGTGCCCGGTGAAGCGCCTGGCCATATTTCAGGTACATTCGGGTCGCCAGCCGAACTGTTGCTGCACGCCGCCATTCGCGTGGGCCGGAACCCAGGCGGGGGTGATGGGCGTGCGCGCGGCATGGCCGGCCTCATGGAGGTTATATAATGATCAAGTTGTTCCGGGGCATCGCCCCAGCGGTCGCCACGCGATCCGTGCTGGCGGCAGGCATCAGCGCGCTCGCGCTGACTGCGGTGTCCGCACAGGCCGAAGAAGCGTCGGCAGAAGCCGCTGATTCCGCCGATGCGGTAACGTCGGCGCCGAATGACGGCGAAATTTTGGTCACGGCCCGTCGCCGCGCCGAGCGCGCGCAGGAAGTGCCAATTGCGCTGAGCGTCGTCAGTGGCGCGACAATCGAGCGCACGGGCGCGCTCAATCTGGTCCAGATCGCCAATCTGACGCCCAGCCTCACCATCCGCAACAACAACGCGCGCAACACTTTCGTGAACATTCGCGGGCTAGGCTCGAACTCGGACCAGAACGACGGTCTTGAAATCGGCGTCGGGTTCTACATCGACGACGTCTATTACGGCCGGATCGGCGCTTCGCAGTTCGACCTGATCGATATCGAACGTCTCGAAGTGCTGCGCGGGCCGCAAGGTACGCTGTTCGGCAAGAACACCACGGCCGGCGCGATCAACATCACGACGCAGGCGCCCCAGTTCGAAACGCAGTTCCGTGGCGAGGCCAGCTATGGCGAAAACGGATATCATCAGGTCCGGGGTTCATTGACCGGCCCGTTGCTGGGGGATGGCGTCGCTTACCGGCTGACGGTTTCCGACACGCATCGCGATGGCTGGCTGACCAATCTCTATAACGGCAAGAAGATCAACGATTTCGATAACTTCTCGATCCGTGGCCAGTTGCTGGTCAACGCCGCGGACAATGTCTCGATCCGGCTGAGCGGGGACTATTCCAAGCAGACGTCCTATTCGCGCGCGGCGAGCATCGTCGGGCAGTTCAACACATATTCCAATGGCGCCGCGATCAACAACACCTGGCTGCAACGCGCCGCGCGGGGCGGCTATACGCCACGGTTCGATATCAACGATCCCTTCGCGCGCCAGGTGGATGTCGATGGCGCCATCCAGGCCAATATGGAAGGGTACGGTCTTTCCGGCAAGGTGGACTGGGATCTGGGCAATGCGGTGCTCACGTCGGTCACCGCCTATCGTTGGTGGGACTGGTATCCGAACAACGATGTCGACAACACGCCGCTGACCGTCATGACGCTCAGCGGCACCCGGAACCGCCAGCGCCAGTTTAGTCAGGAACTCCGCCTTGCGTCCACGGGGGAACGCGAACTCGATTATGTCGTCGGGGTCTATTATTTCTGGCAGGTCGTGAATGCCTTGGGGCACTATGCGGCGGGCAAGGATTATGCCTTGTGGAACAACCCCAATGCCAATCAGACGCTCGCGAACTATGCCTTCACTGGTTTCCGGTCGGACTCCATCATCGAGCCGCGCACCAAGAGCTATGCGGCTTTCGGCCAGCTGACCTGGCGGGCGACCGATGCATTCAATGTGACCGCGGGCCTGCGCTTCACCCACGAGCGCAAGACCGGCCTGTTCGATCAATATACCGCCGCGGGCAACGACCTGTCGTTGCTCAGCGATGCCGATCGGATCACGGCGCAAAATCTGCGCAACGGGGTCTACCCTGAAGTCCGCTACACGACGGGCCTGAAGAACAGCGCGCTGACCGGGCAGATCACCCTGTCCTACAAGGTTGCGCCCGATGTCCTGACATATGCGACTTATTCGCGGGGCAGCAAATCGGGCGGCCTGAGCCTCGGCAATCTGCCCGCGGGTGTCTCCCCGGTGGTGGAGCCTGAAACGGTCGATTCATGGGAAGTGGGCGTCAAGAGCCAGTTCTGGGACCGGAAGGTGACGCTGAACGCGGCGGGCTACTGGACCGAAGTGAAGGATTATCAGGCCGCCATCACCGAGCAGATCGGCACCACCAGTTCCTTCGTCCGCTATATTTCGAATATCCCGGGCGTGCGGTCGCGCGGTGTCGAGGTCGATCTGACGGTGGCGCCGAGCCGTTATGTCCGCCTGACCGCCGGAGCGGCCTATAACGACGCGGTATACAAGAACTACACCAACGCCCAGTCGGCGGCGGAAAACCGCAATCTCAGCCAGACCCAGGATCTGAGCGGCGTGCAACTCGCCAACGCGCCCAAGTTCATCTGGAATATTGGCCTCGATCTGGCGCAACCGCTCAGCATTCCGGGTGGCGGTAATGATGAGGTATATACCCGCATCGATTACACGCATCGTTCGTCGAACGACACGTCGGCCAGCAATTCGCGCTATACCCGGATTCCCGGTTATGGCCTGGCGAATGCGCGGATCGGCGTTCGCCTGAACGAGGGCAGGGTCGATCTGTCGGTGTGGGCGAACAATATCTTCGACAAGAAATATTATTACTCGCTCGATGCCGCGACGACCGGCCTGATCACGGGCGCGCTCGGCGATCCCCAGACCATTGGCGCGACCCTGCGCACGCAGTTCTGATCCCCTTCGTCTGACACGAGGTTCCGATGTACGATAGACGTCATGTTCTCCGTGGTGCCGCTGCCATGGGATTGGGCACCATGTTCATGGGCGGGGTGGCCTGGTCCCGCCCCAACATGCCGGTCCGGGCCATCCTGCCGTCCGCCACGCATGACACGCTGGGCGTGAAGGTTTTGCTGGACACGCCCCCGTCGGCGGCGCCGGTGCTGAAAATCAACGGCCGTGCCGTCGCGGCGCGCCAGATGGATGCCGACGGATACAGTTGGGGGTTCGTGCAATCGGGCCTTCCCGGCGGCAAGCCGCACGAACTGACGCTGACGGATGAGCGGGGCAAGGCGCTGCGCGCGCCCTGGCAGCTGAAAACCCTGCCGCCGCCGGATTCCGCGCCCGACCACTTTCGCGTGCTGTTCTTCACCTGTGCGGGCGGGGACGAGGCGGGCGGGCCGGATGGCTATCTGCCGGTATCCGTCCGGCGCGCCCTGTTCGACCGGGCGTTGAGCTTTTCTCCCGATCTGGCGGTTGCCAACGGGGACCATGTCTATTGGGATCTCGATACCGCGCTGAAGTACCGGCGTGATCCGGTGCGTCGCACGGAAACCGAAAAGCTGTATCGCAAGATCGCCTGGATCGATCAGGACGTGGCGTTCGATTCCGAAACCAACCGCCGCTCGGTCAATACGGTCGCCGCGCGGCAGATCGCCTCGATCTACGAGGACCGCTTTGCCTCGGTGCCGCTGATCTTCATCACGGACGATCATGACTATTACGAAAACGACAATGCGGGGCCATGGGGCTACAGCCTGCCCCCGCGCCCGTTCATTTTCGGCTTGCAGCAACAGACCCAGGCACTGGCCTATCCGATTGCCCTGGGGCGCCCGGACTGGGGCAATCCCTATGAAGCGGAAACGATAGAAACGCTGAAGATCGGCAAGCTTCTGGATCTGGCGTTCTTCGATTGCCGCCGGGGCTGGTCGACCGGCCCGAATGCTGGCGTTCTTTTCCCCAAGGCGGAAGAATTCCTGCTGAATCACATCCGCAACTCGACCGCGCGGCAGTATTTCCACGTCCCTTCCAACCCGTTCGGCTGGACCGCGGGCAAGCTCGGGGAATGGTATGCGGACGACCCGTCGGAAAGCAGCGCCTTCCATAACGACAAAGGCTATTGGCAGCAGGGTTGGTTTGAACAGCACCAGCGGCTGGCTGCCGCGCTTGCCGAACAGCGCGGCCGGGCTGCAATCAGCATTTCCGGGGATATGCACGCCAGTGCGATCAGCAAGATCAGCCGCAGCGGCGATATCGATCTTTCCGCCAATCCGATCCATACCATTTTGCCCGGCCCGATCGGGACGGCGAAGCAAGGGTTTCCGAGCACCGTGCGCGGCGTGTTCCCGTGGCATCCCGCAGCGCTCGAATCCGAAGATGTGGCGAAAATCGAAGAGCGGAACGGCTTCAGCATCGTGGATGTCTATCCCGATCGCGTCACCGTGAAGCAGTTCCGTTGGCGCCCGCCGGAACCGATCGCGGCGATTGCCTCGCTCGAACCATATGCATCCTACACTATCAACCGCCCGGCATAAGCCCCGGCGGACTGCATCAAGGGGGTTCCGACATGGTCAAGAAAACCGTTGCACGCGCTTTGCTGGCGACCTGTTTGCCTATAGTATTTCCCGCATGGGCGGCGCCTGATCTGACGCCTATCCGCGAACTGGATTCAGACCGGCCGGAACCCGTTTACGCCAAGGAGGTCGAAGCACCCGCAGGGGCTCCGAATATCGTGATCATCCTGCTGGACGATCTGGGCTATTCCGATTTCGGTGCCTACGGATCGGAAATTCACACGCCGACGATTGACGCGTTGGCGGATAACGGCTTGCGCTACAACAATTTCACCTCGACCGCGTTGTGCACGCCGAGCCGCGCCGCGCTGCTGACGGGCCTCAATCAGCATTCGACCGGATCGGGATGGCACTATGTCGCGGATCGCGGTCAGCCCGGTTATCGCGGCGATCTGAGCCTCGATACCCCGACCATTGCCGAGCATCTCAAGCTTCATGGCTATGGCACGCTGGCGGTCGGCAAATGGCATCAGGTCGCGAGCAAGGATTCCACGCCTGGGGGATCGTTCCACAACTGGCCGACGCATCGCGGGTTCGACCAGTTCTATGGGTTCATCGGCGGGCAGGAAAGCCAGTTCTTCCCCGGATCACTCGCGGAAGGGACGACCTATATCAAGCCGCCGACGGATGGCGGTTTCTATTTGCCCGATGTGTTGACCGACAAGGCGATTTCGATGATCCGGGATCAGCGGATTGCCAACCCGAACAAGCCGTTCCTGCTGTGGTATGCCACGGGTGCGATGCACACGCCGCATCACACGAAGCCGGAAGACCGCGCGAAATATGCCGGACGGTATGATGCCGGTTGGGACAAGATCAGGAACGAACGCCTGGCGCGCCAGAAGAAGATCGGGCTGGTCCCGGCGAATGCGGGCCTCGCCCCTTATAATCCGGGGGTGGTGCCCTGGAAGGAACTAAGCGCTGATCAGAAGAAGATGTACGCGCGGTTCCAGGAGAATTACGCGGCGTTCCTGGATCGGACCGATCAGAATATCGGGCGTCTGGTCGATTATCTGAAAGAGAGCGGCCAATATGAAAACACGGTCTTTGTCATCCTGTCGGACAATGGCGCAAGCCGTGTTGTCGGCGTGGAAGGCGAAGCCAATGTGGCGACCGGCTATTCCGCGGGAACTCCGGGGACCAACGCCGACAACCTGCCCTATTATGATACGCTCGGCGACTGGAACACCTTCCCCAATTACCCGCATGGCTGGGCGCAGGTCAGCAACACGCCATTGCGGGAAGGGAAGCGCACCACCGACGGCGGCGGGACGCGCGTGCCGCTGATCATTTCCTGGCCCAAGGGCATTAAGGCGCGGGGCGAGGTGCGCTCGCAATTCCACCACATCAACGATATCGTCCCGACCCTTTTGGAGGTGCTGAATCTCGAAGCGCCGCAGGTTTTCAATGGCCGTCAGACCAAACCCATTGAAGGCGTGAGCATGGCCTATTCCTTCGAGGCCCCCAAGGTGCCGAGCGCGAAGAAGGAGCAATATTACGAGATCGAAGGCAATCGGGCCTATTATGCCGATGGCTGGCGTCTGGTGTCGCGCCGTGTGGATGGATCGAAATATTACGAAAATCCTTGGCGGCTATATAATCTGAATCAGGATTTCTCTGAAATCAAAGACCTCTCGTCGCGCTATCCTGAAAAGGTCCGCGAACTCGAAGGCAAATGGTGGGAGGCTGCCCGGCGGTATCAGGTGCTGCCGCTGGACGACAGCACCATGCTGAGCCGCACATTCCGCACGTCGAGCGCCAAGGGCGTCGGGCGCTATTCCTTCTTCCCCACCGATCCGACGATCAAGCCGGCTAACCAGCCCGCATTGCGTGGGGCGGCGTTCCGCATCGAAGCGCGGATCGAACGCAAGAGCGCGCAGGACGAAGGCGTGCTGGTGGCGCTGGGGGATGTTGCCGCCGGTTGGGCCTTCTATATCAAGGATGGCCATCTGGTCTATGAACAGAACCGCAAGCGCGACGGTGCGCGTTTGCAATCCGACCGGCCCGTTCCCCCCGGTGCATCGACAGTGGCGTTCGTGTTCACGCCCGATGCAGCGGGCGCCGGAGGCGTGGGCAGGCTTGAAATCGATGGCGTGCCTGCCGGTTCATCCGCGATCGCCCATATCATTCCCGGCGGGGCCACCGAAGGGATGGAGATCGGACGGGATGAACTGACGGCGGCCGCACCGGGCTACACGGCGCCATTCCGTTTCACAGGCACGATTTCGCGTGTCGATTTTGACGTGACGCCGCAGGCGAAACGCTGACCTGACGACAGGTGAGAAAGCGAGCATGGACATGAAAAGCTTGATCAAGGTTATCGCGCTTCTGGCAGCGGCGGCCTTGCCAGCCACTGCCGGGGCTGCGGAAGCGCCGGTCTGTGTGGCGGCGAAGCGTGTGCAGGGCGGCCCCATCATCCCGGCCGGGATCGATCTGCCTGCCGGGGATAATGTGCAGGGGCCTTCCTTGATAAAGGTTCCCGCTTGGGTGAAGGGCAGGCTGGGGAATTATTATCTCTATTTTGCCGCGCATAAGGGGGACAGCATTCGCCTCGCCTATGCCGACACGCTCGAAGGGCCTTGGAAAATCCATCCCGGCGGCACGCTGCAACTCGGGGAGTCCCTGTTTCCGACGGCCCTGCCTGACATTGCCGACAGCGACGACAAGGGGGACGATAATCTGAAGCCGCACATCGCCTCGCCCGATGTGCATATCGATCATGCGAACAGGCGCATCATTCTCTATTATCACGGCATTCTATCGAAGGACAACCAGCAGACGCGTGTCGCTACATCGCCTGACGGCATCCATTTTGAACCGCGTGCGCCCTTGCTCGGCCCGTCCTATTTCCGGGTGTTTGAGCATGATGGCTACCATTATGCGCTGGGGATGCCGGGCATCTTCTTCCGCTCGAAGGACGGCTTCAATGACTTCGTGCGCGGCCCGGCACTGTTCGGTGCGGATCAGCGGCATACCGCGCTGCTGAAACGCGGGAACGAGCTGTTCGTTTTCTGGACCCGAGTGGGCGATGTGCCGGAACGGATTTACCTGAGCCGGATCGACATAGGTGGCGATTGGTCGCGTTGGAAAGCCGGTGAAGCAGTGGAAATATTGCGTCCCGCGCACGCCTGGGAAGGGGCCGACGCGCCGTTGGAGCCTTCCGTTCGCGGCACCGCATTCGGTCATCTCAACCAATTGCGCGATCCCGCCATCTATCAGGAAAACGGGCGCACCTTCCTCCTCTATGCGGTGGCGGGGGAAAGCGGGATCGCATTGGCGGAATTGCAGTTCGACGACGCGGCCTGCGCGGCAGGCAAGAGACTGGCCCGATGAAGCGCCGCTCTCTGCTCGGGGCCATGGTTGTTGCGCCTGCGGCGACGATGGCCGGAGGCTGGGCTATCGCAGCCCCCCGCAAGACGGCCGAAACGACAATCGCCGATGCCGAACTGTTCCAGCTGCGCGTGAACCGGCGGGGCAACTGGGTTATCGTGCGCCTGAAAACCGCCAATGGTCTTACCGGCGTTGGCGACGCATCGCACGGCGGCAACGATCAGAAGACCATCGCCTATATCAAGCACCTGACCGACCTGCTGCGCGGCCGCTCGATTTTCGATGTGGAATGGTTTCGCGTCGTGGCCGCGAACCTGGTGCGCGAAACGAACGGCGTTGCGCGCTCTGCCGCCAGTGCGCTGGAACAGTGCCTGTGGGATCTGATCGGCAAGCTATTGGGCCAACCTGTGTACCAGCTGTTCGGCGGGAAGGTGCGCGATCATATCCCGCTCTATGCCAATATCAACCGTTCGGCGGACCCGCGCGCCCCGGATGGCTTTGCGGCCATGGCCCGGCGTGCGGTCGATGCGGGATTCACGGCGGTGAAACTGGCTCCGTTCGATGAAATGCCTCCCGCGCCCGTGGAAGGCGCGGACATTGCGGAGGGAGTGGACAGGGGCATCGCCTGTGCGCAGGCGGTACGCGATGCGATCGGGCCTGGGCGTGATCTGCTGATCGATGCGCATAGCCGCTTCACATTGCGGCAAGGTCTTGAACTATTGCCCCGCATGGAACCGCTCAACCTCTATTGGTTGGAAGAAGTCACGCCGGAAAAGCGGTTGTCCGATCTGGCCGCGATCAACCGTGCGGCTCCCATGCCCACGGCGGGCGGGGAGATGATTTTCGGGATCGATGCCTTCTACAGGTACATGCAATCAGGGGCGGTCGATATCGTGATGCCCGACGTGAAATTATGCGGCGGCATGCTGGAGTTGAAAAAGATCTCCGCGATCGCCGAAGCGGCGGGGCTCACCGTATCTCCTCACGGTCCAGCCAGTCCGGTGGGGAATATCGCTGCCGCGCATGTCATGGCGGGCGTGCCGAATTTCAGCGTGCTTGAATTCGCAGTTGGCGAAGTGCCCTGGCGGGCGGAACTGATCGAGCCTTCGGAGAATATTGAAGGGGGTCATTTGATCCTGTCGGACAGGCCCGGACTGGGCATTGAGCTACGCGAACGAAGCTTGCGAAAATATGCGGTGTGACCGGATTGGTCGATGGTTCCGGCCAGTGGAGATCGGTTCGCCTTATCGTTACGAATATGGGCCTTGGCTCGGCCTCTTGCAGATGCCGTGCAACAGGCCTCCCATGGGGGAACTGATAGGGATCGATCTGGCGAGCGGCGAAATCGCATGGCGCAGGCCGTTCGGGACGGGCAAGGATTCCGGGCCGCTAGGCATCCGGCCGCGGTTGCCGATCACGATCGGCGTCCCGAATACCGGCGGCAGCGTCATCACCGCGGGGCGGATTGCCTTTATCGCCGCGACGAATGATTATTTTCTGCGCGCGATCGATGTGGATATCCGCTTGTCGGCGTTCTGCCGGAACGAGAGCATCATCGACATAGACGTCCCAGACTCGCGCCCGAGGTTCTTTTCCGGAGTGTCGGGCACGGATGGAGGGTTTGCTGCCTGCGACCGCGTGGACAGATGCACTCTAGTTGGTCCAGAACGGGGCCAAAGGTGGCGCGTGGGGAAGCATGAGGCAGGATAGACGGATGGAAGAACAAATAGCGATAAACCTACCGACCGAATTGCTCGATCGCGTGGATTGTATGGCAAGGCGTACGGGCCGTTCCCGTACTGATGTCATCACGAGAGCTTTGCGCAGGGGGCTGCGTGGGGGACTGTCAGGATTTCCGTGTGTGGGCGGGCGGTTAAACATTACGCCGCCATGG
>CAYLKZ010000094.1:0-11705 GCA_964384275.1 uncultured Sphingobium sp. | reverse complement strand
CCAGACCTTGTTCTCCTTCGCCCAGCTGACCAGCCGTTCGTAGAAAGCCAGGTCCACCGTCTCGGCCGTCGGGTTGGACGGATAGTTGACGATGAGGATGCTGGGGCGCGGCACGGTGAAGGCCATCGCGCGTTCCAGCGATTCGAAATAGCGCTCGTCCGGCGTGGTCGGAACGGAGCGGATGGTCGCGCCCGCGATGATGAAGCCGAAGGTGTGGATCGGGTAGCTGGGGTTCGGCGCCAGCACCACGTCGCCCGGTGCGGTGATCGCGGTGGCGAGGCTGGACAGCCCCTCCTTCGAACCCATGGTGACGACCACCTCGGTTTCGGGGTCGAGATCGACGCCGAAGCGGCGCGCATAATAATTGGCCTGCGCGCGTCGCAGCCCCGGAATGCCCTTGGACTGGGAATAGCCATGGGCGTCGGGCTTTTGCGCGACCTCGCACAGTTTGTCGATCACATGCGCGGGCGGCGGCAAATCCGGATTGCCCATGCCAAGATCGATAATGTCCTCGCCTGCCGCTCGCGCTGCTGCCCGCATCGCGTTCACTTCGGCGATGACATAGGGGGGCAGGCGCTTGATGCGGTAGAATTCTTCGGACATTTTCCTGTGACTTTCCTGTTGAAAAAGCGCGGGCGCGACAAATCGCCCGGCGCAAACCCAGCTATATACGGCGATTGGATCAGGCGCCAGAGAAAGACTCTCGCTTTTTCCGCGCGTCCGGGGCAGCCTGTGGCGGCAGCAAGATCATGAGAGGAGCCTGCATTGCCCGAATTTCCTCCCGATACCGGTCCTTCCCCGCAGGCCAGGGCGGCATCCCCCGATCATCTCCCCTCGCTGGATCAGATGCAGCAATGGACCCGGACGCTGGGGCAGGCGCAGCAGTTGCTGATGGAATATGCTGCTGAACAGATGACGAAAAAAGCGCCGTCCATCCCTTCTGGCGGCGGCATGATGCCGGGCCTGTTGCCGGGGCTTTCTTTCTTCCAGCCCGAACGGCTGGCGCAGGTTCAGGCCGATTTCGCAAAGGAATCCCTGGCGCTGTGGCAGCGCTTCCTTCAGGTGGGAGAGGGCAAGGCGACCCCTCCGGCCGATAGCCCCGCCGCGCGCAAGGACGCCCGATTCGCCGCGCCGCAATGGGCCGAGCATCCCTTTTACGACATGATCCGGCAGAGCTATTTGCTGGTTTCCGATTATCTCACCGGGCTGTCGGACAGCATCGACGGCTCCGACCCGCGGCAGAAGGAGAAGATCCGGTTCGCGACCCGCGGGCTGATCGATGCGCTTTCGCCCAGCAATTTTCCGCTCACCAACCCGGTGGTGCTCGAAAGGACGATCGAATCCGGCGGCGAGAATCTGGTGCGCGGCCTGCACCATATGCTCAAGGATATCGAAAAGGGGCAGTTGAGCCAGACCGACGGCTCCGCATTCGAAGTCGGCGTCAATATAGCCGCGACGCCGGGCAAGGTGGTGAAGGAAACGCCGCTCTACCAGTTGATCCAGTATGAGCCGACGACCAGGAAGGTGCAGGAAACCCCGCTCATCATCTTTCCGCCCTGGATCAACCGTTTCTATATCCTCGACCTGTCGGCGGAAAAGAGCTTCGTCAAATGGGCGGTCGATCAGGGCCTGACCGTGTTCATGGTGAGCTGGAAATCGGCCGACGCCAGCATGAAGGACATAGTCTGGGACGATTATATCCTGCGCGGTCAGATCGACGCGATCGATACGGTGCGCGACCTGCTGGGCGTCGAGGCTGTGCACACCATCGGTTATTGCGTGGCCGGGACGACGCTGGCCACGACGCTGGCGCTGCTCGCCGCGCGCGGGGAAGCGGGCAAGGTGGCGAGCGCGACGCTTTTCACCGCGCAGATCGATTTCAGCGAGGCGGGCGACCTCACATTGTTCATCGATGACGAGTTGTTGAAGCTGGTCGAGCAACTGTCCGCGCCGGGCTATCTCGACGGGCGCTATATGGCGGCGACGTTCAATCTGCTGCGCGGGCGCGACCTCATCTGGAATTATGTCGTCAACAATTACCTGCTGGGCGAGGATTATGCGCCGTTCGACCTGCTTTACTGGAACGGCGATACGACCAACCTGCCTGCCGCCTGGCACCGCCAATATCTGGCCGACCTCTATCGCGACAACAAGCTGGTCGTGCCCGGCGCGATCCAGATCGACGGCACCCCGATCGACCTGCGCCTTGTGAAGACGCCCTGCTATGTGCAGGCGGGCAAGGAAGATCATATCTCCCCGCCCAGGAGCGTGTGGAAGATCATGGATCATTTCAGTGGCCCGATCCGCTTCGTGCTGGCAGGGTCGGGACATATAGCTGGCGTCGTCAATCCGCCTTCCAAGCAGAAATACCAATATTGGACGTGCGAGGACTCCGTCGCCACTTTGCCGGAATTCGTTGCTGCGGCACAGGAAACCCCTGGAAGCTGGTGGCCGGACTGGAGCGCATGGATCAAGGGGCTGGCCCCGGACAGCGTGGCAGCCAGGGGCGCCCGCATCCCCGGCAAGGGCAAGCTGCCCGCGCTGGAGGACGCCCCGGGAAGCTATGTGAAGAGCCGCGCTTCCTGACATCTGGCTGTGGCCGATTGCGCAAGGTTTTTCAGGGATCAAGACCTTTTTGTTGCACTGCACAAAAAGGTCTTGATCCCCTCCCTCACATGCTGTATTGTGCGTTGCAGCAATTGAGGAGTCCGTGATGACCGGCACCACCAAAGCACCCCGGCGTTCAGCCAATGCCCCTTCCCGCAAGCCCGCCGCAAAGGCAGCGAAGCCTGCGGCTGTCGAGGCACAGGCCCGTTCGCTCAAGCCGCGCAAGTCCGCTGCGGTCAAGGAAGTGCGCATGGTAGAAGAAGTCGCCGAGCTGACGGCAGCCGATCTTGCCGTGTCGCAAGAAGTAGCAGAACCCAAGCCCGCCCCAGTCGTTGCCGAGCCGATGGTTCGGAAGGAGCCTGAACAGGCATCTTCCCCCAAAGCCGAAGCGGTTGCTCCATTGGCGGAAAAGGCCGTGCAGAAAGGAAAAGAACCCATGTCTGATGTGCTCGAAACCACCAAGAAATACACCGATGAAGCCAAGGAGCGTTTCCAGTCCGCTTTCTCGGAAATCAGCGAAAAGGCGAAGGCCGGGGTTGAGAAATCCTCCAAGGCATTCGAAGAGTTCGGCGATATCGCCAAGGGCAATGTCGAAGCGTTCGTCGAATCGGGCAAGATCGCCGGCAAGGGCGTGGAAGCCATTGGCCAGGGCGCTGCCGAATATGGCCGCTTGAGCTTCGAAAAGGCCTCTGCCGCGATGAAGAGCCTCGCCGCCGCCAAGTCGCCGACCGAGTTCTTCCAGCTACAGAGCGAACTGCTGTCGAGCAATTTCGACGCCTTTGCGAAGGAAAGCGCGAAGGCCAGCGAAGCGCTGCTGAAGCTTGCCGGCGATGTCGTGCAGCCGATCAGCACTCGCGTTTCGGTCGTCACCGAGAAGGTTCGCTCGCTCTCCGCCTGATAAGGCGGAACGCGGCAACGCGAAACAGAAATGGCCCCCTCCCTTGCCGGGAGCGGGGCCATTTTTCTTGGCTGGCGAGAAGGCGCCCTTTTTGACGGCCTTTCGTCCCGCCCGGCGATCGCCGCGACGAGTTTCGCGCTTGCACCCTCTTGCCGAAAGGTCCGTCTGCGGCCATATTCGTTCGGATGACAGGGTTTTATCAGACTCGAAATTTTGAGATGCAGGCCCGAATGGCCGAAGGACATGAGGATGAAGGCACTGGTGGCTCCGGCCCCCATGTCGGCGTCGCCACCCGCACCCGTGCGCGCACCAAGCGCCCCTCACTCTACAAGGTGCTGCTGCTGAACGACGACTATACCCCGATGGAGTTCGTCGTCCATGTGTTGCAGCGTTTCTTCAAGATGGACATGGAGGAAGCGACTCGGGTGATGCTGCACGTCCACCAGCGCGGCGTCGGCGTGTGCGGCATCTTCAGCTATGAGGTCGCCGAAACCAAGGTCAATCAGGTGATGGACTTTGCGCGGCAGAACCAGCACCCGTTGCAGTGCACGCTCGAAAAGGCCTGACCGGCGCGGTGTTTCCGGCCTGCCATGACAAGGCAAGGCAGTTTTTTCGTTGGCCTATTCGCCTCTTTTCCTTGTGAAATAATGAGGTTATGGTCCTCCGCGCCGAAAGTGCTGTGGGGGCCATATGCACCGTGCCAATGAATTATTCGTAGAACGTTTGCCGCTGATGCCGGGAAAGCCCTGGATCGGCTATCCGCTCTCTATCCTGTTCGTAGGCATCGGCCTTGTCATCCGGCTGGGCGTCGATGCGGTGCTTCCCCCCGGCCTGCCCTATGTCACCTTCTTTCCCGCGGTGATCCTCAGCTCCTTTCTTTTCGGCGTCGGTCCGGGCGTGGTGGCCGGGTTGCTGGGCGGCATCATCTCCTATTACTGGTTCATCCTGCCTTTTTATGATGGCCAGCATTGGCTCGGCAGCCTGCTTGCGCTCGCCTTCTACATAATGGTGGTGGCGGTCGATATCGCGCTGGTTCATTGGATGCAGCAGGCCAATTACAAGCTTGCGGTCGAGCGCGAGCGCAACCGGCAACTGGCGGAAATGCGCGAAACCCTGTTCCGCGAATTGCAGCATCGCGTTTCGAACAATCTGCAACTGGTGGGCGCGCTGCTCAGCCTTCAGCGCCGCACGGTGGCCGATGAGCGGGCGGCGCGCTCGCTTGATGAGGCGAGCCGTCGTCTGTCGCTGGTCGGACGGATCAGCCGGTCGCTCTATGACAGCGAGACGGGCCGCCACCGTCTCGAACCTTTTTTGCGGCAATTGGTGCGGGACATCCTGCAAGCGAGCGGCCGCGACGATGTGCGCGTCACCCTCGATATAGGGTGCGATCCCGACCTGCCGCCTGGCGCTTCAGTGCCGATGGCGCTGGTGATTGCCGAATCGGTCAGCAATGCGATCGAGCATGGGCTGGCGGAACGGTCCGACGCCTGCATCGACATTCATGTCATGCCGGAGGGAAAGGGCGGGATGCGGATCGAGATTGCCGATAATGGCTGCGGCTTGCCGGCCGGCTTCGCGGTGGAACAGGCCGATAGCCTCGGGTTGCGCATCGCCTCGACTTTGGCGACGCAACTGAGGGGCGACTATTGCCTGCTTCCCCGGCCCCAAGGCGGGACGATCGCCCGGTTGCGCCTCTCCCTTTGAACGCGACAGGGCCGGGACGGGGCGTGTTGGCAGGGGACGAGGCGGGAAAGCGCGCCGGCGCCGGGATGGCTCGCGGTGCAGCCGCAATCTCCTGCTTGGCGAAGGCCATGGCCTGCGTTATGACCGGCGCCATGATGTTGCTATCCTCCCGGTCCCTTGGCCTTGCCCTGGGCGCTCTCGCCGCTGTTGCCACGCTGTCCGGCTGCGCCGGCGGTGCGAAGAACAAGGCCGACACCCAATATGTCGCCCGCGACGTGTCTACCCTCTACAACAGCGCCAAATATCGGCTGGATCGCGGGCAATATAAGCTCGCCGCCGCCCTGTTCGACGAGGTGGAGCGCCAGCATCCCTATTCGCCCTGGGCCCGCCGCGCGCAGCTGATGAGCGCGTTTAGCTATTATATGAACAAGGATTATACCGAATCCGTTTCGGCGGCGCAGCGCTTCCTGTCCATCCATCCCGGCAACAAGGATGCGCCTTACGCCTTCTACCTGATCGCGCTTAATTATTATGAGCAGATTGCCGACATCACCCGCGACCAGAAGATCACGCAGCAGGCGCAGGATTCGCTGGGAGAGCTGATCCGACGCTATCCCGAAACGCGCTATGCCGCCGACGCGCGGCTGAAGCTCGATCTGGTGAACGATCACCTCGCGGGCAAGGAGATGGAGGTAGGCCGTTTCTACCAGCGCCGGGGCCAGTGGGTCGCCGCCACCGTCCGCTTCCGCAACGTGATCGACCAATATCAGACGACCACCCACACGCCCGAGGCGCTGCTGCGTCTGGTCGAGAGCTATCTCGCACTCGGCGTGCCGGAGGAAGCGCGGAAATCGGCTGCGGTGCTGGGCGCCAATTATCCCGGCTCCAGATGGTATCAGCATGCCTATAAGCTGATTCGGGAGCATGCTCCTGCGGCCTGATCGTCGGCTTGAGGAAACAGGAAACGAAAGGGGCATGAAGCGGTGCTGACGGCCCTCTCCATCCGCAATATTGTGCTGATCGAGGCGCTGGACCTGGAGTTCGCGCCCGGCCTTGGGGTGCTTACCGGAGAGACGGGGGCGGGCAAGTCGATCCTGCTCGATTCGCTCGGGCTTGCGCTCGGCATGCGCGCCGACAGCGGGCTGGTGCGCAGCGGGGAAGCGCAGGCGAGCGTCACGGCGAGTTTCGAACCGGGCGAGGCGGGGGGGCGCATCGCCGCACTGGCCGAGGCAAGCGGGCTGGCGCTGGAGCCGGGCGAGCCGCTCATCATCCGCCGCACGCTGAAGGCCGATGGTGGCAGCCGCGCCTTCCTCAACGACCAGCCCTGCTCTGCCGCGCTGCTGCGCGAGGTGGGGAGCGCGCTGGTCGAGATTCACGGCCAGCATGACGACCGGGGCCTGCTTAATCCGGCTGGGCACCGGGCGCTGCTCGACAGCTTCGGGCGCTATGGCACGGCGGCGGTGCACGCGGCCTATGAAGGCTGGCGGCGCGCGGCAGATCTGCTCGACCGCGCGCGGGATGAGGTCGCCCATGCCGAGCGGGATCGCGACTATCTCACCCATGTCGTCGCCGAGCTTTCCGCCTTCGCGCCGGAACCGGGCGAGGAAGCGACGCTCGCCGAGGAACGGGCGGGAATGCAGAAGGGCGAGAAGCTTGGGGCGGATTTGACCGCGCTTGGCGATCTGCTCGGTGGGTCCGACGGCGGCCTTGCCCAGTTGCGGCAGGCGGCGCGGCGGCTGGATCGGATCGCGCCCGATCATGAATATCTGGCGGCGGCGCTTTCCGCTCTCGACCGCGCCGTGATCGAGGCGAGCGAGGCGGAGGAGGCGCTGGAACGCGCCGCCGAGGCGTTGTCCTTCGATCCGGCGCGGCTGGAGGCGGTGGAGACGCGCCTGTTCGATCTGCGCGCGCTTGCCCGCAAGCATCAGGTGCAACCCGACGATCTCGCCGCGCTGGCGGACGAGATGGCTGCGCGCCTCTCCCGCATAGAGGCGGGCGCGGAAGGACTGGCCGGGCTGGAGCGCGCGGAGAAGGAAGCGCGCGCGGCCTATGAGGCAGCGGCGCGCCTCCTGTCGGAACAGCGCGCGGAGGCGGCGGGCAGGCTGGACGCGGCGGTGGCGGCGGAGCTTGCGCCGCTGAAGCTTGACGCCGCGCGCTTTCGTACCGTGGTCGAGACCGTGCCCGACAGCCAATGGGGGCCGCAGGGCATGGACCGCGTGGAATTCACCATCTCCACCAACCCTGGCGCGCCCTTCGCCCCGCTGATGAAGATCGCATCGGGCGGCGAGCTGTCGCGCTTCATCCTTGCGCTCAAGGTCGCGCTGGCCGAGCAGGGGGCGGTCGGCACGATGATTTTTGACGAGATCGACCGGGGGGTCGGCGGCGCGGTCGCCTCGGCGATCGGCGACCGGCTGGCGCGCCTGTCGCGGACGACGCAGCTGCTGGTGGTGACGCACAGCCCGCAGGTGGCGGCGCGCGGCGCGGCGCATATGCTGATCGCCAAATCGTCGGATGGCCCTGAAGGCAGGCAGGTGACACGCACCGATGTGCGGCCGCTCGACGAGGCAGGACGGCGCGAGGAAATCGCGCGCATGCTCTCCGGCGCGGACATCACCGCCGAGGCGCGGGCGCAGGCCGACCGGCTGCTGGAAAGATTATGACGCAGGAAATCGAAAATCTTTCCGAAGCCGAAGCCGCCAACCGGCTGATGCGGCTGGCGAAGCAGATCGCCCATCACAACCGGCGCTATCATGCCGAGGATGCGCCGGAGATCAGCGACGCGGACTATGATGCGCTGGTGCGGGAGAACAACGCGCTGGAAATGGCGTTCCCGCATCTGGTCCGCGCCGACAGCCCCAACAAGCAGGTGGGCGCCCCGGTGGAGGGGTCGGCGCTGGCCAAGGTCGCGCATGAAAAGCGCATGATGAGCCTCGACAATGCCTTTGCCGACGAGGATGTGGCCGAGTTCATCGCGCGGGTGCGGCGCTATCTCGCGCTGCCGGAGGGCGAGCCGCTGGCGATGACGGCGGAGGACAAGATCGATGGCCTGTCGCTCTCGATCCGCTATGAGGGCCGCAAGCTGGTGCGCGCGGCGACGCGTGGCGACGGGCAGGTGGGCGAGGATGTGACCGCCAATGTCCGCACTATCTCGGACATTCCGCAGCAGCTTCCCGCCGATGCGCCCGACCTGTTCGAGGTGCGCGGCGAGGTCTACATGGCGAAGGCCGATTTCGCCTCGCTCAACGCGCGGCTGATGGATGAGGCGCGGGCGCTCGCCGAGCAGCGCGGCGCGGAATTCGATGAGACGAGCGTGCGGCAATTCGCCAATCCGCGCAATGCCGCCGCCGGATCGCTGCGGCAGAAGGACGCCGCCGTCACCGCCTCGCGTCCGTTGCGCTTCCTCGCCCATGGCTGGGGCGTGGTGAGCGCGCTGCCGGGCGAGACGCAGTGGGGTGTGATGCAGGCGATTGGCCGCTGGGGCTTTCCAATCTCGCCCTTGCTGGCGCGGCTCGATGGGGCCGACGCGTTGATCGGCCAATATCGCGCAATAGAGCGCTGCCGCGCCGACCTGCCCTATGATATCGACGGCGTGGTCTACAAGGTCGACCGGCTCGACTGGCAGGAGCGGCTTGGCTTCGTCGCCAAGGCGCCGCGCTGGGCGATCGCGCATAAATTCCCGGCGGAGCGCGCGCAAACGACGCTGGAGGCGATCGACATTCAGGTCGGGCGCACCGGCAAGCTGACTCCGGTGGGACGCCTGACGCCGGTGACGGTGGGCGGCGTCGTCGTTTCTAATGTGACGCTGCATAATCGCGATGAGATTGCGCGGCTGGGCGTGCGGCCCGGTGACAGAGTGGTGGTGCAGCGCGCGGGCGACGTGATCCCGCAGGTGGTCGAGACGCTGACCCGCGACGAGGACCGCCCGGCCTATATATTCCCCGATCATTGCCCGGCCTGCGGGTCCGAGGCGGTGGCCGAAGAGGGCGAGGTCGATGTGCGTTGCACGGCGGGCCTCATCTGCCCGGCGCAGCGGATTGAACGGCTAAAGCATTTCGTCTCGCGCGGCGCGCTCGATATCGAGGGGCTGGGCGAGAAGAGCATCGAGGAATTTTTCGCGCTCGGCTGGCTCGATCATGGGCCGCCCGATATCTTCCGGCTGAAGGCGCATCGGCAGGAATTGCTGGGGCGCGAGGGCTGGAAGGACAAGTCGGTCGATAACCTTTTCGCCGCCATCGAGGGCAAGCGCCAGCCCGATGCGGCGCGGTTGCTCTTCGGGCTAGGCATCCGTCATATCGGCATCGTCACCGCGCGCGATTTGCTGAAGCGGCTGAAGCGGATCGAGGCGGTGCAGGGGCTGGCCGACGAATTGATGGCCCTGCGCGACGGTATGGAACGCCTGCCTGACGAGGAGGAGGCGAAGCAGGCCAAGCGCATCGACGCCGCGCTCGCCGCGCAGATCGGCATAGAGAATATCGGCGCGGCGGTCGGCCATGCGCTCGCCGATTTCTTCCATGAGGACCATAACCGCGCAGTGTGGAACGATCTGCTGTCAGAGGTCTCGCCGCCCGACTATGTGGTGGAGACGCTGGAAAGCCCTGTCTCCGGCCAGACCGTCGTGTTCACCGGCAAGCTGGAAACGATGAGCCGCGACGAGGCCAAGGCGCAGGCGGAAAAGCTCGGCGCGCGGGCGGCGGGATCGGTCAGCAAGGCGACCGATCTGGTCGTTGCCGGGCCGGGCGCGGGCAGCAAGCTCAAGAAAGCGGCGGAATTCGGCATCAGGGTGATCGACGAGGCCGAATGGGCAGAGATCGTCAAGGCCGTCGGCGCCTGAACAGGCTTGTCTTGACCGGGTTCAATCGATTCGATCGCGGCGTGCAAAGGCTGGCTGAAGCGCCCCCCTGCGTCTGTCGAGCGCTATACGCGCTTCGCTGTTATTCAGGCGATAGCGCGGATGTTCGGCTTCATGCCGGTCATCCCGACGCTTGGCGCCCAGCGATCCGGGAAACGCAGCGACAGGCAGGCCCATGAAGGGGGTTGGCGCTGCCGCTGCGGGATAGATTCGTTAAAGGCTTCTGCCCGCTTGTCAGTCGATATTCTTGGTGGAGTAGACGTTCGGGGAGCCGACAATGCTCCTGAGAGATTCGGGGCTGTTCCCGTCTATGTCGAGCACGCCATATTCTCTCCCCTGCTCCGAGCCGATCAGGGTCTTGCCGGAAAGCTCCATCATGTTCGGATCGCGATGGATAGCCGCGATGACGCGTCCGGTGAAATCCGGCGTTTCGGCCATCGGCAGCAGGAAATCAAACTGACCGGGGCGTTCGGCCATGGCAGCCTCGGTGCGCGCGGTTTTCAGAAGGCCCATCCAGATTGCGACCGAAGCGGCGCCGAAGGGGCGCAGTTCGACGGCGACATCCGCGGCCATCTTGTCGGTTCCGGCCTTCTGTGCGCCATAAGCGGGGCCATGGGCATAGTTGACCGCCCCCGGTGCTGACGTGAAAACCATCAATCCGCCCGGCCTGGCGACCAGCAGGGGGGCCGCCGCGCGTGCGGCGATATAGCTCGACCGAAGTCCGATGGTCAGAATGTCGGCCATGTCTGCGGGCTTGGTCCAGAACGGGCCGGGGCGGATCAGATCCTCGTGGAGCATGACCGCGTTGTTCACCAATATGTCCAGCCGTCCCTGCTCGCGCTCGACGGTGTCGAACAGGGCCTGCACCGCTGCATCGTCACCATGGTCGCAGGCATAGGCGATGCCCTGTCCTCCGGCAGCCGTGACCTCGGCGGCGGTGTCGTGGATGCTTCCGCCCAGCCGTGCCGCATCGGGGGACTGCCCGCGCCCGGTGACGTAGACTGTATATCCTTCCGCCCCCAGCGCCCGCGCTATGCCCTGACCAGCTCCTCGGCTCGCGCCGGTGACGACTGCAACGCCTTTCGTCATGCTCATTCTTCCTCTCTTTGACAGATTATTCAGGCCGACCTTGTGGGAGCATTGCAAATTTCCGGCGGACTGTCAGGCGGGCATCGACAATGTGATGCCGCCAGCGATCGGGTTTTTACCATTTCGCCGAGAAACTAATCTCCATGGTGCGAGACATGCCGGGTTGGACCGGCGATCGCCGCTGTATAGCGGGCCGTGAATGCAATGTAATCCTTATCCTGCGGGTTTCGTCAGGACATAGCGATCGCCGCCGTTGGTCCAGAATGCGGTCGATGGGACCGTTAATTGGATCAATTCGCGCAACTATGCACCTTTGACAACATAAAAAGCGACTGATCGCATCGCCTTCCTGTGATAGCCTCGGCTGCTAAGATGAGGTGCGCGAGCGTCGGAGATAAGAGCGCGCCCCCGCGACGAATGCCGGGCCGGAGCCCGCGCTTATATAATTAGAAAAAATCAGGAGGGGGAAACCAATGAACGCAAGCCTGATATATCTCATCGGAGTGGCAAGCCGTCATGCGGTTACGGAGGCCGGACAGGATCTCGACGCCATCATGGCGACGATGGAGGGGGAGCCGA
>CAYLKZ010000093.1:7474-11775 GCA_964384275.1 uncultured Sphingobium sp. | reverse complement strand
ACATCGGCGTAGCGATAGAGCAGTCCGGCAAAGGGCTGGACGCGCAGCTTCCCGGCGCGCAGCAGCGCGCCCGTCTCGGCGGTCGCCGCCCAACCGTCGCCCTCGACCATGCCGTTGCTCGTCAGCCGGTTGTCGAAACCCGCCCAGCTCACCTGACGGCGCAGGCGATATTCGGCGAAATTATAGCCGGTCGTCATATCGACGTAGAATTTGCCGTTGCTGTAGCTGGCATAGGGACCGACATAGGCATTGAAATCGGTGATGCGCGGCCTCTTCTCCCGGTCGAGGCGGGCGTCGATCCCCTCTATGCCAATGGTCGCGCCGATCAGCAGATTGGGAACCGGACGCACATCGATCGCGAAGCGGAGGGCGCGGCTGTCCATGGTGGCCGCGGGGCGATCGGTCCGCCCATTGAAATGCCCCTGCATCAGATCGCCGGTCAGCATCATGGTGATGGTGCCCGGCCCGCTCGCCGGCACATCGGCCGGAGCGTCGGCGGCAATGGCCCGCCGCTCGACCAGATAGTCGCGCAACTGCCGGTCATGGCCATCCATCGACTGGGTGGCGAGGCGCGGGAGGAGCGTATAGCTGCGCGCGGAAAGCTGGCCCAGCGCATCGGCGCGCTGGCTGGCCGTGGGCAACTGGGCGAGGGACTGCATCATCGCCGCCCGGTCGCTGCCCGCAAGCGGGGCGCTGCCGTCCAGCACCCTGCCGACGGCCTGCTCGCCAGCCGTCCGCCCATAGCCTTCATAGGGGCCGACGACCTGCGCGTGGGCGCCGAGACTGAAGGCCAGCGCGCCACCCGCCACCACATGGCGCAGATTGCGGAACATCATTTGCATTACCGACACAATAAACTTCCCTTTTTTCTCTTTTCCCGGCGCTGGCCCGACGAGCACCGCACCGGTTGCCAATGTGCGTATTCCTCCCGCCGCGCCGGGCAGGGCGCGACGGGAGGCGGGCCGGCTCAATGGCCGCCCAGTGCGACCCTTGGGGGCGCCTCTCCGGCCCCGGACGAAAGCCCGAGGCCAGCTCTGAAATTGCTTAAGGAAATGACGGTTTCGTCCTGCTTCTCCTGCTCCCAGCGGCGGGTCAGGCTGGGGCTGCCGACATGGTTGCCCGCCACCCATTCGGCGCCTTCCTCCAGCGCCAGTTGCAGGAAGAGGCCAGAATCGACGCCATCGACGATCACCATCGGCCCGATCGTCCGGGCCAGACCCAATAGATGCGCAAGCCGCGCGCGATGCCGCTCCGACTGGAAGGCGGTGCGCACAAAGGCGCTGTCGAGCTTCACGATATCGGCGTCCAGCGTGAGGAGCTGGCCAATCGAGGCGAAACCCGACCCGAATTTGCCCAACGCGATGCGCGCGCCAAGCGAGCGGATAACCGCGACAAATTCCTGCGCATCATCCAGGGAAACGAGCGCGGAGCTTTCGTCAATCTCCACGATGAGCCTGCCTGCCAGACCGCGATCCTGCGCCAGCCTGCGGCGCAGCTCCGTCCAGCTGCTGTCCCGGCCATGCAGATGGAAGGAGAGACTCTGTGCGGAGACAGGCACGCAGAGGCAGGCGAACGGATCCCGCTCCAGCTCGTCCAGCACGCGGGACATGATCTGATGCTCGATGGCATAGGTCAGCCCCAGCCGCGTCAGCGCCTGATAGCCTTCGCCGCAATCGGTCCGCTGCCCGCTCTCGCTCATGCGGCAGAGACTGGTTTCGTGGTGGAGGGAGAAGGAAATATCGCCAGCCTTGCGCACCGGGCGCCAGCTGAAGAAGGTCGCGCCATGGGCGAACTGGTCGAGCAGCGCGGCACCGCTCGCCATGTCCTGCCGCAACAGCCTGGCCCAGCTTTGGCCACGATCGCCCGAATGATCGGGCCGCACCGAGGAACCGGCGAGATGCCGCCGCGCGGCGGCGCGCGCTGCTTCCATGGCAGCCGCACCGTCCTCACCCGCGACGATCGCGCCGCCCGCCGACACCGACAGCACCAGCGCGCCGTCGCCATATAATATCGGCTCCGCACCCAGCAGGGAGCAAAGCGTATCGACCATCATACCGATGGGGAGAGGCCCCGCCCAGCGCTCTCGGACGAGAATCTCTATATCGTCATGGCCGATGCGCAGGCTCTCGACGGCTCGGAAATTCGGATCGAGACGACTGGCGAGTGCGTCGAGCGCATGGCTGCCCGCTTCCTCGCCAAAGGCCGCCCGGATTTGCCGGATATTGTTCAGGCGGATGATGAACAGACAAGCCGTTTCGGCAATCGCGTCCTTGGTCATGATCTTCGCCCTTCTATCCGGCGGCACGAAAATTTCCCCACGGTCATGCGTGAAATTCCGGCCCGGCATGTGGGGGGTGCCGGGCCGGACTCTGCCCCGGAAGGTCAGTTGCGGCCCGCTCCCAAAAGATTGGTGACGGGGGACAACAGACCACCCAGGCCGGAGGAGGAACCGGTAGCCGGGCTGAGCACGGAATTGAGGAGGCCGGTGACGGGGGCCAGCAGGCCGCCGGTCGAGGAACCTCCACCCACCGGGCCGGGTACGGGCGCGGGCGAGCCGCCGGTGACAGGCGCCAGCACGCCACCAACCAGATCGGTCACGGGAGCGAGCAGGCCACCGGTCGAGGAGTCACCGCCCAGCAGGCCAGTGACAGGGGCCAACAGACCGCCGTTCGCGGAGTCGCCACCGAGCAAGCCCGTTACCGGTGCCAGCAAGCCGCCAGAGGTGGACGCCTCACCACCCGTGACAGGCGCCAGCACCGAACCGACCAGATCGGTCACGGGAGCCAGCAGGCCACCGCTCGACGAACCGCCACCCAGCAGGCCGGTCACGGGGGCCAGCAGGCCGTCTGCGCCATTGGCCGACCCGTTGCCCAGAAGACCCGTTGCGGGAGCGAGCAGGCCGCCACCGAGCGAGTTCACCACGCCGAGAACGGGGCTGGCGACCGCATCCACCACCGTCGTAACGGCGGCGACAGCGGGCGATGCCGCGTTCGTCACCTGCCCGACGACGGAGCCGAGCTGCGGCCCGAGCAGCGAGCCGGTCAGATCGACGACCGGCTGCAATCCGGCCTGTACGCCAGCCGTGCTGGTGGGCAGCGCGACATCGACCAGCGTGCCCTGCGACAGCACGCTGACGGTGGCGAGTTGGCCGGCGGCGGGCGTGCCATTGACCGGGGCAAGCAGGTTGACGCCCACCAACGTATCCACCGTGCTCGGCGTGGTCACGCTGTTGCCGCCCAGATTGACGCCGAGCAGCGGCCCTTCATAGGTGGCCGCCCCATTCGCGCCACCGCCAAGCTGGCCGGTCAGGCCACCGACAAGGCCGGTAACGACCCCGGTAACGGGCGCCAGCACGCCATTCTGCCCCACGAGGCTGCCCGTCACCGGCGCCAATGTGCCATTCACCGTGCCGAGCAGCGGGCTAACCAGCGAATCCACCGTCGATGTCACGGTGGCGACCGTTGGCGAGAGCGATCCGGTCAACTGCGACACGGTATTGCCGACATTGCTGCCGAGCACGGTCCCGACCAGCGAGTTGACGGGCGCCAGCGCCGCATCGACCTGCGCCGCGGTGGTCGGCAGAGCTACGTCGATGACGGTATTGCTATCACTCAACACATCGACAGTGGCGAGCGCGCCGGTCGAGGGGTTCGAGCCAGGCAGCAGATTGACACCGACGAGAGTGCCGGAACCGCTCGGGCCGAGGATGGTGTTACCGCCGACGGACGGCGAAACCAGCGGGCCGGTGAGCGAGGGGCTGGTCGGACCGGAAGGACCAGTCGGGCCGGTAGGACCAGTGGGACCGGTAGGGCCACCGGGACCAGTCGGGCCGGAGGGACCGGTAGGTCCGCTTGGACCGCCGGGACCAGAGGGACCGGTAGGACCAGTCGGGCCACTGGGGCCGGTAGGACCGCTCGGACCAGAAGGACCGCCCGACCCATCGGGGCCGGTAGGACCGGAAGGACCAGTAGGACCACTGGGGCCGGTAGGTCCACTTGGACCGGAGGGGCCGCTCGGGCCGGTAGGACCACTCGGACCGGAGGGGCCGCTCGGGCCGCCGGAACCATCGGGACCAGTCGGGCCGCTGGGACCAGTCGGGCCGCCGGAACCATCCGGACCGGTCGGACCCGTGGGGCCGGTCGGACCACTCGGCACGGTGGGCTGGCCCCCGGCGGCGTTCACGTCGAAGCCGACCCCGTCAGCGCAGGCGCTGAGGAACAGCAAGGGAATCGAGGTGGCGCACAACAGCTGGCGCTTACCGATCAGGCGGCTCAATCCGGATAGAGACATTATCTTTCACG
>CAYLKZ010000093.1:0-7374 GCA_964384275.1 uncultured Sphingobium sp. | reverse complement strand
AGCTGGCGCTTACCGATCAGGCGGCTCAATCCGGATAGAGACATTATCTTTCACGCTCCCACATTAAAAACCCAAGCGCGGCAAAACTGCGCTCGCTCGTGGGAGGCTTAACGTGGGCAAATCGCCATCGTCCCGCGCAGAAAGAACCGATGCGATGACATCGGGAAAAATGCTCCCGACGCTTGAAAAAGCGTTCTGGAAAGGGGGTGCAGGAACACGCAAAACCTCTTTTCAGGCAGCAGGGGACAAGCGATTTCCAGCATTTGGCATGGAAGGAAGCGGAAAGACCGGACACAGACACGCAAGAGCCGCTTTTTCCGAAAAAGGCGGGAGAAAGCCGGTCCGGTTCTTTTCTTCCCAGCCCGCCTCGCGCTTTCCCGCCAGCGCGCCTTCCATTCCATCGCTCGCCCGTTTCAGCGGCGAATCGCTGGCAGCCGACTCGGCGGCGGACATGCGGCAGAGGTCAATCGAGCAGGGCCAGAAGCCTTTGCAGGAGCGGGAAATGAGCGACAAAAGCGCCTGCCGTGATCGCTACACCATAGGGCACTGCGAAACGGCGGCCATCCGCCCGCACCGCGTCGATGCCCCAGACCGCCAGCCCGGCAAGTCCGCCTGTCAGCATCATCGCCGCAAGCATCACATCGAGCCGGTTGCCGTCCTGCCACAGCATCAGGCTGGCGAGCAGCTTCACATCGCCCCCGCCGATCATCCGCGCCAGCCACAGGGGCACCAGCACCAGCAGCGCGGCAACGCAGAAGGCCAACGGCGCCAGCAGCGCCTCCGGTCGCGGACCGGCGCGCCCGATCCAATAGGGCAGCGCCAGCAAGGCCATGAACAGGCACAGAGCGTTGGGAATACGCCGCCAGCGCAGGTCGCTATAGCTCGCGGCGAGGAGGGCGAACGCGCCGAGCAGCAGGCAAAGGACCGTCAGCTCGGGGAAAATCGGAGGCGGCATCAGCGGCTCCATGAACCGTTAACCATATTGGGAGAACCGCCCGCCGCCGGTCAGCGCCAGCGCGGTCCTTCCACCCAGGAAACGAGGCTGCGCCTCATGCCGGACACCACCGGCAAAACCCGATGTTGCAGGAAGGACGGGAAGATGAGGATGCTGCCCCTTGGCGCAAATTTTTCGCCCGGCGGCTGCAAGCCGAAAAACTCGAAGGAGCCGCCGCTATAATCGGAAGGCTCCGACAGCTGAACCACCACCGACAGCTTGCGGTCATAGGGACGGGTCGATTCCAGCCACACATCCTGATGCCAGTCATATTTGCCGTTCTGCGCGCCGAGATATTCGGTGAACTGAAGATCGAAAGGCGCGACGATATCGACGCCGAAATTATTGCGGTTCGACGCCACGACAAAGGCCATGATCCGATCGACAATCGTTCGCTCCGCCCCCACATCCAGCCAGCGGATGGTGGAGGATCGATAGGCGAGATCGTCCCGCCTGCCTTCATCGAAACCGACGGTCGCGGATTGCGGCGAATAGAGCGCAGCGCGCTCGGCGATAAAATCGCACTCGGCAGGGGAAAGAGCGGCCGACCAGACCTCCCAGACATTTTTCACGCTTTCACCCCTCTTTTGAAAAGCCGGTTGCTTTTTCCGTTTTTGCGAACACGCAAAACGGATCTCAGATCGACCGGCTGATCCCGAACAGGAAACGGGCCTTGTCTTTATAAAAGGCGTCCGGGCGATGGACAGGAACCGCCACCTCCGCGCTCGCTCGCAACCCATAGGGCAGGCCGAGACGCACGCCGCCGCCGACCGACGCCATCGAGACCGAGCTGGCGGGAAGCGCATAGACAGGCCGCGCCACCGAACGCCCGGTCGATCCATCGGCATAGGCGAAGAGCGTGGTATTTTTGAGCAAAGGCGATCGTGCCGGCAATTGCCAGCCAACTTCCACGCTGGCCGCAACGGCCTTCTCCGCCGTCGCCGTGCCGACCCGGAAGGCGAGGCCGCCGCCTCTTCCTCCAAGCGAGAAACGCTCCGTCACCGGGAGCTTGTCTTTGGAATATTGCGCCCGCACGGTGGTGCTAACGGAAAGATGGCGGGTCAGCGGGACTACCCCTGCCGCCTGCATGTTGACCTTGGCAAATTCCTTCTCCGAAAATCCGTTGAAGGCCTGCGCATCCAGCACATCGAGACCCCGACTGCCGACCAGCGACACGGCGAACCCGTCCCTCTCCCCGATGCTGGAATATTCGGCGCCCAACCGCACGGCGCGCGAATGATAGCGGCCGAAACTGGTATCCAGATAATAGTTGGAACTGTTGACGCCATCGGCCGACAGGTTGAGCTTCAGATTGCGCTTGAAGGACCGGATGACCGGATAGCTGAGCGTAAGGCCCGCCAGCCCGGCCTCGCCTTCTATGCCCATTTCCGATTTCGTCTTCATCCGCGCATAGTTGACGCCGAAGGTCAGGCCATCGCTGCCGATCGGTGTGCTGTATCCCGCCGAATAAAATTGATAGCGGCCCGGCTGGAACGGCAGATAACCCGATACCCTCAGCCGGTCGCCCTCGCGCAGCAGGCCGTTATAGGCGACGGCGACCTGCGCCTGCACGCTCTCCACCACATTGCTGACGCCGCTATTGTCGATGGTGAGGCCGATCTGCAATTGCTTGCGCCGCACCGTGATGTCGAGCGCGACATCGCCCTCGCCGGGGAGTTGCCGCATGCCGACATCGACCGTCTGGCCCGGAATATCCCGCAGCAGTGCGAGCGAGCGCTGCAAGCCGCTCCTGGTCAGCGGAGTTTCGCGCATCAGGCGCCGCATCTGCGCATCGACGAGCTTGCGGGGGATGCTGCGCGTCTCGCGTTGCAGGCGATAATCCTTGAGCCGCCCCTCGATCACCTTCACCACCAATATCCCGCCATGCGGCGTCTGCGCGGGGACGGAGACGGAATAAAAGGCAATGTCGCTTTCCGCATAAACGCCGACGATGCGGTTGGCGAGCGCCTGCACCATGTCCGGCACCAGCGGCTTGCCGAGGAAGGGGGCGACCGCCTTGTCCAGCTTCGCCGCGGGCAGCGTCGCTCCATCATAGAAGACGTGGGTGAGCAGGATATCGCCAGCCCCGCGAATAGCGGCGACGGGGGGAGCACCGGCGGGAGCGGAGGGCAGAGGCGCGGCACGGGGGATTTGCGGCAGCAGGCGATCGCTGCGGTCGCGATCGATCACCGGGCTGGCGGCAGGTGCGGGAGGCAGCGGCTCCTCCGCGGCGGCGGCCATGGGCACGCCGACGCACAGCGCGGCGAACGCCACCCATGCCGCGCGAGCCATGCGCGCCGTCCATCTCATCCCCACACCATTCGCGGTTTCGCTCAAGCCACTATACCCAATCGGAGGCGGACTGCCCTTAGCCGAGAAACCGGCTTACCCGCAGATGCCGGATTTTCAGCAGAAACAAGGACCACAGCGGTTCCATCCCGCCCGCCTCGCAATCCGGGAAATTCGCCCTCCATCTTGTAAGTCGGGCAATAAATCGCTGCCACGGCGGGCGCGGCAATCACGCCCGCATCGGTTGTATTTCGGCGCGACACACGAATGCCTGCTTCCTAAGAGCCTTGACCTGCCCGGTCGCGGCATGAAAGGCCGCGCAGCACCGGCGGCCCGCCAACCGCCCGCCATCATGCGGCGCGGCGCGGATAGGCCATTTTTTGGAGATCGCGGTTCAGGCCATTCATGACCATTTCTTTTGCTCTTTCCTTGCTCGCTTTGGATGACAGGCATGGTCAGCCGCCGCGCTTCAGGCTATGCATGGACAATGCGCGGGCGATCCGCGTCGCCTTCGGGGAAGGGGCGCTGGACGCGATGCTCCGGGCAGTGGGGCAGGAAATCGGGCGGGCGCCCGGCATCAGCCTGACGGAAGGCGGCGCGTGCGGTCATTGGTGGCTGACCATCCGTGGCGCATCGCAGCGCGAGGCGGCGGCTATGCTGGAGGCACTGTTTTTCCGCCTGTCGCTGACGCCGGTGCGCTACGGTGGGGCTTCCCTGCATCCTGCGCTCAGCTGGGCAGCCCACTCGCCGGGGAGCGGGCCGGATCATTTCGCACATCCCGACATCGCCGCGCCCGAACCGGGCGAAAACTGGACGCAGCGCTATCGCGCCGCCATGGCCATCGCCGCGCAAGCCTTTGCGGCGATGGCGAAGGGCCAACTGACCCTCGCCTGGCAGCCGGTGGTCGCGGCGGACGATACGGACAGGCAGCTTTACCACGAGACGCTGACCCGCTTCGCGCCGGAAGCGGGGATCACGCCCGCCTCCCTGTTCCCCGCGCTGGAGCTGCTCGGCATGACAGGGCTGTTCGACCATCATGTGATGGCGCTGATCCTCGATGAGCTCGACCATTTTCCCGATGCCGTGATCGGGGTCAATCTGTCGGGCGCGAGCACCTCCGGCGGCGGGTGGTGGCTGACGCTGCTCGACCGGCTGGAGAAAGCCCCCGCCCTCGCCCGACGGCTGGTGGTGGAGATCACCGAAACCGCGCAGCTGGCGGAGGGCGGCGTCCACTTCGCCACCCGGCTGCGCGAATATGGATGCCGCATCGCGCTGGACGATTTCGGCGTCGGCCATGCCTCGATCCGCAATGCGATGATGATCCAGCCCGATATCGTTAAGCTCGACGCCTGTTTCATCCGCAATGCGGGCGACTCCGACCGGGATCGGGAGCTTTTGCGCCACCTTGCGGGCATCGCGGCCAACATCGCGGCCGATGTCGTTGTCGAAGGCATAGAAACCGAAGCCGAAAGCAATCTGGCGAGGCAAATCCAGTCGAGCCTCGTCCCCCGTTCCACCGCTTGTTGGCAACAAGGCTATTGGCTGGGCAGACCCTCGACCAGCCGGCCCTGGCTGCCCCCTGCCGCTGCCGCTACCCCTGCCGCGAAATAGCGCCAGTTCCGCCCCGCCCTCTACGGAAGAACCCGGTCGCCGATTGCGCCTGTCCGCCCTCTATTGTAGCAGGGACAGGAAATGACGCCCTTGCCCCCCCTCGCCCTGCTCGCGGCAATCGCCACCCTGTTCCTTGCGACGCCTGTGGCGGCCCAGAGCCAGGAGGATGCATTTTCCATGCTGGAGGCCGCCTCGACGGCGCGTTCGGAAGGGGATCTGGCCAAGGCGATCGACCTTTACCAGCAAGGCGACGCGCTGCTCGCGGCCGACCCGGCGCATCAGGGTCTTGCCCTCCTTCTGATCCGGGGCGATTTGCAGCGGGATATCGCGCGGACCATGCGGGAAGCCCGGCAAGGCGATGTCTGCGCCACGCTCGGCAGGGGCGCGGACTATATCAAGCAGGCCCGCGCGCAGATGCTCGCCAATGCGGGGCAGGAGATCAAGGAATCGCTCGATTACACTGCCGGGACGATCGCCCGCGACCAACGCATGAACCGATGCGTGACAAACCATCCGCCCGTCCAGATCGGCCCGCCCGACGCCGGGCTGGTCGGGCATTATTATCTTTCCGGCATGATGGAGACGGGTTCGGAGCTTCTGTTGAAGGCCGATGGGCGCTTCGAATGGTATATCAGCTATGGCGCGGTCGATCAGTTCGCGCGGGGCCGATGGGGACGCGATGGCAAGACGGTGACGCTCGCCGCCGATCTGCCTTCGGTCGACGCCCCTCTGTTCCGCGCCGACGAACGCGCTGAATGGAACGAGATGGCCGAAAGCCGACGGCGGGATCAGGTCCGTTCCCGCATGGAGGACGCCATCGCCTTGCGCTGCCCCTGGGTCAGTTCGCGCATCGCGGCGACATCGCCCGCCTCCTTTGGCGAACGCCCCGCAGCGGGTCCAGCCGAAATCGCGAAGGCTGAGGAAGCAAAGGCCGAGGCCATCCGCGCTCGCGACGAAGCGGGCCGCGCGATTGCGCAAGCCGTTCTCGACACCGCCAGCGATGCAGAGCGCGACAGCGCGGACATGGCGATGATCCGCTGGCACGACGCCCTCTACGCCATGGAGCAAGCCTATAGCGCCGCTAGCCTCGAAGCGCCCGATATCGGCAGCCCACCCGTTCCGGAGCAATGCAAGCTGCCGCAGGAGGAAGATCCTGGCGTGATTCCGCGGGAAAAAAAGCAAGATGGCATCGCCATCATCGTGGGCAACCCTGCCCATGAGATACGCCTGTCAAGGGTGGAGGTTACCTTCCATTACAGCGACGGGCATCGCGAGAGCACGAAAACCGGCAGCGGCGGCTGGGCGTTCGCGCCGATCCGCAAGGGCGCGAGCGTTGACAGGCTCGAACTGGCCTTGCCGGAACCGGACACGCGCCCGGCAACCCTTCTCCCGATTGCGCCCATGTCCGAAGGCATCCAGACCATTTTGGTGGATATGGAGCAGATCGTCACGCCGCCCTTCGACGTCATGCGCCTTGGCGTCGAGAAGGGGGTGCTGATACCGAAAGACATGCCGCGCGGGCGCTATACCCGGCAGTGAGATGGGCGGCGTCTTGGAGGCGCACTGTTTCCGGTCTGACGCAGTGCGCGCTCCGGTGCTTCGGTATCGCTTAGGCTCTCGCGGATAAGCTGTTTCCGCTTTTCGCTTCGTCGCGGCTCGTACTCCACCTGAAACATTGCGGGAGGATCGCGAGCTTGCCCGGCGGATATAAAAGGCCAAGCAGTCCCTGCTATGGGCCGGGCTTTCTGCCTAAGGGGCACGCAAGGGGCGTTTCATTACACGCAATAGCTATCCCCTAGGGCCGCAAACAGGAGCCAACTCGGTGTTCGCCTCGCTATAAGGGAAGGCGGCCTCAAGTCAGCGCATAGGGGGCCAAGATCCCACAACCATGGTCAGCATTGCCATCGGATCATCGACGGCCCCCGCTATTAATCATCTCATAGGCACAAGTTAACGCGCGCGGTGGATGGAACCCACGCATCCCGAAACCACCATCACGCACGAAAAAAGGCCCGCCCTCCTTTTCGGAGAGCGAGCCTTGTTTCTGTCCATCGGTCGCCATGGCGGCGACCGTGGCGATCAATGCTTCTTATCGGCCCAGATGGAGCGATAGGAAAGGAAGGCGAGAGCCGTCGCGATGACCAGGAAGAAGAGAACCGCGACGCCGGAGGCCTTGCGCGTTTCCATCTTCGGTTCGGCGGTCCAGGCCAGGAAGGCCGAAACGTCCTTCGCCATCTGGTCGACGGTCGGCTTGGGCTGTCCCTCGCCATAAGTCACCTGTCCCTCGGCCGTCAGCGGCGGCGCCATCGCCAGATTGAGATTGGCGAAATAGGGGTTGTAGTGCAGCCCGGAAGGCGTCTTGGCGTCCGGGAACCGCTCAAGCAGCGCCGAGGGCTGTTCCCGGAAGCCGGTCAGCAGCGAATAAACATAGGCGGTGCCATGATGGCGCGCCTTGGTCATCAGCGAAAGATCCGGCGGGA
>CAYLKZ010000092.1:0-11795 GCA_964384275.1 uncultured Sphingobium sp. | reverse complement strand
CCTGTCCGCGTTTTTCTGATCCCGTTGGACCTGCATCGACAGGTGACCGAGGTTCAAGGGACCGAGGATTTGAACATGAGTCGCGATTTCGATGTCATCGTCATTGGAGGAGGCCATGCTGGGACAGAAGCCGCCGCTGCCGCCGCCCGAAAGGGCGCGCGTACCGCACTGGTGACGTTCGACGCTGGTGCCATTGGCGCTATGTCCTGCAACCCGGCGATTGGCGGCCTTGGAAAAGGGCATCTAGTACGTGAGGTCGATGCCTTCGATGGCATTATCGCCCGTGCCTCCGACGCTGCGGCGATCCATCATCGGATGCTCAACGCCAGCAAGGGCCGGGCAGTGCAGGGCCCTCGCATCCAGGCGGATCGCGCTCTTTTTCGGGCGTCCGTCCAACACCAGATAGCTGCGCAAAATAGGCTGACGGTGATTGAGGGAGAGGCGGCGGATCTGCGTGTTGATCCGCAGGGCGAAGTGACGGGGGTAGACCTAGTCGATGGCACTTCTCTGGGCGCGCGGGCCGTGGTGTTGGCGACCGGTACCTTTCTTGGTGGCAAACTCTTCCGGGGCGAAGAAGTAGCGATAGGCGGCCGCGTAGAGGAACGTGCCGCCACGCGTCTGGGGGAGAGATTGCGGGCCATGGGCCTGCCGCTTTCCCGATTGAAGACGGGCACACCTCCACGTCTGGACGGCCGTACCATCAATTGGGCGGTGCTGGAGGAGCAGCAGTCCGATCGCGATGGCTGGACTATGGGCGCAATGGCGAGTGGCCGACTGCTTCCCCAGCTTGCTTGTGCGATCACCCGTACCAATGAGCAGACCCACGACATCATCCGCTCCGGTCTTGATCGCTCTCCTCTGTTCAGTGGGGCGATTGAGGGGCGCGGCCCGCGCTATTGCCCTTCGATCGAAGACAAGATTTTTCGTTTTGGCGATCGTGATGGTCATCAGGTTTTTCTGGAACCTGAAGGGCTGGATAGCCCGCTTGTCTATCCCAATGGGGTCAGCACGTCCTTGCCGGTGGATATTCAGGAAGCGCTATTGCGCTCCATTCATGGCCTTGAAGATGTGGTGATGACGGTAGCTGGCTATGCAGTCGAATATGACTATGTCGATCCGCGCGCGCTCAGCCGCACCCTTGGGCTTATGGCGATGCCGGGCCTTTACTGCGCAGGGCAGATTAATGGCACTACGGGCTATGAGGAGGCTGCTGCGCAAGGCCTTGTCGCTGGCGCCAATGCTGCCGCCTATGCGTTGGAGCACGATCCGCTTCTGCTCGATCGGACCGACAGCTATATCGGCGTGATGATCGATGACCTCATCCTTCATGGCGTGACAGAACCTTATCGCATGCTGACCGCGCGCGCGGAGTATCGGCTGAGGTTGCGCGCCGACAATGCGACCACGCGCCTGACCGGTATTGCCATTGCGCATGGACTGGCCGGCGACGAGCGTCGTAGCTGGTATGAGTTTCGCGACCGAACGCGGACCGCACTGATGGAGCAATTGCAGACGGAAATGTCTTCCGGCGAGCTTGCCCGGCACGGCATATCGGTTCGGCAGGACGGCGCACGACGATCGCTCTTCGATTGGGCGCGCTTTCCTGAAGTGGGAGAGGCGATCGGTGAATTGGCGCCTCTACTCTCGACGGTGGAATTGGATCTGCGCGAGGAGATCTTGGAAGATGCTCATTACGCTCCTTATCTCCAGCGCCAGTCTGCCGAAGTTAACGAGCTGCGGAGGAATGAAGCCATCCCGATTCCTTCCACGCTGGATTATGACGGGATAGGGGGACTCTCCATAGAAATGCGGGAGAAATTGAAATCCTCGCAACCTGAAACGCTAGCGGCGGCCTCCCGGATCGGCGGGATTACTCCGGCCGCGCTGGCAGCTATTCTGGTCCATCTCCGTCGGCGGTCCGGTTCATGAGCAGTGGGATGAGCGAGGAAGGAGCCCGCCAATGGCTCCGGGACCATTTCGATGTTTCACGTGAAACATGGGAACGGCTGGACGCATATGTTGCGATGCTGCTCGCGGAAATGGAAGAGCAGAATCTGATTGCGGAATCGACCCGGGATCATGTTTGGGCTCGCCATATCGTCGATAGTGCCCAGCTTCTGCCACTGGCACCTGCGTCGGGGCAGGGCGATCATTGGGTCGATCTAGGCGCTGGCGCGGGGCTTCCGGGCATCATTGTGGCTATCCTCTCAGGATATCGCGTGACGATGATCGAGATGCGGCGCAAACGCGTCGATTTTCTCAATCATGTGATCGAGACACTGGGCCTGCGCAATGCATCGGTGTTTGCGGGTAAGGTGGAGCGCGCCGCATCTGCCCTGGCAACGCCGGTTTCGGTCATCAGCGCGCGCGCCTACGCGCCGATGGAAAGGCTTATCGCATCGGCGCTTCCACTCGCCGGAAAGAACAGCATCTGGATATTGCCAAAAGGGCAAAATTTTCAAAATGAGTTGGATATAGCCCAATCGCTGTGGCAGAGTGATGCCCGGGTCGAACCGAGCCTCACTGCGCCGGAAAGCGCGATCCTGGTTCTGAAAAATGTGCGAAAAAGGGGTGGTAGAGCATGATACGCATCGCGATTGCCAACCAGAAGGGTGGTGTCGGCAAGACGACGACGGCGATCAATCTCGCAACGGCTCTGGCGGCGACGGGTCAACGCACCCTGCTCATTGATCTCGATCCGCAGGGTAATGCATCGACAGGTCTTGGCATCGATCATGCGTCGCGTACTTATTCCAGCTATGATTTGCTGATGGGGGAGGCGTCGATTGCCGATGCCGTTATCCACAGCAAGGTGCCCAAACTTGATATCATCCCGGCAACGCAGGATCTTTCGGGCGCGGAAATCGAACTGATCGAGGTTGCGGAGCGCACCCATCGTTTGAAGCACAGTCTCGACCAGAGCGCCCGCCATTGGGACATCTGCCTGATTGATTGCCCTCCCTCGCTTGGGCTGCTGACGGTCAATGCCCTGGTCGCCGCGCAATCGCTGTTGGTGCCGCTGCAATGCGAATTTTTCGCGTTGGAAGGTTTGTCGCAGCTGCTCACCACGGTGGAGCGGATTCAGGGGCGCTTCAATCCCTCTCTGTCGATCATGGGCGTGGCACTCACCATGTATGACCGACGCAACAGGCTCACCGATCAGGTGGCGGAGGATGTTCGCACCTGCCTCGGCAAGATCGTGTTCGAGACGGTGATTCCGCGCAATGTCCGCCTCTCCGAAGCCCCGAGCCATGGGTTGCCGGCGCTCATTTACGATCATCGCTGTGTCGGCTCTGAAGCTTATATGCAGCTGGCGCGGGAGTTGATCGAGCGCCTGCCGCAGCCTGAAATGGCGGCGTGACGATGACGGAAAGAGAAGAGACGGCAGTGAGCGAGACGGATAGCGTGAAGGAACAGCAAGAGCGCAATGATCCCGCTCCCAAGGCGCAGCGGCGTCCGCATGGATTGGGACGCGGGCTGTCCGCGCTGCTTGGGGAAACCTTGAAGGAAGAGCCGGTTGCGCGTGGCGAGACAGCCGGGTCCGCTGCTCAGCCAGCCAATGGGCGGTCTGTCCAACACCTCGACATTGCAAGCGTCTTTCCGCATCCGGACCAGCCGCGCAAGCAATTCGACGAAATCGCTTTGCAGGAGCTTGCCGACAGCATAGCCGAGCGCGGCGTGATTCAGCCGATCATCGTACGGGCGTTGTCGCGGGGTGGATATCAGATCGTGGCGGGCGAACGGCGCTGGCGAGCGGCGCAGCGTGCCCGCCTGCACCAGATTCCAGCGATTGTACGCGATTTTACCGACGCAGAGACGATGGAAATCGCGCTCATCGAAAATGTGCAGCGTCAGGATCTGAATCCGGTGGAAGAGGCTGAGGCCTATTCCCGCCTGATTGCCCAGTTTGGGCATAGTCAGGATGCGTTGGGGAAGCTGGTCGGCAAATCGCGCAGCCATGTCGCGAATATGATGCGGCTGCTCGATCTGCCTGGCACCGTTCTGGACGTTGTGCGCGAAGGCAGGCTTTCCATGGGGCACGCGCGCGCGCTGATAGGCGTTGACGATGCTTCCCAGATTGCGCAGCGGATCATCGATAAGGGCCTGTCGGTTCGCCAGACCGAGAAGCTGGCGCAGCAGGTTAAAGGAAAGATCGGCAAACCCGTCGCTGCGCGAGGGGAACGAGCGCGGGCGAGCGGAGATATGCAGCCTGATGCCGATATTCAGGCATTGGAACAGCATCTGGCCGATATGCTTGGCCTGAAGGTCAACATCGACCATGGCGCCAATGGCAGTGGTACGTTGTCGCTGCGCTATTCGACTCTGGATCAGCTCGACATGCTGTGCCAGCGTCTTTCCGGTGAACTTATCTAGGCAATTCCCGGTCGGCTACGCTTGATCGGGAATTGCCTTCCTGTCTGTGAAAGATGGCGACCGACCGCAAAGCGGATCATAATTTTAAAGATCGTTGTTGGTGCGCGCTTTTGACCGGCCGATTGGCGAAAGAGCGATCCATTCCCTGTTCGAAGCCACCCGGCGGTTGCCCAAGCTTAATATACCCATAATGCTTTGTTGAAGTGCTGCGGGAAGAACGGCTAGGGTTTCCATCGCGACACGAATAAGTAATTAGCGTTGGTCCAAAAATGCGCCGGTATTGGTTTTTATATTAGCCGATACACTGATGGATCAGGAGGAATTGCCACAGCTTAGATGCGGGCACCGTGTGGATGGCATTGGCGTTTCAGTCAGCCAGCCTGCGCCTATCCCTCAGGCATCGCGGGGAGCGATCTCAACAAGCAAACTGTTGGTGTTATCTGGCGAGAAAGGCGAGCAGCCGCGGAATACAACAGCGCCAATCGCCGTTCAATCACGGAAAGCTTTGTCCATGACATATGGAACAGGCGTGAAAGCAAATCGGGGGAGGAAGTCATCCTCCTTCCCCGCCTAGGGATTCAGAATTGAGTCAGCGCGCCATTCAGTCGGGCGAGCGCCTGCTGCTTGCCGATGAGAGGCAGCAACTGCTTCATATCCGGACCGTGATCGAGGCCGGTGAGCGCCCGACGCAGCGGCAGGAACAAGGGCTTGCCCTTGCGCCCGGTCTTTTCCTTGAGCGTTCCGGTGAGGCTCTGCCAGATCGCATCATCGAAGGTTGCATCTTCCAGCGCGGCGATGGCGCTGCGCAGAAAGTCGAGATCCTCTTCTGCGGCGGCGGAAGGCGTGAAAGGCCCGGTCACGATTGTCCACCATTGCGCCGTCTGTGAAACCGTCTCGATATTAGGACGGATCGCCAGCCATCCTGCTTCGGTCATGTCATCGGGCAGGCGGCTCGATACCGTAGCGAAGTCCAGTTGATGCACGATCTTCTGATTGAGCATTGCCAGTTCCTGCTCATCGAACCGGGCGGGCGCGCGGCCGAAATGCGCGAAGTCAAAGCTCTCGACCAGCGGCGCGGTTTCCGTCACGGCAATCACCGGATCACTGGTGCCGATCCGCGCCAGCAAAGCGATGAGCGCAATCGGCTCGATACCCGTATCGCGAAAGGCGGAGATGCCGAGCGAACCGAGTCGCTTCGAAAGCTTGCCTTCGGTTCCGACCAGCAGGGCTTCGTGGGCGAAGCCGGGCACGTCGGCGCCCAGAGCGTGAAACATCTGCAATTGTGCGGCGGTGTTGGAGACATGATCCTCGCCGCGCACGACATGGGTGATACTCATTTCTATATCGTCAATTACAGAAGGGAGCATATAGAGCCAGCTGCCATCGGCACGGCGGATCACCGGATCAGACAGCAATCGGGGGTCGAAATGCTGCTCGCCGCGCACCAGATCGGTCCAGCCGATCGGTTGCTCATGGTCCAGCTTGAAGCGCCAATGGGGCCTTACGCCTCTCGCCTCCAGCGCTTCCTTTTCCGCATCGGTGAGTGCCAGCGCCGCGCGATCATAAACCGGGGGAAGACCTCGGCCGAGTTGGACTTTGCGCTTGAGATCAAGCTCCTGCGCGCTCTCATAACAGGGATAGAGCCTCCCGGCGGAAACCAACTCGGCAAAACGCTCTTCATAAAGGGCAAAGCGCTCGGATTGCTTCACCTCGGCGTCGGGATGGAGGCCGAGCCAAGCCAGGTCCGCGCGGATGCCATCGGCATATTCCGCTTTCGACCGTTCGGCATCGGTATCATCCAGCCGCAGCAGAAAGCGCCCGCCATGGCGACGCGCCCAGAGCCAGTTATGAAGCGCCGTGCGCAGATTGCCGACATGCAGATGCCCGGTGGGCGAGGGGGCGAAGCGGGTGATGATGGCGGACATGACTTAACTGGTACGGAAAGCGTTGGTGATCGGATAGCGGCGGTCGCGGCCGAAATTGCGGCTGCCCAGCTTGACGCCGGGCGGGGCCTGCCGCCTTTTGTACTCGGCGATATATAATAGCCTCTCGATCCGCGCGACCGTTTCACGCTCAAACCCGCGCGCGACCAGTTCATCCACCGAAAGCTCGCTTTCGACAAGGCCGTGGAGGATCGGGTCCAGCACCTCATATGGGGGCAGGCTGTCCTCATCCTTCTGATTTTCGCGCAGTTCGGCAGTCGGCGGCTTGGTGATCACCCGCTCCGGCATTACCGGGCCATCGGGGCCGAGACCGATGGCGGGTTTGGCTTCATTGCGCCAGCGGGACAGGTCGAACACCGTGGTCTTATAGGCATCCTTCAGCACCGAATAGCCGCCCGCCATATCGCCGTAAATCGTCGCATAGCCGACCGACATCTCGCTCTTGTTGCCGGTGGTGAGCAGCATATGGCCATATTTGTTGGAGATCGCCATCAGGGTGACGCCCCGGATGCGCGACTGGATATTCTCCTCCGTAATGTCGCGTCCCCGCGCGGCGAAAATATCCGCCAGCATGTCGTCGAACGCGTCAACTGCCGGTTCGATCGCGACGTTATCGAGCCGCACGCCGAGCAAGCGGGCGCAGGCCTGCGCATCGTCCAGGCTTTCCTGACTGGTGAAGCGCGAGGGCATCATCACGCACCAAACCTTGTCGGCGCCCAGCGCATCGACCGCGACCGCAGCGGAAAGCGCGCTGTCTATGCCGCCCGACAGGCCCAGCACCACGCCGGGAAAGCGGTTGCGTTCCACATAATCGCGCAGGCCCATGACCATCGCGCTGTAGACATCCTCGGGATAGGGAGCGAGCGCCGCGGTTTGCCCCGGTACGCAGCGCCAGCCGCTTTCGTCCTTCTCCCAGCGGGTAAGGCGCAATTCCTCGCGCCAGTCGGCCAACTGATGAATGACGGAGCCGTCCCGATCCAGAACGAAGGAGGAGCCGTCGAAGGCAAGCTCATCCTGTCCGCCGACGCGGTTCAGATAGGCGATGGGCAGCCCGCTTTCGCGCACCCGCGCCGCGCAGATCTGGGCGATGCGCCGATCATCCTTGCCGATTTCATAGGGGCTGCCATTGGGCGTGAGCAGAATTTCCGCGCCCTGGTCCGCCAGATGAGCGCAGACGAACGGATACCAGATATCTTCGCAGATCGGCACGCCGATCCGTACGCCCCGAAACTCGATCGGCTCGGGCAGCGGACCGGGCGCGAACAGGCGCTTTTCATCGAAAGTGCCGTAATTGGGCAATTCGCGCTTCAGCCGCACCGCCTTGATCTTGCCCCCATCGAGCAGCGCAACCGCGTTGAACAACACGCCGCGATTGGCGATCACTGTGCCGACCAGCATCGCCGGGCCGCCATCGCCGGTCACATCGGCAAGGCGCAGCAATTCCTCGCCCGCGCGCTCGACCAGCGCCGGTTTCAGCACCAGATCCTCTGGCGGATAGCCGATCAGCTGCAATTCCGGAAAGACGATGAGGTCCGCCCCCCGCGCCTTTTCGCGCCAGCGCAGCATAGCGTCCGCATTGCCTTTGAGATCGCCGACCGCCTGCGTCGTCTGGGCCAGCGCGATGGTGAGAGCCGTGGGGTGGGTCTGCGTCATGCTCGGCTGGTAGAATATTTTCCGCCGTCGCAAAAGCTCTGTTGAGCGTCTCTGGCCGAATCGAGACAAAGTTTCCGGAAAAGCGCGTTGCACTTTGCGCCATGCCCGCTAAAGGGACGCCCATATCCGGCGTGGCATCGGCGTAACGAAGGGCATTTTCATGAAATTGATGACTGGGAACAGCAATCTGCCGCTGGCAAAGGCGATCGCGGCCTATCTGGAAATGCCGCTCACCAATGCGAGCGTGCGGCGCTTCGCCGATGAGGAAGTGTTCGTCGAGGTGCAGGAGAATGTGCGCGGTGAGGACGTGTTCCTGATCCAGTCGACCAGCTATCCGACCAATGACAATCTGATGGAACTGCTGATCTGCATCGATGCGCTGAAGCGCGCCTCGGCCAAGCGGATCACGGCGGTCGTCCCCTATTTCGGCTATGCCCGGCAGGATCGCAAGCCCGGCCCGCGCACACCGATCTCGGCCAAGCTGGTGGCGAACCTCATCACCGTTGCGGGCGCGGACCGCGTGCTCTGCGTCGATCTGCATGCGGGGCAGATTCAGGGCTTTTTCGACATTCCGACTGACAATCTCTTCGCCGCTCCGGTGATGTCGGCGGATATCCAGGCGCGCTTCGGCGATCGCAACATCATGGTGGTGTCGCCCGACGTCGGCGGCGTGGTGCGCGCGCGCGCGCTGGCCAAGCGACTCGACAACGCCCCGCTCGCTATTGTCGACAAGCGGCGTGAGCGCGCCGGCGAATCGGAAGTGATGAACATCATCGGTGACGTGAAGGGCCGCTTCTGCATCCTGATCGACGATATCGTCGATTCGGCGGGAACGCTCTGCAATGCCGCCGCCGCGCTTAAGGCGGCGGGCGCCGAGGATGTGGCGGCTTATGTCACCCATGGCGTGTTGTCCGGCGGCGCTGTAGCCCGCGTCGAAAGTTCCCAACTCAAGGAACTGGTCATCACCGACTCGATCCTCGGCACGGATGCAGTGCAGGCTGCGGGCAGGATTCGCCATTTGCCGATTGCGCCGCTGCTGGGCGAAGCGATCAAGCGCATCGCGGACGAAAGCTCGGTTTCCAGCCTGTTCGATTGATGATTCGCTGATGCTGCTGCCCCTCCGGGTGGAGGGGCAAAAGTTGCGCCGCGTAACTTTCCGATTGTTCCACGTGAAACTGTGGCCGATCAGGAAAACGGCTGATCAACCGGCCGGAAGCAGGATCAGGGGCAGGGCGAGCAGCATCGCGAGGCAGGCCATGGCGCGCATGCGCCCGCCGAGCAATCCTGCCATCAGCGGATGGCGCCAGGGCAGCGGGCAGGTCAGCAGGCTGGCGAGCAGCAGCAGCACAGCGAGATGACCGGCCAGCGGCGCGCGAAGATCATGCAGCACGGCCAGCCCGCCCAAAAATGTGCCGATGCTCAATATCCAGCCAAGCGCGGCCATAAGCGAAATTCCCTTCGCTTCGAAGAACGGCCCGCATCTCCGCTTGTTTAGAGCATAGCCCCCTTGCGCGATGCATTGGCCTCGCCCAAGGAAGGGGCATGAGCCTTCATGACGATCTCCTGCTGGCCCAGCGGCTGGCCGATGCCGCTGGCGAAGCGATTCGCCCCTTTTTCCGCGCCCGCTACGAAATGGATTTCAAATCCGACGATTCCCCCGTCACCCAGGCGGATCGCGCCGCTGAGGCCGCGATGCGGGAGATATTGGAAAAGGAGCGCCCGGCAGACGGCATCATCGGCGAAGAATATGGCGTCGAGCGGGAGGAGGCCGAGCGCGTCTGGGTGCTCGACCCGATCGACGGGACGCGCAGCTTCATCGCGGGGCGGCCGATTTTCGGCACGCTCATCGGATTGACGCAGGCGGGCTGGCCGGTGCTGGGCATTATCGATCAGCCGATCAGCGGGGAGCGCTGGGCTGGCCTCACCGGGCAGGCCACGACGCTCAACGGTGCGCCGGTCAGCAGCCGCCGCTGCCGCCAGCTATCCGATGCGATTGTCGCGAGCACCGGGCCGCAATATTTCCCCGGCTGTACCGGCGAGCATTTCTCGCTGCTGGCGCGGGATTGCCGCGATACCGTCTGGGGCGGGGATTGCTATAATTATGCGTTGCTGGCGAGCGGCCATGTCGATCTGGTGGTCGAAGCGGGGTTGAAGCTGCACGATCTCGCCGCGCTGGTGCCGGTGGTGGAAGGCGCGGGCGGCCGCATGTGCGACTGGAACGGCGATCCGCTCACCCATGACAGTGACGGCAACGTGATCGCGCTGGGTGATCCGGCGCGGCTCGACGATGTGCTGGAGGCGCTGCACGCCGGGCATGAGGGGCACTGAGCGAACGGGCGCTCAACCGCCTCCCTTTTCCAGTTCCGCGAACAGGCGTTCGACATCTGCGGGATGGCAGAGATCGTTGCCGGGCGTCAGCACCGCCGCGCTGCCCGCTGCCATGCCATAGAGAAAGGCGCGCTCCGGCGGCCAGCCCTGCGCCAGACGGTGCGTCATCCCCGCGACGAAGCTGTCGCCCGCGCCGACCGCGCTCTGCACCGGCACATCCGGGGGCATGCGATAGAGCGTGCCGCCTTCATGCGTGAGCAGCGCGCCTTCATGCCCCAGGGTGACGACGATCAGCTCCGCCGCGCCTTGGCGCACCAGCGCCTGGGCGACGGCGGCCATATCGTCCACATCCTTGCAGGTCCGGCCGATCAGCGCCTCGAACTCGCCCCGGCTGGGCTTCATCATCCAGAGGCCGCCTTCCTGCACCGCGCGCTCAAGCGCCGGGCCGGAGCAGTCGAGGATCATCCTCGCGCCCTTGCTTTCGACGACGTCCTGCAACCGGACGTAGAAATCCTCCGGCAATTCGGGCGCAAGCGATCCGCTGGCGACCAGAATCGCGAAATCGGCCTCGCTTATGCGGTCGAGCGCCGCCCGCCATTCCTGCTCCTTTATATGCGGGCCTTCGGGCACGAAGCGATATTCATGCCCGGTCGAGCGCTCGTAAACGGCGTGGGCGACCCGGGTGGTGTCGGCGATCGGGATCGAGAGATGAGGCAGATTCGCCGCCTCGATCAGCTGGTCGAGCAGTTGCCCGGTAAAGCCGCCCGCCAGATAACAGGCCAGCGTCGGGCTGCCCAGCCGCGCCAGCACCCGCGACACGTTGATGCCGCCGCCGCCCGCCTCATAGCGCTCGTTGCTGGTGCGCAGCTTGTGGGTGTGGCGCACTGCATCGGTTTCGCAGGCGCCGTCTATGGCCGGGTTGAGGGTGAGGGTGAGGATCGGCTGGCTCATGCTGTCCCATGATTGATAGTGCGAAGGGACCAGCTATCGCCAAAAGCGGGGGCGCTGGCAATATCGGCGGCGATGAAAGAAACCGCGATTTTCCTTCGCTTTTGCTTGCTTTTCCGCGACTCCAGCCCTATAGGCCCGCCTTCGCTATGCGCAAGCGTGCGATTCTTGAAGGGACGGTCCGGCCGAAAGGGCTGCCGAGGCTGTCCGCAACTCCAAGTCAAGGAGACGAAAATGCCCAAGCTCAAGACCAAGAGCGGTGTGAAGAAGCGCTTCAAATTCACCGCTTCCGGCAAGGTCAAGCACGGCGTCGCTGGCAAGCGTCACCGCCTGATCAGCCACAATGCGAAATATATCCGCCAGAACCGTGGCACCTCGGTCATGTCCGATGCAGACGTCGCGCACGTCCGCCTCTGGGCGCCCTACGGCCTGAAGTAAGGAGTAACGGACCATGGCACGCGTAAAACGGGGTACCACCACCCGCGCCAAGCATAATCGTATTCTGAAGGCGGCGAAGGGCTATTATGGCCGCCGCAAGAATACGATCCG
>CAYLKZ010000091.1:0-11800 GCA_964384275.1 uncultured Sphingobium sp. | reverse complement strand
AGATGCTCCGCAACCTCCTCCACTTCAGCGAGCATACGGTCGATGATATCGCCGTTCCGCGCGCGGATATCCTTGCCATCGAGGAAGGGGCGAGCTTCGCCGATCTCGCCGCGCTGTTCGCGGAGGCGGGGCATAGCCGCATTCCGGTCTATCGCGGTACGCTCGACACCATTGTCGGCATGATCCATGTGCGCGATGCCTTTGCCCTCATCGCTCAGGGCGCGCCGCCGCCCAAGACGCTGGAATCGCTTATCAGGCAGCCGCTCTATGTGCCTGAAAGCATGGGAATCCTCGACCTGATGGCGGAAATGCGGGCAAAGCGCACCCATCTCGCCATCGTGCTCGACGAATATTCCGGCACCGAGGGGCTGCTGACCTTCGAGGATCTGATCGAAGTGATCGTCGGCGAGGTCGAGGACGAGCATGACGAAACGCCCGAGCAGATGCTCTTCGCGCTGGATGACGGGCTTTGGGAAGCGGATGCCCGCGCGGAGCTGGACGACGTCGCCCAACTGGTCGATCCGCGCCTTGCCGAAGTCGAGGAAGATGTCGATACGCTGGGCGGCCTTGCCTTCGTCATCGCCGGTCATGTCCCGCAAAAGGGCGAGATACTGGCGCATGAGCAGAGCGGCTGGAAGCTGGAGATCATCGCCGCCGACCCGCGCCGGGTGAAGCGCCTGCGCCTCCATCCGCCGGTAGGCAGGAAGGGCGAGGACTAACCTCCTCTCCCTTTCCGGCCCCTGCTTTACGGCCCCTGCCGCTCACCGCCGTCGGTTCCTCCCGCCCGCCTTATAGGTGGGCACATGGAAATCCGGCGGCTTGCCGGCGATCCAGTCGAGGAAGCGGGCAAGACCTTCCTTCCGCCCAAGGTTAACCGCTTCGGGCGGCAGCGCGGCCAGTTCCGCATTGGTGAAATGGGCGTGGATGGCGCGATGACAAACCGGGTGCAGCGGCACGACAGCCCGCCCGCCGCGGCTTTTGGGAACGGGATGATGCCATTCGATCCGCCTGCCGAGCGGGCGGCCGCACAGCCAGCAGCACTCCTGCCCTTCCTGCCCCGTTCCGGTCATAGCTGCTGCCCTTTAACCACAGTTTCCCGCAAAAAATTGGACCGTATGCCTCACGCCCTTCTGTTTGCTTTGCGTTCCCAAACACGCTGATTATATGGGGCGGCATGTCAACCGCCCCTCTTCGCGTCGCGCTTTTCAGTGGCAATTATAATTATGTCCGCGACGGCGCCAACCGCGCGCTCAATACCCTTGTCGGCTATTTGCTGCGGCAGGGCGCGCAGGTGCGGGTTTATTCCCCGACGGTAGCCAAGCCCGCCTTCCCGCCCACCGGCGACCTCGTCAGCGTGCCGAGCCTTTCGATTCCCGGCCGCGCCGAATATCGCGTGCCGCTGGGCCTATCGCTGCGCGTGCGGCGCGATCTGGCGGCGTTCCGGCCCGATATCGTCCATATCTCCAGCCCCGATCCCGCCGCCCATCGCGCGGTGAGCTGGGCGCGGCGGCGCGGCCTGCCGGTGCTGGCCAGCGTCCACACCCATTTCGAAACCTATTTCCGCTATTATAATCTGGCCTTCGCCGAGCCGCTCGCCGTCGCCCTGCTGCGCCGCCTCTATCGCCGCTGCGACGCGCTGGTGGCCCCCTCGGAAAGCTTCGCGCAGGTGCTGCGCGCCCAGCGGATGAATTACGACATATCGCTCTGGTCGCGCGGGATCGATCATGCGATGTTCAACCCCGGCCGCCGCGACCTCGACTGGCGCCGGGAAATGGGCATTGCCGATGAGGATGTCGTGATCGGATTTCTGGGCCGTCTGGTGATGGAAAAGGGACTGGACGTCTTTTGCGAAACCATCGACGTGCTGAAGCGCCGCAATGTGCCGCACCGCATCCTCGTCGTCGGCGACGGCCCGGCGCGGCAATGGTTCGAGAACCGGCTGCCCGGCGCGGTTTTCACGGGTTTTCAGGCCAATGAGGCGCTGGCCCGCGCCGTCGCCTCCATGGATGTGCTGTTCAACCCTTCCGAGACAGAGACCTTCGGCAACGTCACGCTGGAGGCGATGGCCTGCGCGGTGCCGACGATCGGCACACGGGCGACCGGCAGTTCCAGCATCATCCAGCATGGCCGCACCGGCTTTTTGTGCGAGCCGGGTGCGATATCCGCTTTTGCCGACCGGCTGGGGCATTATGCCGGCGATCCCGAACTGCGCCTCGCCCATGCGGAGGCTTCCGCGCGCGAGGCGGAAAATTATCATTGGGATCCGATCAATCAGGCGGTGCTCGACGCCTATGAGCGGCTGGTCGCCGCGCGGCGCAGGAAATAGGGCGCGGGCGATGGCGGACCTGTTCGGCAGCGATCCGGCACGGCCCTCTTCCCCCGGCGGCGGAGAGACGGCTGCCGACACCGCCCCGCTGGCCGACCGGCTTCGGCCCGCCACGCTCGGCGATGTGGTGGGGCAGGAGCATCTGACCGGGCCGGAGGGCGCCATTGGCAGGATGGTGGCGGCGGGCAAGCTCTCCTCGATCATCCTGTGGGGTCCGCCGGGCACCGGCAAGACCACGATATCGCGCCTGCTCGCCGATGCGGTGGGAATGCGTTTCGAGCCTGTCTCGGCGGTGTTCACCGGCGTCGCCGACCTCAAGAAGATATTTGCCGCCGCGCGCGAGCACGCCCGCATCGGCCAGCGCACGCTGCTGTTCGTAGATGAGATCCACCGCTTCAACCGCTCCCAGCAGGACGGCTTCCTGCCCTATGTGGAGGACGGGACGATCACGCTGGTCGGCGCCACCACCGAAAATCCCAGCTTCGAACTCAACGCCGCCCTCCTTTCCCGCGCGCAGGTGCTGATCCTGCGGCGGCTCGACACGGCGGCGCTGGAACGCCTGCTGGAACGGGCCGAAGCGCTGATGGACCGCCCGCTGCCGCTCGACGCCGCCGCGCGGGAGGCGCTGATCGCCAGCGCGGACGGCGACGGGCGCTTCCTGCTCAACCAGGCCGAGACGCTGTTCTCCGTGCGCATCGACACGCCACTCGACCCGGCGGGGCTTTCCGCGCTGCTGCACCGGCGCATGGCAGTGTACGACAAGGATCGGGAAGGGCATTACAACCTCATTTCCGCGCTTCACAAATCGCTGCGCGGGTCGGACCCGCAGGCCGCGCTCTATTATCTCGCCCGCATGCTGGTGGCCGGGGAAGAGCCGCTCTATGTGCTGCGCCGGATCGTGCGCTTCGCGGTCGAGGATATCGGCCTTGCCGATCCGCAGGCGCTGGTGCAGGCGCTCGCCGCCAAGGATACATATGAGTTTCTCGGCTCGCCCGAAGGGGAACTCGCGATCGTGCAAGCCTGCCTCTATTGCGCCACCGCGCCCAAATCCAATGCCGCCTACACGGCGCAGAAGGCCGCGTGGAAAGCGGCGCGCGAAACCGGATCGCTGATGCCGCCCGCCAATATCCTCAACGCGCCGACGAAGCTGATGAAGGATATCGGCTATGGCGAAGGCTATAGCTACGATCATGACGCGCCAGAGGGCTTTTCCGGCGACAATTACTGGCCGGAGGAAATGGCGCCGCGCCGTTTCTACGCGCCGGGCGATAAAGGATATGAAAAGCGGATAGCCGAACGCATGGCCTGGTGGGACGACCTGCGAAAGAAAAACGCAAGATTCTGATTCTAAAAGATAAAAATAAAACCCCTTTGCGCTATCGAACAACCCGCCCTATTCTGGACCCATGCCGATGTCGCCCACGCCAGATTTTGCCTCTCTCTCCATGAATGAGATCGCCCGCTTTGCGCGGGAACGGAAACTTCCCCCGGTCCACCAATGGAATCCGGACCATTGCGGCGACAGCGAAATGCGCATCGCCGCGGACGGCACATGGCTTCATCAGGGCTCGCCCATTGGTCGGCCAGAGATGGTGCGCCTCTTCTCCACCATTTTGCGGCGCGAGCCCGATGGCAGCTACGTTCTCGTCACGCCGGCGGAAAAGCTCTCCATCACCGTGGATGACGCCCCTTTCGTCGCCCATGGCGTGACCAGCGAAGGCAGCGGCGCGAAACGCAATCTCGCCTTTCACCTCAATACGGGCGAGGCTGTGCTGGCAGACAAGGATCATGCGATCATCATGCGCGGCACGATGGAAACGCCGCGTCCCTATCTCCATGTGCGCGGTGGCCTCGAAGCTCTGATCGCGCGCCCGGTCTTTTATGAGCTCGCGCATTTCGCGATGCATGAAGCGGATACGCCCGGCAATGCCATCGGGGTGTGGAGCCATGGCCAGTTCTTCCCGCTGGAACCGGGCAGATGACGCTTGCCGCGCGATTGCGGACCCGATTGCATCAAGGCCATGCCCGCTCACTGACCATCACCCATCAGGACGGGCGCATTGAGGATGCCCAACTGTTCGCGCCCGCCGCAGTGCTGATCGCGGTGACGGATCGCGCGGCACCCGGCGTCCTCCTCACCCGGCGCGCATCCCACTTGCGCAAGCATCCGGGCCAGGTCGCCTTTCCCGGCGGTCGCGTCGACAAGGAGGATCGCGATATCGTCGCCGCGGCGCTGCGCGAGGCGGAGGAGGAGATCGCCCTGCCTCCAACGCAGGTGAAAATCGTCGGCACGTCCGATCTCTACCGCACCTTCACCGGGTTCGAGATCATGCCGGTGCTGGGCGTCGTCCCGCCCGACCTGCCGCTCCGCATCCATGAGGCGGAGGTGGAGGCGCTGTTCGAAGTCCCGCTGGACTTTCTGCTCGATCCTGCCAACCGGACGTGCAAGGAAATCCTGTTGTCCGGCGAACGCCATCATTATTATGAAATTTTCTGGGAAGGCTTCCGCATATGGGGGGTAACCGCCGCCATCATCGCCAATCTGTCGAAACGGCTGGGCTATGACGACGATCCTGCCGCCTGACGCCCATTGGCTGCACCGCCCCGGCTTCGAGCGGCTGTGCGAGGCGCTCGGCGCAGCGGAAGATCAGGTGCGTCTGGTTGGCGGCGTGGTGCGCGACGGGCTGCTCGGCATCCCCGTCAGCGATATCGACCTTGCGACCAGCCACCCGCCGCAGGAGGTGATGCGACGCTTGCAGGAGGGCGGGATGCGCGCCGTTCCGACCGGCATCGCCCATGGCACGATCACCGCCGTGATGCCGGATCATTACCCGGTGGAAATCACCACGCTGCGCCGCGATGTCAGCACCGACGGACGGCGCGCGACCATCGCCTATACCGACGACTGGCGCGAGGACGCGGCGCGGCGCGACTTCACGATGAACGCGCTTTACGCCAGCCCGCTCACTGGCGAGATCGTCGATTATTTCGACGGGCTTTCCGATCTGGCGGCGCGGATCGTCCGCTTCATCGGCGACCCGGTGGAACGCATCGCGGAGGATCATCTGCGTATTCTGCGCTATTTCCGCTTCCTCGCCCGCTTCGGCGTGCTGCCGCCCGATACGCAAGCTTATGCGGCCTGCGTCGACAAGGCGAACAGCCTGATGGCCCTCTCTCGGGAGAGGATCGCCGACGAGGTGATGAAGCTGCTGGCGCTGCCCGATCCCTGCGCGGTGCTGGGCCTGATGATCGACGGCGCCATCTTCGCGCCGGTGATTCCGGAAATCGACCGCGAGGGCCTCGCCCGGCTGGTCAGGTTGATCGGACGAGAAAAAGCGGCGGCAATCGAACCTTCCGCCCAGTTGCGGCTGGCCGCGCTGTTGCCGCCTGACGCCGAAACGGCGGATAAGGTCGCGGCGCGGCTCAAATTGTCGAACAAGGCGCGCAAGCGCATCGTCTCGGCGCTCACCCCTCCCCCCGGCCATGCCCATGCGCGTGAATTGGCCTTCCGCATCGGGCAGGAAAGCGCCATCGATCATCTGCTGCTGGATGCCGACCGACCCATCGCCGAAATTGGCGAACTGCGCGACTGGCAGATCCCCGACTTCCCGGTTGGGGGCAAGGATCTGCTGGCGCTGGGCGTCGCGCCCGGTCCGGCGGTCGCCCGCCTGCTCGGCGCGATCAGGGAGAAATGGATCGCCGCCGGCTTTCCCCCGCGCGAAGAGGCGCAGGCGCTGGCGGTTCAGGTCGTGACCGAGGGGCAGCGTTCCGACCAGAAATCGAACGCCTGATCGGCGCCCATCGGGCGGGCGAAATAATAGCCCTGCCCGAAGCCGCATCCCATCTCCCGCAGCCGGCCAGCGACATCGGCATCCTCGATCCCTTCGGCGGTCGCCTTCATGCCGAGCGCATCGGCCAGCGAGAGAATGGCGCGCACGATCTCCTGCTTGTCATGATCGACCATCATGTCGGAAACGAAGCTGCGATCGATCTTCAACATGTCGATCGGCAAGCTCTGCAAGCTCGCCATGTTGGAATAGCCGGTGCCGAAATCGTCCATCGCGATGGCGATGCGGGAGCGTTTGAGCGCATCGAGCAGGAAGGAGCAATTGGCCGGATCGCTGACGAGCGCGCTTTCGGTCAGCTCGACAGTCAGCCGCTCGCCATCGACGCCGGTAAGGCGCAGCGTGTCGCCGATCATCTTGAGCACATCGTCGCGCGCCATCTGGATCGGCGAGAGGTTGACGTTCATCCGCACCGGAATGCGTCCGCCCAGCCGCTCATCCCAGCGCCGCAGCTGCTCCACCGCCTCGTGCAGCACCCAGCGGCCCAGTTGCACGATAAGGCCGGATTCCTCGGCGACGGAGATGAAATCCGTGGGCGGGATGGTGCCCAGAACCGGGTGGGTCCAGCGCGCCAGCGCCTCGAACCCCGTCACATGGGACGTGGAAAGGTCGATGATCGGCTGGAACATCAGGTGCAGGCCGCTGCTTTGCAGGCTTTCGCGCAAATGGCTTTCGAGGAAGAAGCGCTGCCGCGCCGCGCCCAGTTCCCCGTTGCGATAGATTTCCAGCCGCCCGGTCGTCTTGGCAAGGCGGGCAGCGGTCTGCGCCTGACGGATCAACTGATCCGGCTCGGCATCGATGGCGCCGACCAGCGAACAGCCGACCGCGCAATCCACCGCAATCTCCAGATTGGAGAGGCGGACCGGCGTGTCGAACGCGCTGGTGATGCGATGGGCCATATCCATGAGGCCCGTGAGGCCGTTGGGAAAGACATGGCAGATGCCGAAATCATTGCTGCCCAGCCGCCCCAATATCACCTGATTGCCGGCGCAAGCCTTTATCCGCGCCGCGACGGCGAGGATCAGCTCGTCGCCCGCCATGGTGCCCAGCGCCTCGTTGATGCGGCTGAAGCGCATCACATCGACGATGAGGATGCCGAGGCGGCCGTCATTCTGGCCGTAGCCCACCGCATTTTCCTTGGCGCAACGGTCCAGCGCCGCTTCCACCGCTTCGCCGAACCCTACTCGGTTGGGCAGCGCGGTGAGGCTGTCTGAAATCAGCTCTCGCCGCAGGCTTTCCTCGACCTGACGGTCGGCGGTGCGATCGATCGCGCTGATAAGGATAAGGTTGGCCGCCAGCGGATCGCCCCGCACCCAGGCAAGGGTGCAATCGAACACCTCCGGCCCGATCGGCGTCATGCGCTCTATCTCGAAACGGCCGATTTCATGGGCGGAAAGAACGAAGCTGGCCACTTCGGTCCGGAAAAAGGGGTTTTCCGTCAGCCCGGTTTCGCCCTGCTCCTCCACCATGGGGGCAAAGCTGCGGGCGAAGCGATGATTCCATTGATGGAGATGCAGCGCGCCCTCGCGCCATTCGACCAGCGCCGCGGGATGCGGCAGGGCCGTCAGCAGTGGCGAGGTCATGGATTTGCGCGCGGCATCGCACAGGCGTTCGGGCAACTCGCAAAACGCATGGTCCGCCCTTGCCCAGAAATCTGGTGTATATCCATCCATAGCCATGCTGACGACCGCATTTAATATTTTCAACCGCAGCGCCACCTGATCCGCATTTTCTCACCGATTCGGCGACAACTGTGGAACCATCATAATTTCCATTTCTTTTCGATGAGTTAAGAGACAAGGCTCTCTATCGCTCTTGCGTCCCAATCCGGTTCAGGTGAAGCGGTTGCTGCGTGGGAAGCCTTGGGGCGGCATCCGGCCAGATGCCCCCCGCGCCACGCGCCAGAGGCTCAAGTCCATTTCGGTGCGTGTGCGGCCGGTTTCGCCGCCCATGGTCCAGCTAAGGCCGTCCTCCAGCCGGAACGCAATCGCATCGGAAAGCCCGCCATCGCGATAGCGCTGCAACTGCACCCCCTGCCCCCGCGTCATCTGCGGCAATTCGGCGAGGGGAAAGACCAGCAGCTTGCGATTGTCGCCGATCACCGCGACGCTGTCGGCGGCTTCGGCGATGGGATGGATGATGACAAGACGCGCTCCGCCCTTCACATTCACCACCTGCTTGCCCTTGCGCGTTTCGGCGATCACGTCGTCCATGGCCGCGACGAAGCCGCGCCCATCGCTCGCCGCGAGCAGCATCTTCCCGCCCCGCTTCGCGGGCAGCAGCGCCACGATCCCGGTGTCGTTCTCAAAGTCCACCATCACGCGCACCGGCTCGCCGAAACCGCGCCCGCCCGGCAGCTTGTCCGCCCCCAAGGTGTAAAAACGGCCATTGGCGCAGGCGAGCAACAGCTTGTCAGTGGTCTGCGCATGAAAGGCGAAGGCCAGCCCGTCGCCTTCCTTGAATTTCAGCGTTTCGGCCGAGGAGAGATCGCCATGCCCCTTCATCGCACGTATCCAGCCACGCTGGGAGAGGATGACGGTGATCGGCTCCTTCTCGATCATCGCTTCGAGCGGGATTTCGCGCGGCGGCGCGGCTTCCTCCACCATGGTGCGGCGGCGGCCCAGTTCCGTTTCGGGGCCATAGCGCTTGCGCAACACGGCAAGGTCGCGCTTCAACCGGGTACGCTGGCGCGCGGGGCTTTCGACCAGCTTTTCCAGCTCCTCCCGCTCCTTCAGCAGCTCGGCATGTTCGCGCCGCAGTTCCATCTCCTCCAGCCTGCGCAGGGAGCGCAGCCGCATGTTGAGGATCGCCTCGGCCTGCCGGTCGGTCAGGCCGAATTCCGCCATCATCACCTCCTTGGGTTCATCCTCGGTGCGGATGATCTCGATTATGCGGTCGAGATTAAGATAGGCGATGATATAGCCGTCGAGCAGTTCGAGCCGCCCCGCGATCTTTTCGAGGCGATGCTTCGAGCGGCGCACCAGCACGTCGATCTGGTGCGTCAGCCACTGCGTCAACACTTGCTTGAGGCTGAGCACGCCCGGCGTATGCGCGGCGTCCAGCACGTTCATGTTGAGCGAGAAACGGGTTTCCAGATCCGACAGGCGGAACAGGCTGTCCATCAGGACATCCGGCTCGACGGTGCGGGCGCGCGGTTCCAGCACGATGCGGATATGCTCGTCGCTCTCGTCGCGAATGTCGGCGAGGATCGGCAGCTTCTTTTCGGTGATGAGGTGGGCGATCTGCTCGATGAGCTTGGATTTCTGCACCTGATAGGGAATTTCGGTGATGACCGCGACCCAGGCGCCGCGCCCTTCCTCTTCCCGGTGCCATTTTGCGCGCACCCGCATCGGCCCGCGCCCGGTCGCATAGGCCTCCGAAATGATCGCGGGGTTATCGACCAGCACGCCGCCCGTCGGCATATCCGGCCCGCGCACGATCTGCATCAGTTCAGCATGGTCGGCATCGGGGTTATCGATCAGCAGGGTCGCAGCGTCGATGATCTCGCCGACATTATGCGGCGGGATGCTGGTCGCCATGCCCACCGCGATGCCGCTCGCGCCATTGGCGAGCAGGTTCGGGAACAGGCCGGGGAACACCTCCGGCTCCTGCTCCTCGCCATTATAGGTCGGACGGAAATCGACCGTGCCTTCATCGAGGCCCGCCATCAGGTCGGCGGCGGCCTGCGTCAGCCGCGCCTCGGTATAACGCATCGCCGCCGCATTATCGCCGTCGATATTGCCGAAATTGCCCTGCCCATCCACCAGCGGCGTGCGCAGCGAGAAATTCTGCGCCAGACGCACCATCGCGTCATAGACGCTGGTGTCGCCATGGGGGTGATATTTGCCGATCACGTCGCCGACGACGCGCGCGCATTTCTTGTAGGAGGTGGTGTTGCGCGCCGGATTGGCGATCAGCACCTCTGGCGCGGCGCCCGCCGGTTCCATCCGCAGCAGCCGCATCGCCCAGAGCAGGCGGCGGTGCACCGGCTTCAGCCCGTCGCGCAGGTCGGGCAGCGACCGCGCCGTGATGGTCGAAAGCGCATAGACCAGATAGCGCTGGGACAGGGCTTCGTCGAAGGGATGGTCTTTGATGGCGTCGAACGGATCGCGGAAATCGGACATGGCCGATGCGATAGCAAGCGGCGGGCGCGGCGTCGATGGTCTTGTGCGCGGGATCGCCCGGGCCTATCCCTCTGCCGGCATTTCGGCCTGCGCTTTTCTCTGTTCGGCGCAGGCGGGCCAGATCACCGGGCAACGCCTGCCGCTCGACGGCGGTGCCTTTCCCGGCGTGATGTAAGGGAGCGACAGGATGACTCATTTCCGAGAATGGAAACCCGCCCTTGCCGGGGCGACGCTTCCCACGATATCGGCTGCGCTGCTGGCGGGCTGCGGCTCCGCGCCCGACCGCTCGATGATGGCGGCGGAACAGCTCGACGTCGCCCCCGCCCCGGCGGCCATGAAGGAGGGAGCGCCGGAGGGCGGCGCGGAACAATCGAGCGCCATCCCCCTCTCCCAACCGCAGCTTGCCTATAGTTATCGCTATGGCTTCCGCCTGCCCTCGGACCGGGTGGCCGAAACGCAGAAGGCCCATGCGGCCGCATGCGAAAAGCTAGGCTCCACGCGCTGTCGCGTCATCAGCCTCAGCCAGTCGGGCGACGAGAACCGGCACTATGGCGAGTTGAAGCTCAGCGTCGAGGCGAAGCAGGCCCGGCCTTTCGCCGCCGATCTGGGCGGCATCGTCTCCGGCAAGGGCGGCGAGCAGATCGACGCGGGCATGACGGCGGAGGATCTCTCCAGGCAGATCGTCGACACCGACGCCCGCATCCGCGCCAAGACCCTGCTGGCCGAGCGCCTGACGCAGTTGCTCGCGACGCGGGGCGGGTCGGTCGCCGATCTGGTGGCGGCTGAACGCGCGCTTTCGCAAGTGCAGGAAGAACTGGATCAGGCCCGCACATGGCTGGCCGAGATGAAGGGCCGCGTCGCCATGTCCGACATGACGATCACCTATTCCTCCACCCCCACGGCGAGCAGCAGCCTGCTTTCCCCGGTGCGGGAGGCGGTGTCCTCGGCGGGCGAGATATTGGGCTTCAGCGTCGGCGCGCTGATCCGCTTCCTCGTCGCCGCGCTGCCGTGGCTGCTGGTGCTGTGGGGCGCGGCGAAGCTCTACCGCAAGCTGGGCGGGCGCTGGCCGCGCTGGAAATGGCGGCGGGGAAGCGCCGTTCCGCCTGCGGAGGCACAGCCACCCGCATAAGGCAGCAAACGCGAAAGTGCCCCGATTTGCACCGCCCCCCGCTTTGGTATAAGGGGCAGAACGAACCCGCCCCGGCAACGCTGATCTTTTCCCGATTCGCGCTCCGGGGCAGATTTTTTGGCTGTTTTCATTACGAGTAGGCACCCCGAAATGGTCCGTCGCCGCCAGATTTACGAGGGCAAGGCAAAGATTCTCTATGAAGGCCCCGAGCCGGGCACCATCATCCAATATTTCAAGGATGACGCCACCGCCTTCAACGCCCAGAAAAAGGGCACGATCAACGGCAAGGGCGTTCTGAACAACCGCATTTCGGAGCATGTGTTCACCCTGCTCGGCAATATCGGCGTGCCCACCCACTTCATCCGCCGCCTCAACA
>CAYLKZ010000090.1:0-11840 GCA_964384275.1 uncultured Sphingobium sp. | reverse complement strand
CGCTATTTCCGGTGCTCTTCCCGCTCTTCCTGCTCCCCAAGACGGGACCTGTCGCACTCAAGGGCTATGTGACAGGCTTCTTCTATCTCGCGGCCTGGGGGCCGCTGTTCGTGATCCTCCACATGATGCTGATGTACAAGGGTGCGGCCGACATGAGCGCGGTCACGGGCAGCAACGGCCTCAGCCTGGCGAGCTTTACCGGAATGGCCGACGTCAACAGTGATATCGGTCTGCTGGCCGGCTATCTCATCGCATCGGTGCCGTTCCTGGCAGGCGGTGTGGCCAAGGGCGCCATGGCGATTTCTCACCACGCCACGAGCTACCTCAACCCGAGCCAGAACGCGGCCGAGGAAGCGGCCCGGGAGGCGAGTACCGGCAACGTCTCGCTCGGCAACACCAGCTTCGAAAACTCGAGCGTCCTAACCCGCCAGTTCGCACAAGGCACGATCGCGCCGAGCTTCACGTACGGCGCGCCGCAGACGCGGACCTTCAGCGACACCGGGGCAATGACCACGAGCTTTCCGGACGGCAGCTACGACCAGATCCCGACCTCCAACTATCCCTTCACGCCGACGCTGGGCCAGGAGTTCACGGCGCGCCTTTCGACGATGGCATCGCAGGCCCGCGCCAACAGCGAGACCTATGCCAATGTCGCCACGGAATCGACGACCAGCGCTGTCACGAAGTTCCGCGAGCTGAGAGACCAGTTCAGCCGCGGCGCATCCTTCGAGAGCGCGACCGGCACCTCGAATTCCGACAGCATCCAGACCGCATTCAGCGAGGTCGATCAGGCATCGACCAGTCTGCAGCGACAATTCGGGCTGTCGCGCAGGGCCGCCGATGACATCTCTACCGCCTGGTTCCTGGGTGGCGAGGCCGGCGCCAAAGCGGGCATTTCAAATGGCGTGCTCTCGGGAAGCGTAGGAGCGAAAGGGGGCGGGACACGCACCTGGACCGACAGCGACATCGGTATCGCATCCGAAGACCGTTCTCGGATCTTTGGCAGCCTGTCCCAGATGTCTGACAGCCGAAATTGGTCGAGTACCCGCGATGGTTTCATTCGCTCGGTCAGTACCTCATCAAGCTCGTCGATCTCGAGCACTGCTAGCGGCATGAATGCTTCTCTGACAGAAGCGCAGAGCTTCACTATTGAGGCTCGCCGAGCTGAAGAGCTCGCCAATCGCCTCGAGAGCCAGGCGTCTTTCTTCGAAGGAAACAGCGCCGCAGGCAGCCTCAATCTGTCGCAGGCCTACCGAGAATGGGGCCTAGCCGAGATCGAGAGCAACCGCGATTTCTATGGCACTGCGCGGTTCGACGACGTCACCTTCCAGCTCAGTCCGGAAGGCCAGGCATTGCAGGCAAAGTTCGTTGAAAGTTATGCCGAGCAGCTTCGCGACGGGATCGACGGTCGCCTCGTACTCGCCCCCGGACAGCCCGTATCCCGACCGGCGATCTCTAGCGCGGGGTCGGTGCGCGGCCGAGAACAGACCGGCGGCGGGGGTTCCGGTTCAGTGCCCCGGGTAGGTGCCGGCGATCTCCATGAAGAGGTGCAAAGGGCTCAGGCGGCTGGTCGCCTAAGGATCAACGGATCCACCGGACGCCTCGACGCTGTTACAAAGGGAGCCCAAGGCGCCAGTGCAGAGGCAGCGGATGAAGTGAAAGAGTGGTGATCTGCAAAGATCACCACAGTCCGAATGACGCGCCAGCTATAAATGCGAAAACGGCAACAATGACGAAGCCCCCGATGATCGTCAGCTTACGTCCCCAAGGGTCGGCCCAGGACTTCTTGATACGATACTCCATCAGGCGATTCTCGCTGAGCGCCTGATCAAGCTCCGACAGACCCTCCCACTTCCGGAATGCAGGTCGGTTGCCAGTATCGATGTCAAAGTTGCTCATGATCGCATTCATCTCGCCGCTCCCTGGAACATAGCAGAAACGAGGACGGTAACCAGCAAAACATGCCCCGCAGCGGAGAGTGCGCAGCCTTTCCTCCAATTCGGTCTAGGCCGTCACGTATCGGCGTCTTGATCCGGCAAGAGCATTATCTCGCTTCGGATGCCTGGACGGGTCATCATGTCCGCGACAGTCGGCAAACTTTCCGACATTGCATCAAGGAGATCGGCCTCTAACGCCCGCATCTGCGAGATACCGATTTCAGGCGACTTCGGATTGTCCGAGCGACCTAACGTGTTCAATAACTGAAGGACTTCCCAGTCTCGGAGAACATGGATCTGAGCTGCGTTATCGCGCCAAGCACCTAGGATAATTTGGGTAACCGAGTGGTCCTGGCCAGTGACCTGATCCTCGACTGAGGCGATAAGCAAGGGAGCGGGCAATCGCGTGCAGGTCGCCAGTGCCGATTGGAGGCTTTCTGCTTCCTTTAACGCACGATCGAAAAGTGTGTGCCCCACGCCAATAAGACGGGTTGGGCCTTCGCCGTTGCCCAAGCGAGCATTGCGATCAAACAGCAGCCCCTTGTACCGATCCTGCATGGCGTAGTCTTCATCGGCCCATTTCTCGGGCGTCAGAACGTCGAGACCATCGTCTCTCCGGAACACCCGCCGCCCCTTCGATTCCATCATCATCGAGAAGAAACGTTCGAGATCCGGCAGATCAACCTGCGGAAGATTTCGTCCAACTTGGGCAAAGTCGAAGCGAGTGACATTGCCAAGCATGGTCTTGACCTTGTCGACTAGGTCTTCTCCGCCAATCGTAGCAGATTCCCGGTCGAACCACTGATCGAGGCTTTCTCGCGGCTGGGCCTGGCCTGCAGCAAAAACCTTCTCGAAAGCGCTTGGGCCAGTCATGCCAATGACGAGCTGGCTGATGTCTTCTCGCTCATCCATGGCCTCGTCCAAGGTGCGCTGGATTCGCTCGAGCTTGGCGTTCAGGAGGTCCCAAATGCGCGCCTCCACCGTGTCTGGGTTCCTCAGAATGAACACTTGAACCGGTCTTGTCTGACCGTAGCGCGACAGCCGGCCGACACGCTGATGAAGCCGCATGGGATTCCATGGCATGTCGACATGAATAAGCGTCGCGCAGCGCTCCTGAAGATCGATCCCTTCGCCCGCTGCCTCGGTTGAAACCAGAAAGCGGATCGTGCCTTGGTTGAAGGCTTCTGCTGCCGCATCGCGTGACCAACTCTTCGGGCCCCGCGAACCGTCCGCCTTGGCGACATCGTCCAAGCGTTCATCACCATTGATGAAGCCGCAGCAGCCGTGACCAAATCGAGCATGCAGGGCATCAACGACGAGAGCCTGGGTTGCTTTGTATTCGGTGAAGAGCAGCACTGGCTCGCCGGTGGGCAAATCGGTTTCGATCAGGTCGACCAGGCGCTCGATTTTGCGCTCATGCTGAATGGGTTCAGCCAACTCAAGCAGCTCGTCCAGGCGGGCGATCTCGCCCTCCATCAGTTCAGCGAGCATCTTGCCCCAGGCCTCTTCGTCTGCCCGGGCACGGTCATCCAATGTCTCGTCGTCATCACCCTCCGTTATGGCCACCGCAGGTGTACGAGCCTGCTCAGCAACATCTGCCAGTTTCGCGCGGCGTTTGGTCAAAGCGCTTCGGATCGCAGCAATCGAACTCGCCGCTAGCTTCTGCAGTGCTATGAGTAAGAGCATCCTCGCGGATTGGGCCCGCCCATCGAGGGTCGATGCATAGGCGCGCCCATCAATGATGAATGCACTCAGCGTTTCGTAGAATGCGCTCTCTGCTGGACTAAAGGCATATTCCCTTGTTTCCACCGTGACCGGCGTGAAAAGGCGGTTCCCTTTGAGGTCGGTAACGGTCGCCTTGTTATTACGGATCATCACATCCGGCAGCTTCGCGAGCTGCTCGTCAATGTCGTGCTCTGGACCGAACCGATCAGGATCGAGGAGGCTCAACAATGACAGAAAACCGAAGTCTTTCCCCCGATGCGGTGTGCCCGTGAAGAGAAGCAGGGAACGGATCTTGTGCCGTTCCTCCATCGCGCGCAGGAGTTGGAAGGACAGGGTTTCTCCTGTGCGTTCATCTGCATGCAGATGATGCGCCTCATCGACCACTACCGCGTCCCAAGGATCAGCCGCAAGAAACCGGCTACCTTCCGAGCGGCCTTCGGCAACTTCCCGACGCAGCGTGTGGACAGATGCGACCACCATGTTTGCCGTATCCCAGAAGTCCACAGCCGGCGTATCAACGGAACGGTCGTAGACCTGCAGGCGGATATCAAACATTTGCCGCAGGCGCTTTTGCCATTGAGGGACCAGCTTCGCCGGAGCGAGCACCAGCAAGCGACGAATTTGGGCCCGCGCAACCAGAGGCATGAGAACCAGACCGGCTTCGATCGTCTTTCCCAAACCCACGTCATCCGCCACCAACCAGCGGAATGGGAATGCACGATTGACCTTGTGGCAGACCCAGAGTTGGTGCGGGAGCAGCTGGACGCGTGATCGAGAGAAAACCCCCCACTGATCGTTCACCGACCTGATCGCCATGGCGCTCGCGCGCATCAGCGTTTCAGCACTCTCGTCAAAGGTCCCGGTCGAAAGAGCTTGATGTAGCGAACGAGCCAACGTCAGTTCGCTGCGAAGGACCTGCTGGATTGTTGCGCCGAAACGAACGACGACAAATTCTCCTGCATCGGCGATCACCTGGCCCACACCGTGGCGTGGGTGATTGACCCTTGCGTCAGCGGCTAGTGCTTCAGGCATCGTCATCTTCTGCTTCGTCCCAATTATTGTCTGGCCATTCATCGACGTTCGCATCCTCGAGTATCGCCACGAGGTCGTCCCGGTGCTTGGCAAGTGTGATAAGGTGCAATGGCAAATCACCATCACCGTCGAAATGCACGGCATCGCCTATGTGCAGCTCCACTGCACCATGGAGCGCGCGCCCTTCGTCGATGCCGCGCTCAAACTGGCCCATACCCAGCGTATGAGCGAGACGACGGACACGTTCGGCCGCACTCCAGCCGTAAGGCATGATCTGTTCGGATTGAGCCTGCGAATAGATGCCTTTGCGGCCCAATTCGCGCACGAGCCAGTTCGCGCCATTACCAAGCGATTTTGCTAGCGGAGCTGCTTCGATACCCATGCGCGCGGCAACGTGGGAGAAGGCTGGCCGCAAGTGACTGCGAAGGCTGACAGCTCCCTCCTGCGCAACCACCGCCGGTAACTTGCGAAACAGTCTCTGGTAGCTCTCAAGATGCCTCGCGATCATGCACAGATCAGGAAGGCATCTACGCCACATCAGATAGCTTTCATCCGCATCAGGATCGCTCCAGGCCCTAAGGCGGTCGACGAAAGGCCTCAGCTGCTCGTCACAAGGGTCGATCGCCGCAAGTTCATACCACCAGTTATCTTGGATCGCGTTGGCAACAAACTGCCGCGACTGAGTTGGTTTGATCCGTCCGAGCGTCTGAAATGACGCTAGGGAAAGCATCGTGAACCAGGCCCCTTTGTCGTTGTCAGCGAGTGCCGCTGCGGAAAAGTCCTCTGGATACACTGCACGGTCATACGCTTCACGCAGGTCCCTGTGATTATCGCGCCACCACTGCGCAATTCCGCGAAGCGCGTGCTCGGCATCAGGCTGCCAAGGGTTGATGGGAGCGGGCATTATCGAAGTGAAGCCGAACGAATAACCGAGTTTGGCCAGCAACCTGTTTTTCTCGTCTTGCGTCAGCCCGTTCAGCAAAGTTGAGTTTGCAAGCTCATCGACATTGGGCAGCCACTTTGCCGCGCTCGCCAATTGAGCGACAGTTCGATCGTCCGCGCTGACGAGAAACCGGATAAGGGCTTGCTGTCGCGAGGGGCTTTCACCGGCAACCTCAGCCCATTTCTCCCAGACATTCGGTGTATGGCCGGCCTGTTCACGTGCGAAAGCGGCGAGCTCGAAACCAGCGCCTGCATAGTCCGATGCCAGCCGCCCAGAAGGCGGAGCAAAGGCCGCCCTGCTTATCTCATCGTTGTTGCCCTGCGGGAACGCCAGCTGCCGGATGGGCTGCCAAGTCCCATCTTCGGCTAGCCAGAGCCGCTCACGCAGGAACTTACGGAACTCCGCCTCGTCCTCTCCGGTCATCGCCAGCGCCACCGCTTCGTCGCGCAGACAGGAAATACGTTCCGCCAACACGTTGCCTATGCCATCTTCCCCAGCAAGCGCTTCGGCCAAAGTGACGGCGTCCAATCGTTGCCCGGAGGCTAGCCCCAGAGATCTCAACAGCTGCCCCGTTTCCTCGGTGACAACTGCATTTTCGAAGTCCCCGTCGGCGAGCAAGTTCGAAATCGCGATTTGAGCGTCACGATTGGCAAGCGCACCAGACAGACGCCATCTGACCTCAGCCGCCCTTGCTGCCCGTCCGAATGCAAGCGGCACCAACGGGCGTTCAGCCAAAAGTCGTGCAAGCCCTTGACCTGGCTTGTGCAAGGATTGTTCGGGCCCTTGGCTTGCGAGATCCTGCGCAAAGATTTGAACGAGCTTCCGCCAGAAATCTTCTCGGCCTTCGGGGGCCAAGCCCGTTGCTCGCGCGAAGTTCGACCAATCAGCCAGGCAATGATCATAAAGGGCAATTAGCCGCGGCCCCAACGAAAGCCCAAGCCGCGCAAATCGGCTGTCCTTCTCGTCGGCCGTACCAGACAGTTGGGTACGCCCCGGATCGACCGGGAAGCGCCCCTCGATGAGCCACCCTCCCCGGCGACGTTCGCCAACAAGTGGCACAAGATGCCAGAATTGAGGCACATCACTCGGAAAGGAATGAGGCCCATTACGCCCGAAAGGTAGAAAGAGGAAAAAATCGCTCCCGAGATCGAAGCGCAATACTTGACGCGTACCATCGATTGTCAGCCAACTGACACCATCAACCAGTGGATGCTCCTCATGCTTGAAAACAACCTCGCCTTCTGGGCCGTCAAGCTCAATGGATGCATCATGGCCGAGCGCTGCCAAGATCGGAACCGCATCCCGAAACGCGCTCCATGCCTGGAGCGCATCTTCTGATCGACCCGAGGCCACTGGAAGATCGATAAGGGTCGCTTTGCGCCCCCTGGCGTGGAATGGAGTGACCGCCCTGCTTCCCCCTGCCCAATCTGCAGGGATCATACCGCCCAAGATACGGATAGCTATGCCTCCGCTGGCAAGCCGAACTTCGTCGGCAAGCATATGCACGGTCTTGAATCCTAGACCGAACCGACCGGTTACTCGGTCTCCATCCTTGGCAGAGTGATTGATGGCGAGCATGTTTGAGAGGTCACGGCGATGCCCCTCTTCCTCGGCCTTGCGCGGATCCTGTCCGGGTTGATTGACGGGTCGGCCCCAATGGATCACCCGCAAGGCGGTGAGCACATGATCGTCATCGTGGACAGCTTCAACCCGAAAGCGTCCGCTACCGTGCCACTGAGCCTGCGCATCGACTGCATTCTGGTACAGCTCAAAGATTACGCGATGCGGTGCATAACCCATCTCGTCGATTTTCTGCCGAGTAGCCTCGAGAAGTTCCCTGGCCCCCTCTTCCGACTGAGCGGCGGCCCAGAGCGCTTTTCTGGCTCGATCCCGGTCGCGAGGCGCGTCGCGATGATAATCGTTCAATGCCGCCCGCATTGCAGGCCCGGTCTTTATGCCGGCCAGACGATCATGGAGTACTTCCTGTAATTCTTCACAGGTGTCGGCAAGCGTGCGCTGATCGCTTTTGAAATAGCTGGCCAGCAGCTCCGATAATGCCGCCTTTTGACGTTCGAATCCTAGCATGAGAGCCGGACCCAATTTTCTAATAAACTGATCCAACAGCAGTCGGGCTTCAGCTTCATCGGTTGGCGATACCGGGCCGATCACGAGGTCATAGACATGTCGAAAGCCATTTTCGTCGCGCTCAATTCCCCTCTGGATGCAGTCAAGGAGCAGCGCATCGTCTTTGCCAGACAGTGGAACAATGCAGTCCGTGCCAGCAGCTGATGGCACTGTAACTAGCCCTTGTTCCGGTAGCTCCACTGCGAAACGCAGTTCAGCAAGCCGGTCCAAATTGGCGCCGGTCAAACCTCGCTGTTCGTCAGCCAAAACGTCGAGATCGTCGCAGATGCGATGGAATGATCGCTGTCCTTCCCATCTAGCCGCGAGAGACTGGAACCGGTCATCTCGGCCAAGCATGGCCAAAGCGAGTAGAATGCCATCATGCACATCGTACTGGCTAAGAGGGGTGAAGGCGCGCTCGACACTCTCAATCAAGTTTGACTTGGTCGCCCCCTTGACCGGAATAAATTCTGCCGGTTGATCATCGGACCGCTCAAGTTTGTCGGCGTAATCGCTCGCAAAGAGCGCCGTAGGGTCGATCCCTGAGGTGCCCAGAGCGAGGCTATCAGCTCTTCCGAAACCACCTGCTTCAGTTGGGAGAAGGACGTGCGGCGGAAGATAGCCGGAGGCGGAAGTCAACGTAGAGAGATTTCTACCAAATGCCGTGCGATAAAGCCGCCGCGCTGATTCAGCATTCGTACCGAGCCCGCACAGACTGGCCATTGCATTCATTTGAGAAACGATTTCGGCCGACGATGGCGTATTCAGAACTTCGGCCATACCCGCAATGACCTCGTCCACCACACCGTCGCGCAAAGCGGCGGAGATCAAAGGCCACACTTCGGAATTAAGCTCAGCGTACGCGTTCGCCAGTTTCGCCAAATGATCCAGGTGCTCAACGACATTGACGCAAAGACCAGTTGCACCGTGGTCTGCGGCAAGCCGCGCAGCCAATAGAAATGAATCAGATCGATTGGGCCTCAGCTGCTCGAGGTGCCGCTGCACATTCTCGTCTCGCAGGGAACCAGGAAGTGCGCTGGCAAACAGAAGTCCGCCGTGATCGATGATGAGTTCCGCAAGTGCATGTTCAGCGTTCAGGGGCAGGTCGAGAACCTGGGGCGGCGCCCAGGCAATCCCATCTGCGGCGATCCACGCGGTTTGACGCAACGCCACTACCAGATCCTCAGGCAGGTCCTTCATTTCGCCCAGTGCCGCGGCGATCTCCGAGGTATATTGGCCGGGGTCTGGTGCGGACAATGCCGTGCGTATCGCTGCCTCAGGTCCCCAGCGAGCGATAATCCTGTTCTGAACTCCGGAGGCTAGCGGATCCCCCCAAAGCTCGACCAAGCGGGTAAAGGGCAACAGTGCGGGAGCGACATCCGAAGCGCGACCTCTATACAGTTCAGTGGCCGGTAGCAGATTGTGCCGGTCGGATCGATGCAGCGGCAGCGTCTTCAAGATGTCATCGTCGATGCCCGACTTCAGCAATGCCAAAGCGGTGGTATCGTCGATTGGCGGCAGGACGTTGGCATTCTGCGCATCACGAAGCCAGCCAGCCATTTCATCGAGATTGAGCCGGAGCAGGCCGATGTGGTCTCGCAGCGCCTTCTTCAATTCAGCCGTCGTGGCCGAAGCCACGAGGCGATCTTGCCTGTCCTGCAACAACGCCAGAACCAGGTCGTCAAGTGTACCACCGAGCTCATCCAGCTCGATCAGATTGACATGTGCAGGCAAAGCCCGATCTCGGGCAACAAGTCGTCGTAATTCCTCACGGGGAGCATCTGCACCGAGCAGTTCTGCAAGCGCGCCACAACTGCCAGGATCCCCGAAGTGCTCAACCTGGCGCAAGGCAGCAAGCAGGCAGTCGGTCTTCTTTGCCGATGGCAAGTCCCCCAAACCACCTTCTTTTAGTCCAACTCGATAAATCGCCGGAGCCATGACTGCGCCCGCGAGCACACCAAGCTCCTTGTTTGGCGCAGCATCGAACAGCAAACCTCTGCGCTTCAGTCCTGCGATTTCTCCAAGAGACAGCCGAACTTCCTCTTCGGCTTGCATCATGCGGGCTGGGATAACCTGCAACTCGCTACCTCGGCGATCGGCAGCCAACGCGTCGAGCGAGGGCCCGTTTCGCAACAGATGCGAGATCAGTGTCGAAGCTTCCTGAGCTACGGCCCCACGGGCGGATAAAAAGGGCTCAGCTGCGGACAACATCTCGATAGTTTCGCTCAAGCCCAATGGCCTCGAGATGGCACTACCCGGCTCTGCCCACGCAGCCTTAACCGGAATTGTGCTGCCAGCTGCAGCCAGCGCCTTTATGAGCTCGCGACTATCTACGCTCGGCGGAAGCACAAACATGCGATCCTGCGGCAGTCGGCGGACCAAGGGCTTGAGCTTTTCGGCCGTCGCGAAACTTTGATCGACCATCGCAATCGCGCGGCGGTAGATCTCGGCCAATGCGTCTCTGGCTATCTCGCCGGGCTGCGCACCATCCAGCACCGCCGCCACCGTGTCAGCCACTTGACCTTTTTGAAATGCGGCCGGGCCAGCCAAGCGGATCAAGTCAGCAAGTTGCGCATCTGGCCAGCGGGGATCAGTGTCCGCCAACACAGTCCCAAAAGCCAAAGCAATCCCGTTCTCACGGCACCAATCTTCGATTAAAGGAAAGGCGGCCTTCAGCCGGGACAGCGACGTTGCATCGGCTCGCAAGACCGGACGCAGCAACGCGCTGGTGCACACGCGCCAGCTTTCCACCTTATCGCCAGGCCAGCACCGGGCAAGCGCCTTGCCTTGGCAGGCTTCAGCCCGATTTTCATCCCACCATCGGGTGCGCCGCAACGCGCGGATTAGAACATGGCGCTCTGCATCTCCTGGCAAGCTGGGCAACGCACCTGCAATCGCATCGAGCAGCAGCGGTAGCGCCGCCTCGCGGCGTAGCGCCCGATTCCAGCGGGTTTCGATATGATCGTCTTCACGTAGCTTGCGGCGGTCGCTCGAAACAAAGAAATAGCCGTGGATCAATAGATCGACATTGTACGCGCCTCGTTCCAGCGGTTCTACAAAGAGCGGCTCACCAAGAGGTAAGTACACCGCATTGCGCAACCGCAACTGGCCCTGCGCTTCAGAGGCTGAAGAACGACAAACAATCACAGCGCCGTGCGGATTGGCCTTGGGCGGAATGAGCTTGCCGTGGATGTCGAAAACCTTGTCCCATCCATCGTCCGCCAGGAGCTGGCCAGCATGTCCATCGCGGGCCCATTTCTGGCGTCCACTGAAAGACAGCTCAAAACCAGCACCATCGACGCTGCCACCAATCTCAGGTTCTCCGCTGTCCAGACCCGGGCCGGACACGCGGCGCGCACCGCTGCGCATCGAGATTCTGCGCGCTTCACCCGCGATCGGGATGATTTCGACGCTCTCCAGGTTACGTAGACAGCACAACGTCGCGGCCAGTTCCTCACCATCGAGGATATCTGCGATGGCACTGTCCGGCCGCCAATTGGTATCCGACAGGCAAAGGCTTGGCCCAGGCCGCAAGTCCTCAGTGCGAAGCGGGAGGAACAGCACCATCCCTCGTTCCATGCCGAGCGTCGCAGCTTTTTCGAGTAGCATCGCTGCTTCGGGAGGGGGCAGTTTGGGCCAATCGCACTGCGCGGCATTGGCTTCACTAACCTGTTCCCAAGGGTTCATGATCAACGTTTGCGGCCGGCCTTCTCGATCCTCTACCCGGCCTAGCGCAATGAACGCGTCGCAAAGGTGATAGACTGATTTCTGGCCAAGACCGAAACGCCCCACTGCCGAGCGCTCATCTGCTTTACTACCGCCACTCGCGCGAGTGATTGCCTCCATGTGCCGTGCAAGCACAGGACCATCATTTGCAACAATCAGCCCCGGAGTTCGAAGCAGCGAGTTGGTCGCGTCAACGAAACCATTGTGACCGGCAACGACCATCCTGCGCGCGCCAGCATCCTCGGCATTTTGAAGAAGTTCCTTGAAGATCGTGAAGCCAGAAGCATATCCCTCACGCAAGATTTGCTGCAGACGGAGAATGTCACTTTCCGCCGAATGCACTAACCCGCTAG
>CAYLKZ010000089.1:0-11976 GCA_964384275.1 uncultured Sphingobium sp. | reverse complement strand
TGAGGAGGCCGTCGCGCTCCACCGTCGGACGGGGCGCGGAGAAATAAAGCGGCACGATCTCGATATTGTTGAGGTGGATATATTGCCAGATGTCCAGCTCGGTCCAGTTGGAGATCGGGAACACGCGCATGCTCTCGCCCTTGTTCTTGCGGGCGTTGTAGAGGTGCCAGAGTTCCGGGCGCTGCGCCTTCGGATCCCAGCGGTGGCTGGCGGTGCGGAAGGAGAAGATGCGCTCCTTCGCGCGGCTCTTTTCCTCGTCACGGCGCGCGCCGCCGAAGGCCGCGTCGAAACCATAAAGGTCGAGCGCCTGCTTCAGCCCCTCGGTCTTCCACATATCGGTATGCAGCGGACCATGGTCGAACGGGTTGATCCCCTTCTCCTGCGCTTCCGGGTTATGATAGACGAGCAGTTCCATGCCCGCGTCCCGCGCGGCCTTGTCGCGCAGATCGTACATGGCGCGGAACTTCCAGGTCGTATCGACATGCAGCAGCGGAAAGGGCGGCGGCGAGGGATAAAACGCCTTCTTCGCCAGATGCAGCATCACTGCGCTGTCCTTGCCCACGCTGTAAAGCATGACGGGCTTTTCAGCCTCCGCCACCACTTCGCGCATGATGTGAATACTCTCCGCTTCCAAACGCTGCAAATGCGTCAGGCGCGTCGCGTCCAGTTGGCCGCCAGCCGTCGTCATTAGGTTTGTCCTCTCTTGTTGATGCCTTTCTTGACATAATGGCCGGAACAGCGAACACACCTCCCATATGGGAGTAAATTCATGAGTCTGACGCGAACAGACGAAAATGAGATTTTAACGTCTCTTTACAGCATTTTATATGAGGACGCCGCGCTACAAATTTTTCTTGGGCGGCTGAAAGACCGCACACAGGCGAACCTTTGCCGACTCGCGATTCGGCTGCCGGCGGACTCCCAGTGGCTCGCGGTGGAGGAAGCCGGCAGGCTTTCGGCGCCCGCCCCCCTCCTGCTGCCTCATCCCCCGGTCGAGCGGATGAGGCCCGGTCGCGTCTATATGGCCGGAGAGCTGGACGAGGAGGAAAACGCGCCGCCCTATGCCCGCCACATGCGCGTGGGGGGAACAGAGGGCGGCGATCTGCTGATTTCCCTGCTGCGGGACGGGGACGATTTTGCCGCTCGCGATTCCGCGTTTCTTTCCGCCCTCGCCCCGCATCTGCTCATCCTGCTGCGGGCGCGGACCGAAATCGAGCGGCAGAGACGCACCAATGCGATCGCGCAGGAACTGCTCTCCGCCCTCGATACCGGCTGGCTGCTGATCGACGATGAGGCTCGGCTGCTGGATCAGGATGCCACCGCCGCGCGCCTGCTCTCGCAAGGGAAGATCATGGCCCGCGCCACCGACGGGCGAGTGCGCTTCCTGCAGCTTGACGCCGCAGCACTGCTCGAAAATCTCGGCACGTCGTCGGCGCGGCAGCACCGCCGGGCGGGATGGCTGTCTTATGATCCGCCGATGCAATTCGCCATCTATCCCTTGTCCCGCTGGCTGGGGGAAAGAGCCGCCGGGCGGCACCTCGTCCATTTCCGCGCGACCACCCATCCCGAACGGCGTAAGGAAGAGGCGCGGCTTTATGGCGACCTCTTCCACATGACGCCGAGCGAGGCGATGTTCACCGCCCATCTGGCCGAGGGCATGAGCATCGCGGAGGCCGCCGACGAACTCGGCCTCACCATCGAGACGGCGCGCAACTATTCCAAGAAGGTCTACGGCAAGACCGCTATGACCGGGCAGGTGCCCCTGCTCCACATGCTGCTGTCCGGCCTGCCCCCGCTGGCCTGACCTACCCCTCTTCCATGAAGATCAGCGCGGGATGCTCCAGCAGGCGCTTTAGCTGCTGCACGAAGCGGGCCGCGTCATGGCCGTCCACGATGCGGTGATCGAAGGCGCAGGAGAGGTTCATCATCTTGCGGATCACGATGGCGCCATCGCGCACCACCGGCCGCTCCACCAGCCGGTTCGGCCCCAGGATCGCCACCTCCGGCGCGTTGATGATCGGGCTGGTCGCGACGCCGCCCAGCGCGCCGAGGCTGGTCAGGGTGATGGTCGAACCGGAGAGCTCCTCCCGCGCCGCCCTGCCCTCTCGCGCCGCTGTCGAGACGCGGGCAAGTTCCGCCGCGCAATCGCGGATATCGCGCGCCTCCACATGGCGCACCACCGGCACGACAAGGCCCGCAGGCGTCTGGGTGGCGATGCCGATATGCACGCCTTCATATTCATGCAGCACGCCCTCGGCTTCGTCATAAAGCGCATTGATTTGCGGGAAGGCGGGCAGCACGCGGACCAGCGCCCGCATCAGGAAAGGCAGCAGCGTCAGCCTCTCCTGCCCTTCGGCCCGATGCGCGTTGAGATCGGCGCGCAGCGCCTCCAGCTCGGTCATGTCGATTTCCTCGACATAGCCCATATGCGGGATGCGCCGGGCGGCCTCCTCCATCCTCTCCGCGATGCGGCGGCGCAGGCCGATGAGCCGCCGTTGCACCACGCCGTGACGCGGCGCGGCAAGCGCGGCGCCGCCGCCCCGCGCGGCATCCGCCTTTCCTTGCGCAACGAAAGCGTCGAGATCATCGGCCATGATCCGCCCGCCGGGGCCTGTCCCGCGCACATAATGCAGCGCGATGCCGAGATCATGAGCCCGCCGCCGCGTCGCCGGGGAAGCCAGCGGCGCCGTGGGCAAGGGGCTGCGCGGCGCTCTGGCCTCGGGTTGGGGAGCGGCATCTTCCCTTGCTTGCGATGGTATCGCCTCACGCTCTTCCGCGTTTTCCTGGACCTTCGGGGGATGCGCTTCCAGGGTTGCCGCATCGGGGGCCACGCGGCCCTCCGCATTGCCCGCGCCTTCGACCTCCATCTCCACCAGCACCGAACCGACACGGCACATCGATCCGGCCTCGCCATGGACCGCTTTCACCACGCCATCGACTGGCGAAGTCATCTCCACCGTCGCTTTGTCGGTCATCACATCGACGAGATTGTCGTCCTCCCGCACCACATCGCCAGGCTGCACATGCCAGAGGACGATTTCCGCCTCCGCAATGCCTTCCCCGACATCGGGAAGACGAAAGAGATAAAGGCCCATCAACGGCTCTCCTTCCGCGCCAGCTTGGTCTTTCCTTGCGTCATCCTCCCCGAAACGCGCGAAAATCGCAAATGTGCCTGAAGCGAGATCAGGCGCCCTTGTTCTCCGTCCCGTCCACCATGTCGGCGGCAAGCTCCAGCCCGGCGCGGCCCTGGGACGAAGTGTGGGAAGGCGCATGGGGCCGCTCGGCATATTCCGGCTCCTCGACCTCCAGCATCCCTTCCCATTTGGTGACGACCGAGGTGGCGATGGCATTGCCCAGCACATTGGTGACGGTGCGGCCCATATCCATGAAATGATCGACCGCGAGCACGAAGGCGATGCCCTCCACCGGCAGGTTGAACTGGCCCAGCGTCGCCGCGATCACCACCAGCGACGCGCGCGGCACCGCTGCGATGCCCTTGCTGGTGATCATCAGCACCAGCAATATGGTGATCTGCGTCATGATCGGCATGTCGATATTATAGGCCTGCGCGATGAAGATGGTCGCGAAGCTGGCATACATCATCGACCCGTCGAGGTTGAAGCTGTAGCCCAGCGGCATCACGAAGCTGTAGATGCGCCGGGGCACGCCGAAGCGGTCGAGCTGCTCCAGCATGCGCGGATAGGCGGCCTCCGATGAAGCGGTCGAGAAGGCGAGCAGCAGCGGCTCGCGGATGAAACGCAGCAAACGCAGCATCCGCTTGCCGAGGAAGATCGACCCGGCGAGGATCAGTATCAGCCAGAGTACGCCCAGCGTCAGGTAGAACTCTCCAACCAATTCGCCATAGGTCAGCAGCACGCCGAGGCCGTTGGTGGTGATGGAAGCCGCCAGCGCGCCGAACACCGCGAGCGGCGCGACCCGCATCACATAGCCCGTCACTTGCAGCATCAACTCGACCAGCGCCTCGATGACGGCGAGGATGGGCTTGCCCTTGTCACCGATGGCGGTGAGCCCGACGCCGACGAACAGCGAGAAGATGACGATCTGAAGAATCTGGTTTTCCGCCATCGCCTCCACCATCGAGGTGGGGAAGATATGCAGCACGAAATCCTTGAGGTTGAGCGCGCTCGCATCGACGCCGCTCTCCGCGCCCGTGCGGACGAGGTTCAATCCCTCGCCCGGCGCCAGCAGGTTGACGCCAATCAGGCCAAGGCCGATCGAAATCAGGCTCGCGGTCATGAACCATGCAATCGCCCGCCCGCCTATTCGCCCGAGCGCGCCGCTGTCGCCCATATGGGCGATGCCCGCGACCAGCGTGGAGAAAACCAGCGGCGCGATGATCATCTTGATGAGGTGCAGGAAGATGTCGGCGAGCAGATGGAAATAGCCCGCCACCTCCTTCGCGCTTTCCCGGTCGCCCCCGATCAACTGATGGGCAACTGTGCCGGTGGCGACGCCCGCGACCATTCCCACGACGATGAAAGCTGTCAGGCGACGCGACATAAATTCCCCTTGGTCCTCCGGCCCGGCGAAGGTCCGCCGCACCCGTCCTTGTTTCAAAGCCAAGGCGGGAGTGTCAATCTCCATCCGCCGATTTACAGGGACGGCAAAGCAGGAGCGGAAGGCATTTCCTTAGAAATCTGCCACTTCGGGTTGACGGCTGCACCTCTCCCCCTTTAGCTTTAGGCTATCTGATCGCCCCCACGTTCATGGCCATGCTGCCGAGAACAATCCGGACCGGACCTCTGTTCGCCCAGCCAAGCAAGGAGAAAGGACATGGCCCCAGCGCCCCTGCCCGGAACCATCGCTCTCGCGACGGATCTCAGCCATCGGTCCGACCGGGCGATGGATCGCGCGGTGCAACTGGCGAAGGCCTGGCGGGCGCGGCTGCTGATCATCCATGCGATAGAGGAAAGGGCCGATGGCACCCTTGACACGGGCAATTCGCAACCCAGCTGGCGCCGCCCGCCCAACCTTGCCGAAGCGGTGCGCCAGCAGATCCATCGCGACCTGCTGCGCGAGGAGACGGGGCTGGATATCGACATAGTGGTGGAACCGGGTCCGCCCGCCCAATTGGTACTGGAAAAGGCTAAGGCCGCAGGCGCGGGCCTCATCGTCACCGGCGTTGCGCGACAGGAAACGCTGGGCCGCATGATCCTGGGCGACACGGTGGACAAGCTGCTGCGCAAATCCGAAATGCCGCTGCTCGTCGTGCGCGGTCGAGCCCGCGCGCCCTATGGGCAGATGGTCGTCGCCACCGATTTTTCACCCTCCTCCCGCATCGCGCTGGCAAAGGCGCGGGCGCTCTTTCCCGGTCTCGGTTTCACCCTGTTCCACGGCTATGACGTGCCCTTCGCCAGCTATCTCAACCGCGCGGAAATCGACCGCGAATTCGAGGGCTATGGGGAGGAAGCCGCCGCCCGGCTGCTAGGTGAAATCGGCCTCTCCCCCGACGAAGCCCGCGCCGTTCCGCGCCTTATAGAGCGCGGCGCGCCCGAAGCGCTGCTGCGCGACTATCTGTCGGCATCCAGCGGGATATTGACCGTGGTCGGCACGCATGGCGGCGGCCTCGTCTATCGCGCGCTGATCGGCAGCACCGCCCGGCGCATCATCGACATGGTGGAAAGCGACGTGCTGGTGGTCCCGACCGGAGACGACACCGCCCGATGAGCGACAAAAGCCTGCTTTCCCTGATGCTGTTGCTGCCCTTCATCGGCAGCCTGTTCGCTGCCCTGCTGCCCACCTATGCGCGCACCACCGCCGCAACGCTGAGCGGCCTGCTGGCGCTGGCGGGCCTCGCGATCCTCGCTGCCTTCTATCCGGCCGTGGCCGATGGCGGGATAGTGCGTGTGGACCTGCTCTGGGCGCCCGATATCGGCCTCGACCTCATCCTGCGGCTCGATGGACTTGGCTGGATCTTCGCGTTTCTCATCCTCGGCATCGGCGCGCTCGTGGTGCTGTATGCGCGCTATTATATGTCGCCTGAAGATCCGGTGCCAAGGTTCTTCTCGTTCCTGCTCGCCTTCATGGGAGCGATGCTGGGCCTGGTGCTGTCCGGCAACCTCATCCAGCTCGCCTTCTTCTGGGAGTTGACGAGCCTCTTCTCCTTCCTGCTCATCGGCTATTGGCATCATAATCAAAGCGCCCGCGAAGGCGCGCGCATGGCGCTGATCGTCACGGGCACGGGCGGGGTGTGCCTGCTGCTGGGCTTCCTCCTCATCGGCCGGATCACCGGCAGCTACGACATAGACGTGATCCGCGCTCAGGCCGATCTGGTCCGGTCGAGCGCCTTCTACCTGCCCGCGCTGCTGCTCGTGCTGGCGGGCGCCTTCACCAAGAGCGCGCAATTCCCGTTCCATTTCTGGCTGCCCCACGCCATGGCCGCACCGACGCCGGTATCCTCCTATCTTCATTCCGCGACGATGGTGAAGGCGGGCATCTTCGTGCTGATGCTGCTCTGGCCGGTGCTCGCCGGAACCGATGCCTGGTATGTGATCGTCGTGTCGGTCGGCATCGCCACCATGGTGTTCGGCGCATGGAGCGCGATCTTCCAGCAGGATCTGAAGGGTCTGCTCGCTTATTCGACGATCAGCCATCTGGGCATCATCACGCTGCTGCTCGGGCTTGGCAGCCCGCTGGGCGCGGTGGCCGCGATCTTCCATACGATCAACCATGCGACGTTCAAGGCTTCGCTATTCATGGCGGCGGGCATCATCGACCATGAAACCGGAACGCGCGACCTGCGCAAGCTGTCCGGCCTCTATCGCTATATGCCGATCACCGCGACGCTCGCCATGGTTGCGGCCTCCGCAATGGCAGGCGTGCCGCTGATGAACGGCTTTCTTTCCAAGGAGATGTTCCTCGCCGAGGCGCTGGCCGATCATCAAGGCACCTATCTCGACGAGACGCTGCCCTATCTCGCCACGCTCGCGAGCGCGTTCAGCGTGCTCTATTCGCTGCGCTTCATCCATCAGAGCTTTTTCGGTCCGCCGCCGATCGACCTGCCGCACCAGCCGCATGAAGCGCCGCCCTGGATGCGCCTGCCGATCGAGATATTGGTGATGGCCTGCCTGCTCGCGGGCATCGCGCCCACGCTCACCATCGCGCCTTTTCTGGCGACGGCGGCGGAGGCGGTGCTGGGCAACCGCATGCCCGGCTACAGCCTCGCCATCTGGCACGGCTTCACCCTGCCCCTGATGATGAGCCTTACCGCGCTTGCTGGAGGCACGCTCGGCTATCTGCTGTTCCGCGAGCGGCTCAACGCGGTGAAACGCTCTCCCGTTGTTGGTCGGCTGCAAGGACGGCGCGCGTTCGAGCGCGTGCTGGCCGAAATCATGGACGGCGGCGAAGCGCTGCAACGCTGGTTCGGCACAAGCCGGTTGCAAATGCAGCTGCGCATCCTGATCGCGATGGCGCTGCTGATGGGCGCGCTGCCTTTCCTCCGCTTCGGCTACAGCCCCGGCACGCAGCCGCTCACGCAGGTCGATCCTGTCTTCGCGCTGATCTGGATCGTCGGCGGGGTCTGCGCGGTCGGCACTGCGGTCAACGCCAAATATCACCGCCTTGCCGCCATGGTGCTGCTGGGCGGCGCGGGCATCGCCACCTGCCTGAGCTTCCTCTGGCTCTCCGCCCCCGACCTCGCCACAACCCAGTTGCTGGTGGAGATCGTCACCACCGTGCTGCTCCTTCTCGGCCTGCGCTGGTTGCCGATGCGCCGGCCGGAACTGTGGGAAGGCCGCAGGCCGCCGCGCGTCACGCTGCGCCGCTCCGCCGACCTCTTCGTCGCGATTGCCGCCGGTCTGGCGATGGCCCTGCTTTCCTATGCGGTGATGACCCGCCCGCTGCCCGACAGCATCTCCCGCTTCTTCGTGGAGCGCGCCTATCCGCAAGGCGGCGGCACCAATATCGTCAATGTCATCCTGGTCGATTTTCGCGGGTTCGATACGCTGGGCGAGATCACCGTTCTGGCGATCGTCGGCCTCACCATCTTCTCGCTGCTGCGCCGTTTCCGCCCCGCGCCGGAAAGCGTCGGCACCCCGATGCAGCAAAGACGCCAGAACGCCTATGACGAAGCGCAGGAGGACCGCTCGGTCGGGGATACGCTCGCCGAGTATCTGCTGGTGCCGCGCCTCATCATGGAATTGCTGTTCCCGGCGATCATCGTCTTCGGCTTCTTCCTGCTGCTGCGCGGCCATGACCTGCCGGGCGGCGGTTTCGCGGCGGGGATCGCCTTCTCGATCGCGATCATCATTCAATATATGGCGGCAGGCACGCGCTCGGTTGAAGCGCGCCTTAGCGTGTTGCCGCTGCGCTGGATAGGCTTCGGCCTGCTGATCGCGCTGGCGACGGGCGCGGGGGCGATGCTGCTGGGCGAACCTTTCCTGACCTCCTGGTTCAGCTATCTCGACCTGCCGTTCATCGGCAAGACCCCTGCGGCGACCGCCTTGCTGTTCGATATCGGCGTGTGCGGCGTGGTGGTGGGCTCCACCGTCCTCACCCTGATCGCGCTGGCGCACCAGTCGATCCGCACGCCGCTGCCCCCCAAGGAAGAAGGCTGATGGAAATCCTGCTCTCGCTCGCCATCGGCATAGTGACCGCCTCAGGCGTGTGGCTGCTGTTCCGGCCACGCACCTTTCAGCTCGTCGTCGGGCTATCGCTGCTTTCCTATGCGATCAATCTCTTCATCCTTGCCATGGGCAGGCTGCGGATGGACGCGCCGCCGATCACCGAAAAGGCCGCGCAGGCGGACCCCGCCTCCTTCGCCGACCCGTTGCCGCAGGCGCTGGTGCTGACCGCGATCGTGATTTCCTTTGCGACCACCGCGCTGTTGCTCGTGCTGCTGCTGGCGGCGCGCGGCCTTACCGGCACCGACCATGTCGACGGCTCCGAAAAGACCGACACTCAGGAGAAGACGCCCTGATGTTGGCGCCCGACCATCTCCTCATCGCGCCGATACTGCTGCCTCTGCTGGCAAGCGCGCTGATGCTCGTGCTGGGCGAACGGCAGCGCTGGCTCAAGCGCGCCATTAGCCTCGCCACGCTCCTTGCCTTGGTGGCCACCGCCGTGATGCTGCTCATCGACATGACCCAGCCGGGCAGCACGCCGCTGGCCTATCGCGTCGGCAACTGGCCCGCGCCTTTCGCCATCGTGCTGGTGGCGGACCGGCTCTCGGCGCTGATGCTGCTGCTCGTCGCCTGCATCGGCCTGTGCGCGCTCTTCTATGCGTTCGCCCGCTGGGACCGGGCGGGGCCGCGGTTCCACCCGCTGTTCCTGCTGCTGATGATGGGGGTCAACGGCGCCTTCCTGACCGGCGACCTCTTCAATCTCTTCGTCTTTTTCGAGGTGATGCTCGCCGCGTCCTACGGCCTTGCCTTGCATGGCGCCGGGGTGGAGCGCATCAAGGCCAGCCTCCATTATGTCGCGATCAACATTGCCACCTCCCTGCTGTTCCTGATCGGCATCGCACTCATCTATGCCGTGACCGGCACGCTCAACATGGCCGATCTGGCGGTGCGCGTGCCGAAACTGACGGGCGAGGATCTGGTGCTGCTCGAAAGCGGAGCCGCGATCCTGAGCCTTGCTTTCTTCGTGAAGGCGGGCATGTGGCCGGTCGGCTTCTGGCTGACATCCACCTACGCCGCCGCAGCGGCCCCCGTCGCAGCGGCCTTCTCGATCATGAGCAAGGTCGGCGTTTATGCGATCATCCGCCTGAGCGCCCTTGTCTTCGGCCCGACCTCCGGCATGGCGGCAGGATTCGCCAATGAATGGCTGACGGCGGGAGGGCTTGCCACCATGGCCTTCGGGTCCATCGGCATGCTCGCGGCCAGCCGCCTCACCGGGATCGCGGGTTCCTACATCCTCATTTCGTCGGGCACGTTGCTGGTCGCGACCGGCACCGGCAGTCCCTTCGTGCTGGCGGGCGCGCTGCTCTATCTCGTCAGTTCCACCCTCGGCGTCGGCGCGCTCTATCTGCTGATCGAGCCGGTGGAGCGCGCCGCCGATATGGAGAGCGGCACCGGCCTGCCCTCACGCGCCGAAGCCGTGTTCGAGGACGATGAGCCGGGCCTGCTGCGCGAAGATGAGGAAGATGACGAGGACGAAATCGGCATCGTCATCCCCGCCACCATCGCCTTGCTGGGCAGCGCGTTCATCTTCTGCGCGCTGCTGATGGCGGGCCTGCCGCCGCTGTCCGGTTTTCTTGCCAAGTTCGTGATCCTCGACGGGATGTTGCGCGCGCTGCCGGACATGGGCGCGGTCGGCTGGGGGACGGTCGCCGCGATCCTCATATCCGGCCTCTCGACACTGATCGCGATGACGCGCGCGGGCATCAACCTGCTCTGGGCGCCCGCCGAACGCCCGCAGGCGCATCTGCGCGTGGTGGAGGCGGTGCCCATCGGCCTGCTCCTCGCGCTCTGCCTCGCGCTGGTGATCGGCGCCGGGCCTGTCACCCGCTATATGAAGGAAACCGCGATCAGCCTTCATGATCCGGCCCGCTATGCCCGCGCCGTACTCGATCCCGCGCTCCAGCCGCCGGAGAGGGTGCGATGAGCCGCTGGTTCGCCTTCCCCATCCTGACGCTCTGCCTTACGCTGATGTGGCTGCTGCTCGTTCAATCGATCTCGCCCGGATCGATCCTGATGGGTGTGCTGGTGGCGCTGGTCGCGACCCGGCTCTTCTCCGTGCTGCGCCCGGAACCGCCGCGTTTCCGCCTGACGCTCGCCATTCCGAAACTGACGGGCATCGTCCTTTATGACATCATCCGGTCCAATATCGCGGTTGCGCGGATCATCCTTTCCGGCCGCACCGACCGGGGCATGTCCGGCTTCTTGCGCGTGCCGCTCGACATGCGCAACCGCCATGGCCTTGCGCTGCTCGCCGTGATCGTCACCGCGACGCCGGGCACGCTCTGGGTCCAGTTCGATTCCGCGCGCGGCAGCCTGCTGCTCCATGTCCTCGATCTGGTGGACGAGGAACAATGGGTGCGCCTCATCAAGGACCGATACGAGACGCTGTTGATGGAGATTTTCCCATGAACGCACTCTTCCTCGCCTGGGCGATAACCTGTTCGCAGATCCTTCTCGGCTTCGCGATGCTGTGCGCGCTCATCCGCCTTGTCCGGGGACCGCGCGTGCAGGATCGGGTGCTCAGCCTCGACACCCTTTATGCGATCGTGATGATGCTGTTCCTGACCTTCGGCATCCAGACCGGCCGCTCCCTTTATTTCGAGGTGGCGCTCATCATCGCGATGCTGGGCTTTGCAAGCACGGTGGCGCTTTCCAAATTCCTGATGCGGGGGGAGGTGATCGAATGATGCAGGCCCCGGAGCTGCCTTTCTGGGCGGCACTCCTCACCGCATTGCTGCTGCTTGCAGGGGCCATGCTGACGCTGATCGGCGCGGCGGGCTTGCTGCGCCTCAAATCCTTTTACCAGCGCGTCCATGCGCCCACGCTGGGCGCGACGCTGGGGGCGGGCTTCATCCTCATCGCCTCGATGCTGTGCTTTTCTGTGCTGGAAAGCCGCGCCGTGCTGCATGAGGTGCTGATCGCGCTTTTCCTCACGGTGACGACGCCGGTGACGCTGATGCTGCTCGCGCGCGCAGCCCTCTATCGCGACCGGGTGGAAGGCAATCCGGAGACGCCGCCCGATTTCGGACAGGAGGCAAAGGCCCCGCCGCCGCCCTTTGCAAAGGGATCGGATCGATGACATTATTCGCTGTCCTTTCAACCCGATAGGAACCGCATGACAAACAGGTTGCAGCGGGCATGGCACACTCTCTCCCCCGAGGAGGCGCTGGACGTGCTCGACAGCAGCCCGGCTGGCCTGAGCCAGCAGGAAGCCGAAGCCCGGCTGAAACGTCACGGCCCCAATATGCTGCCGGAGGCCGCCCGCGCCTCTCCGCTCAAGCGGTTCCTGATGCAGTTCCACAACGCGCTCATCTATTTCCTGCTGCTGGGCGCC
>CAYLKZ010000088.1:0-12208 GCA_964384275.1 uncultured Sphingobium sp. | reverse complement strand
CGACCTGCACCGCGCCCTCCAGCACCTGCACCGCTGCGCCGGTCGGGGTGACGGTCACGCTGAAGGTCGTGCCCTTGACCACGGCGGCCAGATAGGGTGTCTCCACGCCGAAATGGGGTGTCGCCATCTTCTTGATCTTGAAGAGAAGATTGCCTGCCTCCTCGAAAATCTGGCTCACGGTGGACTGGTTTTCCGAGCCTGTCACCCGAAAGCGGCTATTGGGGGAGACGATAAGATAGTCCTCTCCGCGCACCAGCACGGCCCGGCCCGCCTTGCCCGTGGCGATCGTCATGCCGCTGGGCACCGCCTGTCCCCGTGCCGCCGCCTTGTTGCCTTCACCACCGACGACCCAGACCTCGCCCTTGATCTCCGACAAGATCCATTGCGGCGGAGCCGCCTCAACGGGCGAAGCTGCTATTAAAAGCAATGAAAACAAGCCGCAGCGAAGAATTTTGGACATGGATCAAGTTCCGTTCGGAAAAGTTGTTCTCGCTATATTATGGTCTGTGTAAATTACGAGTTAAGCGGCATGGCTTTGCGATTGGGTAACGAATCCATGGCAAAGCCCTATCCATGGCAGTTCAAAGCAACATAACTTCTTGTTTACTGTATCTGACCGGCATGACGGCAATCGCCGTTGCCCCGGCCCATGCACAGGACACCGGCGACGATGTCGCCTTCATCCCCATCGGCCCGACCATCGGCGGGGTTCATGTCGAGGGGGCGGACGTTCTCGGCCCCGCCGCCTTCTCCGCGCCGATTGAAGCGGCCATCGGGCAGGAGGCGACTCCCGAGGCCTTGCAGCATCTGGCCAACGCCATCAGTGAGGCAGCAAGGGATCGCGGCTATGTCTTCGCCACGGTCAGCATCGCGCCGCAGCAGGTGGAGACGGGCATCGTCACCGTTCGCCTCGACCCCGGCCTGATCGACGAGGTGCGAATCAACGGCTCCGACAACCGGCACCTGCACGCGCTGCTCGCTCCGCTGGCGGGGAAAGAGGGCCGGCCGGCCGATGTCGAGCGGCTGCTGCTCCTCGCCGAAGACATGCCCGGCATCGCCATATTGCGCACCCGCTTCGTGCGGGAGGGCGCGCGTGGCATATTGGTGGTCGATGTGAAGGAGCGGCCGATATCCGGCAGCATCGCGCTCGATAACTGGGGCAACCCGTCCTATGGCCCGGTGCGTCTGCGCTCCACCGTCTCGGCCCATAATGTGCTGAGGGAGGCGGATAGCCTGACCGCACAGGTGAACTCCACCATCGGGCAGCCGCAGGAACTGCTCTACGGTTCGCTTCAATACAGCATCTCGCCGGGCTTGTCCGGCCTGAAGCTTGGCATTGTGGCGGGCGCGGGCGGCACACGGCCCGGAAATTTCTCAGACCTGCACCTGGTCGGCGATAGTCTCCATCTCGCCACCTTCGGCAGCTTCCCCCTGAAGCGCAGCTCCGCGAGCAGCATCTGGATCAATGCGGAGGCAGCCTATCTACAGGTGGATCAGGCGATCTTCGACGATCTGGTCCAGCGCGACCGCACCGCCAGCTTCACCGTCAGCCTGACCGGTTATCAGAAGGTCGCGGGCGCCGGCCTCAACTGGGGCGCGGGCGTCACGCAGGGGCTCGACCTTCTTGGCGCGAGCCGCGAGGGCGATCCCCTTCTCTCGCGAAGCGACGGCGACGGCGTGTTCACCAAGGGGACGGCGTGGTTCAACTGGTTTGGCGGCCTGACCGGCGGGTTGAGCCTGCGCCTCGCCGCCAATGGCCAGATCGCCTCGCGCGGGCTTCTCGCCACGCAGGAGATCGGGCTTGGCGGCCCCTATATGGGGCGCGGCTATGATTATTTCGAGAGGAGCGGCGATGATGGCATCATGGGCCTCATCGAGCTGCGCCACCAGCTGGCGCTGCCCTGGCACAAGGTGCGCTGGGCCCATGCCTATATTTTTGCGGACGGCGGCTATGTCTCCAACAAGCGGCAACAATTCGGCGAAGGCGAGCTTGCTTCAGCCGGGGGCGGATTGCGTGCCGGTATCGGGCAGTTCGAACTGGGGCTGGAGGGCGCGCAGCCGCTTACGGGCCACCGTTACTCGGCGAACGGCGCGTCGACCCAGATGACATTCATCGTGGGATATAATTTCTGATCCGTGAGGGGCTGGGAAAGTCCCGGCCTCCATGCAGAGCTATTTTCGCGGGAAAAGGATGGGAAGGACGGTTCCTGTTGTCGGGCTCTTCAGACGGGCTTTTCGCTATCGGTCATGCACGACAAACAGGTCGTCCCATTAAAGGCCTGACATTAGCTCTGGATAAACAATCGCCTCCGCGCCTCCCGAAACATCACGCCAGCAATTCCACATCCCAATAGAGCCAGTCGCGCCAGCTTTCGTGCAGATGGTTGGGCGGAAAGGCGCGGCCGTTTTCCTGCAATTGCCAGCTGGTCGGGCGGATCGGCTGGACGTGGAGGCGCATTCCCGCCTCGCGGGGGGTGCGGCCGCCTTTCTTGAGGTTGCAGGGCGAGCAGGCGGTTGCGACATTCTCCCATGTGGTGCGCCCGCCCGCGCGGCGCGGCACGACATGATCGAAGGTCAGTTCATGGGGCGATCCGCAATATTGGCAGGCGAACCTGTCGCGCAGGAACAGGTTGAAGCGGGTGAAGGCGGGATATTGGCTGGGCCGCACATATTGCTTCAGCGCGATGACCGAGGGGATCTTCATCTCCAGACTGGGGGAATGCACCTCCCGCTCATAGGAGGAGATGATGTTCACCCGATCCAAAAAAACCGCCTTGATGGCGGTTTGCCAGGGCCAGAGACTCAATGGATAATAACTGAGCGGCGTATAGTCGGCATTCAGCACCAGTGCCGGACAATTGTCGACATGACGCGAGATGTCCGGCCTTATCAAATCGGGATGATACATAAACTGTCTCTCTCCCCCTTGTTGCGCCCCGCCTATCGCCGATATGCGTGACGATGGCATGACACCATCATTAACCCTGCTTCGTCAAGAGACTGTATGAGCCTCCCTTCCTCTCCACATCATATGGTGACACGCTTCGCGCCCAGCCCGACGGGGCGGCTGCATATCGGCCATGGCTGGTCGGCGCTGATGGCGATGGATATGGTCCGTGCGACGGGGGGCGAACTGCGCCTGCGCATCGAGGATATAGACGGCACCCGCAGCCGCGCGGAGCATGTCGAGGGGATTGTCGAGGATCTGCGCTGGCTGGGGATCGAATGGCAGGGGGAAATCGTCTTTCAGTCCCATCGCCTCGCGTTGTATGATGCCGCGCTGGAGCGGTTGAAGGAGCGGGGCCTTGTCTATCCCTGCTTCTGCACGCGTGCCGAGATTGCCGCCGAGATCGCGGCGAGCGGCTCCGCCCCACATGAGGGCGAGGGGGCGGTTTATCCCGGCACCTGCCGCCATCTTGGGGTAGCCGAGCGGGCGGAGCGACTTGCGCTGGGGCAGGCGCATTGCTGGCGGCTCGACATGGCGCGGACAACTGGCGAGGCGGGCGCTCTGCGCTGGCGGGATATCGACGCGGGCGAGGTCGCGGCGCATCCTGAACGGGCGGGCGATGTGGTGCTGGCGCGCAAGGATGTGCCGACCAGCTATCATCTCGCCGCGACGGTCGATGATGCGGCGATGGGCATCACCCATGTGCTGCGGGGGAACGACCTGCGCGCGGCGACCGATATCCACCGCTTGTTGCAGGGGCTGCTCGGCCTTCCGACGCCGCTCTATCGCCATCATCCGCTGCTGGTGGACGCGCAGGGCAGGCGCCTCGCCAAGCGCACGCAGGGGCTGGCGCTGCTGGAATTGCGCGAACAGGGCGCCGATCCCGCGCGGCTGAGGGAGGATTTGCGGGCAGCGCGCTTTCCGGTTGGCATCCATTTATCAAGCGCCTAGAGTGAAGGCATGAATATCTTTCTGACGATTTTGCTGCTGATGGCGATGGGCGCGACCCTGTTCATGCTCATCAAGGGGATTGTGACGTTCCTGCGCACGAGCGAGGCCGATCTCAAATCGGATAGCACCGGGCCGAGCGCTTCCAGCCTCAAGCAGAACAAGGCGATGTTCGGGCGCATATTGTTTCAGGGGCTGGCGATCCTGATTATCGCGCTGCTGCTGATGGCCAAGGGCAATAGCTGAGACTTTCCTCCATGGTGAAATTGAACAAGATCTATACGCGCACCGGCGACGCCGGGACCACAGGCCTCGTCGATGGGACGCGCGTGTCGAAGCATGACGCGGTGATGCAGGCCATCGGCGATGTGGACGAAGCGAACAGCGCCATCGGCCTTGCCATCGTCGCGCTGGGCGAGGGCGACATTCCCACCATGCTGCGGCGGGTGCAGAATGATCTGTTCGATCTCGGCTCCGACCTTGCGACGCCGATCGGCGATACGGAGCCGGAATGGGCGCTGCGCATCATCGATACGCAGGTGAGTTGGCTGGAGCAGCAGATCGACGCCTATAATGCCGATCTTCCCCCGCTCGACAGTTTCGTCCTGCCGGGCGGATCGGCAGCGGCTGCGGCGGTCCATCTGGCCCGCGCGATCTCCCGCCGCGCCGAGCGCAGTGCGGTGGCCGCCGCGCAGGATCGCGCGATCAACCCGCAGGCGCGCGCCTATCTCAACCGGCTCTCGGACCTGCTCTTCGTGCTGTCCCGCGTGGTCAATGCCGATCCGGCGCTGGGCGGCACGGGCGACGTCAAATGGGTGCCCGGCGCTTCCCGTCAGGGGTGAAAGCGCCGGGGCTGTCCGGCGCCTATTTCTTCTTCTTTTTCTCCGGCATCGGCAGCGCCTGCGCGCGCCATAGCGTGATCCATTCCCACGCGCCCCGGCACTGCTTCATCGCCCGCAACTCGACGAGGCGGAAGGCGGAGCCGTCCCACACATAATTTTCCGCGATCCCGCAATCGCCCAGCCCGCGCCCCTTGGCGAAGCTGGAGAGGGTCGCGCTCTTCGCGTCCCAACCGGCGTTGACCAGCATCGGCTTGCCGCTCTGTCCGATCCCGCCCGGCGGGCTGTCGAAGCGGGCAAGCGCGAAGCTGCGGCGGCCAGCCTGTCCGGTGGCGATGAGCGGTACGCTGGAAAGATTATAGGCGCCTGCCCCGCAGGCGATCAGCACCAGCTCTTCCCTGTCGGAAAGCCGCGCGATCTGCGCGTCCTGCGGCGTGCCCTGCTCGCCAGCGCAGCCGGAAAGGGCGAGGGCGCGGCCCGCTTCCTCCTGCCAGAGCGCGGCGGGCGCATGTCCTGCCTGTGGCGGCTCAAGGCGGTAGACCAAGGGCAGGCGGCCCGGCTCCTTCGCCGCGTTCGCGCGCAGGGTGCCCTTGGCGACAAGGCCGGTCACGGTGCCCGCGCGGCCCTGCTGCGCATCCATATAGCGCAGCGCGGCGGAGGCCCCCGCGAGCGAGGCGGTGCCGACCGTCTTGCCTTTTGCCGTGGCCGTCAGTGTGACGCCGCGCACTATGCCCTTGATGACAGCGTCGCTTTCCCCGGCGGCTACGCTTGCCCGGTTGCCCGTCGCTTGCGCGGTGCCGAATTTCACGCCGTCGGCCAGCAGGTCTAACGTGTCCTGCATGTCCGTCGGCAGCAGCAGCTCGATGCGCGGCGCGGCCGGGGCGCCTGCGTCGCGGGCGATGTAGATGGTCATCGGCCCTCCGGACGCGCTGCCATCTTCCGGAACAAGCGATGCCGCCGTGCAGCTGCCGACATTGTCGCAGCCTATGGCCCAATCGCGATAGCTTTCCATTGGTCCCTGCACCGGCGCGGCCTGAGCGGACAGGGCGAATATCGCCCCCGATGCGGCCGCCAGTATAGCGGCCGGGTTCTTGCTGTTCCCCCCGAACATGCTTCTCTCCTTACCCCACACGCCCTGCATGGATGCCCCGGCCGAAGCCGGTTCCATGCATGGCACGGCAACCTTAATAGAAATTTCGCGCAACTATTCAATTCGCGCTTTGCCTCTTCCTCCCACTATGCATAGGGTCCGCGCCGGAAATAGTATCAGGCAAAGAGGTAATGGCATGGAGGCAGTGGGTATTATCGGTGCGGGCCAGATGGGCGCGGGCATCGCGCAGGTCTCGGCGCAGGCGGGGTATAAGGTGTTCCTGTCCGACGTGGATGTGGCGCGCGCGCAAAAGGGCAAGGACGGGATCGCCAGGATTGTCGGCAAGCAGGTGGAGAAGGGCAAGATCGCCCAAGGCGATGCCGATGCGCTGCTTTCCCGCATCGAGCCGGTGGGCGATTATGCGCCGATGGCTGACGCGGGCCTCGTGATCGAGGCCGCTACCGAGCGCGAGGAAATCAAGCTGCGCATTTTCGAGGCGGCAGGCAAGGTGCTTGGCAAGGACGCGGTGCTGGCGAGCAATACCTCATCCATCTCCATCACCCGTCTTGCGGCATCCTCGCCCGATCCGACGCGCTTCATCGGCACCCATTTCTTCAATCCGGTGCCGCTGATGCCGCTGCTGGAGATCATCCGCGGTTTCGCCACCAGCGACGCGACGGCTGATCTGGCCCGCGCCTATGGCGAGAAGATCGGCAAGCAGGTCATTATGGTGGCCGATAGCCCCTGCTTCGCGGTCAACCGCATCCTGCTGCCGCTGCTCAACGAATCCTTTTTCGCGGTGAGCGAGCGACTCGCGTCGATCCCCGACATCGACCTCGGCGTGAAGCTGGGCCTTGGCCATCCGATGGGACCGCTGACGCTGGCGGACATGATCGGCCTCGACACGATCTACGAGATTCTGAAGGTGTTGCAGCAGGACACCGGCGATCCAAAATATCGCCCGGCCCCGGTGCTGACCAAGCTGATCGAGGCGGGCTGGTACGGCCGCAAGACCGGCAAGGGCTTTTACGATTATTCCGGTGCGGAGCCGGTGCCGAGCTTCTGAAGCCAGGCTCCCTCGACCGGGGATGGAAAAACACCGGCGGCGCGGCCCTTCGCGCCGCCGGTTTTCGTTGATGGCCCTTGCCTTTTGCGGGGATTTTCCCATAGGGCCATCGCATGACCGACAATTACGCACCCGATCCCGCCCTGCTCGCCAAAGCCGAAACGCTGGTCGAGGCCCTGCCTTATATGCAGCGCTATGCGGGCCAGACGTTCGTCGTGAAATATGGCGGCCATGCGATGGGCGACCCGGAAGCCGCGCGCGACTTCGCCGAGGATGTGGTGCTGATGAAGGCGGTCGGCATCAATGTCATCGTCGTCCATGGCGGCGGGCCGCAGATCGGCGCGATGCTGAAGCGGCTGGGCGTGGAATCGCAGTTCGTCGGCGGCCTGCGCGTCACCGACAAGGAAACCGCGCAGATCGCCGAAATGGTGCTGGCAGGGTCCATCAACAAGGAAATCGTCAGCTGGATCGCGGGCGCGGGCGGCCGCGCGGTCGGCATTTCGGGCAAGGACGGCGGGCTTGTGCTGTGCGAGAAGGTCGGCAACAAGCGCGAGGCGGACCCCAATTCCGGCATAGAGCGCCATGTCGATCTGGGCTTCGTCGGCGACCCCGTCTCCGTCGACCGGCGTATCCTCGACAGCTTGTCGAGGGATGGCATCATCCCGGTGGTGGCGCCCGTGGGCATCGGCAAGGACGGCCACACCTATAATGTCAACGCCGACACCATGGCGGGCGCGATCGCGGCGGAGGTGAAAGCCTCGCGCTTCTTCCTGCTGACCGATGTGCCGGGCGTGCTGGACAAGAACAAGCAGTTGCTGACCGATCTCGACCCGGCGCGGATCAACAAATTGCAGCAGGACGGCACGATCACCGGCGGAATGATCCCGAAGCTGGAAACCTGCATTCATGCGGTCGAAAACGGCGTCGATGCTGCCGTCATCCTCGACGGACGGGTGCCCCATGCGATGCTGCTGGAAATCTTCACCCGGCGCGGCGCGGGCACGCTGGTGCGCGCCACCCAGTAAGAGGCGGTTCCTGTCGTCGTCTTGCAACAAGGCCGCGGCGGGGTTGTGCGAGGCCGACTCGCTGGGGTAAGGCGGGTTGGCGACAGGACCGCTCGCTCCCTTTTTTTATCGTCCTGCATGGAGAGTTCATGGCTTTCGCTTTGTACCAGATCATTTCCATCCTGCTGAACGTGCTGTGGTGGATCATCATCGTTCAGGCGATCATGAGCTGGCTGATCGCGTTCAACGTCATCAACACCCATAATGATTTCGTGCGGTCGATCTGGATCGCGCTCGATCGGCTGACCCAGCCGCTCTATCGTCAGATCCGCCGCGTCATGCCGGATCTCGGGGCGCTCGACCTGTCGCCGATGGTGGTGCTGCTGATCATCATCATCCTGCAACAGGCGATCCTGCCGCCGCTGTTCGGCGCGTTGATGTGACGGGGAATGGCCGGAAGCTTCTGGCGCATCGACGGGGATGATCTGCTGATCGCCATTCGCCTCACCCCGCGCAGCGCGAAGGAGGGGGTCGGCGGTCTCTGGCAGGATGAGAAGGGCGCGGTCTGGTTGCAGGCGCAGGTGCGCGCGGTTCCGGAAAAGGGCAAGGCCAATGAGGCGCTGATCCGCCTGTTGGCCAAGCGGTTCCATTTTCCGGCCCGCACGATACTATTGGAGTCCGGGGACAGCAGCCGGTTGAAGCGGTTGCGGTTCGTCGGGCAGGCGAAGGACGCCGCGGCCATGGTTAAAGGACTGGAGTGAAGAATGACCATCGGGAAACTGATTGACGGAAAGGCGTTCGCCTCTGGCTTGCGCGATCAGGTCGCCGAGGGCGTCGCCGCCTTCACCGCGTCGCAGGGGCGCAAGCCCGGCCTGGCCGTGGTGCTGGTGGGGGAAGACCCGGCCAGCTCCGTCTATGTGCGCAACAAGGGCAAGATGACGCTCGCCGTCGGCATGGAGAGCTTCGAATATAAGCGCCCGGCCAGCATCGGGCAGGACGAACTGCTCGAACTGATCGAGGAACTGAACGGCGACCCACGCGTCGACGGCATCCTCGTGCAGCTGCCCTTGCCCGATCATCTGGACGGTCAGGCGGTGATCTCCGCGATCAACCCGGAAAAGGATGTGGACGGCTTCCACGTCGTCAACAGCGGCCGCCTTGCCGTGGGCCAGCCCGCGCTGGTGCCTTGCACGCCGCTGGGCTGCCTGATGCTGCTGAAGGACGAACTGGGCGACCTGTCCGGGCTGGAGGCGGTCGTGGTCGGCCGTTCCAACATCGTCGGCAAGCCGATGGTGCAGCTGCTGCTCGCGGAGAATTGCACCGTCACCATTGCGCATAGCCGCACCAAGGATCTCGCCTCTGTGGTCCATCGCGCGGACATCGTCGTCGCGGCGGTCGGTCGTGCGGAGATGGTGAAGGGCGAATGGATCAAGCCCGGCGCGACCGTGATCGATGTCGGCATCAACCGCGTCCCCTCCACCGATGAGGAAGGCAAGAGCAGGATCGTCGGCGATGTCGCCACCGCCGAGGCGATCAGCCATGCGCGGGCGATCACGCCGGTGCCGGGCGGCGTCGGGCCGATGACCATCGCGGTGCTGTTGCGCAATACGCTGGTCGCCGCCTGCCAGCGCGCCGGAATCGAGGCGCCCGAAGGGTTGTGAGGCGTCTGGCCGCCCCGCTCTTCCCCAAGGCTTTGCTGGCTTGCTCGGCGGTGCTGGCGGGGATGGGGGCGGGGTTGCCTTTGGCGGAAGTCGCGGAAGCACGGCCGCAGGGGCCGACCCGCTTCTATGCCGACCCCAGCGACATGTTGGCGAGCGAGATCGCCTTCGACCGCCTGGCGCGGGAAAAGGGGCGATGGGCCGCCTATCGCGCTACCGCCGCCGCCGATGCGGTGATGTTTGTGCCGCAGCAGGTCACAGCGCCGCTCTGGCTCAAGGGCCGCAAGGACATGCCGGTGCCGGTGCGGCGCGAGGCGTGGAAGGCCTATGTTTCTTGCGACGGGCGCCTTGCCGCCGCGACCGGCGGCTGGCGCGGCGAGGACGGCGCGCAGGGCTATTTCACGACCATCTGGCGCCGCAACGACAAGGGCGAGTGGCAATGGGTGCTCGATCATGGCGACCGGCTCGCCGCAGCGCGCGACCATGCGGATTTTCTGGAAGGCCATGTGGCGAGCTGCAAGGGGCTGCCGGGCGGGCATCGCTCCGCCGACGCTGCTGACGGGCCTCCGCCTCCGCCCGTGCAAGGCGGGAAGCAAGGCCCGCCTCCCGCCGACCGGAGCCTGCTCTGGAGCTATGAGGTGGGGGCCGATGGCGCCCGCTCGGTGCAGGTGAAGCTGTGGACCGGCAGCGGCTATGATCTGGTGATCGACGACAGGGTAGGACCGGCGCAATGATGGAATTGTTCATTTCCGCTTTCGTCACGCTGTTCGTGGTGATCGATCCGCCGGGCTGCGCGCCCATCTATGCGAGCATGACCACCGACGCTTCGACCCAGCAGCGCCGGTCGATGGCGATCCGCGCGGTGGTGATTTCCACCGCGATCCTGCTGGTCTTTGGCCTATGGGGCAAGCAATTGCTCTCCGTGCTGGGCGTGGAGCTTTACAGCTTCCGCATTGCGGGCGGCATCATGTTGTTCATGATCGCGCTGGAAATGGTGTTCGAGCGCCGCACCCAGAAGCGCGAGGACCGGGCGCAGAAGATCAGGGAAACGCCGGAGGTGGAGGATGTCTCCGTCTTTCCGATGGCGATGCCGATGATCGCCGGGCCGGGTTCGATCACCACGGTGATGCTACTGATGGCGCGGGCCGAGGGCCTTCAGGAAAGGCTGGTCGTGTTCGGCGCGATGGCTGCGGTGCTGGTGCTGATGCTGGGCGCGTTGATGGCCGCTGGCCCGCTGATGGCGATATTGGGCCAGAAGATCGAGGCGGTGATTACCCGGCTGCTCGGGGTGCTGCTGGCCGCGCTGGCCGTTCAGTTTGTGATCGACGGGATCAGCGAGCGGTTCTGACGCGCCAGGGAAGAAACAGGCAAAAAGAAAGGGACCAGTGGGTCGCGATGGCGTCCACTGGCCCCTTCCCTATAGTCAGCTACCCGAAACGTCCGACTGGGTCACGGGCACGATCTTGATTTCGACGCGGCGGTTGGCGGAACGGCCCGATTCCGTATCGTTGCTGGCGATGGGCTGGCTAAGGCCGAAGCCGCGCGTCGCCATGCGGGCAGACTGCACGCCGTGCATTGCCAGATAGCTGGAGACCGCCTGAGCGCGGCGCTCCGACAGGCCCTGATTATAGCTCGCCGATCCGACGCTGTCGGTGTGGCCATAAATGTCGATATAGGTCTGCGGGAACTGGGTGAGGGTGGACGCCACCTCGTTCAGCGTCGGCTGGAACTGCGGCTGCACCTCTGCCTTGTCGAAAGCGAAGGTGATGCCGGAAGGCATGCGCAGCAGCAGGTCGTTGCCGTCGCGGATCACGTCGACGCCGGTTCCGGCGGTCTGTTCGCGCAGCTTGCGCTCCTGCGCGTCCATATAGGCGCCCACGCCCGCGCCCGCCAGCGCGCCGATGCCCGCGCCGACGATCTTCTCGGTGCGATCGCGCTTGCCGCCGACGACATCGCCGAGCAGATAGCCGCCCAGCGCGCCGCCGATGCCACCGATGGCGGCCTTGGACACCTTGCGCTGTCCGGTGTCGGGGTCGGTCACGCAGGCGCTGGTCGCCAGCAGCGCCACAAGCGCGAGGCCGATACCGATCTTTCCGGTTCTGATAGTCATTCGTGTACCCTTTCCGATGGCTTTCACAGGTTAGTCCGAACAAAGGAGCGTTCGAAAGGCCGGGATGTTCCGTCTTGCGTATTTTTCACGCCGTTCATGAACAACATGTGATCTGCCTGTTGTGAAACCGCAAGTTTCCCTGCAATAAGACTGGCACATCATGAATGAAATAGCTTCTTTGTCGCCCTTCCCATGGGTGGATGTTGTCATCATCCTTGCCCTGGTCGCGTTGAACGGCGTGTTCGCAATGTCCGAACTGGCGCTGGTTTCCTCGCGAAAGCCCCGTCTTCTGGCCGCGCAGAAGGCTGGCAAAGGGGGCGCGACGGTGGCGCTGCGGCTGTCGGAAGACCCGGGTAAATTTTTGTCAACGGTGCAGATCGGCATCACGCTGATCGGCATTATCGCCGGTGCCTATTCGGGCGCGAGCCTCGGCACGCCGGTTTCGGAGCGGCTCCAGCTGCTGGGGCTGGAGCATGATCTTGCGCGCACCGTGGGCTATGCGCTGGTGATCGGCCTCACCACCTATGCCTCGCTCATCATCGGCGA
>CAYLKZ010000087.1:0-12469 GCA_964384275.1 uncultured Sphingobium sp. | reverse complement strand
GTCATCGCCAAAGTGCGCGCGCCGATCAGCGTTTCGCGCAGCGGCACGGGAGCCAGCGCCGCCCCGGCCTGCTCCAGCAGCAGGGCGACTTCCATCATGCCGAAGCCGGTTCCGCCCAGCGCCTCGTCGATGCCGACCCCGGCAAGCCCCGCTTCCACCAGCAGGTGCCAGAGATGCGCGTCGAAAGGCTGGCCAGAAGCGGCGAAGGCGCGCAGTTGCTCATCCCCGCTATGAGCGGCGAAGATGGTGCGGGCCAGTTCGACCAGCGCCTCCTGATCGCCATTCAGTGCGAATTCCATGGCTCAGCCCTCCCCGGCAGCGGGCCGGAACGCGGGCAGCACATAGCCCGGCTCGATCTCCACCCAGTCAAGCTGAAGGGCCATGCCGATCGCGATATCCCCCTCGGGCAGATCCAGCCCGTTGGCGATCAGGCGCACGCCTTCTTCCAGTTCGACCAGCAGCACCGGCAGCGGATATTTCATGCTGGGAATGCGCGGCTGGTGAACCGTTACGAAGCTGTAAAGCGTGCCGCGCCCGGAAGCCTTGACCGCTTCCCAATCGAGCGAATGGCATTTGGGGCAGCCCGGCCCCGGCGGGTGGCGCATATGGCCGCAGGACGAACATTTCTGGATCAGCAGCTCGCGCCGGGCGATGCCTTCCCAATAATGGGCATTGTCGTGCGTGACGGCCGGGCGCGGGTGCGGAAATTCCGCCGGAGCGGCGGCAGGCGCGGCGTTTGCCGACTGGGCCAGATTGGGCTTGAACTTCAGCACGCGGAACAGCATCCGCCCCACCGGCTCGCCATTCTGATCGGTGAATTCGTAGCGGATGGTCACGAAGTGGCCAATGCCCAGACCCGTGCGCTTTTCCGGCGATATTTCATCGATGATGGCGGTGTAGGACACGCGATCGCCTTCCACCAGATAGCGATCATATTCCTGTTCGATATTGGTGGCGACGACGCCCGAATAGCCCGCCTCGTCGAACAGGATGAGCACGGGAATCGAATCTTCAGCGGATCGCCCGGTGTGGCGAAAGCGGGCCATGGTCCACACTTCCAGCATCGCGGGCGGGGAAACAGGCGCCGAAAAGCCCTGCGCCGCTGCCGCATCGGCATCGACATAGATCGGGTTTTGCTCGCCCATGGCCTCGCACCAGCGGCGGATCATCGGCACGTTGACCGGATCGCGCGCCTCTACGGGGCGGGTGGCTTCCTTGCCGAGCCAGGCCAGCGCCCGGCTGTAAAGGTCGGATGGTTCATTCATATCGACTTCCTCCGGTCAGCGCGCGGCGCGTGGTAGGCCGAGGCCGAACTGCGCCACCATGTCGCGCAGCACCTCGGCGGTCCCGCCGCCGAATGTATTGATCTGGCAAAGGCGGTATTCCCGCTCGATCCGCCCCTTCAGCACGGCTCCCGGCGATCCGGTTCGCACCAGCCCCGCCGCGCCCAGCACGTCGAGCAACAGGCGCGTGACCTTGATCATCCCTTCCGTGCCGAAAACCTTGACCGCGCCTGCGAGGTCCGGCCGGGTCATGCCCTGAGCCACTTCCCAGCCCACGCGGTTGCCCATGGTCTCGCTGGCAAGCAGCAGCGCATAGGCTTCGGCAAGCGCGGCTTGCGCCCATGGCAGGTCCATCACCTTTGCGCCGGTGCCGCCAGCAGGGGTTTCCCGCGCCCAATCGGCCACCTTGTCGAACAGGCCATGCGCCGCATAGATCAGCGCGGCCAGTCCGATGCGTTCGTGATTCAACTGTTCAGCAATCAATCGCCAGCCGCCATTTTCCTGCCCGATCAGCATGTCGGCGGGCACCATGGCATCCTGATAATAGGTGACGTTGGTGCGGATGCCGCCCACGGTAATGATCGGAGAGACCGAAAAGCCCGGATCGCGGGTATCCAGCATCAGGATCGAAATGCCCTTGTGCGGCGGGGCATCGGGATCGGTACGCACGGCCAGAAAAACATAGTCCGCGCCCTCCGCCCCGCTGGTGAAGATTTTCTGCCCGTTGACGCGGTAATGATCCCCCTCGCGCACGGCGCGCGTCTTAAGGGAAGCCAGATCGGTGCCCGCCCCCGGTTCGGTATAGCCGATGGCGAAGATCAGATCGCCCGAGGCGATGCGCGGCAGGATGCTGCGCTTCTGCTCTTCCGTCCCCAGCCGCATCAGCGCCGGACCCACGGTGTTGACCGTGACGAACGGATAAGGCGCATCGGCAAGCACCAGCTCTTCCAGCAGGATTTTCTGCGTCTGGGGATCAAGCCCCCGGCCGCCATATTCCACCGGCCACCCCGGCGTCAGCCAGCCGTCGCGGCCCATCTGCCGGATCACCGCGCGATAGCGCGGACCGCCTTCGGCGCCCATGGTCTCGGCGCGGACCTCGTCCGTCACCAACTGATTGAGATAGGCGCGGAATTCGGCGCGGATGCTCCGCTGTTCCGCGCTGTAATCGACATACATCGTTCAGGCGTCCTCTTGCTGGAACGGGGAAATGCTCAACCGCTCAAGGGTTTCAAGCGTGACAGGAACATAGGTGCCAGCCTGTGGGTCGGCGACGAAGACAGGCTCTTCGGTCAGCGCCGGGTCATATCCTTGTCGCTGATAGGGCAGCTTGCGCAATTTATAGGTGGTGGTCATGTCCATCGCGGCGCAAAGCCGGACAAATACAGGCACCGCATAGGGCGCCAGCCTCTCGCGGGCAAAGGCGTGGAAAGCCGCAGGATCGAACGTCTCGCCCTCCTCGAAGGTCAGCGCGGCCATGCCCGCCCGCCCCTCGACGCCCGGCACCCGCACGCCATAGACATTGACCATGCCCAGTCCGGGGAATGCCGAAAGCACAGTCTCGACTTCCTGAGTGGACACATTCTCGCTCTTCCAGCGGAAGGTGTCTCCCACCCGATCGACGAACCAGACATAGCCGTCGGCATCGACCCGAACCAGATCGCCGGAGCGCACCCAGGCATCGCCGGGGTGGAAGAGATTGCGCGCCAGCTTGGCCTCGGTCGCGGCCTGCGAGGTATAGCCTTCGAAGAAACCCGCCCCGCTATTGCCCGACAGCACTTCGGCGATCAGTTCACCCAATTCGTCCGGTCCGGCCAGCAGGGGACGCCCTTCGGCATCGCGCATCGGCTCGCCCCCCTCCACGTCCCAGCGCTGCACGCGCACATTGGTATATTCCGGGTGGGTGATACGGCCCACCGCGCCGACGACATTGTCGATGTTGGTCAGGCCATAATTCGCCTCGGTCGCGCCAAGGCCCTCGAACACCTGCTCGATGCCGAAGCGTTCGACGAAGGCGCGCCAGATATCGGGTTTCAGCCCAGCCCCCGCCATTTTGCGCAGGCTATGGTTTCGATCTTCGGAGCAAGGTTCGGCCGCCAGCAGATAGCGGATGACCTCGCCGATATAATACATCGCGGTGATGCGGTGCCGCCGCACGTCATCCCAGAAGCCCGAACGGCTGAACCGGCGGCGCAACACGAAAGGCACACCAAAAGCGAGGCAAGCGGAAGGCACCACCATGCCGCCAGCGCCATGATAGAGCGGCAGCATACAGTAGAACACGCTGTCCTTGTCGAAATCCATCAGCCCGCCCATCATCTCGCCACTGTTGAGAAAGCGCAGGTGGCTCATCTTCGCGGCCTTGGGCAGCCCGGTCGTTCCCGATGTGAAGATCAGATAGAGCGTATCGGCTGCGACCAGCCCCTCGCGCCACGATGGCGGGAGATTCTCGTCCGAAGCAGCGGCGAGCAACGGGGTCAGATCCTGCCGCTCCGGGCCGGGAGCGAACCCCTGCCCCGCCTCGGCATCCACCAGTACCGGCATGCCTGCCGGACCGTCCAGCGTGTCCAGCAAATCAAGAAGTTCGGCGCCGACGATAACGGCGCGCGCGCCCACTTCGGTCAGAGCGTGCCGCAAAACGGTACCCGTGGCGCTGGTATTGATGAGCGCGGCGACGATCCCCGCCTTTGACAGTCCCAGCCAGGTCAGGACGAATTCGGGCCGGTTGCTCATCAGCAGCGCAACCACATCGCCGCGTTGCAAGCCCAGAGCCAGAGCGGCGTGGGCCAGACGATTGGCGCGCCGGTTCGCTTCGGCAAAGGTGATGCACTGGTCCTCGAACAGGATGAACGGAACCTCGGCGCTATCGGCGGCGCGCTCCTCCAGCCGGTCGGGGACCAGCAGCGGCATGTCGCGGGTGAAGTGCGCAACCCGGGAAGCGCCCTTCATATACCGCGCCATGGTATCCTCGCGCGTGGGCAACGTCGCACGGTCGTTCATTTCTTCACACTCCCGCAATCGGCATGGGCAAGGATGAAAGGCAGGATCGCCTCGTTGAAACGGGCATTGTCGTCACCGGCGATCATGTGGCGCGCGCCGGGGATCTCGGCCTGGGAAACATGGGGCAAGGCGCCCTGCAAATACTCCATCGTCTCCCGGCTCAGCACGTCGCTTTCGCTGCCCCGAACGATCAGGATCGACGCTTCGATGGCGCGCGTCGCCTTCATGAGACGCTCCTCGAACGCGTCCAGATCCCAGTCATCATCCCCAAGGGACATGAAAGCAGGATCCCAATGCCAATGATAACGGCCATCGGCCCCCTGGCGCAGATTCTTCAGCAGGCCTTCGGGACGTCCCGGACGCTTTCGCCCAGATGCATAGGCGGAAACCGCGGCGGCGGCTTCTTCCAGCGAATCGAAGCCGCCCATTGTCGCGCGCATGAAATTGCCGACGCGATTGGACCCCACCCGTTCGATCCGGGGGGCAATATCCACCAATATTATCGCGGCGCACTCGGCTCGCGGCTCTTCTCCGCATGCGAGCAACGTCGCCAGTCCGCCAAGGGAAGCGCCCACTATGACCGGCGGCGCGGACAACGCCCCTACCACCGAACGGACATCGGCGGCAAAATCATCGATCCGGTATTTACCCTGGGGGCACCAGTCACTCTGCCCGTGACCGCGCAGATCAATCGAATAGGCGGTCAACATAGCCGCCGGTTCATTGGCGAGGCTGCATGCCGTCGCGCCCCAGGACCAGCGGGTCTGCCCGCCTCCGTGAAGCAGCAGAATCGGCGCGCCCTCTCCGTCGCCATAGCGGTCCGCCCTGAGAACGATCTCCTGCGAGCCAAAGAAATCAACTGTGGTGGCAACCATCATCCTGCTCCGCCCTTCCGTACGGAAACAGGTGCCCGTCCGGGGGCGTGTCTGACAAGTGGCCATCGTCCTTCGGGCCATGTTTATGGCCTTATGGAGCATTATGTCCTGAAATCAAAAGTGCGTAATTCCCGGGTCGGCGGGAGAAGAATTCCCTGCCTTATGGCAAAGCACGGCTGGGAAAAGGCGGAAAACCCGGATTCGTGGAAGCTTTCTCTAGCGCATCCGGCCGATCCGCCGGACTTTCGCGGACGCTCACACAGAATACGCCCCCCTTGCCAACACCCAGCGGGTTTATAGACAACAAACACCGGCTGCGGCGCCGCCACGCTGGCGCCCCGCCAACGGGCGCCGCCCGCCTCCCGATCACGGCTTCGGCGAACCCTCCGCATGATGAGGGAACATCACGCTCCCTCCCCGCGCAAACCGGGCCGCATCGCATAAGGCGGTCGCATCCTTCGCAGGGTCCGCCCGCCGCCGGCGCACAGGCGCGCAGTTCACCCGCCAACCGGCCCCGGCGCTCTTACCCGGCTCTTGCGAAGCCGATCCGCTGGCCAGCATTGCCCGCACCATAGCTCGACGTGAAGCCCGGCTCTGCATTTGCCGCAGCCTCCGCGCCCGATGCCTTCGCCGAGGCGAGGCTGAAGCGTTTCACCAGTTCGGCCATTTCGTTCGCTTCCATGGCGAGGCTGCGTGAAGCCGCCGTAGACTGCTCCGCCATTGCGGTGTTCTGATATGTCATCTTGTCCATCTCGTTGATGGCCTGATTGATGCGCAGCATGCTGCTCGCCTGATCTTCGGTGGAAGCGGCGATCTGGTTCATCAGCTCGGTAACATGCTCGACCTTGCCGACGATCCTGTCCAGCGCCTCGCCGGTTTCCGCGACGAGGTTCACGCCCCTTGAAACCTGCGACGAACTCGAATCGATGAGCGTCTTGATATGGCTCGCGGCTTCGGCCGATCGCATCGCGAGCGCGCGGACTTCCGATGCGACGACGGCAAAGCCCCTGCCAGCATCGCCTGCCCGCGCCGCTTCCACGCCCGCGTTCAGCGCCAGCAGGTTGGTTTGAAACGCTATGCCGTCGATCACATTGATGATCTGGGAGATTTCAGAGGAGGACGACTTGATATCGTCCATCGCCGCGATCGCATCGCGAACCACGCGCCTGCCGTTGCCGGCATCTTCATTGGCGCCCGCGATGGTCTGGCTTACCAGCCCCGCGCTTTGCGCCGCTTCGCCCAGGGCGCTGGTGATCTGGTTCACGGCGGTTGTGGTCTGCTGAAGGGAGGCCGCCTGCTGCCCGGCACGCGAGGACTGATCCTCTGCCGCCGTCCTGATTTCCGTCGATCCGGCCCGCACCGCCTGGGCGCTTTGGGATATGGCCGCCATCGCCGCGGCAAGCGAGGCGGAGGCCTCGTTGAAATCCGCCTTCAGCTTGGCATATTCCTTCGGAAACTCCTCGGTTATGCGATGGTCGAGTTCCCGGTTGGCGAGATTTTGCAACGCCCGGGCCAACCCACTTACGACCAGTTCCTGATCTTCGGAAATCCGGCGCTGAAGCTCGTTGTTGCGGCTGCTGTTGTTGCGCAGCACTTCAACGGCTTTCGCCATGGAGCCAACCTCGTCGTCGCGATGGACGTGCGACACCTCGACATCGAGATTCCCTTCGGCCACCTGACCGATGACGGTCGTCAATTCGTGAAGCGGGCGAACCGCGCGCATCGACCACCAGGCCATTCCAATTCCGCCCAGCAGGGCGCATGCTCCCATCAGCCAGGCCAGGTTTTCGAACCCGCTGGAAAGGGCGCGCGCATCGGCGGTGACGGCCTTGTTCTTCTTTTCCTCAAGGTCGATGAACTGGTTGATCCGGGCCAGCCACTCGACGAAGAGCGGGCGCGCTTCATTCACCAGCACCACCCGCGCGCCTTCCACGTCGCCAGCCTGCTGAATGGCGATAACACGTTCCGCCACCGGCAGCGTCTTGCTCTCGGTTTCCTTGATGGACGCAAGGATCTTGCGCTCCTCGCTATCGGCGAGCGCATCGTCCTTCATGATCGCATCCAGCGGCCCTGCGGATTTCGCGTAATTCGCGGCCAATGTCCTGATGCTCTCAAGCGCGGTGTCGACTTCCCTCGGGCTGGCGAGCAGGGTCACGTCACGAAGCGAGATCGCCCGATCATGGACGCTTCCGCGAAAATTGATCGCATATCGCTGCTTGACGCTGTTCACATCATTGATGGTCGTCAGCATCCCGTCGATCTTGCGAACATTGTAGATGCTGACGATGCTGACGCAGGTGAGCATCGCCAGAATAGTGAAGAAAGCAGCGTTCAGCCGGTGACCGATTTTCATTTTCCGAGGTCCATTATTATGTTGCGACCGGCTCCCTTTGGCGGGGAACTTCGGGCGTCCCCGTAGAAGAGGGACGCTAAAGACTCGTTAAGCGGGAAGGCGGCAAATATCCCCGGCATAACTGCCGCCACCTATGTGAAAAGAGCCGGACCAGAGCTCTCCCCATCCATAAGAATATGAATTGTCTTCCTTAGTTCCCGGTGGGGTGTGATCTCATCCAGACATTGGGTCTTTGCCGGCGCTGCACAATTTCATGCCAGAAAAATTTATGGCAACGGCAGCGCGGCAATCGAGGATCACTCCACAGGCCGAATCGGGCATCCCGCACGCAGAGCGCCGAGGCATCCTCGCTATTCGACCGAGTCGCTATTCACCAAGCCGCCGCGCATGACTGGCCGCCCGTTCGGAACGCTGCGCCTTCCGTTCCTGCGGAGAAAGGAACGTCGTTTCCGGCGGCAGGGCCGCGCGCAGATCGGCAAGGGGCACGACGGCGACATTGCGAATGGCGTTCTCCGGCGTCGCCCCTGCTGGAAGCGATTGCCAGCGGATCGCGATGATCCCGGCATCATGGTCTTCCGGATCGAGCCAGTTATAGACGCCGGGATCCCGCCGGGAGACGACAAAGCTATAGGTTCCATCCGCATTGGGCCGGGCCTGAGCATTGTTCAGGCTGCTGCTGCGCTCCGCATATTCATAGGCGACGCCCCATGGATCGGCGAGTTGAACGCCCAACGAGGCAGCGCCACGGGGATCGACCGTGAAGACCCACGCCTCGTCCGGCGCCAGACGGAAATGCGTGGATGTGGACATGCCGCGACCGCCGGGGCGCACACGCGGGGTGATGAACTGGTTGACCGGCCGCGTGAAGACATATTTATTGTCATAGGCCACCCAATAAGGCGCGATCTGCGCCAGCAGCTTTACCGTGCCTTGGATCAGCTCTTCGTCCGTCGCGGGCGGCTGGATGGCAGGTCCGTCCAGCCGCTTCACCGACAAGGCCACCGGATTCTGCGTTGCCCAATCGGTGAGCAGGTCGCGCACGATCACCAGATATTTGCCCTGGGCGGGGATCTGAAGGTGATTGGCCCGACCGCCAGCAGGCTGACTATCGACCGAAATGGTGAAGCTGCCATCCCTGGCTACCTCCATCTGGTCGAGGCGCAGCGTGGACAGTTGCTGGCCGCCCTCGGCAGCCATCCCGCCCGTGCCCGGAATGCTGTCGCGCATCTCGAAATGCAGCTCCACCGGGCCGGGCTGCTTGATTCGGCCATAAATCTCGTATCGGGCCGCTCCGTCGAGCTTGATCTTGCGATAGACATTGTCCGGATTATCGATGCCGAAGCCGGAACGCGGCACGTCGATCCCGAACCAGCGATGCGGAGCGTTCACCCCCCACACGGCCGCCGGACGATCGGTATCTCCACTCGCGATATATTGCGCCGCCGCCATGGCGATGGAATGGGCGGCGCGCTTGATCGTCGCCTTGCCGGCAGGCGTGCTGCCCTGCGGATCGGCGGCATAGAGCGCTTCCACCCGCGCTATCTCCGCCCGCATCGGCGCGCTTTCGACAATGCGCAGCACACGGCGTTCGAATTCCAGCTGGCTCGCAGTGGCTAGAACTCCGGCAGGAGCCGGGGACACCGCAGGGGCGCGGGCCAACGCAACGCCGATCCCGGCGCCCGAAAGCGCGGTCTGCACCCCAAGGGCGAGGAAAAAAGCCTGTTTCCGGCGAGACATCATCCATCCTCCTTATAACCGCGAGGTGGGGATTATACCCTCTCCCTTCGAAGCCGCGGCTCTTTCGTTTTCGCAGGCGGGGAGGATGCAGGCCATGCTGCATCCTCCCCGCCACCGAAGCGCGTCGAGCGCGCCTTGCGCCACTATGGCGAAGCGCGCCGGAAGGTCAATTCCCGCATCGCCCCCACCCTTTCAGGCCCTCGACGTCCCGCGCCCGGAAAATCGGAGGAGGAGCCTCCCCCTCCGATCAAGGATCAGGCCAGCCCGGAAAGGCAATCCAGCACCAGCCGGGCATGCTCTTTCCTGCAAATGAGCAGGTCCGGCATATAAACGTCCCGCTGATTATAGACGAGCGGGGAGCCGTCGACGCGGCTGGCGTGAAGGCCATAAGCGAGCGCGACCGCGGCAGGTGCGCAGCTGTCCCACTCATATTGGCCGCCGGTGTGGAGGTAGATATCCGCCTCGCCCCGGATCACCGCCATGGCCTTGGCACCAGCCGAGCCCATCGGCACCAGTTCCGCGCCCAGCTTCTCGGCAACCGCGACCGCTTCTTTCGCGGGCCGGGTGCGGCTCACCACCATGCGCAGCTTTTCGGGCGCGGGCGGCAGCGGCGTGACCTGATCGGTGCGCAGCACGAGGCCCAGCCCCGGCAACGCCACCGCCCCGATTTCCGGAACGCCGTCGATCGTCAGGCCCACATGCACCGCCCAGTCGGTCCGTTCCTCGCCATATTCGCGCGTGCCGTCGACCGGATCGACGATCCACACCCGCCCCTTGGCGAGGCGCTCGGCATTATCCTTCTCCTCCTCGGAGAGCAGCCCGTCATCGGGCCGCTGCTCGCGCAGGGCATGGACAAGGAACTGGTTGGCGGTCTCGTCCCCCGCCTTGCCCAGTGATTTGCCGCCGAACAGGCCGGATTGCCGGACCTCCAGCAAGATGCGGCCCGCCACCTCGGCCAGATGGGCAGCGAGGTCCGCATCCGTCATGCCGGCGACGTCCACTGCAAGCGCCTCGCCGCTCATGGGATCAGCCTCCGCACGATTTCCTCGGCCGCCTCCTCGGCGGTCATGGCGGTGGTGTCGATGCGCATCTCCGGGTCTTCCGGCAGCTCATAGGGGCTGTCGATACCGGTGAAGTTCTTGAGCTGGCCCGAGCGCGCCTTCTTGTAGAGGCCCTTGACGTCGCGCGCTTCGGCCTCGGCCAGAGGCGTGTCGATATGCACCTCGACGAACTCGCCCGGCTGCATCATCGCGCGCACCATGTCCCGCTCCGCCCGGAAGGGGGAGATGAACGCGGTGATGACGATGAGGCCCGCGTCGGTCATCAGCTTCGCCACTTCGCCCACGCGGCGGATATTCTCCACCCGGTCGGCATCGGTAAAGCCCAGATCCTTGTTGAGTCCATGGCGCACATTGTCCCCGTCGAGCAGGAAGGTGTGGCGGTTCATCCGCGCCAGCTTCTTCTCGACGAGATTGGCGATGGTGGATTTGCCCGCGCCCGAAAGGCCGGTCAGCCACAGCACCGCCGGGCGCTGGTTCTTGACCTGCGCGTGATGCTCGCGCGTCACGTCGGTCGGCTGCCAATGGACATTGTCCGCGCGGCGCAGCGAGAAATGCAGCATCCCGGCCGCCACCGTGGCGTTGGTCATCTTGTCAACAAGGATGAAGCCGCCCAGATCGCGATTCTTCGCATAAGCCTCGAACGGGATCGGCCGGTCGGTCGAGAGATTGGCGACGCCGATGGCGTTCAGATCCAGCGTCTTGGCCGCCAGATGCTCCATCGTGTTGACGTTGACCTGATATTTGGGATGCTGGACCGTCGCGGTGACGGTCTGCGTGCCGACCTTCAGCCAATAGGGGCGTCCGGGCAGCAGTTCATGCTCGTCCATCCACACGATCGTCGCTTCGAACTGATCGGCGACCTGCGCCGGGTCGTCCGCCGCCGAGATTACATCCCCGCGCGAGCAGTCGATCTCGTCGGCGAAGCAGAGCGTCACCGACTGACCAGCAACCGCCTCATCGAGATCGCCGTCGAGCGTCACGATGCGGGAAATGGTGCTGGTCTTGCCAGAGGGCAATACGCGGATCGCGTCGCCCGGCTTCACGGTGCCGGTCGCGATCTGGCCGGAAAAGCCCCGGAAATCGAGATTGGGGCGGTTGACCCACTGCACCGCCATGCGGAAAGGCTTGATCCGGTCGGCGGCCTGATCGACCTCGACCGTTTCCAGATGCTCCATCAGCGCGGGGCCTTTGTACCAGGGGGTATTGGCGCTGGGTCCGGTGATGTTGTCGCCCTTGAAGCCGGAAATCGGCATCGCGACGAAGCTTTCTATGCCGATCGACTTGGCGAACTCGCCATATTCCTTGACGATCGCGTCGAACACGGACTGGTCATAATCGACCAGATCCATCTTGTTGACCGCGAGCACGATGTTCCGGATGCCGATCAGATGCGCCAGATAGCTGTGGCGGCGCGTCTGCACCAGCACGCCCTTGCGCGCGTCGATCAGGATCACGGCGAGGTCCGCGGTCGAGGCGCCCGTCACCATGTTGCGGGTATATTGCTCATGCCCCGGTGTGTCGGCGACGATGAACTTGCGCTTTTCGGTAGCGAAGAAGCGATAGGCGACGTCGATGGTGATGCCCTGCTCACGCTCGGCGGCGAGGCCATCGACGAGGAGCGCGAAGTCGATTTCCTGCCCCTGCGTGCCGACGCGCTTGCTGTCCGCTTCCAGCGCGGCGAGCTGATCCTCGAAGATCATCTTGCTGTCATAGAGCAGGCGGCCGATCAACGTCGACTTGCCATCGTCCACCGACCCGCAGGTGATGAAGCGCAGCATCGTCTTATGCTGGTGGACCTCCAGATATTTGTCGATATCCTGGGCAATGAGGGCGTCCGTCTTGTAGATCGGATCGGTGATTGCGATGTCGCTCATCAGAAATAGCCCTCCTGCTTCTTCTTTTCCATGCTGGCGTCGCCGCCATCCTTATCGATGATCCGGCCCTGCCGTTCACTCGTGGTGGTGAGCAGCATTTCCTGAATGACCTCCGGCAGCGTCGCCGCCTCGCTCTCGACAGCGCCGGTCAGCGGGTAGCAGCCCAGCGTGCGGAAGCGGATCGAACGCATCACCGGCTCTTCGCCCGGCTGGAGCGGGAAGCGGTCGTCATCGACCATGATGAGGAGGCCGTCGCGCTCCACCGTCGGACGGGGCGCGGAGAAATAAA
>CAYLKZ010000086.1:0-12491 GCA_964384275.1 uncultured Sphingobium sp. | reverse complement strand
CTAGACCTAATTTCCATCGCTGGAGCTTGAGATCCAAGCACGTCAGATTCGGTCACAATTTCCCCCAGTCGCATGGCCGCTCAGCCGCAATGATCAAGATTTCGGAATACATGGCCGTTCACCGGCCAGAGTTCCACGGACGCTCAAGCAAAGTCTCTATATCTCTGCGCGAAACTACTTTGGTCCAAAGCTCCCAGTCAGCGTCGCTATCGCCAACTTCGAGAAAATCACCGTATCTCAAGCTGAACACATCAGCCGGACTTTCCGGTTTGGTGAAAGATTTCAGCTCCTCCTCGAGCCGCTCAATATCTTCGATCCAATCGTCTTCGATAGTGTCCGGCAGCGAGCCAAGTATGTCGTAACGGTCTTGCATTCGTTCCGAGAGACGTTGGTAGACCCGTTCATCGATAGTGCCCGAATAGACCAGGTTCGCCATATCCACCTCGCGGCGCTGCTGGCCGTAACGTTTTATTCGACCGATCCGCTGTTCCAGACGAGACGGATTCCATGGCAAGTCGACATTGATTAGGGTGCCCAAGGTCTGAAGGTTCAAACCCTCACAGGCGGCGTCAGTCGCGCAGACGACCCGAAGCTTCCGCTCCTTGACCCCCCGTTTGATGTCCTCGCGGTCGATCGACCGCCACTCGCCGCCGAGCAAAATACCTGACTTTCCAACCCCGGCATATACCGCGACCGGCTCGGTGGGGTGCGTCGCGCTGATTAACTCGCCTACCCAGCGAGCCGTGTCATAATACTGAGAAAAAATGATGCAGCCGAGCGCGATCCACCCCTCCTGGTCGAGATAGTGCAGGACCGCCCGCCCCTTCGGGTCTTCCTGCTTGGCCGAAGACAGAATCTCCAAAACCCGTTCCAGATGGATCGCCTCCACATCCACGGCGGCAGCATAGGCCTCTGCCCCCATTTCCTCGATCGCCTCGAGGAGGTCCGGATCTTCAGCCTCCTCGGCCATAATTCCTCCGCGGCGGCGCTCGAGCATCTTTGTGGCGGTGGCTATTCCGGACGCGACGGAGGAGCATATGCGCTGCATCATCAGGTTTCCGAGAAACCCGGTTCCAGCCTGACGCGCCTTCATTGCCTTTGTGAAAAGTTGGACCTCCTCGTAAGCACGGTCATAGAAATGCGGGGTACGAACCGCGCTACGCTCGAACACCGCCGGGGTGGTGCCAGGGCGTGGGTGGATGTTCACCGCGATCCGGTCCATCAGTCCTGCGTCCTCAAGCGTCTTACGGCGGCGGAGGACGACGTGGCGGCCAAGCGGGTTGTGGTAGCGCATGAACGGCAGTTTCCGGGCGATCTCCCCCCGATCGATCACCTCGGTCAAGTCCTCGCGGGTGAAATCGTCCAGATCCGCGAGACCGCGGTCAGTGAAAAACTCGTCCTCCCGGACCTTCAGGTCCTCTCGTATCCCCCGGAACACGGCTGCCTCGCGGGCATGCGGGAGTGGTGAGCGGAGCCAGGGCCAGGCCGCTTCCGGATCCGGCAGGGCGGTCCGACCGGAAACCAGGTCGAGTGCCTGCTCTGAGTCCCACCACCGAGACGCGCTCGGCCGGCCGAGGACATGATCCTGCCCGTAGGCGAGCAGCTTCATAAGGTCCCAGATCTCCTCCCGGTGCGTCTGGATCGGGGTAGCAGTCCCGATTACCAGGTGGCGTGTTCGCCCGGCGAGGCGCTCCATGGCCTGGTAGAGCTTACCCGGCTCCGGCTCCTCCATCCCGATCCCACGCTTGACTCGGGCCTTGTGCCCCTCGTCGAGCGCGATCATTCCGTAGGTCCCGCGCAACAGTGCCTGCGCCTCCGGGCCGCCCCGTACAAGGAGGCCGGTTGAGACGATCCCTATTTGCGCCGGGCAGCGCAGCACATCCTCAGGATCCCGTGACCGGTAGAGGTGGCCACGATGGTCCAACCAACCTTTCTGAGGCGCGCGCGCCCAGACACAGGAGGGGAGTCCCAGCTTGTCCCAGAGCTCCATCTGCCATTGAAGGGTCAGGGTGGCCGGGCAGAGGATCAGGAATGGCCCATGCCCCATCAGGACCGAGAGCGCGCCGGTTGCGGCCATTGACAGGGTCTTTCCGACCCCGACTTCATCGGCGAGCAGGAGACGGGCCGCCCCGTATTTCTGATCGTGTTCGACGAAGATCTTCACGAAAGCCTTCTGCCACGGGGCAAGTCCCTCTCCGCGGCGCACGAGCGGGCTCTCGACGGTGACGGATTTCGCTAGCCCGACCGGGTCGGACTGCATCTCCTCCACCTGAACTTCTATCTTCTTGGCTGTCCGGCCAATCTCGTCGATCACAGCCTGGGAAAGGGGCACCCCCTTCTTCCAGAGCCAATCGAATTCGGACCGGACCCAAGTGGCCGCCTCTGGGGACGGGTCCTCCCAGATCATTTCGTAGGATTGCGCCCACCCGTTCGCGGTCTCATTGATGGACCCAATGAAGCTAGAGGTGGTCCCGTCGGGGCAGGTTATTACCCCCGCCTTTCCATGCAGGAATGGGGCGTTATCGCGTGAGACGACCCGGATCTCTACGTTCCCGGCGGTCAATAACTCGTGCAAGCGCCGCCAGCGGGGCCGCTCCAAGAGTGCGTCGACCTCGTCCCCTTGCTCGTGCCACCGCTCGACCTGCGCCTGGTCGCGCGCCTTTTGACTGAGCGTGGCCGCCGTCAGGTCACGCGGGTCCAGGTCCGCGTTGCAGACGATCCGGACCCGACCGATTGTGCTGATCTCCTCGTGAATCAGGTCGAAAATGGAGGAGCGAAAATACCCGGCGATCCGGTCATAAGTCTCTGCCCCTCTCAGCCGGTCCTTCAAGAAGACATGGGAGAGGCGGTGATTGCGCGAGGAAAAGCGAGAGATCAGGTCAGGCACGACGCGCGTCTCCTCATCAGATCCGCTCCGTTTGGATCGCGGTCCCGAGGATCCGAGCTGCGCTCGCTTCTGCCGGGTCCTTCCGCTCCCGCTTCGCGGCAACGTAGGCCACGATCTGGCGGAGCACGTCCCGCTTGCGTAGGTAGTCCGGGATCAGGTCGCGCAGCTCGTCTAGCACGTCCTCCACCTCGTCCTCCTTGCCGACGCGCCAGATTGCGCGCAGGGCGAGCCGGACGATGCTGTCCCGGCCGAACTGAACCCCCTCGGCCATGGCGCCGCGGCCGAGACCCTTGGCGGTTTTGAGCTTCGAGTTGTTCGGTGTCTTGGAAGCCATCAGGTCATCGTAGTCCCCAACCCGGAACGCCTTGGCGAAGTTCTGGAATTGGTCGAGCTTCGCCTCGCCGACTTCTTCGATGTCCATCATCTTGAGGTAGAAACGCTCCGACCCGTTGAGCTCAAGCCACAGCTCCCGCTCCAGCCCCTCCGGGACCAAGAATTCGTTGGCGGTCTGGACCGCGAACTCGGTTAGTTCGTCGACGAGGGTCTTTTCCCCCTTCTTGCGGGGGCGCAGTGCCTCCCGGGTCATGTCGACCCCGTCGATCTTCGTGTAGGCGGTCAGGACCCGGAGTGCGGCCGCGTAGCCGGCCATCTGGAGGTCAGCGTCATTGAAGATGTTCTCGCCGCGCGCCGCGTCCATCTGGTCATTAAGCCCAATCATGTCCCTGATCTGGCGCTCTACCTCGTCCCGGATCTCGTGAACAATCTCGTCCTGGTAGCCGGACTGCTCGCCCCGGCGCTTCCTGAGAACGATCATGTGGGTCCCCTGGACATATCCACCCTTCTTCAACTCGGTCATCGTCTCGGTGGAGACATACCAATCCTGGACGACCTGGAGACCAGCTCCCCAGAAGATCTGGGCCATGTCGGACCAGGTCTTGGCGTCCTGATGGGTGAACTGGACAATCTGGAGTCCGTTGTCGGACATGTGCTCGGTCATCGCGCCGTAGGCGTCGATCATCGCCGCCTTGAAGGACTGACCCTCGCCCTTAATGGCGAGGTTCCGCCGAGAGTCCCAGATCCACTGATCGAACGGGGCGGGCGGGTTCTTCCGGAGCCATGCGATGAAGAACTCAGTAATTTCGTCATAGTTGACGGCATCCGCATAGGGCGGATCAGTAAGAAAAATGTCTGCCAGTTCTGACACCTGAGCCGCCGCCAAGTTTCTTATCTCCGCCATTCCGCCAAGAGGCGCGTCTCCGGGAACATCCTCAAGATAGGATCGCGCAAAACCGAATGATCGCACTCCGTAGTTGGGGAAGGTGTTCAGAGCCTGATTGTAAAATGTCTGTGCAACCGACTCTCGGGCGGCACCAGTGCCGTACCGACAGAGTTTTGAATTCCAATCGATAAACTTCGCAACAAACACGCGCCCTTCTGGAGAGTTTCGGGCCTCAGATTGTGTGAGCGCCGTAAACAGGATCTGCCTTGGGCAGAATAGTTGATGCCAATAGGACCACCCCCGTTCACGGATAGGCTGACTGTTGTTGTTTCCGGGTTCAATTTCCATGTCCGGCACGAACCCGTTCCGCTGCCAGTCTGAGAGATGCTGCTCGACATACGCGGCGACCTCCTCCTCTCGTGCGAGGTCTTCAGGTGTCACCGAGGCGAACCAGGTCCGTGGGTTTCCTTTCCCCTTCTTGATGTCCTTCCCGTCCATCCACTGGATCGCATAGAGGCGTTCCTGGAAGATGTCGTCCGGACGGGGCCGGACATCATCCATCTCCCACGGCCGAAGCCGGTTCCCGCTCGCGCCTTCATCGTCCCGGAAGTCCCCTCGGATCTCCTTCATTGAGATGCCGAGGTCATCGTTAAGCATCGGATGGAAGAGGCGCCCGCTCCGGAGCGTTCCGGCCTCCGCCGACTCGATCTCCTCATCCGTGACCCCGTTGAGGATCTCGATCTCGTAGCACTTGTTCGCGTGGTCGGGGATGAGCCGGGCGATGGTGTTTCGCTTCTTGGAGATCATCCAAGTGGGGGAGACAGGAACCATCCAACCGGTCCGGGGGCAACGGACCTCGACGCAGTAAAGGTAAAGTTTGGCCCGGTTCTCGTCAGCATCATGTTCGATCCCCATGCCCGTGATCGTCTCGTCCACGCGGTTGGCGATCTGACGCATTTCGCGCACGATCTCCGCATGTCGCTCAGGGCTGGCGCCGACGATGTTGAAGCTGGCCCAACTCAACATGCAGGCGATCGGGTTCAGATCTGATGCGATAACATCACAGCCGATCCTTGCCGCCTCGAAGGGAATCGATCCGGATCCGGAGAAGGTGTCGGCCAACAAGGGCCGCCGCCCAAACCGCATGATGCCAAGCTGTTCAACCAATTCCGAAATCGAGCGGGCCCGCGTGCCCAGATGGGAATTCACCTCAGCCCAAATTCCGTCCAGAAGGTCCCGCTCCGCCAGCTCCTCAGGTCGTTTGACCTTCTCAAGGCGCTGTCCGTAAGGGAGGTCGATGAAGGCGTGCGCGATCCGACGCTGACGTTCACGCGGGTCAAGATCATCGCGCCACACCCAAGAACGCCCCGTATCCTCGGCCACCTCAAGCGCGTGGTCGGGGAACATCTTCACGAAGGCGGTCGGCCCACCCTCATACCGACGACCGAACGTTTCGTCCGCCATCCCCATCAGCTTCTCGAAGATTTCGACGTCCCGTTCCAGATCATCGGTTGCCGGCATCAGAGCGGCCAGAACGCAAGCCCGGGTCAGGATCAGGGGCTTTCTTCCCTTCCAGTAGGAGCCGAGCCCGGTCAAGGTTTGCCCTTGAACCGCCTTCCGCTCCTTCTGGGTCTCCGCCGAGATCTTCGCCGTCGGCCAGGCCCGCTCGATCAGGGACGGGGCGTCCCGCGCGCTGAACGGCACAACGGCGGATTTCTCGGTGGCGGTCATGGTCATCATCAATCCTCAGAACTTGCTGAACAGGTCAGGGGTCTTCTCGGCCGGATCCACCGGGCGCGGGCGGCGGGGCGTCTTCGGCGCCTCCTCCCCGTCCCGGATCAGGGCGTGCCGGATCGCGACCCGCCACCCGGTCTTGGGGCTGTCCCACTCCCCCCCGTCCCGGTCGATTTGCTGGAAAAGCCACCAGAGCTCCTCCGGCCGGTGCGAAGACCAGCGGGTGAAGGCGATCGCCGCCTCGTCCGGGGTCGCGTCCTCGATCGCCCAGGCGAGTACGCAGAGCTCGCGCCCGAGGATCCGCTCGACCCGGTTGTCCCCAGCGTTGAACCGAGATGCCTTCAGGTCCTTCTCTTTCAAGCGCCGGTTTAGGTGGGCCTTCACTCCCTCAGCCACTTGGCGCCAGGTATCGCGCTGCACCGTGGCCCGGCAGAGCCGCTGCGCGGCGGTCCCGACCCCGGCCGCGCCGAAGTCCTCCCAGACCTCGACCGTGTCCGTGCGGCCCGTTGGGATCCGGACCAAGAACTGGTGCGGCAGAGGGTCGTTCGGGACCCCGAACCCGTGGGTGATCACCTTCTCCGCCATCAGGCCTCCTGCTCCACGTCCTCAACCGGGATGTCGATCCCGACCTGGGTCGCGAAGTCCTTCAGGGCATACCCATCGGGGAAGTCCGCCTCCCGAAACCGGAGTTGCACCTCCGCGTCCGGCTGCCCGAGCGCACCGCGTAGCCCCTCGATCATTGTCTCGATGTCCGCACCCGACAGGGCTACGTCCCCGCCGCTGCGGACCCGGAGGCTCTTCTCCCCCTCGCCAACGGTGACGCTGACCCCGTGGAACCGGACGCTCTCCTTCCCCTTCGCGGCCCGGACGACCCGGAGAACCTCCCCCTTGGAGGCGAACTGGAAGTCACGTTTCGCCTTGGCGGGGCGCTCGTTGTTGATGGTTCGCTGCGCGCCGACCGCGTCGAAGGCGAAGGTCCGCTGCGCGGACACGCCCCCCTTGACCGCGTAGACGTAGAGGGTGGTCTTTTGCCGCCCGTCGATCTCTATCGCTCCCCCATCATAGACCGCCCCGTCCTTCGGGTTGATCCCCGAGGTGTTCCAGCGCAGATCCGCCTCGGGACGCGCCGCGAGGGTCACCTGCCACATGCCGGCGTTATCGCGCCGCTCATGGGTGATCGTAATAGACCCGGCCCAGCGATAGGGCTCGCTCACGTCGCCCGTTTCCGGGTTGCGGGCCTGGAACCAGAGCTCCACCTCCGTGGTCCGGTAGGTCCGGTCCGTGATGATCTCACCCGCGTCCAGCCCCTCCCGGGTCGGTGCAACCAGCACCTCGGGTGCCCGCCCGGCGTTCGAGACGGCGAGCTCCAGCTCGCTCTCCCCGGTCGCCTCGTCCCCGCCGATCCGGGTGACCCGGATCAGTGGCTGTGGCGGGGGCGGGCTCTTGTCTACGTAGCCGTTCTCCTCGACCCAGCGGCCCTCCGCGAGGGCGGCCGCCTTGATCTCCTCCATCCCTTTCGGGGGGAGCCAGATCCAGCGAGGGTTCGAAGCGGCCCGCTCCAGCACGTCCGACCAGCGGGTGCGGGACTGGTTCTCCGGGAAGAGCTGGTCCTCGCAGCGCTGGATAAGCCCGTCCATTTTCTCCGGATCCAGCTCGACGAGCTTTTTTGCCCCTCCTCCCGCGAGAGCCGCCTCAACCGCCTTCTCCCCTTGGATCACCCCCCGCTCCTGGAAGTGGCCGAGGTCGATCCGGGCGCTCTTCAGCTCCTTCGTCTGCGGGTACCAGACCGCGTTGAAGAGGCTCTTGACGGTGGAGTTGAACCCGATCTCGGTTGTCTCCTGTTCCGTCTCAATTTCCCGCTGGTGCCGGGGGGTGTCCGCCACGATCGTCTTCACGGCAGCGATCGCTAGGAGGCGGCGGACGCTGTCCTCCGCGCTGGCCATCTTCGACCCGTCCCCGGCGACCACACAGAACGCGTTCTTGTAAACCACGTCGTCGAAGAACCGCGCTGCCGCAGCGGGCGGGGACTTCGCGTCGGGGGAGAGGACCAGACAGGTCCGCTTAGACTGGGTCAGGTTCACGTCATCGACCCGCGGAAGGACCACCAGCTCAGAGTAGGCGAGCTTGTTGACGGGACGGAAGATGTCCGTGAGGCGGCGGCGCATCTCCTCGTCGACCCGGTCCTGCGGGATCTTCCCGACCTTGTCCTCGATCTGCTTGCGGACGTTGGCGATGTCGGAGAAGTACCACCGGTCCCCGTCCCGGTTATGCAGGTACCAGCAACGGTCCCGAAGTTGGTCGAACGCCTCGATGAACCGGGTCGGCTCGTGGCCGGGGGAGACCAGGTACTCCACGACCGTGTCGCGCGGCAGGCCCCGGATCCCGTCCGTGTTGTCCGACAGCGACGAGATAAACAGGAGGGTCGCCACCTGCGACGCGGCGCGGTCGTTCCGGTCCCCGTCGATCCCCTGCGCATGAGCGGACCCGTCCGTGTCATAAACGTCGCTGGCGAGGGCGGACTCGAGTGACCGCTCGATCTCCTTCACCTGATCTCGGGTCTCCTGGTCGGAGAAGTCGAGGAACTGCGCCCCGATCAGGAACACTTCCTCTTGGTCCTTCCTGCCCCAGACCCCGCGCATCAGGTTCGCGGTGAACTGGATCAAGCCACGGGTCTGACGGAACTTCTCGTTCTCCTTGAAGAGGGAGAGAATGTCCTTGTAGCTCGGGTGGAACGGGTAGGAGGCGACGATCTCGTCGGCCATCTGCTCGGCGGATTTCGCTAGCGCCCGGCCCCGGATCGCCTCCTGGTAGGTGGCAAGATAGGCCTGTGCCACCCGGTCCACCTCCGCCCCGTCCGGGGCCGGGAGCCGGGTGAAGAGGCGTTTGCGCAGGATGTCGTAGATCTCGCCCGTGTTCAGGTCGACCGGGGTGATCGACTTCGCGCCGCGGCTCGTCTCCTTCTGGAGGTCCGCGAGCTGCCCGCCTAGGATCCGGCGCGCCTCGTCATAGGCGGCGTCGAGTGAGGCGACCACGACCACGCAGCGCTTGAGCTTCATCGCCGCGGAGAAAAGATTGGCGATCGAGTATTTCAGGAGGTCGAGCAGGGTCCCCTGACCGATCGTTTTGGTGTGCGCCATCGCGAGGTACGGCGGGAGTTCGTCGAGCATGATCAGGGTCGGCCGGTCCCCTATGAGCCGGATCCAGTCCCCCTCGTTCATCTCCTTCGGCCCGTTGACCCAGTGGTCCCGGAACGCCTCCGCCTGGCCGAGCTGCTCGGCGATGTCCCCCCAAATGAAGTTCTGAACGTCCCGCCCGTTGACGGTGGCGATTACAGCAGGCTCGTCACCCATCCCGGCCGTGATCGTGTCTGGAAGTTGATCCTTTAACTCCGGAAACCGAGCCAAGAGGCCGAGGGCGATCATGTTGTGGGTCTTACCGCCGCCCATCGCCTGACGAAGCTCGAAGACCGCCTGCTGGCTTTGACCGGCCAGGCGCCGCAGAGCGCCACGCAGGAACTCGGACATCCCGCTTGTAACGTGGTTGCGAGCGTAGAAGGCACGCGCAGTCGAAATGTCAGCGTCGCCAATCGATGAGAGGTGCTCCACTTGCTCGGACCGGCTCATCGAGAACACGTCCGGACTGATGTCGCAGAGAGAGGTGACCAAAGGAATGTTGTAACCCAAACTCATCTGCAGCTCTCCAAAGCTCTGCTTTCCAACTTCGGCCCGATGCCAGACAGCTTTACACAAGCTCGAAACAGACACCGATTAGAATGGTGGAAATTTAATAGAAACCCGAAATAAAAATCCGATGCATGGCACTATTCGACGACACCCTTCGAATCCATGTCGATGTCACGGCGATTCAATAGAACAATCTGCTGGTCCTGGGGCCTACGCGCTGCCGGATCGGTGTCCAATCCAAGGCGCTTCAGTGCGTAGTAGAGGAGAGCCCTTCGGACCGGGATGGTCGTCACGCCACGTTCCATTCCGTAGTCGAGCTCGATCGCCTTGCGCTGACCAACGCTCAATTCGGGATGAGGTGCGATCTGGAGCTCAACCTGCTCTTCCCATTCGCGATCACTTGAAGCCCGAGCATCTGCCGGCTTCGATGAGCGCGTATCGGTGATGCGCGAGAGAACGAAGTCCTTGAAGGTGGCGCTGCGTGGGCAATGCGCGCGAGCATGCCATCTGAACCCGTCGAACACCAAGGCATGAGGTTCGATCCACCGCCAAGCAGGCTCAGGGGATGACATCGATTGGTAAAAGATCTCGATCGCCTCGTGCCGCTTGATCGCCGTTACGATGGCCCTCAGAGTTTTGGGCGAGACACCCCGGGCGGGCGTCGGGGCACAAGCGAAACTGGGCGAGCCTCCGATCCAGCTGTCGTCGGCGCTAATAATTCCATCAGAGAGCGATCTCAGCTGGGAGAGATACTGGGCTGCGTCGGGCTGGTGGAATACGGGGGTGAAGGAAGAGCTACGAACGTAAGTCCTGGCGCTCTTGTCGTAGACCATGTTCGCTTCAGCCAGGCCAAGATATCTGTTCAGATCCGTCGAAGCCTGGTTGATCGAAACGCCGAAAACTTCGATCAGGTCACTGCGGTTGACATGCCCTTCCCAGAAGAGTCTGAATTCGATGAATTCGAGACGGCTCTCAACCCCGCGCCTCAATCCCGAATCGCTATCCATTCCCAGATCCCCCAAGAAACTGGGCTAAACCAGTTTCTGTATGGGTAAGCGTAATGGATGCTTGATGACGAGGCAACGAGATTCGGAAGCAGCTGCCCCAGATTTCGCTAGACTACCTGCGGCTAACTGCCTCTGAGCTCGCAAGAAATTCCGACACTTTCTGGCAGGTCTTGCCGCGCGGCCTGCGCCCGTCCCGAAGGTCCTGAACGAAGCGAGGATCTGCCACGACGTGCCGACCGAAGGTGCTCGGCGACGTCCGTGTTTGCGCCAGATATGCCTCGATCTGCTCCAGTAGCTCCATCGCACTCGACTCGCTTTCGGCTTGCGTTCTTGTTATGTTCTTACTAGGGAGGTTTCCTAGAGTCTAGGATCGATTTTCCTAGGTGCCCGCGATAGGACTGGCAGTCATGGACGACGCACGTAGAGCCCTGGACGAACTGATCCAGCAACGAGGAGTGAATTACTCCTCGGTTTCGCGCCTACTGGGGCGCAATGCCGCTTACATCCAGCAGTATATTCGGCGCGGAAGCCCGAGGCAGCTGGACGAGCAGGATCGCTCGGTTCTGGCGCGATTTTTCGGAGTCGATGAGAAGGTTCTTGGAGCCCCTTCCCGCCGTTCAGGCCCGGTCGTCGAACTGGTCCATGTGCCTTTGCTCAATGTCGAGGCATCAGCCGGCCACGGCGCTCTGGCCGAAATGGAAGCCAAATCCGCGCAGTTCGGCTTCGACGAGAAGTGGCTGCGCCGACTGACCGCGAGCAAGGCATCGAGCCTTTCGATTATCGCGGTCCATGGGGACTCCATGGAGCCCACCCTCCACGATGGCGACGAGGTTATGGTCGATCTCGGGGATGGCCAGTCGCGGCTGAGAGACGGGATCTATGTCCTGCGGATGGACGACATGTTGAGCGTAAAGCGCATTGCCCTCGAACCACAGGGCAAGCGCGCGTCGGTTCTGAGCGACAACCCGGCCTATCCAAGCTGGCGCGGCCTCGAGAAACGCACGCTCAACATCGTCGGACGGGTTCTCTGGTTTGGTCGGGCGCTCTAAGGTGGCCATCTGATGCTTGCCCTGCTTGCCGCTTCGATCGTCGCTTCCGGGCAGACCTTTACCTGCACGCCCACTCATGTCTGGGATGGAGATGGTCCGGTCTGGTGTGCGGAAGGCCCTCACCTTCGGATCGCCGGTATCGCTGCCCGGGAAATGGACGGCACTTGCCGCGCAAATCAACCCTGCCCTGATGCCACCGCAATTGAAGCGCGTGACGCCCTTGTACAGCTGATGGGCGGCGCGAAGGGAACGATCTCGACCGGCCACGTGATGGTGAGAGGTCCGCGGCTAACATGCCGCTCCGAGGGGGCCGCTGGCGGAAACAGGACCGCTGCCTGGTGCCGCCTGCCGTCAGGTACCGATCTGTCATGCGCCATGATCAATACCGGCACTGTCCTGCGCTGGGATCGCTACTGGAAAGGACCGGCTTGCCGGTGAGCAGCACCACGCATTTAACCGGCATGGTTGAGTGGGCGGCCAACGGACTGGTCCTGCGAACTGATGCTGGTGGGATTTGGGAACTCGACAACACCCGTCAGGTACGCAGATTCATCGGCTCTCGCGTCGAAGTGATCGGGCAACGCTCGGGGTTCAACGGACTTGCCTGCGACCAGATATGGCCAGCCGGCCAGCCTCGTCCGACAGCATTCAAACTCCGTCTCGAATTCATTCTTGCCACAGCCTTCGTCGCCTATGGTCTCTACGCGACGGTTGGCGCGGCCATCAGCGCCCTCGGCTGATGCTCAGCGACTAGGAGCTCTGGGCCTGCGCCAACCATGTCCTGCAAGCCCATGGGGACAAGGCACCCTTGCACGTCGCCGAACAGATTGGGGCTCTCGCACTTGCTGGCGATGAGGCGGGCATTCGGACATGGCAGGCTATCGCCGAGCGGATTGTCCAACTGAGCTCCAA
>CAYLKZ010000085.1:0-12624 GCA_964384275.1 uncultured Sphingobium sp. | reverse complement strand
CACCTGTCTGACAAGAGCATATACAATGATGCTTACTTCAGTTCCAGATGACTAGTCCAGGGTCTGATAGACCCCGTACTCTTGGGTGTCATGCGGGATGAAGACCTTGCGGTTTTGCTTTGAGGGGATCACCGCCCTGGCCTTCATGTCGGCGATGCGCTGGCGCAAGTTGTTGCTGTCACAGGCTTTGTCAGCGAGGACGGCTCCCGCCTTCTGGCCGTCCAGAAGGCCAGGAGCTGTGGTGACGTCGCTGGCTTGCCCCGGTGTGACATAAAAGCGCAATGGGCGGCCGAACGTGTCCGCCAGCATGGGGATTTTGGTGGTCAGTCCACCTCGGGAACGCCCCGGCGCCTGATCCTGCGTCCCCCTTTTCCCGTCGCCGCCTGCTGATGAGCGCGAACGATAGTGCTGTCGATCATCAGATACTGGTTGTCCCGGTCGCTCGCCAATGTGTCGAACACCTACTCCCATACACCAGCATGGCACCACTTGTTAAAACGTAACCGTGGCGCCGAGGCCGCCTTGCGCGGTTGGGGGATGAAGGGCTGATTGCCGCTCGGATAGGGAGCGGCGATGTGACTACGGGCCTACGAATGCGATTGCCGTGGCTGTCTGACGGAGGGCTGACACTTGACCCTGGTGCAGGACCGACAACGATGCCCACATTCCCACAAACTATACGACAGGGTAAGTTCACTACGGAAATTCCACGATAGGCTGACGGAAAATACATGATCGGGGAACGCCCGCGTTTCCGACAGGAAGTCCCGGCCTCGGGTGTCGGAAATGGCCTGATTGTCGTGCATCGACGACCAGCGATGCCACAATCTTAAGGATATTCTGCTTTCTGCCGAAGGCGGAGGGCGTTCATGGCTTGGTTTTTCTCAACGGAATACAAGAATCGCGACACCGGCACCTATTGGACACCGGAAGTCGAGCGTATCGCGTCCGAGCATCAACGCTTCCATGCGATAGGCGCTCAACTGGCGCAAGAAATTGAGGCGCGTTACATGGCTGGGCCGCGTGATCGCAATTCCTCCGGCTATCCTTGGTTCGGCTCAAGCGAGGTTCCCAAGCTGCTTGATGGGTGGCGCTGGCCTCTCTCCGATCAGCCCTTTGAGGATCAATTGAAAGAAAAACAGGGCGATCTAGTCGATATTGTCGGCACCAGCTTCGGTTCCTACGCGCTGTCGCGACGGGTGATTAACCTGATCGAAACAATTGAGCCGGGGGTTCTCAGTATTTGCCTTATCTGATGCTACAACCGGACGGCAGCCCACACCCGGATAAAAGGTGGCTTCTCAATGTCTGCGCCCGCGCCGAAGTTGTCGATATTGAACGGTCGAATGTGCAATGGATGGCTCCGCCGCTAGGATACCGCTTCATGGATGGCCCCGGCGAACGTAACTTGGTCGTCAAGGCCGCAGAAGCAACGCGGCGGGCCATATGGTTTGAATGGCGGTATCACAAAAGTGGTTTCGGCACTTTCGTAAGTGATGCGCTATGGGATGCCCTCCAAACCGCTGAGGTCCGTGGCTGGCAACCGCATTACGCCTACTCCGGGCATATTGAGGAAGCCTGACGCAAATCACACGGCGGGCGACATAACGGCAAAAGCCTGATTGTCGTGATTTGTATGCAAATGAAGCCAAGGCGCAATGACGCTATCGAAGGAACATGATGTTAACCTTGCGCGGATAGTCGGGCAGTCATGACGCTTCACCGAACATTGATCGCGAGCCTTCTCTGCGGTGCCCTTCTATCGGGTTGCAATCAGGCTGGACCTGATGTTGGCAGCAATCCGAAAAGACAAGCTGGGCACCTCCAAAAACCCTCGCGTTTGACCGCCTGATCTGATTCATTGGGCCTGACAGGAGGCGGCAATGCGGCAGGCAGGATTGTTTGGTTTATCGGACCATCTGAAGCGGTTATCGGCGCACGGCGATCCGCTCGAGGAGCTGAGTAGGATAATCGACTTCGAGACATTCCGTCCGGTTCTTGTCGCGGCGCTGGCCTACGGTGACGGTGCCAAGGGCGGCCGTCCGCCGTATGATCCAGTGGCGATGCTCAAGGTGCTGATTTTGGCAGCGCAGAACAATGTCAGCGATGCGCGGATGGAATACCTGATCCGGGATCGGCTGAGCTGGCTGCGTTTCCTGGGCTTCGACCTTGGTGCGGCGACACCCGACGCCAACACGATCCGCCTGTTCCGCGAAAAGCTGACCGAGGCGGGTGCACTTGATGCGCTGTTCACCGATTTCGACCGGCAGCTCAAGGAACGGGGCTACCTCGCCATGGGCGGGCAGATTGTCGACGCAACACTGGTAGCCGCGCCCAAGCAGCGCAACACCGAACCGGAGAAGGCGGCGATCAAGGCAGGCAAGGTTGCCGCCGATATCTGGCCCGACGAACCCGCCCGGGCGGCGCAGAAGGACACAGATGCGCGCTGGACGCTGAAGTTCGCCAAAGGCCGCCCAGCGGCGGACGGCAAGCCGCAAATCGACATCGCCATCCCCAGCTTCGGCTACAAAAGCAGCATCGCGATTTGCCGAGCCTTCGGCTTCATCCGCAAGGGCAAGGTCACCGATGGCGCGCGCTTCGATGGCCGGATGCTCCGGGACGTCGTGACGAGCGACAATACCGCATCGGATGTTTGGGCCGATACGGCCTACCGCAGTCAGGCCAACGAGAAGTGGCTCAAAGCGCAGGGGCGGGTCAGCCGCATCCATCGCAAGAAGCCCAGGGGCAAGCCGATGCCGGATCATGTCCGGCGCGGGAATGCCACAAAGTCAAAGGTCCGCGCCCGGGTCGAACACGTCTTCGCGCAGCAGAAGGCCAAGATGGGGCTGTTCATCCGCACCATCGGCATCAAGCGCGCCGAGGCCAAAATCACGCTGGCCAATTTGGCCTACAATATGAACCGCCTGATCTTCCACGAACGACGGGCAGCCATGGGATAGCTACGCCTGGAGATCAGAAAAACCGATGAAAAACGGCAATATGCGCGCCACGATGGCCAGCATTTACGCCATCGCTGGCGCCGCCTGCACAAAATCGCCCAGTTCACTGGGTTGATGGAGGTGCCCAGCTTTTCAGGTGGGGTCATCTCAATTTTCAATTCCAATTGGTTCCGATGGTTACGTTCAATCTATCGCCAAAGGCGCTAATTGGGGTTTCGACCCGCAAACTTGGGCTCGCACAGTGGGAGCAATCAGTGCGACCAACGGGAACAGGCCATCGCCATACGCTGTTGTTGGAAACAGCTCTATGTCAGATGCAATGGTTAAGCGCGTTCTCAACAAAGATAACTTGAATAAGATCGCGTCTAATGACGGAGAAGCATATCGAAGCTCAGACCCGATCTACAAATATCCTCCGGTTTATTTCTTTCAGAAAGATCTACCAGGATATGTTGAGTGCCCAACAGCAACCACTCAGGGGCGGGAACCGGACATGGAACGTTGCATGATCCACATCGTGAAAGATGATGTTCATCATAGCTTTTCCCTGACAGCGCGGCAGGTTCCCATGGCTGCTGAGGCAGCGCGGGTATTCTTGGCCGTCATCACCCCGGAGTGAGCACCTGCCCTGACGAAAACCAAATGGCTGGCGTCGGCTATCGCCTGATTTTCGTGCAAATACGATTACGTCGTTGCTCGCCACTCGGTGCTTCCGCGCTCGGTGTAGCAAGCAGATACTTGTATCGAGCTAAAGCCTTGTGATACGAGGTTCTGCCAGACGTTGACGAATATCTGCCGATCAAAGCGGCCAGCTATATTCGATGTTTTGAAGTTCTTTTCCGAGACGTCACGGAAACGTGTCTTTCGTTCCGTTGGGAGCGTTTGCGGCGCATCGTTCCCGAAATCGTAATACGCCTCGAAGGGAATTTCTGCTCCGTCCGCTATGAGCGCGAAAAACGACCTTCGCTCCATCGGAGGATCATCACGAAGCCATTTGACGGTGAGGCCGCTTTCTAAATGCGTCGAGCTTTTCGATTCGGAGTCGTATTCTATCGTCATCCCACACCTTGATTTGGGGTTCCTACCCCCATTACTGCCTTGACGTTAAAACTATGGTCGCAGTCGTGACGGTGACGGAAATCACATGATTTCCGCACATATTCGAGCCTGCCGATGATGTTCCTGTTGTCGTCCCGACCTTACTGCACGAAAAACTCTGCTGGATTGGTGAACTGCGCGACAACTGCGCTGGCGGGGTTTTCCGTCATCCCATTCCGCCTCGCCGGAGCCTTTCCGCCGCTGGAATAGCTGCGTCGGATAAGGCTGTCTGCACCTGCCGGGCGCGCTCGTTTACAGCGGACACCAACTTGCCGCGATCATTGGTGAAGATGGTTGCCGATTCCTTCGAGCGAGAAATCCCGACATAAAGGGAATTCTAATCGACAAGGTTGGTCGCGCGGGACGGAGGCGGACAGTCCGTTGGCTATCGCTCGCGCCCTGCCTGGGCGATGCTGGTCTGGAGGGGACTGAGCAGATAGCTGATGATCCGCCGCGTTCCGGTCTTCACGTCGACCGTTGCGGCGAGGCCGGGCGCGAGGCTTACCCTGCGCCCATCTGCATTGACATAATTCCTCTCCAGGGTGACGGTCGCGATATAGACGAGGCCCAGATCACGGTCCTGCACGGCGTCCCGGCTGATCGAGCGTACGCGACCGGGGATAGCCCCGTAGCGGTTGAACGAGAATGCCTCGAGCTTGATCGCTGCTTCCTGGCCGACCCGTATGAAGCCGATATCCTTGTTGAGGATCCGGACCTCTGCCTCGAGCGCGCCCCGGGCGGGAACGACGGTCATTAGCGGCTTTGCGGCTTCGACCACGCCTCCGACCGTATGGACCTCGAGGTTCTGGACAGTTCCATCGACTGGCGCCACTAGCCGTTGGAACCTATTCATCTGCTGAGCTTTGGTCACTTCCTCGCGGCGTAGAATGGCTTCGGCTTCGGCTCTTGCGAGATCGGTAAGTGCCGTGCGCCGCGCCTGTTCGCGGGTCTGTTGGATCTGGTCGTCGAGTTTGCGGGCCTCGGCCATGCCCCGGTTGATCTGGGCCAGTGCCACCTCGCGATCGCCGGCTTCGGCGCGGCGTTGCCTTTCGAGCTCGAGCAAGCGCTGGCCGGGCGCATAGCCTTTGGCATCGAGCCTGTTCATGCGGTCGATCTGACGGTCGAGGATCGGCACCGTATCAGCTAGGCGCGCCGCGGTCGCCCGGGCGGCGCTGGCATCGGCAAGGGCGGAGGCGCGGCCATTGGCCAGACCGGCGGTGGTGGCCTCGATCTCGGCGAGTTGCGCGGCGATGAGGCGGCGTTGCGTCTCCGCGACATCTTCAGGCGTTCCGGACGGCGCGGAGAAGCGCAAGCCCCGCCCAGACAAAGCGTCGGCGATCGCCCTGTTGCGGGCGATGTCGAGTTCAGCGGCGGCGAGCGCCTTTTGCGCTGCGGCGAGATCCGCGCCGACGATGGTTGGGTCAAGGTCGAGGAGCGGCTGCCCCTTGCGCACGATGTCGCCGTTGCGGACGTGGATCGCGCGAACGACGCCGGCACCCGGAGACTGGACCAGCTTTATGTTGCCCGTCGGGATCAGGCTGCCCGGCGCGGACGCCACGACATCCACTCGGCCGAAGACAGTCCACAGAACGGTGAGCACGACCCCGATGATGAGTACCCACGTAACCACGCGGGCTGTTGGGGAAACGGGGCGCTCGGCCACTTCGAGCGCCGCAGGGAGGAAATCGGCTTCGTGGGATGGAATGAAGGTCTTGCGCCACTCGCGATCCAACCGCAGTGACTCCCGGAAGACCTCCCAGTGATAGCGCCATCCCTTCATCGGCCACCACCTTCCGCGTTGCCGCCGCTCTGGCGGCGGTGAAGGTCCGCGTAGCGGCCATTGTTGCGCAGCAGCTCCTCATGGGTGCCGCGTTCGACGATACGGCCGGCCTCCAGCGAGATGAGATTGTCGCATTGCCGGACGGCCGACAGGCGGTGTGCGATGATGATCACGGTTCGTCCGGCGGAGATCGCCTTGAGGTTCGTCTGGATGATCTCTTCGCTTTCTGCATCCAGCGCGCTGGTCGCCTCGTCGAGGATCAGGATGCGTGGGCCGGTTACCAGGGCACGGGCAATGGCGAGGCGCTGGCGCTGTCCGCCCGAGAGGTTGGTGCCGCGTTCCTCGACCGGCGTGTCGTAGCCCTGGGGTAGCCGGACGATGAATTCGTGGGCACCGGCAAGCTCGGCCGCTGTGATGACCTTATCAAGCGGCATGGCTGGATTGGCGAGTGCGATGTTCTCGCGGATCGAGCGGTTGAAGAGGAGGTTTTCCTGCAGGACGACACCGATCTGGCGGCGCAGCCAGGCCGGATCAATCTGGGCGATGTCGACGCCATCGATCATAACACGCCCGGCGGCGGGCACATACATGCGCTGGAGCAGCTTGGTCAGCGTCGATTTGCCCGAGCCGGAGGAACCGACGATGCCGAGCGAGGTTCCTGCCGGTACTGCGAGATCGATATCGTCGAGCGTCCAAGGGCCGTCGAGCCCATACCGGAACTTGACGCCCTCGAACTTGACCTCGCCCTTGAGAGAGGGGAGCGCGACGCGGCTGCCGGTGCCAGGCTCGACAGGCTGGTTGAGCACGTCACCGAGGCGCTCGATTGCGATGCGCACCTGCTGGAAGTCTTGCCAGAGCTGAGCCATGCGGATCACCGGCCCCGAGACGCGCTGCGCGAACATGTTGAAGGCGACGAGGCCGCCAACAGTCAGGTCCTTGTCGATCACAGCCTTGGCGCCGAAATAGAGGATCAGCACCATGTTGATCTTGGAAATAAGCTGGATGAGCTGGCTGCCGGTGTTGCCGAGATTGATGACCTTCTGGCTGGCAAAGCTGTAGCCGGCGAGTTGGCGTTCCCAACGGTCCTGCCATTGCGGTTCGACCGCGCCCGCCTTCACCGTCTGGATGCCGCCGATGCTCTCGATGAGAAGGGCGTTATTAGCGGCCGCTCGCTCGAACTTTTCTTCGATCCGCCCGCGCAAGGGACCCGTGATGAACACCGCGACCGCGACGTAGCAGGGGATGGCCAGGATCGCGATGAGGAAGAGTTGGGAGGAATAGAACCACATTACCACGAGGAACACGATCGTGAAGAGCGGGTCGATGAGGACGGTCAGGGAACTGTTGGTCAGGAATTCGCGGATCGTTTCGAGTTGACGGACGCGCATGGCGACGTCGCCAACCCGGCGGGCCTCGAAATAGGCGAGATTGAGGCCGAGAAGGTGGCGGAAGAGCTTCGCGCCGAGTTCGACGTCGATCTTCATGCTGGTTTCGGAATAGAGGCGGGTGCGTAGCCACCCGAAAATCGTCTCCCAGATCGAGACGACAGCAAAGCCGATCACCAGGATCGTGAGGGTGTCGAGCGTGTTGTGAACAAGAACCTTGTCGATAACGTTCTGGAAAAACAGGGGAGAAGCAAGGCCTAGGATGTTGATGCAGAGTGTCACCAGCAGCACTTCGCCGATCAGCCGGCGATACTTGACGATTTGCGGGATGAACCACGAGACGTCGAAGGCTCGCGTTGCCCCGGCGATTCCTTCGCGCGTGGTCACGAGTAGAAGTTCGCCCGACCACATGGCTTCGAGGGCCGCTCGGTCGATCTTCATCAACTGCGGCTGGACGCCTTCGGCGCTGGGGCAGGGCGGCTGGATCAGCGCGTCCTCGTCACCGACGCGGGCGATGATGAACCATCCGGAAGGACCGTTGGCGAGGGCAGGGAGGGGCGTTTGTTTGAGCTTTTCGTACGTGGTGCGGATCGACTTGGCGCGAACGTCATCCTGCCGCTTGGCGATGCGTTTCAGATCGTCTGCCTCGATCGCCCGGGCATGACCCAGACCATGACGAAGCTGATTGGGGTCTACCGCGATGCGATGAAGGGCGAGCACGGTGGCATAGGCGATGAGCCCGGAGTCGTCGCGAGCCGTCGGCTCTTCCGGGTTCTCGGCGGCAGGGCCGTCAGGGGCATCGGGTGTCATGGCTCTTGTCCCTGGGCTTGAGGCTGATCGCCGGGTTGCCGGCGAGCGCCGTGCAGTAGGTCGCCAGGAGCGTCTGTCGGCTGGGCTGGTGCGCTCCCCGCAGAAGAGGGTCGTTCCGGCAGTTCGATGGCTTGCGGCTTGCCGTCAGGCGCAGTGAGCGCGTCGACGGCGCGGACGAGACCGCCCCACGGTACAGAGCTACGTCCGCGAACTCTGTCGAGATAGCGGTCCGGGTCATAGCGCGCGGCGCGGTCCAGCAGCCGGTCGGCTTCGAGTGAGCCGAGGTGGCGAAGAAGGATGGCCTGGGCGAGATAACGGTCGCGCTTGCTCGAAAGGAGGGCGATCTGCGTCTCGTTGAGGGAGTTCTGTGCGTAGAGAACGTCGAAGGTGGAGCGCAGGCCTTCACGATATTCTTCGAGGGTTCCTTCATAGTAGATACGGGCCGCGCGGACCTGGAGTTCCTGTGCCTGGAGGTTTCGGTCTGCCGTCACCCACTGGTTCCAGGCGTTGACGATGGCCTGAACCAACTGGCGGCGCGTATCTTCGACCCGCAGGGTGTCTGCGCTTTCACGGTTGCGCGCCTGATTGACGAGCGATCGAACGCGGCCGCCGGCCAGTAGAGGAATGGTGAGAGTTGCTCGTCCGGCGAACGTGACGTCATGATCGGCACGGTCGAAGGGCGTGGCAGGGCCCGTCGTGCTGCCGGTGCCGCGAAGCGAGAGCGTAGGCCGGCCTTCGGCTTGGGCGCCCGCGATGCGTTCCTGGGAGGCCCGCGCCGTGGCGATGGCGGCAGCCAGTTCGGGATTGGCGAGCTCCGCCACGGCGAATGCTTCGTCCGCCGAACGCGGTAGGCCCGGCAGATCCGGTTCAGGCGCTAAATTGCCAGGTTCCCGGCCGACGATCGCGGTGAAGGAGGCCCGGCTCGTCTCCAACTGCGCTTCGGCGGCGTTGAGCTGGACCCGCGCCGCCTGGAGTTGGGTTTCGGCTTGCGCGATGTCGGTTCGGGTGAGCTCGCCGGCTTCGCGCCTTGCGGCGATTTCCGCGAGGGTGGCTTCGAGCGTGCGGAGATTGCGTTGACGAATGGCGAGTGAACGGCGGTCGCGGCGGACATCGCTGTAGGCGGCAATGAGATCGACAAGCAGGTCGCCTTCGGCGCCGCGCAACGTCTGTCGTCCCGCGGCGCTGTTGGCCGTTGCCGCGCGCAGCGCGCTTGAGGCACGACCGCCGGTGAAGATCGGTTGATCGATCACGACCTGAGAAGCCAGGTCGTTTCGTTCGATATTGGGGTTTGCGAGGCGGTCCGCGACGGAGCGGTTGGATTGGGTGATCGCACCAGGAAGGGTCAATTCATAGCCACCGGACACCTGCATCTGCACCTGGGGGCGTGTTTGGGACATGGCGATGCCGACTTCGTCGTCGGTTGCGCGCAGGTCATAGCGGCGTGCTGCGAGGCCCGGGTTGGAGGCGAGAGTGTCCGCGATGGCGGCGGCCAGACTGTCGTCGGCGGACGGCTCCGCAATTTCCTCTTCAAAAGCGATCTGTGGGAGTGGGTAGGCGTCGTGAACTGGATTAAGGCGTTGGGGTTGCGCATGCACGGGACAGACAATGGACATTGCCGTAGCGGCCAGGAGGAAGCCGGAGTGAGTCCGGTAGGGGAAGCGCGCCAAAGTAGTGGTTCCTGGAGATCAATTGGCAGTGCTCAATGTCCGGAGCAACGGCGGCCAAGCCGCAATTTCTTGGGGCGAAGCGTCCGAGTTTCCGGAAATGACGCCGTCACGCGTGTTGCCGGTCTCTTCGTACGATGCCCTTATCATGAACTGGTTCGCCCCCTGGGAATACCGCGGCTATGGCAGTATTCTTCAAAGAAAGAGCCTTAATCAGTTGCGCGTCTGTGTCAATGTTGGCGTTATGGTAGAAAAATACCCAAAGTGAGAGCAATTCTATAGCTTATATGGTTGCAATTGGAACAATGTATAAGATATGAAATTGAGAAAGTAAGGAGTGAGCGAATTTATTGATTTATCTACATTGTTGCAATAAATTTTAATTACGTTAAGAAATTTAAGATCTACGACGTGCTTAGGCATCAGTAATAATAGAACTCGAAGAGTGAGAGATTGGTCAACAATATTTGGCGGATTGGGTTTTGTGCGCGAGCCTACCGCGGGGCGGTGACCGGCGCCCACTAAGTGGTCGGTGTTGTTTGTTAGCGTAAAACTGCGTTGAAGCGCTTCGTGATGGTAGTCCGGTTCCAGTGAGCCTACCCGCGCATTCGCATCCGTCGCCTGGATTGAGTGGCGGTCCGGCGCCGGACGGACGATTCATCGAAAGTCGAGTACCGCCTGCGCGCGCAGCAGTCCGGACGCATGCATGACCGTTACCTCGCGTCCCGTCCGCGACTGCCAGCGGTCATAGATCTCTTTGGAAAAGAAATAGCGCCCGGCGCCGATCTCCGCTGAACGGACGCCTGGCTCCAGCGTGGCCAAGTAGTAGAGGCGCCGCCCACTTTTGGCACGGGTGGTCGACAGGCCCACAAGCCGCATAGCGCTGACTTGCTCCCGGCCAAGGCTGATACCGTTGACGCTCGGCAAGATGCCGACGGTCCAGACCGGCCAGGCGAGCAGCGAGGTGATCGCGCAGAGGATGAGCGAGAAGCGCCGCGGTGCGTCCTCGATCCAGTTCCGGCGGACATGCGCCGTCACCAGCAGCATCACGACGATCGAGAGGACCAGACCGGGAAGGATCAGACTCGATCCCGGCGCGATGTCGCGCGGGTAGCGCGTGCCGATCGTGAGGACAAACGCGATTGTCGAAAGGATAGCCAGCGGAAAGGGAAGAACCGAGAGGAGGACCAGGCGGCTGCCATTTTGCACTTTCGCGGGCTTCTTCATGCCCATTCCTTTGCCAGCAGGGCGTTAGCATCCGGTTTCCGGCTGGAAGTGTAGGTTCGATTATGCTTCGCGAAATTGGAACGGCTTGTTAAGTGGCGTCTGGCCAGAGATGGCGCCCATCACATGCGATCGTCCCCGATGTTCGGGTTTCGCGCCGGATGAAGAGAAAGGCAGCATGACCGACATTCCCGAAAGCGAGACCACGCTCATCACCCTGACGGCCGACATCGTGGCCGCGCATCTGGCCAACAATTCGGTGGCGGTGGCCGATGTGTCGATGCTGATCGCGAATGTGCATGCCGCACTGAGCGGGCTGGGCCAGGCGAAGCCGGAGCCCGAAATCAAGCAGGAGCCGGCGGTATCGATTCGCGCATCGGTGAAGCCCGACTACATCGTCTGTCTTGAGGACGGCAAAAAGCTCAAGATGCTAAAGCGCCACCTGATGACGCGTTACCAGCTCACGCCCGACCAGTATCGCGCGAAATGGGGCCTGGCGTCCGACTATCCGATGGTGGCGCCAAGCTACGCCGAGAAGCGCCGCACGCTCGCCAAGTCGATCGGCCTTGGCCGCAAGCCCGGAACCAAGGTCGCGGCAAAGGAAAAGCCCGCGCCCGCGAAGCCGGCAGCGACCCGCCGCCCGCGCAAGAAGGCCGCCGAAACGCCGCAGCCTGCATGACACCACGGCACAAGACCGCCATCCTCCGCGCATCCCTGGCCGCAGGACTGCTCGCGTTGCCTGCGGCTGCGCTGGCCGATCCCTGCACCGGGCCGCTACCGGCAAGCGGCACCCGGTTCAGCGGCGTCGTGCGCTATGTCGGTGATGGCGACAGCCTGTGCATTGGCCCCGCAAATCGGCCCGACCGCTGGATTGAGGTCCGGCTGGGCGATTTCAACGCGCCGGAGCTGCGCGAGCCCCAAGGCGAGCGCGCCAAACGCCTGCTGGCCGCTACGACGATGGGCCGCACGCTGACCTGTCGGGCCGGCAGGCGCAGCTACGACCGCATCGTCGCTGTCTGCTCGCTCGACGGTCGATCGCTGGGTAATGATCTGCGCCGCCGTGGCGGCGTGGAGGGGGGCCGATAAATCGAAGTTGGCGGTAACTGCCTTATAGGGGACGCCTGCGAGCGCGAACGAGTGCCTGACGTGGTGGCCGCGATCCTACGGCACGAGTTGGGGTTGATCGCCAGTCTCGACTATGCGCCCTATTTCCTGACCGTGGATTCCATCGTCCGGCAGGCGCGCAGGCTCGGCATTCTCTGCCAGGGACGCGGCAGCGCGGCCAATTCGGCGGTTTGCTACATGCTCGGCATCCCTTCGATCGACCCAAGCCGAAACAATCTTCTGTTCGAGCGCTTCGTCTCGGCCGAGCGTCGACTTGCTAGAGCTGTTATGGCCGGCAAGGATGATGGCGAGCGGTTTTTTGCGTGTTTCCTGGGTCTTGCGAACCTCGCGGATCGCTTCGATAGCCGTCGTCAATCGAGTGCCTGGAAGGTGCCGTTGACGATGGTTCCTCGCTCGATCTTGCCATTGCGCTGGCGGATCAGGACGTCGGGATTGTCGTTGTCGACCGAGAACAATGGGACATTCTTCTTTGCCCGCAACACGACGCCGGGCCACGCGAGTCGCTTGGCGACGCGCTCGAGAGCTTGCGTGCTGAGTTTTACGTTGCGCTCCACGAGCGCCCGCGAGGGAGCCGGAGC
>CAYLKZ010000084.1:0-12718 GCA_964384275.1 uncultured Sphingobium sp. | reverse complement strand
CCGGGCGCATCCATATCGGCCATGTGCGCAACTATACCATGGGCGACGTGCTGGCGCGCTATCGCAGGATGATCGGCCATGAGGTGTTGCACCCGATGGGCTGGGACGCCTTCGGCATGCCTGCCGAAAATGCGGCGATGGAAAAGAAGGTGCATCCGGGCGAGTGGACCCGCTCCAACATCGCGAACATGAAGGCGCAGCTCAAGAAGCTGGGCTTCGCGCTGGACTGGAGCCGCGAGATCGCGACCTGCGAGCCGGATTATTACGGGCAGGAACAGGCGCTGTTCCTCGACCTTTACGAAGCGGGCCTCGTCTATCGCAAGGAAAGCGCGGTCAACTGGGATCCGGTCGATATGACCGTGCTCGCCAATGAGCAGGTGATCGACGGCAAAGGCTGGCGCTCCGGCGCGCTGGTGGAGAAGCGCAAGCTCAACCAGTGGTTCCTGAAAATCACCCAGTTCGCCGACGATCTGCTCGACGGCCTCGCTGGCCTCGACCAATGGCCGGACAAGGTGAAACTGATGCAGGAGAACTGGATCGGCAAGAGCCAGGGCCTGCAATTCCGTTTCAAGCTGGACGCGCCGGTCGCAGACATCACCGAGCTGGAGGTCTTCTCCACCCGTCCCGACACGATTTTCGGCGCCAGCTTCACCGCCATCGCCGCCGACCATCCGATCGCACTGGCGCTCGCGGCCAAGGACGCGAAGCTCGCCGCCTTTGCCGAGGAATGCCGCCAGTCCGGCACCGCCGCCGCCGAGGTCGAGACGCAGGAGAAGAAGGGCTATGACACCGGCCTGTCGGTGATCCACCCGTTCCTGCCCGGCGCCAAGCTGCCGCTGTTCATCGCCAATTTCGTGCTGATGGACTATGGCACCGGCGCGGTGATGGCCGTGCCCGCCCACGACCAGCGCGACCTCGATTTCGCGCGCAAATATATGCTGCCGACGCCCCGCGTGGTGGCCGCCTCCGGGGATGAGGACAAGCCGATCGGCGACGAGGCCTATAGCGGCCCCGGCAAGCTCATCAACAGCGGCTTCCTCGACGGCATGGATGTGGGGGCCGCCAAGGCCGCCGTCATCGCCCGCGCCGAAGCCGAGGGCTGGGGGCAGGGGACGACCATATGGCGCCTGCGCGATTGGGGCGTGTCGCGCCAGCGCTATTGGGGCACGCCGATTCCCTTCATCCATTGCGACGCATGCGGCGTGGTGCAGGTGCCGAAGAATCAGCTGCCGGTGAAGCTGCCGGAAGATGTGAGCTTCGACATTCCCGGCAACCCGCTGGAGCGCCATCCGACATGGAAACATGCCGATTGCCCGAGCTGCGGCAAGCCCGCGCGGCGCGAGACGGACACGCTCGACACTTTCGTCGATTCGAGTTGGTATTTCATCCGCTTCGCCAGCCAGCCCGACGACAAGCCGTTCGACAAGGCGGAGGCGGAACGCTGGATGCCCGTCGGCCAATATATCGGCGGCGTCGAACATGCGATCCTGCACCTTCTCTATGCCCGTTTCTGGACGCGGGCGCTCAACCATATCGGCCTGATTGACGTGAAGGAGCCATTTGCGGGCCTCTTCACCCAGGGCATGGTGACGCATGAGACTTATAAAGGCCCCGATGGCCGCTGGCTCGCCCCGCAGGACATCGAGAAGCGCGGCGATATTTTTGTAGTTACCGATACAGGCGAGTCCGTCACCATCGGCCGCGTCGAGAAGATGTCGAAGTCGAAGAAGAATGTCGTCGATCCCGATGACATCATCGACCAATATGGCGCCGACGCGGTGCGCTGGTTCATGCTGTCCGACAGCCCGCCGGAGCGCGACCTTCCCTGGACCGCGAGCGGCATCGAGGGTTCCTGGCGCTTCGTCAATCGCCTGTGGCGCCTCTTCGGCGAGGCAAGCGAGCAAGGCGACGGCGGCAGCGATAAGGCGCTCGACCGAAAGCTGCATCAGATGATAGACGGCATCGCCAGGGATATCGAGGCGCTGTCGTTCAACAAGGCGGTCGCGAAGCTCTATGAACTCGCCAATGCGATCGAGAAGGCCGCCCCGTCCGCCAGCCGCACCGATGCGATTCGCACGCTCGCGCTGCTGGTCGCGCCGATGGTGCCGCATCTGGCCGAAGAAGCCTGGGCCGATCTGGGCGGAGAGGGCCTGATCGCCGATGCCGCATGGCCCGCGGTCGATCCGGCGCTGCTGGTCGATGACGAGGTGACGATCGCGGTGCAGGTGATGGGCAAGCTGCGCGACACCATCACCATCGCCAAGGGCTTGCCCAAGGCCGAGGTGGAAGCGCTCGCGCTCGCCGCGCCCAATGTCGCGCGCACGCTGGATGGCGCAAGCCCGAAGAAAATCATTGTGGTTCCCGATCGTCTGGTCAATCTGGTGCTATGAAGCGCGCATTTGCCTCCCCCCTCTTTAAAGGCGCGGCCCTGATGCTGGCTGTCTCGCCCTTGCTGGGGGGGTGCGGCCTGCGCCCCCTCTATGCGGGCGGTTCCTCGGGGGCGGTCGCGCGCGCTATCGGCCATGTCGAAATCGCGCCGATTCAGGGGAAGGGCGGCTGGCTGGTGCGCAATGCGCTGAGCGACCGGCTGGAGGCGATTTCCGGCGGCGGCGGCCCGCAATACAAGCTGACCGTGAAGCTGGATGACGCGATCACCGGCATCGGCGTCCGCCCCGACGATGCGGTGACGCGCGAGCGGCGCACCCTGCGCGCACGCTATCAATTGACCGACTCGGCGACCGGCGCCATTGTAATGGACGCTACAGCAGGGTCCGATGCCGGCATCGACGTGGCGAGCAGCGAATATGCAACCATCGCGGCGGAAGACACCGCGCTGGAACGTCTGGCGCAGATCGTCGCGGACCAGATCATCACCCATATGGCGCAGAAGGTTGCCGCCGAGCCCGGCTCCACGCCCGGCAGGCCCTAGGGCACGGTCCCATGGCAAGCGTCAAAGCCCCGCAAATGGAAAAGGCGCTGGCCGCTCCATCGCCGGATGTCCGCATCTTCCTGCTCTACGGCCCGGATGAAGCGGGCAGCGCGGCCATGGCGAAGAAGCTGGAGCGGGCGATGGGCGAACAGGCCGAGCGCATCGACCTTGACGGCGCGACGCTGAAGAACGACCCCGCCCGCCTCTCCGACGAGGCCGCTTCCCTCTCCATGTTCGGCGACCGGCGCTGGATTCGGCTGATCGGCGTGGGGGAAGAAAGCGTGGCGGCGGTGGACGCGCTGCTTTCCGCGCCGCAGGCAGGCAATCCGGTGGTCGCCATAGCGGGCGCCATCAAGCCAGGCTCGAAGCTCGCCAAGCTCTGCGGCGATCATCCGGCCGCGCTCGCCTGCATCAACTATGCGCCCGACGACAAGAACGCCGCGCAGATCGTCACCGGCCTTGCGCGGGAACGGGGGCTGCGTCTCACCCCTGATCTGGCCCGCCGCATCGCCGACACGGCGGGCAATGACCGCGCGCTGATGGCGGGCGAGGTCGAGAAGCTCGCGCTTTATTGCGACGCGACGCCGGAACACCCCGCCGACGCCAGCGCGGAGGCCTTCGAAGCCCTCTCGGCGGAATCGGTCGAGGGTGAAGTCGGTCCATTGGTCAATGCCGTTTTCGGCGGCAATGTGGAACAACTGCATCATGAGCTGGCGATGATGGAGGCGAGCGGCACGGCGCTGGCCTCGGTCACGCGCCCGCTCATCAGCCGGGCGATGCTGATCGGCGAGATTCATGCCGAGGCTGAACGCGGCGGTGGCCTCGACCGCGCGATCGAGGCGATGGGCAAAAGGATCTTCTGGAAGGACAAGGCTCTTATCCAGCGGCAGGCACGGGCCTGGCCGCTCGATTCGGTTGCCCGGCTGATGCACAGGCTGCTTGATGCCGAGCGGGCGACCCGCGATTCCAGAGGGCCGGGCGAAATCGCGGTGCGGCAGACGCTGCTCGCCATATCGCGGCAGGCCGCGCGGTCGCGGGGATAAAGCCTCTTGCGGAAGCGGGGATGCCGCAACATATTCTCCCAATGGCTGACAAACTGACCCTTACCGACGCCGAATGGCGCGAGCGGCTGACGCCGGAACAATATCATGTGCTGCGCGAGGCCGGGACCGAGCGCGCCTTTACCGGCGCCTATGAGCAGCTGAAGGCCGATGGCGTCTATCTTTGCGCCGGATGCGGGGAAGAATTGTTCGATTCCTCGCGCAAATATAATAGCGGGTCGGGCTGGCCCAGCTTCACCGATCCGGTCGAGCCGGACCATGTCGACGAGCATGTCGACACCAGCCACGGCATGCGCCGTGTGGAGGTGCGCTGCGCCCGGTGCGACGGGCATCTGGGCCATGTCTTTCCGGATGGGCCGGGCGAAAACGGGCTGCGCTACTGCATCAACAGCGCGTCGATGGAATTCAAGCCGCGCTGATCCTTCCACCGTTAGGCACCGACCTTCGTTCAGCGCGCATTAAACGACGTCATGGCTTTAGAAATCGGCGGCGCACCGTCCTGCGATCTTGCGGCAGGCAGGTTGTCGGGCTAAGCCGCTGATGAACGGATAAAGCGGACAAAATACAGCATGGCGATGCCGCAAAAGGCGAAACTCTGGCTCGTGCGTTTCCTCAAGCTGGGCATTTTCACGGCGCTGGGCGGTCTTGTCGCGCTGGTGGCGGCGGTTTTCGTCACCATGCAGTCGCTGCCAAGTTTCGAAAGCCTCAAATCCTCGCCCAATGGGCAGATGATCCGCGTGCATGCGGCCGATGGTTCCGTCATCGTCTCTCTGGGGCCGAGCTTCGGGCGCTGGCTCGCCCATGACCAGATTCCCGAGGTGATGACCCGGGCGATGGTTTCGGTAGAGGACAAGCGCTTCTACAATCATCCCGGCGTCGATCCGGTCGGCATGGCGCGCGCGGCGTGGTTCGCGGTCGAGAATCGCGGCACAGGGCGCCGCATGCAGGGCGCGTCGACCATCACGCAGCAGCTCACCCGCAACATCTTCCTCAACAACAGCTATTCCTTCGGCCGCAAGATTCGCGAGATGATCCTCGCGCTGGCGATGGAGCGCAAATTCTCCAAGCAGCAGATATTGGAGCTCTATCTCAACAAGGTCTATTTTGGCGGCGGCGCCTATGGCATCGACGCGGCAAGCCGCAAATTCTTCGGCCACCCCGCCACCAGCCTGAGCCTGCCCGAAGCGGCGATCATCGCCGGTCTGGTCAAGGCGCCGTCGAACTACAGCCCGACCGCCGATGTCGAGGCGGCGCTGGGCCGCGCAGGCGTGGTGCTCGACGTGATGGAGGAAAATGGCGACCTTTCCCGGCAAGAGCGGGCAGAGGCGAACCTGAGCGATGTGAAGATGGCGCCAGAGCCGCCGCAGAACAGCGTGCGCTATTTCACCGACTGGGCGCTGCCGCAGCTCGACATGCTGATCGACGAGCAGACCGAACCGCTGGAAGTCTATACCACCATCGACCTTGGCATGCAGAAGGCGGCGGCGGCATCGCTGCGCGCCAACGCACCGGCGGGCACGCAGGCCGCCCTCGTCTCGCTCGACCGCGACGGCGCGGTGCGGGCGATGATCGGCGGCCTCGATTATGTGACCTCCAACTATAATCGCGCGACCACCGCGACGCGCCAGCCGGGTTCCGCCTTCAAGCTCTTCGTCTATCTCGCCGCGCTGGAGGGGGGCTATACCCCCGACACCAAGGTGGTGGACGAGCCGGTCAATATCGACGGCTGGAGCCCGCGCAACAGCAGCGGCCGCTATTCCGGAGAGATCAACATCCGAACCGCCTTCGCCTATTCGATCAACACCGTCGCAGCGAAGATCGGGCAGGATGTGGGCTTCGGGACCATCGCCGACATGGCCCGCCGCTTCGGGGTGACGACGCAGGTCAACACCCACCCCTCCATGGTGCTGGGGTCGTCGGACGTGCGCCTGATCGACATGACCCGCGCCTTCGCCTCCGTCGCGCGCAAGGGCGTGGCCGTGACGCCCTATGGCATCACCAAGGTGACGACGGCGGACGGGCGCATCCTCTACACCCATAAGGACGATACCAGCCGTGTGCTGGTCGCGCCCTGGGTCGCGGCGGGAATCACCGATCTGCTGCAAACCGCGGTCAACACCGGCACTGGCCGCGCCGCGCAGATCGGCCGCCCGGTCGCGGGCAAGACCGGCACCACCAACAGCAACAAGGACGGCTGGTTCCTCGGCTTTTCCAGCGGCATCACCACCGGCGTATGGATGGGCCGCGACGACGCGAAGGCGGTCGGCGTGTTGCAGGGCGGTCGCGCCCCGGCCAAGGCCTTTGCCAATTACATGCAGGTGGCGGTCGCCCGCCGCCCCGCCGAAAATTTCGAGACCGAGGTTACGCTGCCCGAATGGCAGCTCGAACCGGACAATGAGGCCTATTATGGCGACCCCGATGACGGGCCGCTGGTCGATGACAATGGCAACCCTATTCCCGGCGCGGTTCGCGAAACGCCTTATCCCACCGGCCCGGATGAAAATCCCGCCGCCGACGGCGAGCAGCCCACTGGCAAGATCGACCAGCAATGGATCGACAATGTGCTGGGCCGCGATCCCGCGCGTGGCGGAGGTGGAGGAGGAAGCGGGCGGCCTTCGGGCGGCAATGGCGGCGGCGGAAGCCGTCCCAACGAAGGGGCGCCGCCCAGCTTCAGGCCCTGATCCGGTGAAGCCCGGCGCCATGGGCGCGCAGCCAGCGGCGGGCAGGGGCGGGGTCCGCGCCTAACAAGCGCCTGTGCGCGGCATGGAAGGCCGGGCTATGATCCATATGCAGCAGATGCGCGACTTCATGCGCGACAGTCGCCAGCCGCACCTCCGGCGGCGCCAGGATCAGGCGCCAGCTGTAGCGGATCGTCCCGTCGCTGGTGCAACTGCCCCAGCGGCTGCGCGGATCTCCGATCTTCACCGACGCGATCCGCAATCCTTCCCGCGCTGCGATCTCCTCCGTCTCGCGCGTCAGCACCGACAGCGCATACGTGCGCAGCCAGCGGGAAAGGCGCGCGCCGACCTGCTCCTCCGGCCCGCCGAGCCGCAACTCGCCCTCCTCCAATATCGGCGTGCGGGGGAAAGCCCGGTCCCAGCATATCAGGCGCTCCACGCCCTCGACCGGCACCCGCGCGCCCGGACCCATTATCAGCAGATCGGGCGCCTTGCCGATCTGCGTCCGCACCCAGCCTTCCTGCGATTGCGCCCAGCTTAAGGCCGCCTTGAGGCCGCCGCGCGCGGGCACCGACAACAACAGCCGGCGCTGCGCGGGATCATAGCGCAGCCTATATCCTCGCGCCTGCGCATAGCGGCGGACGAGCACCGGAATCGCCTGCCCATCTACGAGCAGCGCGGCGTCAGATTTCATGCTCGACAAGATGCTCTTCCCAATCGAGTCCGTCATCCTCATCGACCGTCCAGCCCCGCACCGACTCGCCCGCGCGATGCACCGACTCGCGATCGCCGCTGATGAGATAATGCCAATCGGGCAGGACGCGCCCTTCGTGGCGCAGGCGATAGGCGCAGCTTTTGGGAAGCCAGGGAATCTCGTCCAGCAGCGCCGGGGTCAGGCGCACGCAATCAGGCACGAAGCTATGACGCTCCGCATAATTTGTGCAGCGCCCCTGCTCCTTGTCGAGCAGCTTGCAGCAGATATTGGTGAAATAGATGCGCCCGGTATCGGCATCCTCCGCCTTATGCAGACAGCATTTGCCGCAGCCGTCGCACAGCGCCTCCCACTCCTCGCCAGTGAGGTCCGTTAACGGCAACTCCCAAAAGCGCGGGCGCAGCCCGGTCATCTTTTCCTGCTCTTCATTTCACCCAGCGGTCGAGCATCTTCGCGACTTCCTCGCCGCTGCCTTCATCGGCGTTAGGCGTCGCGGGATCGTCCACCGGCACCAGCGCGATCGGCGCGCCATCCGGCCCGAAAAGATAGGGCGTGCGGCTGTGGCTGACGAGATAGTCCGTCGAACCCTTGGGCTTTTCCTTCATATAGACGACGACAAAAGCCTTCGCGACCTCCGCAATTTCCTCCGGCGTGCCGGTCAGGCCGATCAGCCTGGGATGAAAAGCGGAGACATAGTTTTTGAGCGAGGCCGGCGTGTCGCGCTCCGGGTCCAGCGTGATGAAGATCGGCTGCACCTTCGCCGCGCGGTCGGGCGCCTGCTTCTCGAACTGGCGAAAGCCCTGTGCGATGCGCTGCAAATCGACCGGGCAGACATCGGGACAGAAGCTGTAGCCGAAATAGACGAGGCGATACTGCCCGCTGAAATCTTCCCACCGGCGCTTGCGGCCATCCTGATCGGTAAGAGTGAAGGAACCGCCGATCTTAGCACCGGCAAGGCTGCCCTGTTCATGAGCGGGTCCGCTCGCCGAGGGACCGCAGCCGCCCAATGCCAGCGCCGCGCAGCCCAGCATCGCAAGAAAAAATGTCCTGACCATCGCTCAGCCATGCCCCGGACGCGGGTTTTTGGCAATCGCAAATCCCGCCGTTCATCCCGCGTAAAGGGGCTTTGAAAACATATGCGGGAAGGCCATATTGCCCCCACGCTCATTCATTCGGGACGCAGTTTTATGAAATTCCGCTTTTCCGCCCCTGCCATCCTCGCGCTGACCCTGTGGCCCGCCATCGCCTCCGCCCAGTTTTCCGACAGCTATAATTTCCTGAAGGCCGTGCGGGACAAGGATGGCGCCAAAGTCACGGAAATCATCAGCAAGCCCGGCTCCACGATCGTCAACACGCGCGATATCTCCACCGGGCAGACCGCGCTTCATATCGTGGCGGAACGTCGCGATGCGGCCTGGCTCGGTTTCCTGCTGAGCAAGGGCGCCAATCCCAATATGACAGACGCGCAGGGCAACACACCCTTGATGGTAGCGACCCGGCTGCGCTTCGTAGAAGGTGCGCAAACGCTGCTCGACCATGGAGCGCAGGTCGACAAGACCAATGACAGCGGCGAAACCCCGCTTATCCGCGCGGTGCAGCTTCGCGACCTGCCGCTGATCCGCCTGCTGGTCAGCAAGGGCGCCAACCCGAACAAGGCCGATACGCTGGCCGGCATGTCCGCCCGGGATTATGCCCAGCGCGACGGGCGCAGTCAGGCGATATTGGATATATTGGACAGCGGAAAGGCTGCCACGCCCTCGACCAACAAAACCGGCCCGATGCAAGGGCCGGTATTCTGATCTTCAGGGGAAGGGCGGCACAGGCCCGCGCTTTTCCGGATGGACCTAAGAAAAAGGGCGGAGGAACCTGATCCCTCCGCCCTTTTTCGCTCAGCGATAAAAGATATGGTTGTCGATCACCGCAACCCTGGTGCGTCGCCAGGCGGGAGACACCCTGCGCGCATGGAAATAAAGCGCGCCTTCGGCCTTGCTGGCCCAGGCATTATCCTGCGCGATGCGGGCGATCGCGATGGCCGTCTTCCAGGCCGGACGCGTCGCATTAGGCTCAGGAATGACGCCGCCGCGCACAAAGCTGAACTGACCCGGCTGAGCGACGACATCGCACATATCCTCGCCGAAGCGATTGGAGTCGGCGCGATTGACGATCACGCGGGCGACCGCGAGCTGACCTTCAAGGCTCTCGCTGCGCGATTCATAGAAAATGGCGGAAGCAAGGCAGCGGGTCTCTTCATCGAGCGAGGTCGAAGTATCGACATCGCGGACCATCGCCGCCAGCGTTGCATAATCCTTGTCGGGAACAGCGATCATCTCGTCCGCGCGAGGGGTCGCCGTCCTCCTGTCGCCTGCCCTTGGAGCGCCTTGCGCCTGACCGAGCGGCTGGACCACCTCCTTGAGCGGCGCAAACCGGATGGACTGCGCGCCGGTCATGCCGGGGGCGGGAGAAGTGGAAGAATTGATCATGACGGGCTGCGTGCCCGTAACGGAAGGGGCTTCATCGGCCCTCGAAACACCACCGGCAACCGCCGCGGTGAAAGAACAAAGGGAAAGAGCCGCGACCAGCGCGGATTTTATACGGAAACTCATAGCAATCCAAAAACATGCGGTTGGTCGGCTCGAAACGTCGCATCCTCTTTTATGTTCTAGGACGCCGTGCCGCCCCCCGTCTGCGTGTTTACCGCGTTCCGTCCCCCGTGAACGACTATCGGCAACCTGCGCATGGGTGTGCAAACTCGCGCCCTAATAAGGGGCAGGAGTTCAATGTCAATCGCCGCCTAACAGCTCAACGGCAAGTCGTTCCCCATTCGGGATATCCAGTTCGATCACCCACAAGTCGGGGTCCGCCTTGCGCCGACGCGCAATATATTGGGTTATTTGCTCCTCATCTCCCCAATGAGCCTGCGCCACAGGTTCCAGACGAGGAATGCCATCGGGGCCGGATATACGCTCGAAAAGCCGGGGAAAATGACCCACATCGGGACAGGAGAGCAACAAGGCGCCGCTGATCGGATCCCCCTTGTGGAGCACCGCGGCAAAGCCCCCCTCCGCCTCCGTCCGCCGGATCAGCGCTTGCACCAGCAGGCGGCTGGCAAGGCGCGGGGTCACTTTCGGTCCGGATTATAGCCCGGCAATCCGGACAGCGCATGCTGAGAGCGCATGAAGGTGCCGGTGCCCCGCCCGATCTCCTCGCCGCTGCTGTCGATCAGGCTTGCCTCTGCCACGAAGACGCGGCGATGCCCGCTCACCCAGCGGCCCATCGCGCGTACATTCCCGCTCTTGAGCGGGCGCGTGAAGAACAGGTTGAAGGCGGTGGTCAAAAGGAAACGATCGTTGACGAGGCTGTTCGCCGCGTAAAAGGCGGCATCGTCCAGCATCTTGAAATAGACGGTGCCATGCACAGCGCCCGCCGCGTGATAGACGCTTTCGTCCACCGTGAAGTCGATCACGGAATGACCAGCTTCGTTGATGGTGAGACAGGAAGAAAACAGCCGATTGATCGGCGCGGATGCATAAAGCCGTTCCAGCGCGCGGAAATGGGCCTGCTCCCCGCTGGGAGCGGTGTCGGCGCTGTCAGGCGGCGTCACGCGCTTCCGCCCCGGCGAGCAACGCCAGCAAGGCTTCGTCGGAACCTGCCCCGCGAATGCGCGCGGCATTCTGATCGCCCCGCAAATAGCGGGACACGCGGGCCAGCGTCTTCAGATGCTCGGCGCCGCTGTCGACCGGGGACAGCAGGGAAAAGACGATATCGACCGGCGCTTCATCGACCGCGTCGAACGCCATTGGCGGATCGAGCACCACCACCAGTCCATGGACCTTTTCCAGCCCGTCCATCTTGGCGTGGGGAATGGCGATACCGCCGCCAAAGCCGGTAGAGCCGAGGCGCTCACGCTCCATCAGCCGCTCATAAACCTCGTCAGGGGACAGGCCGTAAGCCTGTTGCGCCATGTCTGCCAGCTTCTGAAACAATTGTTTCTTGCTGCCCGCCGAAAATCTGCTGGAGACGGCTTTCGGAATTAGGAGATCATGGAAATCGGTCATCAAAATGCTCTGGCTGTACGGCGGGAACACCCCGCTGCCCTGCACCATTGCTCTCTTGCCGCTATGGACATCGCAAGTGGTTTACAGGCCCGGCGCATAGTCGCAGCGAAGCGCAACGTCAACCGCGCCGGGCCAGAGAGAGGCGGAATCTGCCTTCAGCGCGGCTCGACCCAGCCGATCGATCCATCATGACGGCGATAGACCATATTATAGGTCGAGGTTCCCGCATTCATGAAGAGCAGCGCATTGGTGTTGCGCAGATCGAGCATCATCACCGCATCCGAAACGCTGGCTTCCGGTATATCGACGCGGGTTTCGGCGATGATGACGGGCGCATCGGCCGGTTCCGGCACCTCTTCCTCCGGCGCGGAGGCGAAAATGGTGTAAGCGGCGTTGTCGAAACCATTTTCCGGATCGCGCGCGGCTTCAGCGGCGGCGGTCTGGGCCTGCCGACTTTTCAGACGGTTCATGTAGCGGCGCAGCTGTTTGTCAATCCGTTCGGCGGCGAGATCGAAACAGATATGAGCATCCTGCGCCTCGCCGGCCCCTTTCAGGATCAGGCCGGACATCACATGGCAGACGATGTCGCAATGGAAGGCGCCATGGGGCGCGCGCCGGAACGTCACATGCGCGGAAATGGCACGGGAGAAATATTTGTCGGCGATGGCTTCCAATCGGGTCGAGACATGCTGCTTGAGGGCGTCGCCAGTATCGACCTGATGACCGGAAATACGAATGTCCATCTAAGTTTCTCCTTTGCTTTTTGCGAGTCCGGCAGGGCCGGACCCGATATCTGGAACGGCATCAGGCCGTTTCGGCAGGCGCGTGTGCCACCTCCCACAACGGATTGCTGAGCGTCTGGACGAACGCCCTGTGTCGTTCCAATTCCTCCGGCGGGACCGGGAAAAACCGGGGTTCCCGCCGGATGCGAGGCGAAGGACCAGCCTTCATGCCTGTGTCGGCCTTTTCCGCGACGGCAGATGCCGCCGCATCGGCAAGACCGAGACCGATCTGACGCCCGCCGGTCAGCTCGATATAGACCTGGGCGAGCAATTCCGCGTCGAGCAAAGCGCCATGCTTCACGCGATGGCTGCGATCGATGCCGTAGCGCGAACAGAGCGCGTCGAGCGTATGCTTGGCGCCGGGATGGGCGATGCGCGCCATCCCCATGGTGTCGATCATCCGGTCGAGCGAAATGTCGAGCCGTGCGCAGCGTTTCAGTTCGCTGTTGAGGAAGCCGAAGTCGAACCGCGCATTATGCGCGACCAGCATCGAATCCCCGA
>CAYLKZ010000083.1:0-12827 GCA_964384275.1 uncultured Sphingobium sp. | reverse complement strand
AGTCCTTGCGCTGCGGAAAGCCGGAAAAGCCGTAGTCGGTCAGGATGCGGCGCAGATCCTCATTGCCCGAGAATATCACGCCATACATGTCGTAGACTTCGCGTTCCAGCCAGCCCGCGACCGGCCAGATCGAGGTGACGGACGGCACCGGAGTCGCCTCGTCCGTGCTGACCTTCACCCGCAAGCGATGGTTCCGCGTGACCGACAGGAGATGATAGACCACCTCGAAACGCTCGGGCCGGTCGAGATAATCGACGCCAGCGATCTCCATCAGCTGCTGATAGGCGGCCCCGTCGCGCAGCTTCACCATCACCTGGTGGAGAGAATCGCGCGCGACGATGAGGGTCATTTCGTCATGCGCCTCGACCAGCGCGAGCAGATCGGCGCCGATCAGCGCGCGCAGCTCGTCGGCCAGGCCTTCGATGGCGGCAATATGGGGAGCATTATGAGCCATGACCGCTTTCCTTACCGCTCGACCGTGCCGATACGGCGGATCTTCCGCTGCAACTGCATCACGCCATAGAGCAGCGCCTCGGCGGTCGGGGGGCAGCCGGGCACATAGATGTCGACCGGCACCACGCGATCGCATCCGCGCACGACGCTATAGCTATAGTGATAATAGCCGCCGCCATTGGCGCAGCTGCCCATCGAGATTACATATTTGGGCTCGCTCATCTGGTCGTAGACCTTGCGCAGCGCCGGAGCCATCTTGTTGCAGAGCGTCCCCGCGACGATCATCACGTCCGACTGGCGCGGCGATGCGCGCGGCGCGGCGCCGAAGCGCTCCATATCGTAGCGCGGCATGTTCACATGGATCATCTCGACCGCGCAGCAGGCAAGACCGAAGGTCATCCACCAGAGCGAGCCGGTGCGCGCCCACTGGAACAACTCCTCCGTCGAGGTGACGAGGAAGCCCTTGTTGCCGACCTCGTCGGAGAGGGACTTGAAAAATTCGGGGTCAGGCTGCGTACCGGGCGCGGGCACCCGGCCGGTTGCCGGCCGTTCTAGCTCTACTCCCAATCCAGTGCTCCCTTCTTCCATGCATAGACGAGCCCTAGCACGAGCTCGAAAATAAAGACCATCATCGTCGCCCAGCCGGCCCAGCCGATCTGCTCCAGGCTGACCGCCCAGGGGAACAGGAACGCTGCTTCGAGATCGAAGATGATGAAAAGAATCGCGATCAGATAGAATCGGACATCGAACTGGTTGCGCGGATCCTCGAAGGCGGGGAAACCGCATTCATATTCGCTGAGCTTTTCCGGGTCCGGCTTATGGGTCCCGGTCAGGCGGCCGACCAGCATCGGCAGGAATACGAAAGCGCTGGAAAGTAGAAGCGCAATCGCCAGAAATATGAGGATCGGCAGATATTGGGCGAGGTCGACCAAGTTCATCCCCTGCGGCACGAGTTTCGTTGGTTACGGGGCGCTTTAGGCCCGCTGCACCTGCGAAGCAAGGGGGTGGAACCATGAGAATGATTCGCAACTGACAAAGCGCCTCTTAAGGGGGAAAACCCTCTCTTACCGGGAGTGTCGGTGCCGGAAAAGACAACGAAAAAGGACGCCCCAGAGTCTCTGCGCACACAAGGAATCTTTCCCGCCCTCGCCCCCCCACTATGAGAAGTGACAGGGCGAGGAAGGCCGGAGCCGCCCACCCGCAGACATGATTCACGGCCGCACGGTAAAATTTTCTCATCCCCTTCTCGAATCGCTTTACCTGTGGACCGAAACAGTGCTATTGCGATTGATTATCAGAGGTGGTGGAAAACGCCCTACGGAGGATGTTACCGCGATGTTGGTTTGCGTTTGCAATGGCATAAGGGAAAAAGATTTTCGGGCAGCCGTGCGCGAAGGGGCCTCCACCCCCTGTTCAGCCTATAACCGCATCGGCCATCGCCCCAAATGCGGGCAATGCGTCTCTTTTGCAAAAACGATCATCGCCGATGAACGGATAAGCGCCTGAGACAAATACTATTGAGAAATAGTCTCACGCTATTGTTGCGAAACATTATAGATCATTATCCCGCTTAACATTTTCATGTTGCGGGCTATAATGCGGGCTTTGCAAATCGGAGCGAAGTCCCATGAAAGGCGACCCCAAAGTCCTCGAATTCTTGAACGAGGTTCTCAAGAACGAGCTGACCGCGATCAATCAGTATTTTCTCCATTATCGCATGCTCGAACATTGGGGCGTCCAGAAGCTCGCCAAGTTCGAATATGGCGAATCCATTGACGAGATGAAGCATGCCGACCGGCTCGCGCAGCGCATTCTGTTTCTGGATGGCATCCCCAATTTCCAGTTGCTGGGCCGCCTTAAAATCGGCGAGACCGTCGAGGAAATCCTGAAGGCTGATCTCGATCTGGAGATGGAGGCGCTGCCGGTGCTGCGTGACGGCATCGCCTATTGCGAAAGCATCCGCGATTTCGTCACCCGCGACCTGCTCAACGACATCCTCAAGAGCGAGGAAGATCATGTCGACATGATCGAAACCCAGTTCGAGCAGATCGAGCGGATCGGCATTCAGAATTATATCCAGCTCAATTCGGAACCGGCGAAGGAAGAAGGCTGACCCCTTCGGCTCTTTCTCTCCCTCCGGCTGATCGGCCGCGCGGGAGATGGAACAAAAAAACCTCCCGCTTCCATGGCGAAGCCGGGAGGTTTTTTCATGGGCGATCCCGCACTTTTCCGGCATGGTCGCGGAAAAGCCAGGCTGGAGGAGAGACCTGCGCCTTCCAAGCCGCGCGCCCGCGCCGCACCTTGCCGGACATCGCCCGGAATGGCAGCCTTTCCCCGCCCGGAACAGGAAAGGCCCCCATGATGTTGACGCTCTACGCCCATCCCTTTTCCTCCTATTGCCAGAAGGTGCTGGTCGCACTGTGGGAAAAGGGGCTGGATTTCACCTATCGCCATATGGAAGACCCCGGCGCGGCCGAAGAGCTTAAGCAGCGCTGGCCGATCGGGCGTTTTCCGATAGTGGTGAACGAAGCCGGAGAGACCATCACGGAATCGAGCATCATCATCGAATATCTCGATCTGCTTCATCCCGGCGCGAACCGGCTGATTCCCGCCGATCCGCAAGCCGCACTGGAGGTGCGCTTCCTCGACCGATTCTTCGATACTTATGTGATGAGTGCGATGCAAAAACCTGTTTTTGCGGCGTTAAAGGGAGACGCCAGCCGCAAGCAGGAGGCCTTGAAGGAAGCCCGCACCGACCTCGAAACCGCCTATGGCTGGCTGGAGCAAAGGCTGGGCGACAGGCGCTGGGCCGCTGGCGGAGAGTTCACCCTCGCCGATTGCGCCGCCGCGCCCTCGCTCTTCTACGCTGACTGGGTGCATGAAATCGGCGCGGCCTTCCCTCCGGTGCGGGCCTATCGCGCGCGACTGCTGGCCCGCCCCTCCTTCGCGCGGGCGGTGGAGGAGGCGCGACCCTATCGCGCCTATTTCCCACTGGGCGCGCCCGACCGGGACTGAGCCGCCGACCGGGACCGGCTCCCAAAGGCGCGCCTTTAACGCAGCGCTCCCGCGATCAGCTTGTGCAGCTTCGAGTGAATCGCGTCATTGGCGGCGATGATCTCGCGCCGTTCGACCGCCTGATCGCCGCCCCGGAAATCGGTGACGAAGCCGCCCGCTTCGCGCACCAGCAAGATGCCCGCCGAAACGTCCCAGGGCTTGAGGCCGCTTTCCCAGAAGCCGTCATAGCGCCCGGACGCCACATGCGCGAGATCGAGCGAGGCCGCGCCGAAGCGGCGGAGGCCCGCCACGCTGGGCGCCACCGCGCCGAAGATCCGCGTCCATTGCGCGAAATCCCCATGGCCGAGGAACGGAATGCCGGTCGCGATCAGCGCATCGCCAAGATCGCGCCGCGCCGACACGCGCAGGCGCTGGTCATGCCGCCACGCCCCGCGCGATCGCTCCGCCCAATAGCTTTCATCGGTGATCGGCTGATAAATGAGGCCGGTCGATACCTCGCGCTTGCCATTGGGCATCGGCTCCTCGACCGCGATGGAGATCGCGAAATGCGGGATGCCGTGAAGGAAATTGGTCGTGCCGTCGAGCGGATCGATGATCCAGCGCGGCTTGGAGGGATCGCCCGGAATCTCCCCGCCTTCTTCCAACAGGAAGCCCCAGTCGGGCCGCGCCTTCTGCAATTCGTCGAACAATGTGCGTTCCGCCTGCTGGTCGGCCTTGGACACGAAATCCGCAGGCCCCTTGCGGCTGACCTGCAAATGCTCGACCTCACCGAAATCGCGGCGCAGCTTGGCGCCCGCCTTGCGCGCGGCGCGCTCCATGATGGTGAGCAAGCCTGAATGAGAAACCATCACATCACTCCTGCACGCCTTATGCAATCCGGCGCGCCGTTCTGAACCAGAAAAGAAAACCGGCCCTCCTCATCGCCTCGATGGGGTGAGAGGGCCGGATCATATAGCGCGAAAAATCAGTCCGCGCGCTTCACATATTCGCGTTCATACACATCGACGATAATGCGCGTGCCGGTGACGATATGCGGCGGCACCATCACGCGCACGCCATTGTCGAGAATCGCGGGCTTGTAGCTGGCGGAGGCGGTCTGCCCTTTCACCACCGCGTCGGCTTCCACGACGGTGGCCTCGACCTGTTCGGGCAGCTGCACGGAGATCGGGCGCTCCTCATACATTTCGAGCATCACCATCATGCCATCCTGAAGGAAGGCCGCGGCATCGCCGACAAGATCGTTGGGCAGGTTGATCTGCTCATAGGTCTCGGTGTCCATGAACACCAGCATGTCGCCTTCGGCGTAGAGATACTGGAAATCCTTGGTGTCGAGCCGGATGCGCTCGACCGTTTCGGCGGAACGGAAACGGACATTGTTCTTGCGTCCGTCGATCAGGTTCTTCAGCTCCACCTGCATATAGGCGCCGCCCTTGCCGGGCTGGGTGTGCTGGATCTTGACGGCGCGCCAGAGGCCGCCCTCATATTCGATATTATTACCGGGACGGATTTCGACGCCGCTGATCTTCGCCATAGCGTTTCTGCCTGTTCTATAATTTCAAGGAGCTTGTGGCGCGCCTTTAACCGGCCTTGCCCATTGGAGCAAGGGGGCGTGAAACGGGCGGAGAGACATGCCTCCCCGCGCCTGCCTCACTCGCCGCGAATCTCGCCCAGCTTGCGTTCCCAGCCCAGCGCGTCGGTGACGATCTGGTCGAGATCGGCATAGCGCGGTTGCCAGGGAAAGGCCTTCAGGATCGCGCCATTGTCGGAAATGAGCGCGGGGGGATCGCCGGCCCGGCGCCCCTCCAGCCTGCGCTCGATCTGGCGATTGGTGATGCGATCGACCGCGTCGAGCACCTCCAGCACCGAAAATCCCCGGCCATAGCCGCAATTGAGCAGATAATTGCGATCCGGCGCCGCCATCAGCGCCTCCAGCGCCAGCACATGCGCGGCGGCAAGGTCGCTGACATGGATATAATCGCGCACGCCGGTGCCGTCGGGCGTGTCGAAATCCGTGCCGAAGACGGAGACATGGCTGCGCTTGCCCAGCGCAGCCTCGACCGCGACCTTGATGAGATGAGTCGCGCCCGCCGTCGACTGGCCGCTGCGGCCCTGCGGATCGGCGCCCGCGACGTTGAAATAGCGCAGCGCGCAGAAATTCATCGGATGCGCCTGCGCCACATCCTTCAGCATGATCTCCGTCATCAGCTTCGACATGCCATAGGGATTGATGGGCTTTTGCGGGCAATCCTCGCGCACCGGGCTGGTTTCGGGGACGCCATAGGTCGCCGCCGTCGAGGAGAAGATGAAATGCGGCACCCCGCATCGCACCGCGCTCTCGATCAGACTGCGGGTTTTGGCGCTGTTATTATGATAATATTTCAGCGGGTTCTCTACCGACTCTGGCACCACGACAGAGCCTGCAAAATGCATGATCGCCCCGATGCCATGCTCACGCAGCGTCGCTTCGACCAGCGCCTGATCCTCGATATCCCCCTCCACGAAGGGAACGCCATCCGGCACGGCCCAGCGGAAACCCGTCACCAGATTATCGATGACGACCACCGGCCAACCGCCGTCAAGCAGCGCCAGCACCGCATGGCTGCCGATATAGCCGCCGCCTCCCGTCACCAGCACCGCAGGCTTGCTCATCATCTCTACCGCTCCACTAAACAGGATATCATGTGCAGGCGCTGCAATAACGGCAGCGATGCTGTTTGCAATGTTTTCAACTCGGCGTATCTAGACGCGCTGGGACGGACAGCAGCGCCGCGACAAGGGGGCTCGCTCTCCCCCGTTCGCGCGACGACAGGGATTTCGACGTCAATGCCATATCTTCATCGCCTGCCCGCGCTTCTGCTGGGCGCATCTACCCTTTGCCTTTCCACCCTCCTCGCATCGTCCCCCGCATCGGCAGAGACGCTGCAACAGGCGCTGGCGCGCGCCTATCGCAACAATCCCACCCTCACGGCCGCCCGCGCCGGGCAGCGCGCGCTGGACGAGAATGTGCCGCTCGCCAAGGCAGCGGGACGCCCGGCCGCCAGCGTCAACGGCACCTATGAGGAACAGCTCGACCGCCCGCTCTACGGTTTCACCTCTCCCACCGTGCCGGGGCGCAGCCTGTCGGCTCAGGCGTCGGTCTCGGTGCCGATCTATCAGGGCGGCACGGTGCGCAACCGCATCCGCGCAGCGGACGCCTCCGTGCGCGCGGGGCAGCAGGATCTGCGCGGAACCGAGGCGTCGGTCTTTTCGGCGGTGGTGGCCGCCTATCTCGACGTGCTGCGCGACACCTCCGTGGTGTCCTACAACCGCCAGAACGTCGCCTCACTCCAGACCAATCTGGAGGCCAGCCGCGACCGCTTCGAGGTCGGCGACCTGACGCGCACCGACGTCGCCCAGTCCGAATCCCGCCTCGCCCTCGCCCGCGCCAGCCTGCAATCGGCGGAAGCGCAGCTCATTGCCTCCAAGGAGAATTATATCGCGCTGGTCGGGGCGGAACCGGCCGATCTCGAAAGCCCACCGCCGCTGCCGGGCCTGCCCGCCAGCGCCGAACAGGCGGTCACGATCGCGCTGGAGGATAATCCCGACATCCTCGCCGCCCAGCACAGCCGCGAGGCTGCCCGTCATGAGGTGAAGGCCGCCAAAGGCACCGTCAGCCCACGCCTGTCGGCAGTCGCGAGCGGCAGCTATGTCGATTATCTCGGCAGCGAGAAGGATCTGTCGCCCCCGCTAGGCTATGGATCGATCCGGCAGGCGGGCGCGGGCCTGCAATTGTCGATCCCGATCTATCAGGGTGGCCAGCCCGGCGCCCAGACCCGCCAGAGCATCGCGCGCGAATCGCAGGCGATAGAGACGGAGATCGCGGTCGAGCGCGATGTGATCGCCCAGACCCGCTCCGCCTTCGCGGTGTGGCAGGCATCGCTCCACATGATCGAGTCGACGCAGCTAGCGATCAGCGCAGGCGAGTTGTCGCTGGAAGGCGTGCGCGCGGAAAACAGCGTCGGCACCCGCACTATCCTCGACATACTTGATTCGCAGCGCGACCTCCTCAATGCGCAGGTCCAGCATGTCACCGCCCAGCGCGACGCCTATGTCGCGGGCTTCGCCCTGCTCGCGGCGATGGGCCATGCGGAGGCCGCAGACCTCAATATCGACACCGGCGGACCGCTCTACGATCCGAACGCCCATTATGAGCGGGTAAGGGGCAAGCTGTTCGACTTCGATTTCGGCCGCCCCGCACAGCAAGAAGCGCAAAGAACGCGGGATACGCTGCCGCAGACGGCAGAAGGCAGCGAATAGGCAGAGCGCGGCCCGCCGCGACCTTGACCGAAGCGACATTTCCAGCATTCCTTCCCCGGTTTACAATATTTTAAGGGTGGAAGCTGATCCTTTGTTAAGCATCGGCCGCTATAGGATATAGTCCAATCCAGATACAGGCACAGCCCGTCGCGCGCGTGCAGGAGCAAGACCATGTCCTATTCACAAGCCGCCAACAGCGCCGTCAGTGAGCAGGCAGAAGTCGCGCCTTCGGCCCATGCCTATGATGCGGGCGGCCCCATCGGTTCGCTGCACCGCGCGCTGTCCGATCAGTTCATGCGGGGCTCGCTGCCGCTCCCTGCACCCCGCGCGCAATCCCTTGCCGATCGCGCCGTCACCCGCTTCTCCCGCGCGCTCGGCCCATGTCTGCTGGTGGCCGGCTATTTCGCGATAGCCCGTCTCCTCTTCTGACCGCAGCTTCCGGCTGCACCTTCCAGCAAAACAGCGCTGTCAGTCGCGTGACTGGGCCGGATTCCAGGTCTGATAGGTCTTGCCCGCAAGGGAATCCATCACCCCTAAAAAGGTCGCGATAACCGACAGCAGGATCTGCCAGATTCCGCGCAGCAGCGGAGCGCCCATCATCCCGGCGAGCAGCGCGCCCGCCGCCAGCATGACAAAGCCAAGCGCCAGCATCGGCGCGCCAGCGATCACCAGACCCGTAATCCCAAGCAAAATGGCAAGCGCCAGCGGAATCAGCCCCAGCCAGCGCAACAGCTTGTGCGAGAGATATTTATACAGATCGCTCACGCCATAATGGCGCCTGATCCGCGGCCAGAGATAGCGATGCGTGTTGAAGGCGCGGCAGGCGATGCGGCGCTTGCGGCGGAATTCGTCGGCGCTGGAAGTCGCGTTTTTCTCATAAGCTTGAACATCGGCGGCATGGATCAGCCGCTGCCCGGCGAAGGTCACGCTCATCGAAACCGTCATGTCGTCGAGCAGATGCGGCGGCACTTCCGGATAAAGCGCCCGGCGCGTCGCGAAGATGGAGCCATCCGCCCCCATGATCGAGCCGATGCGCGATTCCCGCTGTTTCAGCGCTTCTTCCAGCCGCCAATAAAGCCCGCCGACGCGCGCGGTGGCGCTCGCATCCTCATTCACATAATGCAGCGCACCCGCGACCCCGCCGATCGCCGGATCGGAAAAATAGCCGAGCAGCCGCTCCACCGCGTCGGGATCGAGGATCACATTGGCATCGGTGAAAATGAGGATGTCGCCGGTCGCCTCCGCCGCCATCAGGCGCATCCCGGTTGCCTTGCCGGTCCGCTGCGTAGAGGGCACGACGCGCAACAAATCCGGGCAGGCGAGCAGCAGATCGAGGGTGGCGTCGCTGCTGCAATCGGAATAGGCCAATATCTCTATGTCAGGATGGCGCGCCTTGATCTCGCGAAGATTGGCGATCTTGGCGGGCAGCGATCGCTCCTCATTATAGGCGCTGAACAACAGGCTGGCGCCGGGCAGCGGACGGGCGAGGTCGGGCCGGATCGGTGCCTCGCGGAACCAGCGCAGCGACAGCGGGTAAAAGATATAGGGGTGCAGGAACAGCGCCATGCAGATCAGCGCCAGCCCCAATATCGATATCGCCACAACCTCGCCTTTCGCCCGTTCGGCGCCTTCATCCGCCCTCCGGCCAAAGCCTGCCCGGTCGCTGTGCTCTTAGGCCGCATCGCCGCCGGGGCGCAAGCGGCAATAGCCCCTCCGCCATGTATGAAGCGCCCCTTCCCGCACTGCATCATGAGCAAAGCGACTATTGCGCATGGAAGCGAAAGAAAAGCGCATGCACCTGTTGCGGCGCACAACGGAATTACGCCTGAGAAGGAGCAGTAAAACTTTACTTTTAAAGGATTTTCGTCCATAGATGGACTATTAGAACGGTCTGACGATCATCACCCATCAAGACCATCGGATATCGGCGAAACAACAAGATCCGATGGGAAGGAAAAGGATCACTCCTCCTCTTTCCTCTTGATAGTGACTGATCCACAGTCCGCATCAAGGAGAGGCCTTCACCATGCTGATCATGTGGAGCAACGAACATCCTCCCTCACCCGATATTCGGGAGCGCGATCGCGCAAGAAAACTCGAAATGCTGGTTTCCCGATTGTCCCGCACCGGCGGCTATGTCGCTCTGGCGCTGGGAATTATCGGCACCGTCGCCTTGTTGCGCCTGATCCTCTGACCGGTCCACGCTGACCGGATTTTGCTTCTCTGGGGCAGACACGGCAACGCGGGTTCATCTGCGATGCCCGCTTCAGGGCCGATGCGCGGCGACGCCCTCTTCCTCCTCACCCCGCAACCTTCTTCTTCGCCCCGCGAAAAGATGCCGCACGGGCATTTCGCCGCTCGATTCGAGGTCGCGGCGGCGGACTTTCGTGAGGATCATCCCTGAAAATCGACGCTTTTCGTCGAAAAATTGGCCGAAACCCGAAGTTCATCCCATGTAACGAACGGCTTGCAGTCTTTGCACTCGCAAAATGAATGTTCCATTGTAGGACAGGCACATAGCCAAATCAGGCAAGGATTGCTCATCTACCAATCCGGGGATGATAGTTTCGCTTGTTTGATCTGCGAAATCATATACCTGCTCCAAAAATGGCGCTAAAAAGGGATGGAATAGCTTCGGTGATAGACAGCACTGTTTCCATTGACCTGTCGTTCGCAGAAGGCCGACGCCCGGTTTCGAAACAGTCGGTCCGGCTGTTCCTGTATTTTCAGCTCATGCTGCTGGATATGCTGGCGCTGACGGCGGGGTTCGTGATTGGCGGCTATATCGGCGGGTCCACCTGGGCGTCGCCCAACGGGGTCAACCTGATCTTTCTGGTCATCCCGACCTATTTCTTCCTTGCGGCCAATAAGCACGCCTATAGCCTCCCCGCGCTGAGTTCCCTGGAGCAAAGCCTGCGCCGCAGCTGCATGGCGCTTTGCGTCACCGCCATCTTCATCCTGCTCGCGGGTTTCTTCATGTACTCGCGGCCGATCGCCTCGCGCGATTCCGTAGGCTTGGGCATCGCGGCAAGCGGCTTTTTCCTGCTGCTGGGACGGTTCGCATTCCACCGCCTCATTCTCCGCCGCTATATCTGCGAGTTGACCAACGAGTTGGTTATCGTCGACAATGTGCCGTTCGAGAACAAGACGGGGCGGCAGGTCATCGACGCCCAGCAAGCGATGATCCAGCCCGATCTGCAGGACCCGGCGATGATCAACCGGCTTGCCGCCTGCCTTCAGGGCGCTGACCGGGTCATCATCGCCTGTTCGCCGGAACGGCAGCAGGCATGGTCCCTGCTGCTCAAGGGATCGAATATTCGCGGCGAGCTGCTGTTGCAGCGCAATGAAAATGTCGGCGCTATCGGCCTTGGCCATCTGGGCGATGCCGACACGCTGGTGGTTTCCCGTGGTCCGTTGAGCCTGCGCTCTCGCGCCCGCAAACGGATGCTCGACCTGGCGATCACCGTGCCGCTGCTGATCCTGATGAGCCCGCTGATGATCCTGATCGCCATAGCGATCAAGCTCGAAAGCCCCGGCCCCGTCTTCTTCAAGCAGAGCCGCCTCGGCCGGTCCAATTCCGTGTTCAGCATCCTCAAGTTCCGCAGCATGCGGCAGGAACTGTGTGACACCGCAGGCAAGCGCTCCACCTCGCGCGACGACGACCGCGTCACCCGCGTCGGCGCCTTCATCCGGCGCACCAGCATCGACGAGCTGCCCCAACTTATCAATGTACTGCGCGGCGACATGAGCCTTGTCGGCCCACGCCCCCATGCGCTGGGATCGCTGGCAGGCGACAAGCTTTTCTGGGAAGTCGATGAACAATATTGGGTCCGCCATGCGCTGAAGCCCGGCATCACCGGGCTGGCGCAGGTGCGCGGCTATCGGGGCGCCACCCTCCAGCGCGAAGATCTGGAAATGCGGCTGCGGTCGGACCTCGAATATGTCAATAGCTGGAGCCTGTGGCTCGATATCGTCATATTATTCGCAACCACCAAAGTGCTCATGCATCAAAACGCCTATTGAGGCGATCCCTGTCCCTGCGCTATCGCGGCGTCCTGCCGGCAGAGCTGGCGCAGGGAAATGCATGCCTTCGTCCACGGCAAGGAGTTATTAGATGAAGATTACGATGATCGGGTCCGGTTATGTTGGCCTCGTATCGGGGGCCTGTTTCGCGGACTTCGGCCATGACGTGGTCTGCGTGGACAAGGACAAGAGCAAGATCGACGCGCTGCTTGCCGGGCGCATGCCGATCTTCGAGCCTGGCCTCGACCATCTGGTCGCCAGCAACGTCGCCGCCGGACGCCTCAGCTTCACCACCGATCTGGCCGAGGGAGTCAAGGACGCCGACGCCGTGTTCATCGCGGTCGGCACGCCCTCGCGTCGGGGCGATGGTCATGCCGATCTCTCCTATGTCCATGCCGCGGCCGAGGAAATCGCGCAGGCGCTCACCGGCTTCACGGTGATCGTAGACAAGTCGACCGTGCCCGTCGGCACCGGCGACGAGGTGGAGCGCATCATCCGCACCGCCAATCCCGATGCCGATTTCGCGGTCGTCTCCAACCCCGAATTCCTGCGCGAAGGCGCGGCCATAGACGATTTCAAGCGCCCCGACCGCATCGTCATCGGCGGCGACGATGCGCGCGCGCTGGAGGTGATGCGGCAGGTCTATCGCCCGCTCTACCTCAACAAGTCGCCCATCGTCGAAATGAGCCGCCGGGGAGCGGAACTCACAAAGTATGCCGCCAACGCCTTCCTCGCGGTGAAGATCACCTTCATCAACGAAATCGCCGATCTGTGCGAAAAGGTCGGCGCCGATGTGCAGGATGTCGCGCGCGGCATCGGCCTCGACAACCGCATCGGTTCCAAATTCCTCCACGCTGGCCCCGGCTATGGCGGCAGTTGCTTCCCCAAGGATACGCTGGCGCTGCTCAAAACCAGCCAGGATAATGAGGCGCCCCAGCGCATCGTCGAGGCGGTGGTGGCGATCAACGACCAGCGCAAGCGCGCAATGGGCCGCAAGGTCATCCATGCCTGCGGCGACGATGTGCGCGGCAAGACCATCG
>CAYLKZ010000082.1:0-12851 GCA_964384275.1 uncultured Sphingobium sp. | reverse complement strand
AAAATAGTCCGGCCCATGCCGGACTCTGTGGTGCGGTCGAGAAGACTCGAACTTCCACGGCCTTTCGGCCACAACGACCTCAACGTTGCGCGTCTACCAGTTCCGCCACGACCGCACATCAGAGTAGGAAACCGGTCGAACCGGCCCCTGGTAGGCGCCGGCCTCTAGCAAAGGCATTCGGGGGTTGCAAGCATCTTGATGCCTGTTTGCGCATCTTTTCCCGATTATGCTATTTTTCTTCGGCCTGAGCCGCGATTATCGAGGCCTTCCGGTCGCCATACAGCCTGTTCCACCCGTTTAGCGGCCGTCATCCACGAAAGTGAGCGAGAGATTCTCGGCGCTCTTGGGAATGTCGAGGCGGCTTTCGCTGATGCTGGCTTCCTCGCCGGGCTTCAGCTGAGCCTTGTCGGCCTTGGTCTTCCAGCTGAACACCAGTCGGTCCTGCCGGTCACGCAGTTGCACCTCGACAGGCGGCACCGACAGCGTGCGCGAGCCGCTGTTCACGATCCGCGCGCTGAACGCGAAATACTCCTGACCGCTCGGCAAGCTCCGCCGCTCGGCAGGCTTGGCGAGGTAAAACAACAGGTCGGGTTCCTGGCTGTCTGACAGCAAGCCCGCGCGCACCGCCCATTGCGGAGGCCCGAAGAAATACAGCGCCGTTCCTGCCGCCACCATCGCGATGCAGAACAAGGCCGCCGCCCATGTCCAGAGCTTGGCCGGATTGCGGCGGGGGCGTTGGGGCAGCGGGCGCGCGACAAGGCTGTCGTCTTCCTCGATCCCCGCTGCGGCATCATATCCCCCAGCCGACCGGGCATTGGGACGCTCGACCTGCGAGACATCGACGGCGCGCACTTGCCCCCGGGGGCGATCCCGCACCTCGCCATCGGCGTCTGGCTCCGCCTCATAGCCCTGTTCCCGCGCGGCGGCAGTGATCGCCTCCGCCGCATCGGCAGTCGCCGATTCGACGACTGCGGCGGGGCCGGATTCTTCCGGCTGATTCATGGCCGCAGGCGCCGCCATGGGCTTCTCTTTCAGGAGGTCCGGTCGGGAAACCGGCGCGGCGACGGCAGGCGCCGGAGGCGTCTCCTCCCGCGACGGCAGGGCCGCGCCCTGCTGGAACCAGCTATGCTTGCAGGATGCGCAGCGCACCTGACGGCCATTGACGCCAATGGCCTCGTCCGGGACGATATAGCGTGCGGCACAATTGGGACAGACGAGGATCATGGCACCTACTTAGACGCGCTCGCGACTCCCACGCAAGCCACGATCAACGGATAAGCCGCAGATCACGCATCCCACGCACAAGAAAGCACCTTTTCCTTCAGGACGGTATCGGTCTTTACGGGCGGCGGGCCTTGTGCGATGGACGGGTTCAGCGGAAGCAGCGGGGCCGGTTTCAAACGGATATGAACGCTATTATCGAGTTTGAGAATATCGGCCTGCGCTACGGGGCTGATGAGGAGGTGCTGTCCGATATCAGCCTCTCCCTCTCGGCTGGCGGCTTTTATTTTCTCACCGGCGCCTCGGGCGCGGGCAAGACTTCTCTCCTAAAGCTGCTCTATCTGACGCAGCGCCCCACGCGCGGCGTGCTCAAACTGTTCGGCGAGGATGTGGTGATGATGCACCGCAACCGCCTGCCCGGTTTCCGCCGCCGTATCGGCGTCGTCTTTCAGGATTTCCGCCTCGTCTCCCATCTTTCCGCGCACGATAATGTCGCGCTGCCGCTGCGCCTTGCCGGAATGGACGAACAGGAAATAGAAGGCCCGGTGCAGGAAATGCTGGCCTGGGTGGGCCTGGGCGAGCGCGCCGATGCGCTTCCCGACGCGCTATCGGGCGGGGAGCAGCAGCGCGTCGCCATCGCCCGCGCCGTAATCGGCCGGCCCGATATCCTCGTCGCCGACGAACCCACAGGCAATGTCGATCCGGAGATGGCGAAACGGCTGCTCGGCCTGTTCGAAGCCCTCAACCGGCTCGGCACCACGATCGTCATAGCCACGCACGACCTGCCGCTGATCTCTGTGATCCCGCATGCGCAGATGATGCGGCTGGACAAGGGGCGGCTGATCGACCCGACAGGGTCGCTGCGCTTCCCCCCCCGCAATGAACCGGCGGCCTTGCTCGGCCGCGCGCTCGGAAAGCCGCTATGACGGACGACGCGCGAACCCTGCGGGAGGCAGGACTCCATTCGGATCGCGCCGCGCGGGCGGCGCGCAACCGCTGGCTGCCCGAGGGACGGCGCGGGCCGATGCCGTGGATCATCGGGATCATGATGTTCCTGACCATCCTCGCCGCCGCGACGATCCTCTCCCTCGCTCATGCGCTCGACCGGATGCACGGCCAGCTCGCGGGCGGCTACACGGTGCAGATCGTCGAGGCGAACGCCACGCTGCGGGCCGATCAGCAACGCCGGATCGCCGCGCTGCTGCACCGGGAAAAAGCGGTGCAAGCCGTCACTATCGTGCCTGAAGAGCAGCTTCGCGCCCAGCTCGAACCCTGGATCGGCACCGATACGCCGCCCGAGGAACTGCCGATTCCGGCGATGATCGATATCGAGGCCGCGCCCGGCACCGGCCCAGCCCAGATCGACGCGATCGGCCGCCAGATCGCCGCGATTGCCCCCGCCGCGCGAATCGACGCGCATGAGCGCTATCTCGGCCCGGTCGAGCGGCTGATGCGCGCGGTGATGTGGCTGGCCGCCGCGCTCATGGCGCTGATGATAGGGGTGACGGCGGCGGTGGTGATGCTCGCCGCGCGCAGTGCCCATGCCACCCATCGCGCCACCATCGACATCATGCACCTGCTCGGCGCGACCGATGTGCAGATAGCGCGCCTGTTCCAGCGGCGCATGGCGCTCGATGCGATTTTCGGCGCGCTGGTCGGGCTGGGGGCCGCCGCTGCGGTGCTCTGGATGCTGGCCCGGCGCGCGGCGGCGATCGATGCCGAGCTGGCCGGGATGATGACGCTGCCCCTGCCGCTCGCGCCGCTGCTGCTGCTGATTCCGCTGGGCGGCGTGCTGCTCGCGATGTTGACCGCGCGCGTCACCGTGCGCCGCGCGCTGGAGCGCAGCCTGTGATCTCGCGCTTCCTCGCCTTCCTTCTGCTGCTCTATGCGCTGGGCTTTGCCTGGTTCTCGATCTGGCTGCCGCAGCCGCTCGACCTGCGATCGACAGACGCGATCGTCGTGCTGACCGGCGGCGCGGGGCGCATCGACCGGGGCCTCTCATTGCTTCAGGAGGGCGCGGCCAAGAAGATGCTGATTTCCGGCGTCGACAGGACCGTGCGGCCGCATGAACTGGCGGTGCGCTACAAGGCGCCCGACAAGCTGTTCGACTGCTGCATCACCCTTGGCCGGGAGGCGATCGATACCCGCTCCAACGGCATAGAAACCGCGCATTGGTTGGAAAAGCGCGGCTATGACACGGTGCGCCTCATCACCAGCGATTGGCATATGCGCCGCGCCGCCTATGAACTGCGCGAGGCGCTGCCGAAGGATATCGTCCTCGTCTATGATGCGGTGCCGACCCGGCCCAGCCTGGCCGTGCTGTCCAAGGAATATAATAAATATCTCCTGCGCCGCGCCGCCGCGCTTGCCGGCATATGATGTGCCGCTGTCCGATACGCCCATGACCTTCTCCCCGCTCCTCTTCCTCCGCTCGCTCCTCTTCGCCATGGGGTTCTATGCGGCAACGACGCTGCATGTGCTGGCTGGGCTGATCCTCACGCCGTTCGGCGACCGGCCGTTATTTTTCATCATCCGGTCCTGGTCGGCGAGCCATCGGGCGCTCTGCCGCCTGCTGCTGGGGCAGAAAGTGCGGATCGAGGGGGTGCTGCCGGACGGGCAATATTTCTTCGTGTTCAAGCATGAATCGATGTTCGAGACGATCGATCTGCCGCTGCTGCTCCACCGGCCGATCATCGTCGCCAAGCAGGAACTGCTCGACATTCCCGGCTGGGGCACGATTGCGGCACGCTTTGGCATGATCGGCCTCAAGCGCGCGACCGGCGCCGCAGCCCTGCGCCATCTGCAACGGCAGACCAAGGCCGCGCTGGCGACAGGGCGGCCCATCTGCCTCTTCCCCGAAGGCACCCGCGTACCCCATGGCAGCCAGCCGTCGATCAAGGCCGGTTTTGCCGCCATGTATCAGTTGCTCGGCCTGCCGGTCGTGCCGGTTGCGATTGACAGCGGGCTGCTTTCCCCGCGCCAGAGCTTCCTGAAGCGGCCCGGCACGATCACCTATCGCGTCGGCGAGATCATCCCCCCCGGCCTGCCCCGCGCGGAAGCGGAAGCGCTCGCCCATGCGGCGATCAACGCGCTGAACCCGCCCGAAACCGCGCAGGACCATCCCCCGGCCGGGGATGGACATTCCTCGCCAGCATGATAGGCGCGACGCCCATGAAGAGCCTTGCGATTATCGGTTTCGGCGATTTCGGCAAGCTGGCGGCAAATGCGCTGGCCGACCGCTTCGATATAGGCGTGCATGATCCCCATAAGCAGGCCGAAGCAATCGCCGCGCAGGGCTTCCGCCCGCTCTCGCTGGAAGATGCCGCCCGCAGCGACGTGATCGTGCTGGCCATGCCGGTGCAGGCGATGGAGGAAGCGATCCTCGCCATCGCCCCGCTGGTGCGCCCCGGCGCGACGGTGATCGATGTCGCGTCGGTCAAGATGCTGCCGAGCCAATGGCTCATCCGTCATCTGCCCGAGAGCGTGCACATCGTGCCCACCCATCCGCTGTTCGGCCCGCAAAGCGTCGCGCGCGACGGGCTGGCCGGGCGGCAGTTCGTGATCTGCCCACTGCGGGGCGACCAGCATTTGAGGGTCGCGGCATTGGGGCGGGCGCTGGGACTGCGCGTCCGTATCACCAGTGCAGAGGAGCATGACCGCGAAATGGCGTTCGTGCAGGCGCTCACCCATTTGATCGGGCGCACGCTGGTCGGCATGAACATTCCCGACGAAATGCTGAAGACGCAGACCTATCAGCACCTGCTCGACCTAACCGCCCTCATCGGGAGGGATAGTTTCGAGCTGTTCACCGCGATCCAGACGCTTAACCCCTATGCCCATGAGATCGCGAGCGATTTCGTCCTGCGCGCAGACGCGCTGCTGAAGCAGGTGCATGGGGAGAAGGACGCCGCCGCCAGCGCGGACTGACGGCGCGCATTTCCGATGCGAGTCAGGCGGCCTCGGCCATATTCCGCAGCAGGCGGGCGACATCGCGCATCTGCGCTTCGGTGCCGATGGTGATGCGCAGCGCATCGGGCAGGCCCTGCCCCGGCAGCCAGCGCGTCGCATAGCCCGCCTCCATCAGCCCCTTGAAGGCCGACTCGGCGCTCAACTTGCCCTTGAACAGCACAAGGATGAAATTCGCCTTGCTTGGCACCACCGAAAGGCCGTGATTGCCCATCGCCTCGATTTCGTCGGTCAGCCACTGGCGCCACTGGCTGTTATGGGCGCGGCTAGCTTCGACCCACTGGCTATCCGCGATGGCGGCGGCAGCGGCGGCTTGCCCGGCGGTGGTGACGTTGAACGGCGCGCGGATGCGGTGCAGCGCCTCGACAATCGGCGCGGAGGCATAGCCCCAGCCGATCCGCTCGGCGGCGAGGCCATGGATTTTCGAGAAGGTGCGCGTCACCAGCACATTGGGGACGGTCCTTGCCAGCTCCAGCCCGGCGTCATCGTCCGCCGCATCGACATATTCGGCATAGGCCTGATCGATCACCAGCAACACATCGGAGGGCAGCGCCGCATGCAGCCGGGCGATTTCCGCGCGCCCTGTCATGGTGCCGGTCGGGTTGTTCGGATTAGCGAGGAACACCACCCGAGTCCGCTCGCTCACCAGCGCGAGCAACGCATCGACATCGGTGCCATAGTCCTTGTCCGGCGCGACCACCGGCGTCGCGCCAACGCGGCGCGCGGCGATTTCGTACACCGAAAAGCCGTAGCGCACATATAATATCTCATCCCCCGGCCCGGCATAGGCGCTCGCCGCGATGTGCAGCAACTCATCAGAGCCGGTGCCGTAGATGACCCGCGCCGGTTCCAGCCCATGCGCCTTCGCGATCGCCTCCCGCAGCTTCGCCGCGCCGGGATCGGGATAAGTGGCGAGATCCGCGCTGCCCGCGACGAAGGCCGTACGCGCCGCTGCCCCGGTGCCGAGCGGATTCTCATTTGCCGAGAGCTTGATGACCGGCCTGCCGTCATCGCTGGCGGCTTTGCCGGGAACATAAGGGGCGATGGCGGAAATCCAGCTCTTGGGCGCCGGACCAGTTTCGGATCGAGGTGCGTTCATGGCCCCTCCCTTATCGCCTTCCACGCGGCAACGCAAAGGGAGGCAGGGACGCAGGGACAAAAGAACGCAAAGGAGAAAAGGCTTGGCACACAAGCGGCGGCGGCGGGAAATTCTGGTTAAAGGCCTTTTTACCTTCTCCGCAAACCAGTCTGACAGGCATTTCATGCGATGCCTGCGGAGAACCGGAGAGATTCGGTTGTTTTTCTAGGAATAATCATGCTGCATAGCAAAATCCCACTGGAAGACGCGACACCCGCGACTGAAGACGCCGCGCCAGAGCGGCGCACGTCCGAACGCTATGTCACCGTTCTCAAGGTCGGACGCGCGGTGGTCGAGGGACAGGATCAGCTCGTTCTGGTGCGCAACATGTCCCGCGATGGCGCCAAGCTCGATCTGCGCGGCGACGTGCGAATGGACCAGAAGATCATGATCGAGCTGCGCTCCGACAAGGTCGTGACGGGTACCGTGCGCTGGACGGGCGACCACATCGCGGGCATCGAATTTGACGAGCCGGTCGATGTGCAGGATATGCTCCAGAACCGTTCCACCCGCAGCGTATTGCGCAAATTGCCGCGCGCGCCGCGCTTCCTCGCTTCAGGCCGTGTGCATTTCGAGATGGACAATCACGCGATCGGCGGCACCATCGTCAATATCTCGCTGCACGGCATGTGCTTCGAAACGTCCGACGTGGCCCGCTCCGACGAGCAGGGCATCGTCCGCATAGAGGGCCTGCCCGGGCGCCGCGCGTCCGTCCGCTGGGTCCGCAGCGGAATGATCGGCCTGCATTTCGACATGCCGATGGGCTTTTCCGAACTGGCCCGCTGGCTGGAATCGCACCAGCCTGCTCTCCGGCCATAACAGGCCGAGCAAAGCGGGTTAGTCTGACCCCGGCGCCTTAGCGCTCCTTGGTAGCGCTGAAGACGAGGTCCGGGTTTTTGTCCTGCTGATAGCCCACGTCCCAGGCGCTCTTCGCCATATAGACGGGGTTGCCATCCCGGTCCTTCGCCAGATTGCCGCGATTATAATCGGTGAAATCCCGCAAAGCCGACTCGCTGCCGACCAGCCAGCGCGCGGTATCGAATGGCGAAGCCTCCAGCACCGCCTCGACCTTATATTCCGCTTCCAGCCGCGAAATCAGCACATCGAGCTGCAACTGGCCGACCACGCCGATGATCGACTGGCTGCCGATCTCCGGATAGAAAACCTGAATCACCCCCTCTTCGGAAAGGTCGTCCAGCGCCTTGCGGAGCTGCTTGGTCTTGGTGGGGTCCCTGAGCGCGACGCGGCGCAGGATTTCCGGCGCGAAATTGGGCAGGCCGGTAATCCGCACATCCGCCTTTTCCGAAAGCGTATCGCCCACCCGCAATGTGCCATGATTGGGGATGCCGATGATGTCGCCCGGATAGGCCTCATCCGCCAGTTCGCGATCCTGCGCGAAGAAGAGGATCGGCGAATGAACCGACATCGGCTTGCCGGTGCCCGAAGGGGTCAGCTTCATGCCGCGCCGGAACTTGCCCGAACATAGCCGCATGAAGGCGATGCGGTCGCGATGCTGCGGGTCCATATTGGCCTGCACCTTGAAGATGAAGCCGGTCACGTCGCCGCGTTCGGGAGAGATTGGCGCGGGCTCGGCAGGCTGCTCGCGCGGGGGCGGCGCGTAGGTTGCAATCGCATCGATAAGCTCGGTCACGCCAAAGAGCTTCAATGCGGACCCGAAATAAACGGGCGTCAGGTCACCATGGCGATAGGCGGCAAGGTCGAACGGCTCATATCCGGCCTGCGCCAGTCCGCCTTCTTCCTGAAGCCGCTCCAGCCCCTCTTTCGAAATCACATCGGCCAGCTTCGGATCGTCGATGCCGGAGAAGATATTGCTCTTGCCCTCGAATTCCTTGGACGGGCCGCTCGGCTGGCGCAGCGTGCCAGTGGCAAAATCGAACACCCCCTCGAACTGCCCGCCCATGCCCACGGGCCAGTTCATCGGGCAAACGTCGAGCGCGAGCGCATCGGCCACCTCATCGAGCAACGCGAACGGATCGCGTCCTTCGCGGTCCACTTTGTTGACGAAGGTGATGATCGGCACATTGCGCAACCGGCAAACCTCGAACAGCTTGCGCGTCTGCGGCTCGATGCCCTTGGCGGCATCGATCACCATCACCGCGGAATCGACGGCGGTCAGCGTGCGATAGGTATCTTCCGAAAAATCCTCGTGGCCCGGCGTATCGAGCAGGTTGAAGATAATGCGGTTGCCGTCCTTGTCCGACCGCTCGAACGTCATCACCGAGGAGGTGACGGAAATGCCGCGCTGCTGCTCTATCTTCATCCAGTCGGACCGGGCGCGGCGATTGGCCCCGCGCGCCTTCACCTCGCCCGCCAGATGGATCGCCCCCCCTTCCAGCAGCAGCTTTTCAGTCAGCGTCGTCTTGCCCGCGTCGGGGTGGGAGATGATCGCAAAGGTGCGGCGGGAGGCAGTGGTCACGAGCTTGGCTTTCCTGGATGATGGCGGCTGGCCGATGATCGGCGGCGCCGATAGCGCCTATAGAGCATTTTCGCCGCAAATGGGAACAGGCGCGGCGTGGAAAATGCGCGGCGCCAGATCGGGAACGCGAAACGGCTTTCGCAGGTTTTCCTTAATATCATGATTGATCGGCCGGATGAAAAAGGATGGAAGCGAGATGATCGGACGCAACAGCCACTGGACTGCCCTGGCGCTTTTCCTCACGCCGCTGATGGCTCTCCCCGCCGCCCATGCGCAGGAGGGCAGCGGGAAGGAAGAGAAGAAGGACGATGAAACGCTGGACAAGGCGGGGGATATCGCCAGCCAGCCCGTCCGCGATGTCGGCATCGCCAAGACCAAAATCCCGCCAGTGCTGAGCGAAGCGGCGAAAAATCCCTATGCTCCGCCAAGCGGAAAGAAATGCGCCGGCATCATCGCTGATATCACCACGCTCAACGAAGCGCTCGGCCCGGACTTCAGCGCCGATGAGGAAGAGAATGAAAACCGCGCGGGAAAGATCGCGGAGGCGGGCGGCAAGATGATCGTCAATTCGCTCATCCCCTTTCGCGGACTGGTGCGCGAGGTGACGGGCGCGGCCCCCGCCGAGCGGCGTTTGCAGGCTGCGATAGGCGCGGGCCTCGCCCGACGCGGCTATCTGCGCGGGCTGGCGGAAACCCGCCACTGCAAAATGGCAGGCGAATAGGCCTGCTCGACAGATTCGGATTTCGGGATCAGGCCCAGATTTCGAGAATGGCCTTGTCGGTGCGCCCGCCGGTTTCAAGTACGCGCAGATTCGCCTCGAACGCGATCTTCGCCGCTGCCTGATCCACCAGTTCCCCAGCCAGATCGACATTCGGCGCGGCGACCATGCCATCGCCATTGGAATGCGGCGAGGAGGGATCGTGACGCTCGACCGTGCCGGGCGTGACCGCGCCGAACCGGATATAGGTGCCGCCGCCCGCGACATCGCCCTGCTGCACGCCGATGGGCTGATAGGCCTGCACAGAGGCAGGGGCTGGGGCAGTAGGAGGCGAGGAAGCGGGCGCGGAGGAAGGCACCGGCCCGGTGCTGTTGGCATTGGCGATATTGGAGGCGCTGGCCTGCATACGCATCATGCTTGCCTGCATGCCCGAATAAGCCGTTCCGATCACCGACATGAAAAACCTCCCGCGATACTGCCGGAATAGCCCCCCGATCTTAACCTTCGGTGCCGGAAAAAGGTTGAGGGGCAGGCAACCAAAGGATGCCCGCCCCTCTCTGTTTCCCGATTCGAGGCAGCACCTCAGCCGCGCCCGATCAACCTGATCCGGTCAGCCGCGCAGGATGCCGCCCAGCTTCCCCGCCGCCTTGACGATAGCCGCGCTGATCGCCGCGAGATCTTCTTCGGCATAGCTCTTCTCACCCGGCTGGAGCGTCACCTCTATGGCGAGCGACTTCATGCCCGGCTCGACACCCTGGCCGGTGAAAACGTCGAACAGGCGCGCATCGACGATATTCTTCTTGTCCGCGCCCTTGACCGCGCGGACCAGCGCGTCACCCTCAACCCCTTCGGGCACGAGGAATGCAAAGTCGCGCGTCACCGATTGCAGCGCCGGCGGCGCATAGGGCGCGCGCATGAAGCCGCTCTTGCGCTTCTGCGGGATCGCATCGAGGAAGAGCTGCACCGCGACAACCGTGCCGGAAAGGTCGAACTGCTTCGCCAGCGCCGGGTGCAGCACGCCATATTCGGCCAGAACCGCTTTAGGGCCGAGCCGCAGTGTGCCGGACTGGCCGGGGTGGAAGCTCGCGCCCGCCTCGCCCATCATCTGGAGATTCTGCACCGGCGCGCCCACGGCGGCGAGCAGCGCCAACGCCTCAGCCTTCGCATCATAGGCGGTGAAGGGCTGTGCCTTGCCACCCGCCCAGCCGCGCGGGGCCTTGTCGCCCGCCAGCACGATGCCGACCGTCAGCCGCTCGTCGCTGCTGCCGTCGGCGCGGCGGAAATAGCGGCGACCGACCTCGAACAGCCGGATGGACGACGCGCCGCGATCCGCATTGCGCCGCGCCGCCGACAGCAGGCCCGGCAACAACGAAGGCCGCATCACCTTCAGGTCTTCGCTGATCGGATTGGCGAGCACCCAATCACCCCCACCCACCGTCGCGGCCTCCTTTTCGGAGATGAAGGACCAGTTGATCGCCTCATTCAGTCCGCGCGAAGCGGCCATGCGGCGCGCGCGGCGCTCCATCAGCTGCTCGGCTGTGGCGGTGGGCTTCGCCACGCCCGGAATGCGGGGAAGCGGTGTCGAAGGCACATTGGCGATGCCATGGATGCGCACCACCTCCTCGACCAGATCGGCGGGGCCGTCCACATCGCGGCGCCAGCTCGGCACGGTGACGGACCAATTGGAGTCCACCGCAAAGCCCAGCTTTTCGAGAATCGCCTGCTGCTCAGCGGCACTCACATCGACCCCGGCGAGCGACAGGCAGCGCGCCGGATCATAGGCGACGATCTTCGGCTCCACCGGCGGCTGGCCTGCGCGCGTCACCTCGCTTGGCGTGCCGCCGCACAACGCGACGACGAGCCGGGTAGCGATCGCCAGCCCTTCATCGAGGAACGCCGGATCGACGCCACGCTCGAAGCGCTGGCGCGCATCGGAGGTAAGGTTGAGCTTCTGGCCCGCTTTCGCGATGCTCTCGGGCGTGAACCAGGCGCATTCGATCAGCACATCGGTCGTGCTGTCCTGCGCGCCGCTATGCTCCCCGCCCATGATGCCGCCGATATCATGCGCGGCCACATCGTCGGCGATCACCGTCATCGTCTCGTCGAGCGTGTATGTCTTGCCGTTGAGCGCCAGCACCTGCTCGCCCGGCTTCGCCAGCCTCGCGACCAGCCCACCCTTGAGACTCGCCATGTCATAGACATGGAGCGGACGGCCAAGGCCGATCATCACGAAATTGGTGATATCGACCAGTGTGCTGATCGGCTTCTGCCCCACCGCGTTCAGCCGCTGTTGCAGCCATTCGGGCGACGGGCCATTCTTCACGCCATGGACGGCCTGCGCGTAGAAAGCGGGGCAGCCTTCGCTGTCCTCAACCCGCACATCCGGGCCAGCGCCCTGCGGAGCAATCACCGGGAGATGCGCGATCACATCCTCCAGCGGACGCAGGCGGCCGAGACCCTTGGCGGCGAGATCGCGGGCAATGCCGCGCACGCCCATGCAATCCTGCCGGTTGGGCGTGATCGAAATGTCGATCACCGGATCGTCGAGCTTCGCATAATCGGCGAATTTCGTGCCGATGGGCGCATCGCCGGGCAGCTCTATGATGCCATCATCATCCTCGCCCAGCTCCAGCTCGCGGGTCGAGCACATCATGCCGTTCGATTCGACGCCGCGAATCGCCGTCTTGCGCAGCACCATGCCGTTGGCGGGCACCGTCGCGCCCTCGACACCGAACACGCCGACAAGGCCCGCGCGCGCATTGGGCGCGCCGCAGACGACCTGAAGCGCGCCGTTCCCGGCATCGACGGTCAGCACCTGCAACTTGTCCGCCTGCGGATGCGGATCGGCGGTCAGCACCTGGGCGACGAAGAAGCCGTCGAGCTTTTCCGCCGGATTCTCGACGCCTTCGACCTCAAGGCCGATGTCATTCAGCGCGGTGAGAATCTCGTCGAGGTTCGCCTCGGTTTCCAGATGCTCCTTGAGCCAGCTCAACGTGAACTTCATGCGCCCACTCCCCCCGAAAGCGTCGGAATATCGAGCGCGGAGAAGCCATAATGGCGCAACCAGCGCAGGTCGCCGTCAAAGAAAGCGCGCAAATCGTTCATCCCATATTTCAGCATCGCCAGCCGGTCGACGCCGGTGCCGAAGGCGAAGCCCTGCCATTCGTCCGGGTCCAGCCCACAGGCCTCGATCACCTTGCGGTTGACCATGCCGCTGCCCAGCACTTCGAGCCAGCCGCCATTCTCGTCATCGCCGCTGCCGCCGATCACCCGCTGGCCGTTGACCAGCGTATAGCCAACATCGACCTCGACAGAGGGTTCGGTGAACGGGAAATAGCTGGGGCGCAGGCGCAGCACGATGTCGTCGCGCT
>CAYLKZ010000081.1:0-12861 GCA_964384275.1 uncultured Sphingobium sp. | reverse complement strand
CAGCAGCGGCGGGAAAACGGTCGGGGCGGTGCATCGCCGATCCCTATCATCATCCACCCCTCCCCGCGAGTCGGCCTTGCGCACCCGGCGCGGGCAAGGGTCAGCTTCTTGCGGCGGTCTGATCCGGCTTCATCGGCCTGCGCAAATCCTCGCCGCTAGCCGCATAGGCGCGCAGCGCCGCGCGGACCTGCTCCCCGCCGAGGCGGGCATCAACCTCGCGCTGCTCCAGCGTCAGCGCCTCTTCGATCGGCAGGTCGCGGCTCTGCCGGATGACGCGCTTGGCGGCGGCGATGCCGGTTGCCGAGCGCGCCGTCATCCGCTCCGCCAACGCCAGCGCGCTCGCCAGCGGGTCCGGCGACACCGCGTTCACCAGCCCCAAGTGCAGCGCCTCGACCGGCTCCAGCACCCGCGCCGTGGCGATCAGCTCGAACGCCAGCGACGGCGCGATCAACCGGGCGAGCCGGGCCGTGCCGCCACCGCCTGGAAGCATCGCGATGTTCATTTCCGGCAGGCCCAGCGAAAAAGGCCCGGCCTGCGCGATGCGGATGTCGCAGGCCAGCGCCAGTTCGAAGCCCACCCCCATGCAATCGCCGTTGATCGCGGCGATCACCGGAACGTCGCAACTCTCGATCCGCCGGGTGATGCGGTGGAAGATCGAATCGTTCCAGCCGGCGGTCCGGGCGGGCGGCGGGGCGGCGGCAAGGGCTTCCGCCGCGCGCGACAATTCCGGCAGGTCGAAATGGCGGATGAAAACGCCATCCCCCGCGCCGGTGAGAATGATCGCCCTGATCGCGCTATCGGCCAGCACCTGATCCAGCCCTTCTGCGAGCGCGCCGGTCATCGCGCCGTCGAGAAAGCCCGAAGGCGGATTGTCGAACCGGAAGAGGGCAATCCCGCCCCGGCGTTCGATATGCAGGCTGCCCATTATCCGGCGGCTCCCTCCGGTGCCGGTCGCGGCGGCGCCACCGCCCCCCGCGCCCGCGCGGCGAGCAGCAAGGCGAGGCTGAGGCCGAACAGCCCGATCGCGACCAGCGCCGGTCCCCGCGGGCCAAGGCCGATCCCGGCCGCCGCGAGGCTCGGCCCGGCGGCGACGCCGAACAGCTGCGCCGGGCTCACATACATGGCGGATCGGTTGCTGGGGTCGAGTTGCATCAGCAGCGGTAACTGAAAGGGCGGCGCGAACATCCACAGGAGGTTGAAGGCCAGCAACCCCGCATAGAGCAGCGCCTCCCCCCGCATCCCCGCGACGGCGGCGACGATGGCGGCAAGGGCAAGGGCGCTGCCCACCCCGGCCGCCAGCGCGCCGACCCGCCCGGCGAGGCCGATCGCCACCAGCCCGCCGAGGATCTGGCCCGCAAGACCGATGCTGATCGCCCCGCCGATGGCGGCGGGGGCATGGCCCTGCGCGGCGGCGATCATCGGCAGATAGACCCAGAAGGCGAACAGCCCCGCCAGAAAACAGAAGATGCTCGCCAGCGCCAGCCCGCCCGACAGATTAGGCAGGCTCGCCCGGTTGGCGGGGCCGGTCGCCGCATAAGCTCGGGGCACCAGCACACAGGGCAGCAGGAGCGCAAGGGCGCCCGCCACAAGCAGGCCATAACCGCCCTCGGCGCCGAGCGCGGGAACGGCCCATTGCGTCATCAGCGCCGACAGGACGAAGGCGACGATGCCCTGGCAGGTGACATAAATGGCGAAGATGCGGCCCGGATTGGCGGCGCGGGTCATCATGCCGACCAATATCCACAGCAATATGCCCGAGGACATGCCGCTGACCGCCCGGCCGAGGAGGATGCCCGTCACCCCCGATATCGCGGTGAGCGCATTGGCGGCGGCGATGGCCGCCATCGCTCCCATCGCCAGCAGGCGCAGATGCCGGGGCGGAAGCAAAGCGGCGGCGAGCATGGTGCTGATCGCCATGCTGATCGCCTCCACGGTAGCGACGCGGCCCACCAACGCGGCATCGATGCGCCCGGCGGCCTCAAGCGCGCCGAGCAGGATCGGCTGCAAGGCCGGAAAGCAGCCGCCCAGCACCGAGATCGCCAGTACGCCAGCGACCTGCGCGCCCGTAAAATCATGCTGGAAATCGCGCGGGGAATCGGATGCGCGCTCTTCCATCAGAGGAGGACCACGGCGCAGCGGGCATCTTTGTCCGTGCCCCGCATCGCGCTCTCCCGCCCGATCGCCAGCGGCGGCAGATTCGATGCCCCCATGGATATGCGCATCCTTCCTCTCCTCTTGCTATTATACCCCTTTCGTTATGCCATGCCGGGTGTGGCTGGCACCGGTCATTTCAGATAGGATTGCACGGCCCGGCAAGGCTGGAGGAGCGCGGAAAACAGGAGGGCAAAGGCCCCGGCAGGCATCAGGCCATGCTGCTGATTGTCCTGCGGAAGCGGGCGAGCGCGATGGCGAAGAAGAAGATGCCGATCCCCGCCGTCCAGAGAAATTGCGGCCACACCACGTCCAGCCCCGCGCCGCGAAACAGGATCGCCTGCCCCAGCTGCACGAAATGCGTCGTGGGGGCCAGCATCATGACGTTCTGCACCAGCAGCGGCATGCTCTCGCGCGGGGTGCTGCCGCCCGAGAGCATCTGGAGCGGCAGCAGCACCAGCACGATCAGCATCCCGAATTGCGGCATGTTCCGCGCCAGCGTGGCGAGGAAAATGCCGATCGAGGTGGTCGAGAACAACACCAGCGCCGCACCCGCGAAGAACAGCGGCAGCGATCCCGCCACCGGCACGCCCATCAACCCGCGCACCACGAAATTAAGCGACAGCGCGGAGGCCACCAGCACGACGAGGCCCATCGACCAGATTTTCGACGCCATGATCTCGAACGGCGTCACCGGCATGACCAGCAGATGCTCGATGGTGCCATGCTCGCGCTCGCGGATAAGGGCCGCGCCGGTCAGGATGATCGAGAGCATGGTGATCTGGTTGATGATCTGCGCCAGCGCGCCGAACCAGCTTTTGTCCAGCGTCGGGTTGAAGCGGGCGCGCATCGCCAGGTCCACCGGCGGCTGCGCCTGCATGCGATGGCGGGCGAGAAACTCGTTCACCTCCCCCGCCACAATCTGCTGGATATAGCCGCTGCCGGTGAAGGCCTGGCTCATGCGCGTGGCGTCGGTGTTGAGCTGGATTTCCGCCGGGCGGCCCGCCAGCAGATCGCGCTGGAACCCGGCGGGGATATAGAGCGCGAAGGTATAAAGCCCCTCGTCCATCGCCGGGTCGATCTGCTGCGGGGAAATCATCTTCGGCGTCAGGAATTGCGGGGGATAGAAGGCGGAGACGATGCGCCGGGACAGCGGCGATTCATCCTCGTCCACTATCGCGATGGCCGCCTTGTGCAGCGTCTCCGGAATGGCGTTGGCGGCGCTGTAGACCGAGAAGGTGAACACGAAGACGATCAGCACCAGCATGATCGGGTCGCGCCGCAGGCTCCACAATTCCTTGACGCCGAGGCGGTAGATATTGGCGATTGTCTGGCGCATCTATTTTTCCTGCTTGCGCACCAGCGCGATCGCCCCGCCGACGATCACCGGCACCGAAAGGATCAGCGGCCAGAAGGAGCCCGCCAGATCGCGGAAGCCCAGCGCCTTGTTGAACACGCCCCGGCTGATCGTGAACATATGGCTGGCCGGGTAGACCTCGCCGATCACCCGCCCCGCCCCTTCCAGCGAGGACACCGGATCGGTCATGCCGCCGAAGATCGTCGCCGGGATCATCGTGCCCACCATCGCGAGGAACAGCGCGGCGATCTGGCTTCGGGTGAGCGCGGAGGCGAGCAGGCCCATGCCGGTCGCGGCGAGGCTGTAGAACAGCGCGGCGACGAACAGCGCGAGGAAATTGCCCTTCACCGGCACGCCGAAAACGATGACCGCCATCAGCACCATCAGCAGGAAATTGACCATCGCCAGCACGAAATAGGGGAATTGCTTGCCCAGCATGAACTCCGTCCGCGTCACCGGCGTCACATAAAGGTTGATGATCGAGCCGATCTCCTTCTCCCGCACTACGGCGAGCGCGGAAAGCATTGCGGGCAGCATGAGCAGCAACAGCGGGATCACCGCCGGGACCATCGCGGGCAGGCTCTCCACATCGGGATTATAGAGGAAACGGTTTTCGAGAGAGAAGCCGGACCCGACCGCAACACCCGTCCGCCGCCGCGCCTCCTCCGCCAGCCAATGCTGATGGAGGCCCTGAATATAGCCCTGCACCGTCTCGGCCCGCATCGGCATCGCGCCATCGAACCAGGCGCCGATCGCGACCTTGCGCCCGGCGAGCAGATCGCGACCGAAGCCGGGCGGAATTTCGAGGCCGAGCGCCAGTTCGCCATTTTTCATCCGCCGGTCGAGATCGTCATAATCGCGCAGCGGCGCATGTTCGACGAAATAGCGGGAGCCGGATATGTCTAGCTCATAGCTCTGGCTGATCGTGCTCCGGTCACGGTCGAGCACCGCATAGGACAGCTCGTTCACATCCATGTTGATGCCGAAGCCGATCACCAGCATCAGGATGAGCGACCCGCCCAGCGCCAGCGTCGCGCGGACAGGATCGCGCTGCAATTCCAGCGCCTCGCGCCAGACATAGCTGAGGCAGCGTTGCAGGCTGAAGCCGCGGCGGTGGAAGGCGAGGCTGAAACCGGCGCCGGGAAGGGGGTCAGCGCCCGACTCCACCTCAGACGGCCCCACCTCGACCGGCGCGGGCGCTTCCGCGGCGGGCGGGGCCTGCTTTGCCCCCTCCCCGTCCGCCTCGACCAGATAGCCGATGAAGGCTTCCTCCAGATCGGCGGCGCCGCGCTTTGCGATCAAGCTGGCGGGGGTGTCGCTGTCGAGCACCTTGCCCGCATGCATCATCGACATGCGGTCGCAGCGCTCCGCCTCATTCATGAAATGGGTGGAGATGAAGATCGTCACCTTGTCCCGCCGCGACAATTCGACGAGCAAGCGCCAGAAGGCGTCGCGCGCGACGGGATCGACGCCGGATGTCGGCTCGTCGAGGATCAGCAGGTCGGGCCGGTGCACCATCGCCACGGCGAGGCTAAGGCGCTGGCGGATGCCGAGCGGCAGGCTCTCGGGCAGATCGTCCGTCACCCGTTCCAGCCCGAAGCGTTCGATCATCTCCTCGACCCGCGCATTAATTTCGACGGCGGGGACGTGGAAGAGCCGGGCGTGCAGCACCAGATTCTGCCGCACCGTCAGCTCGCCATAGAGCGAGAAGGACTGGCTCATATATCCGACACGGCGGCGGGTGCCGATATCATGCGGATCGACCGGCTTGCCGAACAGCCACGCCTCGCCCTCGCTCGCGGGAAGGAGGCCGGTCAGCATCTTCATCGTCGTCGATTTGCCGCAGCCGTTGGAGCCGAGAAAGCCGAAAATCTCGCCCCGGCGGATGCGGAAGCTGACCCGATCGACGGCGGTGAAATCGCCGAAGCGCATGGTGAGGCCCCGCGCCTCGATCGCGATATCGCCATCGTCGCTTTCCAGCGGCGGGATGACGACCGGCGCATGGCCGCGCTTCTTCTCCTCCGGCAGCAGCGCGATGAACGCTTCCTCCAGCGAGGAGGTGCCGGTGCGCTCGAACAGCGCCTGCGGCGTGCCAGTCGCGAGGATGCGGCCATCGTCCATCGCCACCAGCCAGTCGAACCGTTCCGCCTCGTCCATATAAGCGGTGGCGACGACCACGCTCATCCCCGGCTGCTTGTCGCGGATGCGGGCGATCAGATTCCAGAATTGCGCGCGGGCGAGCGGATCGACGCCGGTGGTCGGTTCATCGAGGATCAGCAGATCAGGGTCGTGGATCAGCGCGCAGCACAGGCCGAGCTTCTGCTTCATCCCGCCCGACAGCTTGCCCGCCGGGCGCGAGAGGAAAGGATAGAGGCCGGTGCTGCGCGTCAGCTCGTCGATGCGCCGCCGCCGCTCGGCCGCATCATGACCGAAAAGGCGGCCGAAAAACTGGAGATTTTCCTCCACCGACAGCGTGGGGTAGAGATTTTTGCCCAGACCCTGCGGCATATAGGCGATGCGCGGGCAGACTTTGCGCCGGTGGCGGCGCGCGCGCATGTCGCCGCCCAGCACCCGCACCTCCCCCTCCTGCACCGCTCGCGCGCCGGACAGCAGCGCGAGCAGACTCGACTTGCCCACCCCATCGGGACCGATCAGGCCAATCATGCCCCCCGCTGGAATATCGAGATCGATGCCGCGCAGCGCCTCCACCTTGCGATAGCGCAGGCGCACACCGGAAAGGCGGACGACTGGCTCCCCGCCATGGGCGGAGGAACCGGCGGCGGTAGCGAAGGCGGGCGCCTCGCTCATTTCTCGGCGGCGGCGGGCCGCGTTCCGGCGCGGGGCTGGCCGGCGCGGGGCTGGAGGGCGTCAGGCCATGCAACCTTGGGGTCGATCCGCACATAGGCCATGCCGGGCAGCCCCGTCTTCACCTGCGCGATATGGCGGCGCAGCAGCGCCGGGTCGATGCGCGCCTTCACCCGAAACATCATCTTTTCCCGCTCGCTCTGCGTCTCAATCGTCTTGGGCGTGAACTGCGCGACATCCGACACGAAGCTGATCGTCGCCGGGATCGGATAGTTGGGCGCGGCGTCGAGGACGATGCGCACCTCGCTGCCGATGCCGATCCGCCCCGCCGCCGTCGCGGGCACGAAGAAGGTCATCGTCACGTCGGAAAGATCGACGAGATTGAGCACCCGCCCCCCCGCGCCGACCACCTCACCGGGCTGGGCGACGCGATACTGGACCCGGCCATCGCGGGGCGCGCGCAGATCGCTGTCGGCGATGTCGGCGTCGATACGCTGGATCGTCGCCCGCGCCGCCTCCACCCGCGAGCGGGAGCCGATCGTCTGATTGCTCGCGGTGGCGATGGCGGCGTCAGCGGCGGCAAGCTGCGCCCGCGCGGCCTCTACGGCGGCGGCGGCGCCTTCGGCATGGGCGCGGTCGTCATCGCGTTCCTGCAACGGGGTGGCGCCTTCGCGAGCGAGCGTTTCCGACCGGCCGAGCCGCTTGCGCGCGGCGTTCAGCTCCGCCTCGCGCTGGCGCACGAGGGCGAGCACGGCGGCGCGCTCGCTCCGGCGCTGGGCAATCTGGGTTTCGGCGACGAGCACCGCATTTTGCGCCGCATCCAGCTGCGCCACCGCCTCGGTACGCTGCGCTTGCAGCACGTCCACATCCATATGCGCGACCACCTGCCCCGCCTTGACGAGTTGCCCTTCATCGGCGGCGATATCGCGAATGCGGCCCGGCGAGCGGGAGGCGACGTCGATCTCGACCGCCTCCAGCCGCCCATTGCCGCCGACAATGCCCTCAGGCAGACCAGAAGGGCGAAGCGACGACCATAGCAGCAGCGCCGCGACGGCCAGCGCCACAGCGACCAGCCCCCTTGTCAGCCAGCTTTTCTTCATGGTGCCCTTCCCTCGCCCTGTTGTTGCGCCGCATCGCCTTCCCGCGCCGGAGCCATGCCGCCGCCCAGCCCCGAATAGAGCGACACGATGCTTGCCAGCTCCGCCCGGCGCAGTTGCACCAGCGCCTGTTCCGCATCGAACAGGTCGCGCTGTGCGTCCAGCACCTCCAAATAGGTCGAGCGGCCATGATCGAAGCGCAATTGCGCCAGCCGCGCGCGTTCGCGCTGCGCCGCAAGCAACACCCGTCGGCTCTCCACCTGCTTGCCCAGTTGCTCGCGCCGCACCAGCGCGTCGGATACGTCGCGAAAGGCCGACTGGATCGCCTGCTCGTAGCGAGCCACGGCCCCCTCCCGCCGCGCCTTGGCGATATCGAGATTGCCCTTGAGCCGCCCCGCGTTGAACAGCGGCAGCGTGATCGCGGGCGTGAAATTCCACGTCTCGCTGCCCGGCGAGAACAGCCCGTCCAGTTCCGTGCTCGCCGTGCCATAGGCGCCGGTCAGCCGGATATTGGGGAAGAAAGCGGCCCGCGCCGCGCCGATATGGGCATGGGCGGCGCGCAGCTGATGCTCGGCCGCGACGATATCCGGGCGGTTCGTCAGCAGATCGGAGGGCAGGCCCACCGGCAGCGCCAAATCCCGCCCCTCGCGCGTCAGGCCCAGCCTGCCCGGCGGGATATCGACGGCCTTCCCGACCAGCAACGCCAACGCATTGCGGTTGACAGCGCGGTCCTGCTCCAGCCCCTGCATTACCGTCTGCGCCTGCGAGAGCAGCACCTGCGCCTGTTCCCGGTCCAGCTTGGAGCCGGAGCCGACCTCGAACCGGCGGCGCATGATCCGCAGCGCCTCCTCCCGCGTGGCGACCGAGCGGCGGGCAAGCGCCACGCGCTCCTCATATTCGCGTTCGAGCAGATAGCCGTTCGCCACCTGAGCGATCAGCTGGATGGCAACGGCGCGGCGAGATTCCTCGCTCGCCAGATATTGATCGCGCGCGGCCTCCCGCAGATTGCGCAACCGGCCCCAGAAATCCACCTCCCAACTGGCGCTCAACTGGACGGAAACCTGCCTGACATCATAGGTCTGGCTGCCGATGCCGGGCAGGTTGTAGAGTGTGCGCCCCCGCGTGCCGGTGCCCGCCGCGTCGAGTTGGGGATAAAGCGGCGCGCCCTCGATCCGCCAGGCCGCGCGCGCCTCGGCGATGCGGGCGCTGGCGATGCGGATATCGCGATTATGCGCGAGCGCGTCGGCGATCAGCGCCTTGAGATCATCGTCGGGAAAGAAATCCCGCCAGTCGAGCCGTGCGATCGAAGGGCCTTCAGGCAGGCCCGCACCATAATGGACCGGCACCGGCAGCGCGGGCCGATCATAAGGCGGCGCGAAAGAACAGGCGGCAGGCAACAGAAGCAGCGCGGAAAGCGCCACTCGCCCGATCGATCCCGCTCCCCGCATCCGGCATCGACAGCGTCCGGCAGGCACTGGCTTCGGCGGACTCGCCTTCATTCCACGCGTTCCTTAAGGGGCCATAGTCCTTGAAAGGACGGCTCTGCTGCGAGATGTGACTTTTTGCAACCGCGAAAGCAAGCGCCGATTGCTCCACCGCGCGGTGCCGTTTCAGGCAAAGCTCTGGCGGAACTGGCGGGGCGTGTGGCCGGTCGCGCGGCGGAAAGCGGCGCTGAACGCGCTCGCCGTCGCAAAGCCCAGAATCTCGGCGATGCGCGCCATCGGCAGTTGGCCCTCGCGGATCATTTCCTGCGCACGGTCGCGCCGGATCGCGGCGGCATAATCGGATAAGGGCATACCCGCCGTCGCCGCGAAAGAGCGGGAAAGATGAGAGCGGCTGATGCGGCACAATTCCGCCAGTTCCGCGATTGTTGGCCAGGCGCCGCTGCTGGTGCGCAGCACCTCCTCTATTCGCGACATCTGCCAGGGTGCGAGACTCTCTTTCCTGCCCGCGCGCGTGGTGGTGGCGCGAAAACTGCGGCCGATCTCCACCAATAACAGGCGGATCAACGCCTCTGCCGCGATTTCCGAGCCGAAATCGCGCTGCATGGTTTCCTGACGCAGCCGTTCCGCCAGCCCCATGACCGCAGGCGAAGCCAGCGCCGCGCACTGGCGGAGCCTGCGCGAGTCCCATTCCGCAATGCCAGTCGCGGCGGAAAACAGACCGGCATCGAAACGGCAGGTCATGATGTCGAGCACACCGCCATTACCGCGCGAATGCATTGCGATGCCGGCAGGACGCAGCATCATCCGCCCGACGCGATGATGGCGGCGGTCGCCCCTGTCGAACATCACCTCGCCCTCGGTCCCCTCCGCGCGGGGCAGGGTGAGCGAAAGGATCGGCGCATCGTCCAGTTCCCACATTTCACTAGGGCGCGGAAAATCGTAACGGCGCAATTCCACCGACGCGCCTGGACTGTCCATGGATGCCAGCACCTCCCATTGGCGAGCTACGCACATGGATGACTCAGCCCGGATCATGGCGTCGCTTTGCGTCATGGTTCGAATATAATCAGGCGCGTTCTTTAGAACAAGGGCCGGTGAGGGAGGGCACATCTGCGGCAATAGCCAGTTGTAGCCTGGCGCCTGCTCGGGCCGCCACTTGCTCAGGCCGATACGTGTTGCGCCGGGGCCACGCGTTCCGTCATGCCATCCGCCGATAGCTGGAAATGGAGTTTGACAGAAAGAAGGGAATTGCCGATGTCATATCCAAGCGCCTGTATCCTGCAAATCAAGGATCACCGAATTTGCGAGGATCGAACGAATGATCCGGCGACCTCGCGAGACATTTCTGCGCATTGAGCAACTAGACTGAAGACCCCCTTACAGGATAGTATCGGACATGTCTTCCAGCTTTTCCGACCTGTCCGATCCTGTCTGGACGGCTCCTCTGGTGCAAGCATTACTGCGCGCCAGCACCGCCATTACCCGGCTGGAAGAACGTATTTCCGCCAGTCCTGTCCGAAGAGCCTGGCTGGAACGGGCCTGCTGGCAAGGCTATGCGCGGGCCTTGCAGGGCCAAGGCGTCGAAATTGAAGAAATCGACATTTTTTCGGTGCGACTGGGCATCCCCCTGCCCTCTCGCCCGCCGCTTTCCACCGCTAATGATCCCTTCGCTGTCTATGCTGAATGGCGGGATCGGTTTGCGGAAAGGGAGCGGCATCACTGGACCGACAAACTGCCCTTCTCCTTCATTCCACCAGAAGAGTGGAGCGAACGCCCTCCCCTGTTGCGTGCGCTTGAGCTTCATGCCCGTTGGGCGCGGGCAGATCGTTCCATCAATGCATGGCTTGAACTGCCCTTTCTGCTGCGGCGGGTCGGTGCCAGCACCCTTCCCCTACCCCTGCTCGTCACGGGCGATAAAGCGCTGCGGATTGGCGAGCAGGATCGGGATATTCTTATCCGTCGCTATTTGAAGCGCTGTGCAAAGGCGGCAGAGGAGGGATTGCATAGCCTACGCCTTCTTGAGCAGGGGCGACGACACATGACGGCCTTTATTGCGGGAGAACGGCGCCCCGGAGCCTTGGCCAGCCTTGGTGCGCTATTCATGGTCACTCCTTTGCTCACCCCCAAGGGAGTGATGGAGAGACTGGGGCTTACCCTCTCTGGCGCAGGCAAGTTGCTTGAGCGTGCCGCCGCCGGAGGACTGTGCCGCGAGATCAGCGGTCGGCAGAGCTGGCGCCTTTATCTCGCCCCCGATCTGGCGATACGGTACGGTTTTAGGGAGGTTCCACGAGGGCGTCCAGCACTCTCCTCTCAGGACTCCTCCGGTGTTCTGGAAGATAGCCTACAGGCATTCGATGCGGAGTTGGCGAAATTCGACAAGATAATGGCGCGTTTTGCTTCCATTGAAGATGAAGAACGGGATGGGGGTGACGCCTTGTTGGGCTGGTAAGGCCAGCAATGACGCACTTTTCCGCTCTTCTTAAAGAAAATGAAATTTTCTAGGCTCGTTAGAGAGGTTAAAATATAAGTTAAGAAGTTAGGCGATGAGAACATCGTATTTTCCCCGCCTTTTTCCGTGAGTCGCACCCTTTGGCTTGTTCCCGAAAGAACGGCTTATCGTTCCGGATATGTCGAGATATCTGTTCCCGAAGGATCGGGGATATGTTCCCGAAAGGTCGAAAGCAGGCCGACTGGCGTTCCTGATATGTCGAAGAGAGAGAAACAGGTTCCCTATTCCGCCAGACATTGAATCAGTTTGCAGGGTCTCTTGTAGGAAGTTGTTCAAACCCCTTGCGCGAGGAGCCTGTGGTCGGGAGGTTCGTCCAACAACACGACACATCGGGAACGGCTTGGCGATCAAAGCTATGTCAGTGCCAGACAAAGATAAGTTCACTTTGATGCGGGAAAAAGGGTTTGTCGGAAGAAGCGGCGGTCATCCGGCATTTCTCAACGGAAAACAGGTGTTTTGGGCTATTACCGGGCCGTAGCGAAAATTGTCCTTCCATTATATCGGATCAGGACGTGAATTGCCCATAGAGAGCAATATGGCTTGTCGATCGGCTTGAGGAACGGACGAGCGGTTTGGCCAATACTTTGCCCAATGTACAGCGCGGCGGGCAATTTACGGTCTGGGTCAGGGGTGAGGGCTAGGACTAACCGTTCGGTGCAGGAGAAAGTGGCTCTTGCGCCAGATCTCCTCAACCCTGTTTTTATCTGGCGGATTGTAGGTCGAGCGATGGTGTAAAACAGTCCGTGATACCCCTCCGCTATGGAAAGCAAAGGAATGGCGGACGAAGCCATGGTGTTAGACTATTCGAATATGGCTGTTTTGCTTCAGTCAGGCAGTCCGCCGCAACGCATGGAGGCAGATCGCCAGATCAGCCGCGCAGATCGTGGCGATGCTTTTCATGATGGCGCCGGACCCAGCCGATAAACGCCTTTTGCCAGTTGGCGGGGGTACGATCAGCGGAGGCTGCGACCCAGCGCTCGAAATCCTCATGCAGCGCATAGAAATCCCACCCCGGACATTCCGCGCGTAACAGGGTGAGGGTGTCTTCGGCGAGAAAGCCGCGGTGGGCGGCATCGGACAGGCCGTTGATCGTGCTGCGGATGAGCCGGGCGGCGTCGATTACCGGCGTTGCGTGATGGCTCTCTCTTTTCCCTGTTTCGACCTTTGCCATGCCGTTGGCGGGAACGAAGCTCTGGCCATAATTCCGTTCGATGGAATTTGCGATTGCAATGGATTCCAGGGGCAAAGCTTCGGCAGGCGCGGCTTCTTCTAACGGCAATGCCCGGTCGAACTCCACGGTTTCCCTTAGTTTCCTGGAGGAAACTTTTTCCGGCCGCGCGGTCGTCAGGGGAGCGCTCACCCCTTTGCGGTCGTTGCGCCGCATGCGGAGCAGTGGTTCTCCGCCCTCGCTGCCTTCGACAATCAATTCATAGCCCGGCAGTGCGTTTTTGTCGGCCAGCTTGAGCAGTTCGAATTTGAAGCGGCGATATTCACCCT
>CAYLKZ010000080.1:10681-12890 GCA_964384275.1 uncultured Sphingobium sp. | reverse complement strand
CCGCATTTTGCAGGCCCCATTTCATGGAGGATAGGCGGCGTATCGCGGGCTTTGCGTGTCCGTAGCCATGCTTTCCGGAGGCTCTTCCGCAGTCATCCCGCAAGGGAATGTCCATGCCGCCGCTGTGGATATAGTTCCGCGAGGCTATCGCCAAATCGTTCCAGTAGAGCCGGACAATAAACCCGGTTAGCAAGGAATGAAAAATGGCCAAACCCAAGGCAATTTTGGCTTCGACAAATGGCAAGGCGCTGATGGCTTCCAAGTCGGCGGTTGCGCCCGTCGGGGCGAAATATGTCCCGTCGAAGGGAGCGGAAGCGATGGCGGGCAAGAAAGCGCCGCCCGTCGATGTCGATATGGTCGAGGCCGAGGCTGACTATGTGAAGCCGGAAGATGCCAAGGTTGCCATGGTCGGAGCCGAGGCAGCGGCCTTTGCCGAAATGGCGGGCGGCGCCGAGCAGGAGGCGGGAAGCGCGCCGGACGCAGAAGCCTCTGCCGCCGCTGCCGAGGCGACCGGCGGCGAGGGCATGTCGTCCACCCCGCTGGTGATCGGCGGCGTACTGCTGGGCGGTGCCGCTATTGCCGCGGCCGCAGGTGGCGGCGGCGGGAAAAGCAAGAACGCCGCGCCCACCGTTTCGGCCTCGACCCAGTCCGTCACCACCAGGGAGGATACCTCCGCAACCATCACCGTGAGCGCCAGCGACGCCGATGGCGACACGCTCAGCTATTCCGCAGGCGCCGCCGCCAATGGCACGGTGACGGGCGGTGCGAACGGTGCCTTCGTCTATACGCCCAAGGCCAATTTCAACGGCAGCGACAGCTTTGTCGTCACCGTGTCGGACGGCAAGGGCGGCACTGTCACCCAGACCGTCAATGTGACCGTCTCCGCAGTCAACGACGCGCCGACCATTGATGCGGCCGCCACGCGCACCATCACGACCGATGAGGACATGCAGGCCGCGTTCGTCGTCAAGGCGAGCGATGTCGATACGCCGGAAAGCCAGCTGGTGCCCAGCATCGCCACCGCGCCAGCCAACGGCACCATCGTGAGGGATGCGCAGGGCAATTTCTTCTATCGCCCCGATGAGAATTTCAACGGCACGGATTCCTTCCTGGTCAGCGTGAGCGACGGGCAGGCTTCGACCAGCTACACCGTCAACGTCACGGTGAACCCGGTCAACGACGCGCCGACCATCGATGCGACCGCGACGCGCACCATCACGACCGATGAGGACACGCAGGCTGCCTTCGTGATTGAAGCGAGCGATATCGACACGCCGGAAAGCCAGCTTGTGGCGAGCATCTCGACCCAGCCCGCCAACGGCGCCATCGTGACCGATGCACAGGGCAACCCCTTTTATCGCCCCAACGCCAATTTCCATGGCAATGATTCCTTCGTGGTCAGCGTGAGCGATGGACAGGCTTCGACCAGCTACACCGTCAACGTCACGGTCAACCCCATCAACGACGCGCCGGTCTTTGCCCAGGCGGTAGCATCCTTCACCAGCGACGAGGATCAACCCCTCACCTTCGATCCCGGTGCGACGGATGTGGACGGCGATGCGCTGACCTATGCCGCAGGGCCGGTCGCCAACGGCACGGTGACGGTGGGCAGCGATGGCCGCATCACCTTCACGCCGAGCCAGGATTTCTATGGTCAGACCAGCTTCGTGCTGACGGCGAGCGACGGCAATGGCGGTGTGGCGTCGCAGACGGTCACTGTCACGGTCCTGAACCAGCCCGATGTCGTCAACCTCGATCAGTTGGACCAGATCGCCCAGGGCGGCGACGCGGATATCAGCACCGTGCGTACCTTCGACGCCAGCACGACCGATTTCCGCTTCGATGATAGCAGCGCCCAGTCGAGCAACACGCGGATCACCGGCTTCGGCGACGATGACTTCATTCAGGTCGAGGCGCCGATCGAGAATTATAATTTCTCTTCCAACGGCACGGATATCTTCGTCAGCTATCAGACGGATAGCGGCGCGATCAATCTGTTCGAGCTGATTGGAGTGGTTACGAATAACAGCGTGCTGGTGTTCGATGAAATCTCCGCCGAACAGGCTGCGGGCTTCGACTTCTTCCGCACCACTGCCGCCCCGCAGGAGGCGCGGACGGTCAATATCGACGTCGATACCGACAATAATCTCAACACCATCGCCGATTTCAGCGGCGCCGGTTTCGCGACCACCTTCACCCAGAATGCGAA
>CAYLKZ010000080.1:0-10581 GCA_964384275.1 uncultured Sphingobium sp. | reverse complement strand
CCATCGCCGATTTCAGCGGCGCCGGTTTCGCGACCACCTTCACCCAGAATGCGAACGTCCCCGACTTCGTGCAGATCGGGAATTTCGGCGCGGACGACCGGATTCTCATCTCCAATGCCGAGGCGACGGATTTCAACTTCTCTTCCAACGGTTCGGATATCTTCATCAGCTATCAGACGGCCGGTGGGGTTTCCAACGACATGACCCTGCTGGGCGTGGTCCATAACCCGTCCGTTCTGGTGGTGGATGAGGCTTCGGCCGAGCTGGCCGTTGGGTATGATTTCTTCCAGCAGGCAGCGGTGACGCCGCCGCCGCCCGCGCCGGTCCAGAATTTCAACCTCGATACGGACACCGACAATAATCTGAACACGCAGGCGCCGTTCAGCGGGGCGGGCATCGCGGGCATATTCGCGGAGGACGCCAATACCCCCAATTTTGTCCGCATCACCGATTTCGGCAGCGATGACCGCATCGTCGTCACCCATGCCGCGGCAGGGGATTTCAACTTCTCCTCCAACGGAAGTGACATCTTCATTTCCTATCAGACGCCGAACGGAACGGTGAATGACATTTCACTGATTGGTGCTGTTCAGAACAATAATGTTCTCGTTTTCGATGAAATAACGGCTGAGCAAGCCGTTGGCGCAGACTTCTTCCAGTTTGGCTGATCGCTACATATAAGGGAGTTATAATATGGCACGTCTTTTCCTTCAGAATGAATCAGCCTCTTTATCTTCGAGTGGGGCATCCTCGATTACCGGGTCGAACGGTCAGGAGATCGTGACGATCGGCACGGGCACCTTCACCTTCGATGCGTCGTTCGGCCGTGGCGGCGACACCGTCATCCTCGCGGGCAATGCGGGCGGCTATAATGTCACCCGCTCCAACACCATGGTCACGCTGACCAGCGACGATGGCCTCACCACCATCCTGATCCCGGCCGGGCTGGGCGGCACGACGATTCAATTCGCCGACGCGACCCGGACGCTCCAGATCGCCAACGGCCAGGTTCTGCTGGGCGCGCAGGCGATCGGCCAGGGCGCGGCGCAGGAAGTCGCCGACGGACCGGGCGGCAACACGCAGACCCCGCCCAACAGCTACATCCTGACCGTGGATCAGCCCGCAGCCGTCTCGGAAGGCAATGCGGGCACCAGGGCGCTGACCTTCACCGTCAGCCTCGATCGCGCGCCCAATGCGCCTGTGACGATCAACTATTCGACCACGACCGGCGGCACCGCCACCCCGAACGCCGATTTCCAGCCGGTGTCGGGCACGCTGACCTTCGCGGCGGGTCAGACCACCGCCACCGTTTCGGTGCTGGTCAACGGCGACACCGCGCAGGAAAATGACGAGACGTTGCAGATCAAATTCTCCGGCTCGGCGCTGGCGGGTGAAGTGCTCGCCATTGGCACGATCCTGAACGACGATCTGGGCGAGCAGCTCACCGTTCAGAACGACATCATTTCCGGCACCGCCGCCAATGAAGTCTATGAAGCGTTCAACAATACGCTGAATGCGGGTGATCGCATCAATGGCGGCGAGGGGCAGGACGAGCTGCGCCTGTCGGTCAGCGGTACCGCGCAAAACTATAGCGGCTTCCGCCTGACCGGCGTAGAGACTGTCGAAGTGACCAATGACAGCAATGGCGCGGTTGCGCTCGATCTGTCCGGTTCGACCGGCATCAGGACGCTGCGCGCCAGCAACGGGTCGCAGGGCGTCGCCTTCAATCAGGTGACGGAGCTTGCCAATATCGAGCTGGACGAGCTTACCAACCCGACGGCCCCCACCACGGTGCAGTTCCAGAACAATGCGGTCAGCGGCGCCAACGACAGCGTTGAGCTGCTGCTCAACAATTCCAATTCGGGTGCGGTCAGGATCGGCAGCGTCGTCGATGCCAATGGCGGGATCGAGAATGTCGTGCTGAAGACCACCGCGACCAGCTCCACCATCAGCCAGCTGGACACTGACCTCACCAAGCTGACGGTCGAGGCCCAGAACGGCGGCGGCGTCACCATCGCCAGCGCGCTTAACAACAGCGTCCGCGAGATCGATGCCAGCGCGTCGGCCGGCCGGGTCGAGATTAGCGCCGCCAACGCATCGGCGGGCGTGACCTACACCGGTTCCAGCGGCGTCGATGTCTTCCGCGGCAGCGGCAATGCGGACATCATCAGCACCGGCGAGGGCGATGATAACGTCAACGGCAATGGCGGATCGGACGTCATCGATCTGGGCAACGGCAATAATACGCTGAACACCGGCAGCAGCTCGGGCGATGTGGTGACGGTGACGGGCGGTTCCGGCATCGATACGATCGTCGACGGCGCGGGCAATGCGACGATCACGACCAATGGCGGCAATGACGATATCGACATTCGTGCTGGTGGCAATGACAAGGTCTATGCGGGCGAGGGCGATGACATCATCCGCGCGAACCAGACCGGGGCGCTCACCTCCAATGACATCATCGACGGCGGCGAAGGCACGGACACGCTCTATGTCAATGCGGGCCTGAGCGATGTGGCCTTTACGGGGGTCAGCAGCGTCGAAACGCTGCGCGTCCAGACCACCCTCGGCACGACCACCCTGCAAGGCAATGACAGTGCGGGGACCAAATTCGCCCAGGCCGCTGGTATCTCGACGGTCTATCTGGAGAATTCGGGCAGCGATACTCTCGACGCCCGCACCTTCACCACCGGCCTGACGGTCTTCGCGACCAGTGGCACTGATGAGATCCGTCTGGGTCGCGGCGCCGATACGGTCAACATGCAGGGCGACAACAGCCTCACCAATTTCGACACCTTGAGGGCCGATGGCACCGGTGCGGGCGCGCAGGGCCGCGATACCCTGAATCTGAGTGGCGATACCATCGTGTCGAATAACGCATTCAGCGGTTTCGAGCAGATCAATCTGGGGTCCGCGCGTGGCACCGCCGATCTGGGCAATGCCTATAATATTACGCTCAGCAACGGCAACGCGCCGACCGCTGGCGAAAAGCTGACCATCGACGGCAGCGGATTGAGCGGCGCCACCGGCGGCACCCCCGCGCTGACCGCTGAGACGGTGCAGATTAACGCGCAGGCCGTAAACGGCTTCGAGCTCGACGTGACGACCGGCGGGGCCAATGACGTGATTATTTCGGGCACCGCAGGCGGCACCTTCCGGACCAATGCGGGTAACGATAGCGTCACCCTGACCGGCGGCGTCAATATCGTGGAGACGGGCGAGGGCGACGATATCGTCGTCACCCAGGGTGGCGCCAACACCATCGATCTCGGCGACGGCAACGACTTCGCGACGCTCGGTAGCGCGGTCGATAAGGTTTCGGGCGGAAAGGGCGACGATATCTTCGCGGCCGGCCAGAATCTGACCAGCGCCGACACCATCAATGGTGGTGAGGGCACCGATACGCTCAGGATCGGCTCTCGCGCTTATACCGATGCCGATTTCACCAATGTGACGCAGGTGGAGGTGCTGGACATCACCAGCAACACCAATGCGACGCTGGGATCGGCAGCCAGCAATTCGGGCTTCACCAAGGTCGTGTCGAGCTCCAATGGCGCCAGCACCATCGACGCCAGCGGCTATGGCTCGGCGCTGACCTTCGACCTGACGGCGGGCGGAAACGATGTGGTGAAGGGCACCGCGTTCGACGATGTCGTGGTGCTGGGCACCGGCGATAACGACCTCGATCTGGGCGCAGGGCAGGACCGCGTCGTCGTTTCCGGCAATGAATTGACCGCTCTGGATAAGATTTCCGGTGGCGCGGTTGCCGATGGCGTCATCGACACGATCGAACTGGACAACACCAATGCCGCGGTCACTGCGGTGGTCGATCTCAACAATGTGAAGAGCATCGAACGCTATGAGTTCACCGCCAGCGGCGACAGGACTGTGGGTACGGATGCCGACAACAATGCCCTGAGCTTCACCGGCGGCAATGTCGGCTCGCTCACGGGGATCGCCGTGGATGCCTCGGCCATCACCGATGGTGACGATTCGGTCACGGTTACGCTGGCGGCCGCTCTCGGCGATGCGGACTATGGCTTCACCATCAAGGGCGCCGGGGCTGATGTCGACACCAATGTCGTCAAGTTGAACTACGGCATCAATAACAATATCGTGTTCGACGGTCAGGCGGGTGACGACAATCTGCTCATCTCCGGCAGCGATCTTGGCGGCGGTGTGACGTTCGACGGCGGCGCGGGCACCAACTCGATCCGGCAGCTGAACGGTTCGGCGGCGAACAGGATCACCGACGACAGCTATCGCAATGTGTCCAATGCGCAGATTCTGGCGGCCGCTGGCCCCAGCTATGCGAGCAGCAACGCGGTTCATGCCGTGCTGGGCAGCGAGGCCGGTGAATCCGGTCTCAACAGGATCATCGGCGGAAGCGATAGCGACTCCGTGGTCTTCGATGCGGGCTTTGCGCGTGGCATCGAGGTCGATCTGCTCACCAGCTCGGGCGGCAATGACAGCATCGACGCCAGCGCAATTGCCCAGGCGTTCACCTTCCGGGCTTCGGCGACGGGCTTTGACGCGTTGGATGTCCTGAAGGGTGGATCGGTCGATGGCGACACGCTCTACCTCCGCGCGAGCGGCAGTGGGACGGCCTCCAACCTGACCTCCGTTTCCAACATCGAAACGATCATCCTCGACAAAAACCCCTCTGCCCTGGCTGTGACCAATGACGGCGCGAACATCACGCTCGATACCAAGATCGCAGAGGTGCAAAGCACGGGCGGCGTGCAGACCGTCGATGCGACGGCTCTGGACAGCAATGACACGCTGATCCTGACCGTCACCAATTCGACCGCCCTTGATGCCAATTATGATATCAGGAGCGGCGCCGGGAACGACAGCATCACGACGGGCCAGGGCGCGGATGAAGTGCATGGCGGCAACGGTAATGACACGATCAGGTCCGGTGCGGGCAACGACACGGTCTATGGCGATGCCGGCAATGATGACATCAACGGCGGAGCAGGCGACGACACGCTCTATGGCGGCGACGGCATCGACCGTATCGCCGGTGGCGACGGTGCCGACACAATCGAGGGTGGCGCCGGTGACGATCTGCTGCACGGCGGCAACGGCATCGACACGATCCGCGGCGGCGACGGTGCCGACAGGATCTATGGCGGCGCGGGGGCGGATATCATCTCCGGCGGGGCTGGTGACGACATCTATTATTACAAGGAGGTGAGCGAAAGCTCCACGTCCACCGCGCGCGACACCATCCTCGACTTCGCATCGGGTGATAAGATCGACATCCGCAGCATTGCGGGTAGCAGCGGCCAGACGATCAACTTCGCCGGAAACGTCGCCAATTTCGGCGCAGCGTCGGGCGCGGTGGTTGCAGGCGGCACCATCGACGTGGTGTTCCAGCAGGACGACCATGTGCTCTGGTTCGACATCGACAATAACGGTGTGCTGAACGGCAATGACCTGCAAATCGTGCTGGATGGCGTGACCGCGGTCACCGCCGATCAGGTGTTTGCCGGTTTCGTCGCCAACTCGGCGAATACCACGGTTGGTTTCGCCAGCTTTGAGCAGGCGTTCAACGCGGGGAATCTCGCCATCGCATAATGCCTGGACGCAGCATGGTTCGCCCTGACGGGGCGGGCCATGCGGGCCGATATTTTCCGACATTGTTGGAAAGGGGCTGTCCACGGCCTGGTCTTGCGACCGGGCCGTGGGCTTGCGCGCGCCTGCGATATGTCGGGTGTCGCGCCGGATTATTTTAACGCCGGATCGGGCCGCAACGGCGATCGGGCACGAGGAGATGCAAGATGCTGGTTGACTCGGTGAAATGCGCGACGCTCGCGAGCGGGGTGGTGCGGATAGGGCTTTCCTACCGCAATGCCAGCGGTGACGAGATCGTGGCCGGAGAGATCATGATACCCGCCGAGCGCTTTGCCGGTTTCGTGCGGTCGCTGGCGGATGTCGGTGCGCGGCTCGACGGCGGCAAGGCTTCGAGGCTCGCATGAGACGGGGTGTGGGGAACCCGATGGCCGCCGCCGCGCTGCTGGCGCTGGCTGGCATCGTGCCGCAGGGGGCGGTTGCGGCAATGGAGGAGATGCCGGAGGCGCCTGCATTGGTTGTCTCTCCGGCATCGGCGCGGGTCTATGGCCCGGAGCTGCCCGGCGATAGCGCCGCGCAGGATATCCCGCCCGGCATCCCGCTCGTGCTGGCGCGCATCACGCGGGAGGCGGTGCAGCATTATCCCTCGGTCGCGGCAGGGCGGAGCGCGGCGAAGGCCGCCCGCAGCGATGTGCGCGCAGCCCGCCAGCTTCGCTTTCCCAGCGTCGCCATCGAAGGAGTGGGGTTCACCGGCGGCAGCGCGCTGGCCGCGAGCAGCAATCTTGCCGCCAATCTGACCGTCGATCAGCCGATCTGGACCGGCGGGCGCATATCCGGCACGATCGAGCGGGCGCGGGCGCTATCCGACGCCACCGCAGACCAGCTTGACGAGACGGTGCGCGATGTCGAGCTGCGCGTCATCGAAAGCTATTATCAGATAGCGGCGGCGGCGCGGCGCGACGCAATTTTGCTGCGCGGCATTGAACAGCATCGCCTGCTGGTCGATACCATCGCCCGGCGCGTGGAGCAGGAGGTCAGCCCGGTTTCCGACCTTGACCTCGCCCGGTCGCGCACCGCGCAACTGGAACAGCAGAGCGTGGTCAACTCAGCGCAGCGGACGGCGAACGTGCAACGACTGATCCAGCTTGTGGGCAGGCCCGATCTGGGGCTGGGTGACGTGCCGGATTATGACCCGCTGGTGCATCATCCGATCCTTCCCGGCCTTGCGGACGAGGCGGTGCGGTGCGACCCGACGCGCAGCCGGATGCAGTCCGAAGCCGCGGTCGCCGCAGCCGACGCGCGCGTCGCCAAGGCGCAGATATTCCCGCAGGTGTCGGCCCAGTTTTCTTCCAACGAGATTACCGGCGAGCGCTTTGGCCTGGTGCTGCGGGCGCAGACCAATGGCGGCATATCGCAGGTCGCCGCCCATGACAGCGCGCGGTTGCGCCAGCAGGCGGCGACCTTGCAGATCGGCGTGGCCGAGCGCGAACTGCGCGAGACGGTGGCGCTCGACATGGTGTCCAACCTTTCGACCAAAGGCCGCATCGCGGCGGGCCGCAGCGCCGCAGGCACGGCGGCGGCCGTCACCGAATCCTATAAGCGCCAGTTCACCGCGGGGCGGCGGACCTGGCTCGATGTCATGAACGCCGTGCGCGAAGCCATCACCGCTGAGTTGAGCGAAAGCGACGCCGAGATCGAGGCGATGATGACCTCCGCGCGCCTCATGCTGCGCAGCTGCCGTTGGCAACCCGTTCCTCAAATGCGGAATACCGGACAATGACCCCTTCCCTGCTTGTGTTGCTGCCCGCCTATGCGCGGCAAAGATCGGTGGATTTGCCGCCGGATGCCTTCAATGCGCTTACGGGCGATGCGGGCTTTTTCGATGGCGAGGACGGCCTGCACCGGCTGGCCGAGCAGGCCGGATGGCCCGCGCCCTCGGCGGTGGACTTGCCGCCGCGCGCGGATGACTTTCCGCTGCTGTGCCATCACCCCGAACGCGGCTGGGCGGTTGCGGAACAATGGAGCAACGGCGATGAAATCCGCGTGCTGACGGCGGAGGGAGCGGCGATATTCCCCTGGTCCGGGGGAGTGCGTTTCTTCCGGCCGCACCTGCCCCGGGCGCCTCACGCGGCGGAGGGGTTGAGCGCGCTCGGCATTTTCTGGCGCACCCTGATGCGCCGCCGCCGCGTGCTGTGGATCGCCGTGCTGGCGACCGTCATCGCCAATCTGGTGACGCTGGCGACCTCGCTTTATTCGATGCAGGTCTATGATCGTGTCATTCCGCGCGGCAGTTTCCCGACGCTCTGGGTGCTGACGGTCGGCGTGCTCGTGGCGTTGCTGATCGATTTTGCCCTGCGCACCACGCGCGCGCTGATGATCGAGCGGGAGGCCGCCGCCATCGACGCTGAAGTCTCCGAATTTTTCTTCGCCCGCGCGCAGGCGGTACGGCTCGATGCGCGACCGCCCGGCGTGGGCAGCATGGCCGCGCAGCTGCGCGGGCTGGAACAGGTGCGTTCCATCCTGTCGGCGGGATCGATCTTTCTGGTCGCCGACCTGCCTTTCGCCCTGTTTTTCATCACTGTCATCGCCGCGCTGGGCGGGGTCGTCGCGCTGGTGCCGCTCATCAGTTTCCCGATCGCGCTGGGGCTGGGTTTCCTGTTCGCGCGGCTGATCCGCAACGATACCGATAAGGCGCAGGTCAGCGGCAACCGCAAGAACGGATTGCTGGTCGAGGCATTCGACGCGGCTGAGACGATCAAGGCCAACCGGGGCAACTGGCATATGCTGGGCCGGTGGAACCGGCTGATCGAGGCGGTGCATGCGCATGAGGACCCTGTCCGGCGCTGGAGCAGCATCACGGCGTCGATCTTCTCGACGCTGCAACAGATTTCCTATGTCGCGCTGATCGCTGTCGGCGCCATCGAGGTGGCCGCCGGGAACATGACCACCGGCAGCCTGATCGCGGCGGCGATCATCGCCGGGCGCGTCAATGGCCCGCTGGTGGCGCAACTGCCCTCGATGATGGTGCAATGGGGCTATGCGCGCTCTTCCTTGCGGATGCTGGATTCCATCCTCGCCCTGCCGCTCGACGAGCCGGAGGACCGGACGCCGCTGCGGCCCGAACGTCTGCGCGGCCCTCTGCACATGAGCGGCATCAGCTTCGCCTATCCCGGCGCGCGCGAAACCGTTTCCGTGCCGGACCTGTCGATAAGGGAAGGGGAACGCGTCGCCATCGTCGGCGGCATCGGGTCGGGCAAATCGACGCTGCTCAAGCTGATGGCGGGCCTTTATGCACCGGCAGCGGGGCAGGCGACGATCGGCGGGCTCGATCTGGCGCATGTCGCCGGGGACGTGCTGCGCGGCCATATCGGCTATCTGCCGCAGGATGTGCGGCTGCTCAACGGAACGCTGCGCGACAATATCCTGCTCGGCCTTTCCAGTCCCGGCGATGACCGCCTGCTGGAACTGGCCGGGCAGACGGGGCTTGCTCCTCTCATCAACGGCAATCCGCGCGGGCTGGACCTGCCGATCGCCGAGGGGGGCAGGGGGCTTTCCGGCGGGCAGCGCGCCGTCGCCGGTCTCACCCGCCTGATGCTGGCCGAACCGCGTCTCTATCTGCTGGACGAACCGACCGCCAATCTCGATCCGGCGACGGAGGAGCAGGTGCTGCGCCTCCTCGACAGGCGGCTTCAGGCTGAAGGCGCGACGCTGGTGATGGTGACGCACCGGTTGCAGCTGCTCGGCATCGCGTCGCGCGTCATCGTCATGCAAAATGGGCGTGTGGTGCTGGACGGGCCGACACAGGATGTCCTCGCCCGGTTGCGCGGCGCCAATGTCGCCGCCGCGCCGCCTCCTTCCCCCGTCACCCCCGTTGCCGGAGCCGCCTGACATGACGATGATGTTCACCGAAATAACCCCGCATCGCCAGATCCGCCGAAGGACCGGCGGGCTGGTCATCCTGCTCTGCGCGATTGCGGTCGTCGCTTTCGTCGCCTGGGCGATGTGGGCGCGGCTCGATCAGGTGTCGCGTGCGAAGGGGCAGGTCATTCCGGCCGGGCGCACCCAGATCGTCCAGAGCGCCGATGGCGGCGTGATCGAGAAGATCCTCGTGCGAGAGGGCGACGCGGTGCGCAAGGGGCAGCTGCTTGTTACGCTCGATCGGGTCAAGCTGGCGGCGGCGGTGTCGGAAGGCCGCGCCAAGGTCGCCGCGCTGAAGGCGACGATGGCGCGCATCGACGCGGAGCTGTTCGACAAGCCGCTGCGCTTTCCGCCGGAACTGGACGGTTATCCCGAATTTCGCGCCAGCCAGAGCCTGCTCTACAGCAAGCGCCGCGCGGCTTTAGGGTCCACCGTCGGCACGCTGCGGCAGATGCTCTCGCTCAGCCGGGAGGAATTGTCGATGTATAGCCCGCTCGTCGATAGCGGCGATGTCAGCCGGTCGGAGATATTGCGCATGCAGCGCGGCGTTTCCGACGTGCAGGGGCAGATCGCCAACCAGCAGAACCGCTATCTGACCGAGCTTCAGACCGAATTCACCAAAACGCAGGCCGATCTGGTGTCGGCGGAGGAATCGCTGACGCAGCGCATGGATGCCTATCAGGCGACCGATCTGCGCTCGCCCGTTACCGGCATCGTCAAGAATGTGCGCCTGACGACCGTGGGTGGCGTGCTCAAACCGGGCGATGAGGTGCTGGAGATCGTCCCCACGGGAGAGGAACTGATCATCGAGGCGAAGGTGTCGCCGTCCGACATCGCCTTCATCCGCACCGGGCAGACGGCGTCGGTGAAGTTCGATGCCTTCGATTCCTCCATCTATGGCTCGGCCGAGGGCAGTGTGACGTTCATCAGCCCGGATACGCTGACCGAGCGTCGGGCCGATGGGCCGTCCGAAACCTATTATCGCGTCCATCTGAAGGTGCGCACTACCTCCATGCATGCGGTCGATCCGGAGGAGCGGATCGAGATACAGCCGGGCATGACGGCGACGGTGGAAATCAGGAC
>CAYLKZ010000079.1:7861-12917 GCA_964384275.1 uncultured Sphingobium sp. | reverse complement strand
CTTGGCATAGCGCGCCGATGACCTATTCGCTGATCCGTCCCCTCATCTTCCGCATGGATGCGGAAAATGCGCACCACCTCACCATTTCCGCGCTGGAACGCCTGCCGTCCGGCACGCCCGCTCCGGTCGATCCCATGCTGAGATCGCGAGTCGCGGGGATCGATTTTCCCGGTCCGGTCGGGCTTGCCGCGGGGTTCGACAAGGATGGGCGAGTCGTTCACAAAATGCACCGTTTCGGATTTGGTTTTACCGAAATGGGCACGGTCACACCGCTGGCACAGCCCGGCAATCCCCGTCCGCGCCTGTTCCGCCTCGCCGAAGATCGCGCGGTCATCAACCGGCTGGGCTTCAACAATGGCGGGCAGGCAGAGGCCGCGCACCGAGTCGCTGCCATGCCGCGCAAAGGCCGGATCATCGGCATCAATATCGGCGCGAACAAGGATGCCGCCGACCGCATCACCGACTATGCGAGCGGCGTGCGTGCCATGGCGCCGCTTGCCGATTATCTCACGATCAACATCTCTTCCCCCAACACGCCGGGCCTGCGCGCGCTGCAAAGCAAGGCGGCGCTGGACGAGCTGCTCGCCGCAGTGGTGGAGGCGCGAGGGAGCGATCGCACGCCGCTGTTCCTCAAGGTCGCGCCCGATCTGGAACCGGCGGATATAGAGGACATCGCCGCCTGCACCTTGCAGCACGGCATCAATGCGCTGATCGTCTCCAACACGACGATCACCCGCCCGCCGCTGCGTTCGGCCGCCGCCGGGGAAATCGGCGGTCTTTCCGGCGCGCCGCTGCACGATCTCGCGCTCGACAAGCTGCGCCGGTTCCGCGCGACGCTCGGCAAACAGGTTCCGCTGATCGGCGCGGGCGGCATCGCGAACGCCGATCAGGCCTATGCCCGCCTCCGGGCCGGGGCCTCGCTGGTTCAGCTCTACAGCGCCATGATCTATGAAGGCCCCTATCTGGCGGCGCGCATCAACAAGGGGCTGAAAGCGTTGCTGCGCCGCGACGGTCTCGCCACCATTGCGGAGGCCGTTGGCATCGACGCCCCAGCCGCCTAGACTGCGGCCATGATCTTGCTCATCCGCCGCTTCCTCGCCGCCATCGCCCTTTTCCTCTGGCTTCCGGTCGCCGCCCTTGCAGCGGGCGGCACCGTCAGTTCCGCCGATCCGCGGGCGAGTGCGGCGGGACAGGAGATATTGCGCAAAGGCGGCAGCGCGACCGACGCCGCGATGGCGATGATGCTCGCGCTGACCGTGGTGGAACCCCAGTCGAGCGGCATCGGCGGCGGCGGCTTCCTCCTCCATCATGATGGGCGCAGCGGCCTTATCGAAACGATAGACGGGCGCGAAACCGCCCCCGCCTCCGCCACGCCCGCCCTGTTCCTCGATTCGACCGGCCAGCCCCTGCCCTTCCCGCTCGCCTTTCCCGGCGGCAGGTCGGTGGGCGTGCCGGGCAATATCGCGCTGATGAAGCTCTCTCACGACAAATGGGGCAGGCTCGGCTGGGCGGAGTTGTTCCAGCCCGCCATCCGCCTCGCCCGCCAAGGGTTCACCGTCAGCAAGCCGCTCGCCGCCGCGCTCGCCCGCATGGCGCCGCTCTGGGCGCAGGATTTCCCGCAGGCCCGCGCCCTTTACTGGATCGGCGGCAAGCCCGCCCGCGAAGGCGCGACCATCCGCAATCCCGCGCTCGCCGACTTCCTCCAGCAGATCGCCGACAAAGGCCCGGACGCCTTCTACAAGGACGGCGCCGATGCGATCAGCGCCGCCGTCGCGCAGGCCAGCCGCAACCCCACGCATCTGACCGCCGCCGACCTCACCGCCTATCGCGCGAAGGAACGTCCGGCGGTCTGCTCGCCCTATCGCGCCTACCACATATGCAGCATGGGGCCACCCTCATCGGGCGCGACAACGGTGCTCCAGATATTGGGGATGCTGGAGCGCTTCGATCTGGCGAAGCTTGGCAAGGATAATCCGGCAAGCTGGCACCTGATAGCGGAAGCGATGCGCCTCGCCTATTCGGATCGCGACCTGTATCTGGGCGACCGCGATTTCCTCTCCGTGCCGGTCGCGGGGCTGATCGATCCCGCCTATATGCGCCGCCGCTCGCGGCTGATCTCGCCTGCCCGGACGCTCGGCCGCTATGAGGCGGGCACGCCACCCGGCGCGCCCGCGCGTAGCCCGGTAGCGACGCGGGAGGTAGCGGGCACCACCCATTTCGTCGCCGTGGACGGCTATGGCGATATCGTCTCCATGACCTCCACGGTCGAAGGGCCATTCGGCAGCCAGTTGCTCGTCAACGGCTTTTTCCTCAACAATGAGTTGACCGACTTCGATTTCGCGCCCGAAAGAAAAGGCGCCCCCGTCGCCAACCGGGTGGAGCCGGGCAAACGCCCCCGTTCCTCCATGGCGCCCACCATCGTCTATGACGCCAGCGGAAAGCCCGTCTTCGTCGTCGGCGCGGCGGGCGGGGCGACGATCATCATGCAGGTGACGAAGGCGCTGATCGCCCATATCGACTGGGGATTGGACGCGCAGGAGGCATTGGGCCTAGGCCTGGTCTTCTTACGGGGCGACCAGCTAATGCTGGAAGAGGGCACCGCGCTGACGGCGATGCAGCCCGCGCTCGAAGCGCTCGGCCACAAGGTCATGCTCGGCCCGCTGCCGCTCAAGGCCAATGCCGCCGAGCGATTGCCGGACGGCAGCTGGCGCGGCGCGGCCGACCCGCGCAGCATAGGGGTAGCCCTCTCCGACTGACTTGCCTATAGCAGTGGGCAGGACCGCAGAAGATGGTCTCCCCGCTGGAGAATGCATGCGCGCTTTTGAACATTTCCCCAATCTTGTCACCATGTTCTTCGTGCGCGCGAGCGCAATGGGCGATGCGCCGTTTCTCTGGCGCAAGCAGGATAGCGCCTGGCGCCCGCTAAGCTGGTCGGAAACCGCGCAACAGGTCGCCGCGCTCGCCGCCGCGCTGCGGGCACAAGGCATCCAGCCCGGCGAGCGCGTGATGCTGGTGAGCGAGAACCGGCCCGAATTCTGCATCGCCGATCTGGCGATCATGGCCGCGGGCGCCGTGACCGTGCCAACCTACACCACCAACACCCCGCGCGATCATGCCCATGTGATGCAGGATAGCGGCGCGGCCGCGATCATCGTCTCGACAGCGAAGCTCGCCAAGGCGCTGATGCCCGCCGTCACCGGCTCCAATACCGTTCGCCTGATGATCGGCGTGGAGCCGCTGCGTCTGGCCCAGAGCGGCGCGGCTACCATCCTTCAGTGGCAAGAGCTGATCGCCGCTCATAGCGACGATCCAGCGGCCACACCCGACGCCTGCGCCGAGGCCATCACCGCCACGCGCGAGGATCTCGCCTGCCTCATCTACACCAGCGGCACCGGCGGTGCCCCGCGCGGGGTGCAGCAGCATCATGGCGCGATCCTCACCAATGTCGAAGGCTGCGCCGACGTTATCGCCAGTGATTTCGGCTGGGGGGATGAGACGTTCCTCTCCTTCCTGCCCCTGTCCCACGCCTATGAGCATAGCGCCGGGCAATTCTTCCCGATCGGCATGGGCGCGCAGATCTATTATGCCGAGGGGCTGGAAAAGCTCGCCGCCAATATCGAGGAGGTGCGCCCCACCATCATGGTCGTGGTACCGCGCTTGTTCGAGGTGCTGCGCACCCGCGTTATCAAGGCCATCCACAAGCAGGGCCGCCTGCCCTCCGCCATGCTGGAGCAGGCGCTGCGACTCGGCGCTCTGAAAGGCGCCGGCAGAAAACTCAAGCCGTGGGACAAGGCTCTCGACCTGCTGCTGGAACATAGCATCCGCCCCAAGGTGCGCGCACGCTTCGGCGGGCGGATCAAGGCGCTGGTGTCGGGCGGCGCTCCGCTCAATCCGGAGGTCGGCACCTTTTTCAGTTCGCTCGGCCTCGTCTTGCTGCAAGGCTATGGCCAGACCGAGGCTGGCCCGGTTATCAGCGTCACCCGTCCGAAGACCGGCCTCAAAATGGATACGGTCGGCACGCCGCTGAAGAATGTCGAGGTCCGCATCGCCGACGATGGCGAGATATTGGTGCGCGGCGAACTGGTGATGCACGGCTATTGGCGCAACCCTGTCGAAACCGCGCGGGCGCTGCAAAATGGCTGGCTGCACACTGGCGACATCGGCGAATTTGACGAGGCGGAGCGCATCCGCATCACCGACCGCAAAAAGGATCTGATCGTCAACGACAAGGGCGATAATGTCTCCCCCCAGCGCGTCGAGGGCATGCTGACCCTGCAAGAAGAAATCGCGCAGGCGATGGTGAGCGGCGACAAGCGGCCCTATCTGGTGGGCCTGCTGGTGGCCGATGCCGAGTGGATCGCTTCCTGGGCGCATGAGCGGGGCAAGCCTTCGGATCTTGCCATCTTGCGCGACGACCCGGATTTTCATGCAGCCCTGCGCGCGGCGGTGGACCGGGTGAACGCGGACCTTTCCGTCACCGAAAGGGTGCGCCAGTTCATCATCGCCGACGAACCGTTCAGTCTGGAAAACCAGATGCTGACGCCCTCGATCAAGATCCGCCGCCACATCATCCGCCAGCAATATCAGGACCGGCTCGACGCGCTTTACAAGAGTTAGGGTGATTCGAGCGCTAATCAGCGCGGACCGTCATGGGACGAGCGCGGCATCTGGCCAGCCGTTGTGACGGCCAACCGCCCAAAGTCCGCAGCCCGCCTGACGCGATAAGAAGGCACGGTCCGGCTCAGCAGGAATCGGGCAGACCAAGGATCAGCGCCTCGCAAGCCGGGAGTGAGGCACTCCTCCTCCTTTATTGCGCGCAGATCACCTGCCCGACGCCGCGCTGGTCGATAGTGCAGACAGGCTTACCGTCGATCACCGTATCGCCGGAGCCACTGGACGTGATCTTCACCGGCCCATGCGCCATCAATCGGATCGAGCCTGGCCCATCATTGGCAACCACAGCGGCGCGCGCATCGAGCGCACCAGCTTCCAGCGCGCCTGAGCCGCTGACCGACACGCGCACGTCACGCGCCGTGCCCGCGATGGTGAGGCGCCC
>CAYLKZ010000079.1:0-7761 GCA_964384275.1 uncultured Sphingobium sp. | reverse complement strand
AGCCGCTGACCGACACGCGCACGTCACGCGCCGTGCCCGCGATGGTGAGGCGCCCGCCGCCGCCGACATAGAGCGACAGGCGTTCGACATTGGCCTGCTGGACGAGGATTTCGCCATTGCCGTTAAGCGAAAGGTCCGCTTCCAGCCCTTCCAGTTCGCGGATCGTCAGCGCGCCGCCGCCGATCATCTGCACGCGCCGCAATTGCCCGGTGGAGAGATACAGTGCCGGCACCGGCGCGGGCTTGCCGTCGGAAAAGCCATTGTCCGGCCGAGCCGCCATGGAGACGGTGAGAAGTCCGCCCGAAACCGAGAGCGAAACACGATCCAGCGCTTCCCGCTCACCCTCGCCCGTGCCGCTGACGCCGCTGCCGGTGGTCAGCACGATGCGCACCGGCGCTTCGACGCGGATGCTGTCGAAGCTGGTGACGATATAGCCGCGCATCGCCGCATGGGCAGGCCCCGCCGTCAGCATCAGCGCAGCGCAGACCGCCGCCCCGATACCCGCGCCCGCCTCTGCCATCGTTCCCAGCCGCGCGCGCAGAGGCGGCGCGACGAAAAAGGGGCGCCCGAACAGGCGCCCCCGATTTCCGGTGAACCGAAGCGGCAAGAGCTTATTCCGCCTTTTCCCGCGCATATTTCGGCGCGGCTTCATTGAGCACTTCGAGAATCTTCTTGAGCGCTCCGGCCTCATCCGTACCTTCCATCGCCGCGAGCTCGCGGGCGAGACGGCTCGACGCCGCTTCGAAGATCTGACGCTCGGAATAGCTCTGCTCCGGCTGGTCGTCGGCGCGGAACAGATCGCGCGTGACCTCGGCGATCGAGACGAGATCGCCTGAGTTGATCTTGGCCTCATATTCCTGCGCACGGCGCGACCACATGGTGCGCTTCACCTTGGGCTTGCCCTTCAGGGTTTCCATCGCCTCGCTCAGCGTCTTGTTCGACGACAGCTTGCGCATGCCGACGCTTTCCGCCTTATTGGTGGGAACGCGCAGGGTCATCCGCTCTTTTTCGAAGCGCAACACATAAAGTTCCAGTTCCATGCCGGCGATCTGCTGGCTTTGCAGCTCGATCACACGTCCTACCCCATGCTTGGGATAGACGACATAATCACCGACATCGAAGGACAGGGCCTTGGCAGCCATTGGGAACCTTTCTACATTTTGAGGTGCGTCAGTACGGCATCCGGGAAGGAAAATGATCAATTTTCGGCGATGCGCGATCCGACGGAAGGGACATTATTCTACTCCTGGCGGGTGCGACAAACCCGCCTTTCCGGCCCTTTTAACAGATTCGCCACAAAAATTCTACCCCGCCCGCCACAAAGGCAGGCAGGGTCAAGGGAAAACCAGCCCTTTTTCGACGCGCAGCGTCGTCGTCAGTTGCCCGACCCGGGGTTGGGCGAGAAGAATTTTTCGAGCTTGTTCTCGACCGACTTCATTTCGTCGGCATCGGCGGGTGCTTCGCCCTTCACCGTGATATTCGGCCATTCGGCGGAATATTTCGTGTTCAGTTCCAGCCAGGATTCAAGCCCGCTCTCGGTATCGGGAAGAATCGCCTCGGCGGGACATTCCGGTTCGCACACGCCGCAATCGATGCATTCATTGGGATTGATGACCAGCATGTTCTCGCCTTCATAGAAGCAATCGACGGGACATACTTCTACGCAATCCATATATTTGCAGCGTATGCAGTTGTCTGTCACAACATAGGTCATCTGGGTATTTCCTCACATCCTCCGGGCGCCATCGCAACAGGCGGCGCGGGAACCAATCCGCGCCCTGCTATTCCCGCTGGCTCGCCCCGTCAATAATCAGACGCTGTGATTTTTCCTGTTCAGCCGCCAAGTTCCAGTTCTTCGTAGCAGTTCTGGGCTTCACTGGCCGGGCCGCGCCGGTCGGGCAGGCGCAGCACCCGCACCACCCGCACCTTTTCCCCCTGAGCCAGCGTCAGCAGATCGCCGACGCGGATCGGGCTGTGCGCGCGCTCAATGCGGCGGCCATTCAGGCGCATTATGCCCTTTTCCGCCATCGCCTGCGCGATCGACCGGCTCTTGGCGAGCCGCACGAACCATAGAAATTTGTCAATCCGCAGCGTGGGGGCATGGCCGCCCGGCAGCGCCGTGGCGGTCAAGGGCGTCCCCCTGCCCCCGACAAGGAGACGTTCGCCTTATTCATCGCGCCCCAGCAGCGCAGCGAGCCCGGCGAAAGCGCCGCCGCCCGCAGGCCGTTCAGGCTCGCTGCGATGGATGAGCGGACGCGGTGCGGAACCACCGTCCCGGCGCGGCCCGCCCTTGCGATCCCCGCGCGGCGGACCGGAGCGACGGCGGCCTTCCTCATCCCGGCCGCCCTGTCCCTTGTTGACCTGCCCCTTGGCGTGACCCTTGCCGCTGCGCTGGCCATGATCCTTATGCCGGCCGCCCTGCGCGCCCTCCTGACCGAAGCGGTTGCCGCCATGATGATGCTCGCGCGGCTTGCGACGGCCCCGGAAGGCCCAGTTCGCGCCCGGCGGCACGGCCTCGGCGGAGGGCTGCTGCGCGGCCTCGGATTCGGCCGGAGTCTCGGCTTCCGTAGATTCGTCCGCTTGTGCTTCTACCTCGGCGGGAGCCTGATCGGCGCCCTCTGCCTCGGCGACAGCCTCCGCCTCTACGCTTTCCACCTCGACGATTTCCGCCGCGACATCATCCTCGGATGCGGCGGCTTCCACCGCAGGCTCGATATTCTCCACCGGCGCTTCGGCTTCGGGAGCAGTGGCGGCTTCCGCGACGACGGCGCCTTGCCCAACGGCTTCGACCGCCTCAACGGCCTCTTCCACGCATTGGCCTTCGTCATCCCCAGCCGCAACGGCTCTGGGCGTGACCGGCCGGAACCCGGCATTACGCATGATATGGTTGAACAGCTGATCCGACAGGCCCAGCGAAACGATGAAGGGCGAGGTCACGTCATAGCGCTCGTTCTTGGCGATCGACTCATGGCCGCCGCGCGCGATGCGCTCCACCATGTCGATGCGCACCTGCGTGTCGCCGAAGCCGCGATAGCCCGCCTGACGCGCGCCCATCTGGTCCTCGCGATCCTTGAGCGCCAGCAGCACGGCGCCCGCCTGCGGCAGCGGCAGCATCGGCTTGCCGCGCTTCACCGCCGACAGCGCGAGACGCCACAGCGCGGCGCCGGGTTTCAGCAACGCATGATGATAGATGTCGAGCACGCCGATGGTGAAGCCCGCCTTGCGCACCAGCTGACGCTGCTCCTTGTCGAGCAGCCCCAGCGCGTCGTCGAGATCCCCGCGTGCGACGATGCCGCCCGCATCGGCGAGCTGGATGAACAGCGCGCGCACGACGGCGGGCGTTTCGGCCTGGGTCGACTGGTCGAGAATTCGCAGCAACGGAGCGAGGTGACGTTCCTGCTGTGTCTTCATCCAAGTCTGGAGACGGGCGACGACGCGATTCTGCACATCCTGCCCCAGCGCGGAGATAGCCTTGTCCACCCGGACTTCCGGCGACAACAGGGTCGGCCCGAGATGAAGCGTCGCGACCTGCTCGTCGCGCCATGCGACATGCGGGTCTGTACCCGGCGCCGCCACCAGCGCGAATTCGCCATCGGGCGCGGCAATCAGTTCTTCAGCCTTCACCGTCAACATCTTTCCCAAGCGCCGCTCCGCCGCGGCAAGCAGTAATTTTCGATCGGCCGCCCTCGCCTGCGGATCTACGAGGAAGCGGAAGCCCAACAATCTTCCTAGCGTCTCCCCATCGACATGCACAGTCCCATCTGCATCCACGTCGAAAGGAAGATCGTCCCGTTTCTGTCCTATATCCCGCAAAAGCAGGGATGTGCGCCGATCGACAAAGCGTTGGGTCAACGCGGCGTGCAGAGCGTCGGAGAGCTTTTCCTCCAGCGCGCGGGTGCGTTCGGCCATTTCGGCGGGATGTTCCAGCCAGTCCGGCCGATGGGCGATGTAGGACCAGGTGCGCACCGCCGCGATTCGCCCGGACAGCGTATCGACATCGCCCTGCACATTGTCGAGCCGCGCCAGATGCTGGGCGAACCAGTCGCGCGGCACATGGCCCTTGCCCTCGCTGCGGAACCGCCAGAGCCGCATCACCATGCGCGCATGATGATCGGCGCCCAGCTTCTGGAAATCGGGCAGGCCGCACACATCCCAGAGGCGCCGCACCTGCTGCTTGCCCTTCACCCGCTCATGCACCAGCGCGGTGTCGGCCATGGTCTTGAGCACGGCGAGGTCCACCGCCTGCGGCGCGGCGCGCAACTCCGGCCGGGCGGGACGCGCCTCCAGCCCGGCGATAAGCGCGCCGAGGCTGTCCATCGACGGTTCTCCATCACGCCAGAACAGCCATTCGAGCGGCGGAAAGCGATGATCCTCGATCGCCTCTATTTCCTCGGGACGGAAGCCCGCCTCGCCGTCCTCTCCGCCAAGAGAGCCGAAGGTGCCGTCCTTGTGATGGCGGCCCGCCCGCCCGGCGATCTGCGCCATTTCGGCGATGGTCAGGCGGCGCGTGCGCTGGCCGTCGAACTTGCGCAGCGAGGCGAAGGCTACATGGGCGACGTCGAGATTAAGGCCCATGCCGATCGCGTCGGTGGCGACGAGATAATCGACATCGCCATTGAGAAACATCTGCACCTGCGCATTTCGGGTGGAGGGCGAAAGCGCGCCCATCACCACCGCCGCCCCGCCCCGCAGGCGGCGCAGCATTTCCGCGACGGCATAAACCTCCTCAGCGGAGAAAGCGACGATCGCCGAGCGCTTGGGCAGGCGCGACAATTTCTTCGCGCCCGCATAGCTCAAGGTCGAAAAGCGCGGGCGGGAGATGATCTCCGCCTCCGGCAGCAACGCCCGCACGACGGGACCGAGCGCCGCAGAACCGAGGATCATCGTCTCCTCGCGCCCACGCGCGCGCAGCAACCGGTCGGTGAACACATGGCCGCGCTCCGGGTCCACGCCAAGTTGCGCTTCATCGAGAGCGACGAAAGCGAAATCCCGGTCGACCGGCATCGACTCCGCCGTGCAGAGAAACCAGCGCGCGCCCGGCGGTACGATCTTTTCCTCCCCGGTGATGAGCGCGACCTCGCCCGCGCCCTTGATCGCGACCACGCGATCATAGACCTCCCGCGCCAGCAGCCGGAGGGGGAAGCCCATCATGCCGCTGGAATGGGCGCAGAACCGCTCCACCGCCAGATGGGTCTTGCCGGTATTGGTCGGGCCAAGCACCGCCGTAACCGCTGCGCGGGAGAATTGAACCATGCCTCTTATGTCGGCGATGGCGCCCGCACATGCAAGGGCACAGCTTTTGCCAGTATAAAGAACATCCGATTCACCGGGGTTACGGCACGATTCGTCGCGGCTAAGAAATGGAAAAGCCCGCTTTAATTTGACTTTAACCCTATTGCTTCACAAAAGACCCCACCTATCGGCGCAAAGCGGGTGCGCCGAGAACCAACGAGAGCCCCGGGGGATCGCCGGTTTGTTTGATCGTAATGAATTTGGCTCGGCCCAGGGCGGCACAGCCGCATCGGGCGCAGCCTTGTGGCTGACACGCGCGCAGCCGACCGTGCGCTTCCTGAAGACGCGCCCGGCGCAATCAGGCAGGCAGGCCGGGGCAGGCGCGCAGGCAGAAACGCCGCGCACCGGCATGGCGAAGCTGCTCGACTGGCGCAGCCGGATCGAAGACTGGGCGCAGGATGTCGACCTTGCCCCCGATCTCGGCAATGACATCGGCAGCCTGCGCTGGCTGCGCGGCGCGGCGACCTGCATCGCGCTCTGCGCCACCGCCATCAGCCTGAAGCCCGATTTCGCACCGCTGCCCGCCGCCTCCGACCCGGTGATGAGCCAGGCGAGCTATGATGAAGTCCGCTCGCAAATGCTCACGCCTTTGGCGCTGGGGGCCGATAGCGGGCGGCATATGGGTCCGACCGAGGCGGTCGCCCCGCTCAATCAGACGCCCGAACGGCCGACCGTCACCCTCAACGCCGCGATGGGCGCGGGCGACAGCCTTACCCATGCGCTCACCCGCGCCGGCATCAGCAGCGCCGACGCCGCCCGGGTGATGGATCTTGTCGCGCTGGACGTGGGCAACGGCGCGCTGCCCGCTGGCACCCGGCTCGACATCACGCTGGGCCGCCGCGCCAATCGCAACATGCCCCGCCCGCTCGACAGCCTGAGCTTCCGCGCCAGCCTCGACCTCGCGATCGACATTCGCCGCGAGAATGGGGTGCTCTCCGCGCGGCGCACGTCGATCGCGGTCGACAATACGCCGCTGCGCATTCAGGGCATCGTCAGCGACAGCCTCTATCAGGCAGCCCGCTCGGCAGGAGCGCTGCCTGCGACCATCCAGAATTATCTGCGCGTGATCAGCCAACATGTGCCGCTCAGCTCCATCGCGCCGGGCACGAAATTCGACATCATCGTCTCCCACCGCCGCGCCGAAACCGGCGAGACGGAAACCGGGGAGCTGCTCTATGGCGGCCTGCAATTGTCGAGCGGCAAGAAGATCGACATGCTGCGCTGGGCGCATGAGGGCAAGGACCAGTGGTTCGAGGCATCCGGCGTCGGGCAGAAGCGCCCCGGCCTCGCCCGTCCGGTGACGGCCGCCCGCCTCTCCTCCAGCTTCGGGATGCGTTTCCACCCGGTCCTCGGCTATTCGCGCCTGCATGCGGGCGTCGATTATGCGGCGCCGACCGGAACGCCCATCTATGCGGTGGCCGATGGCCGCGTCGCCTTTGCGGGGCGCCATGGCGGGCACGGCAATTATGTGAAGCTCGCCCATTATAACGGCTTGGGCACCGGCTATGCGCATATGAGCCGCATCTCGGTGGATGCAGGCGAATCGGTGCGTCGGGGACAGGTTATCGGCTATGTCGGCTCGACCGGCCTTTCAACCGGACCGCATCTTCATTATGAGGTCTATCGCGGCGGGCAGGCGGTGAACCCGCTCTCGGTGAAGTTCGAGCAAGGCTCGCAACTGGCCGGGCGCGAATTGCAGGCCTTCCGTTCGCGCCTCGCGCAGCTGAAGGCGATCACCACCGGCCCGGCCTCTGGCCCGTCGCTTGCCGAGGACCGGAAGATCGACGCGACAAAGATCGCGATGCGCTGAAATCGGAGCCGCCGGTCGGCCTCTAGAAGTGGGCCTTTCCCAGCCGAAAGGGCTTATAGCCAGAGGAAACAGGCTGGGACATTTCATCCCCTTGTCCCGGCTTGCGGTGGTTCCATCGCGGGCCTAAAGCTGCGGGTCATGACAAGCTTCTATCCAGCCGCCTATCCCGCCCTTCGCCTGCGCCGCACTCGCGCTTCGGCCTGGAGCCGCGCCATGCATGCCGAAAACCGGCTGCACCCAAGCGATCTCCTCTGGCCGCTGTTCGTGACCGAGGGCAAGGGCGTGGAGGAGCCGGTCGCCTCGCTGCCCGGCGTGTCGCGCTGGTCGGTAGACCTGCTGGTGGAACGCGCGAAGGAAGCTCGCGATGCTGGCATCCCCTGCCTCGCCCTCTTCCCCAATACCCAGCCGGAGCGCCGCAACGACGACGGCAGGGAAGCGCTCAACCCCGACAATCTGATGTGCCGCGCGATCCGCGCGATCAAGGACGCAGTGCCCGATATCGGCATCCTCACCGATGTCGCGCTCGACCCCTATACCGCCCATGGGCAGGACGGATTGCTGGACGAAAGCGGCTATATCCTCAATGACGAGACGATCGAGGTGCTGATCGGCCAGTCGCTCAATCAGGCGGCGGCGGGCGCGGATATCATCGCGCCCAG
>CAYLKZ010000078.1:0-13580 GCA_964384275.1 uncultured Sphingobium sp. | reverse complement strand
TGTCGATTTGAGCCACCTGAGCAGCGGCCAGACCATCACCATCGATAACGATGGCAGCGGTGTGGTCAACCTCGTGAACGTGCCGCAGGGGGTCACGGTACTAACCACGGGCAGCAGTGGAAGCGGAGGCATCAACTACGCTCCCACCATCACCGATGTTCCCGTAGCAGCGCAGGGTGTGACGGCAGGCACCGCTGCCGCCCTGGCGGATTTCAAGGTGGCCGACAAAGATGCCAGCCAGACACTGACGGTGACGCTCAAGGCAACCAACGGCACGGTGGGTGGCCTGACCGATGCAGACACCAACACGGACGGCATTCAACTCACCGGCACGGCAGATGACATCAACACCGCTTTGGCTGACGCCACGTTCACGGCAGCAGGGGCAGGTGCGGCCAGCATCACTATCAGCGTGACAGATGGCGTGGTCAGCAGCCCCACCACCGCCACATACAGCCTTAACGCGGTGCCAGCACCCAGCTCAGGGAGTGCTCCTACCCCAGCTCCCTCACCAGAGGGCGCAATCCAGAATGGCGTCTCCAACACCACCGTCACAACCGACGGCGGGGCTCAGACCACGACGACGGGCACCATTGGCACCGTGCCGGTGGTCGAAACAGTCACAGTCACCGCCGACGGTAACACCGTGCGCGAACTGGTCTACGTACCGACCACCACAGGCACGGGCGCTGGCAGCAGTACGCCGACGGTTCTGCCCCTGCTGTACGAATCCGTCGCCGGCAGCACCAGCAACACCACCGTGAGCCTGCCTTCGGGCGTGGGTCTGGTTTCGGTGGGCGACCGCACACCCACCACAACCACCGGGCAGCAAGGGCTGATCACGCTGATTCAATCCACAGTGTCTGACGGCGACCCGAGCCGCACGGACATGCTGGGGGGCGGCCAGTCCTTCCTGGACACCCTGCCTCAGGACGCCACCCTCTGGGTCAACAAGATCCAGCTCACGGCGCCGACGGCCTTGCCCAATGCGCCCAGCGTGCCGGTGGTGGTGAGCGGTGCCGCTCGGACCGAGGCCAGCACCAGCACAGCCGACAAGCTCGAAGCCCTGGTCATCGACGCCACCGCCTTGCCCCAGGGCACCGTGATCGAACTGCACGACATCGACTTTGCCGTGGTTGTGGGTAATGGCGTGTTCTTGCGCGGCGGCAGTGGTGCCAACGTGGTGTATGGCGGTGCGGGCAGCCAGTACATCCTGCTGGGCGAAGCCGACGACGTGCTGTATGGCGGCGCGGGCGAAGACCTGCTGCACGGCGGTGCCGACACCGACGTGGCCACCTTCACCGGCAGCATCAGCCGCTACGAGATCGTGCGTGACCATGGTAAGACCATCGTGCGCTCGCTGGATCGGGCCGATGACGTCGATACGGTGATCAACGTCGAAACGCTGCGCTTCGACGATGCCGATTACACGGTGGAAAACGCCCCTCACTACACCGTGATTGCATCGCTGTACGGGGAAGTGCTGGACCGCCAGGCCGACTTGGCCGGCTTCCAGTATTGGGCAGAACGCTACGCGGCGGGCGAGTCGATCGGCGACATCGCGCTGAGCTTCCTGTATTCGGCTGAGTATCAGTCGGGCTCGGGCCTGCAGTTCTCCGCGCTTTCAACGGCGGCGCAACTGGACTTGTTCTACCTTGACTTCCTGGGCCGTACGCCTGACGAGGCTGGACATGCCTATTGGATGAATCGGATCGAAGACGGCATGAGCCTCACCGATGTTGCGCATTCGTTCGTGGTGTCGATCGAGATGCAGGGCGTTTATGCGCAGCCGACGGCGTGGGAGTTTTTGTTGTAAAGGGTAGCGCGTGTGCGCTCTCGCACGCGCTGAAAGCAGCCACTGTGGGGCGCACTGCTAAACTTGTGCCCCACAACTTATTGTCTGGCTAAACCCACCCATGATCGGATGTAGTGGTCAAGCCATCCCGGACAGTGGGTTAAGTTTTTTCTCGGCAACGGCGGGCGGGAGTCCGCCGTTGGCCTGATGCGGCCTGATCCAGTTATACCGATGCATCAGGTAATGGCTGATGTCTCGCTGTGCCTCTCTTGCAGTCATGTAGCCTGTCGGCGGTATCCATTCTGTTTTCAGGCTGCGAAACAGCCGCTCCATCGGGGCGTTGTCCCAGCAGTTGCCGCGTCGACTCATGCTCTGCTGCATCCGGTAACGCCAGAGCCGCTGCCGGAACAGGCGACTGGAATATTGGCTGCCCTGATCCGAGTGGAACATCACCTTCTGCGGTCTGCCACGCTGCTCGTAGGCCATGTCGAGCGCACGGGCAGCCAGCTCCGCATCTGGCTTGTCGGAGAATGCCCAGCCGATGACGCGGCGAACGTGAAGATCCAGCACGACGGCCAGGTAATGCCAGCGGCCCTGGGCCCAGACGTAGGTGATGTCACCACACCAGACCTGGTTGGGATGTTCGACCGTGAACTCGCGGTTCAGCCGGTTCGGGATGTCGGGACGCTCGACTGTCGCTGACTTGTACGCATGCGAGCCGGGCTGCTTGCTGACGAGCCCCAGCTCGCGCATCAGGCTACGCACCTTGAATCGCCCGATCACCATGCCATCCTCGCGCAGCATGCCCAGAATACTGCGACTGCCCGCAGCGCCGCGGCTCTCGTTGAACAGCTGGTTGATCCGACTGCGCATCTGCAGAGCAGGCACAAGGTCCGTGTCGTTGGTGACCATAACAACCTGATCAACCGCGCCAGTGATCGCGTCGTGATAGGCATGCAATGCCAGGTTCACGTCTGACTGTTTCTCTTCAACCTTCCAAGCGAGGATTTCTTGGCATTCACGGGGCGGCAATTTGGGGTTTTCAGCGTCAACGATCTTCACTTTCATCTCGTTGACAGCATAGTAGCCCTCCACTAGCTCGATGCGACCATTGTGCAGTTTGCGTAGTGCGGTGTGATAGCGGGCCTGTGAGGAAACCGAATCTGCGGCTTTAGCCACGCGCTCTACGATTTTAGCGGTGAAGTATTTGATCGACGGATCGGGCAGAAGGAACGACGAGCGAGGGTGCCCTTCGGGATCTGTCGTAAGGATCGATGGAAGGATGTGCCGCTCAAACAGCGGCAGAAGGTCGAGCCACTTGTAGGGGGTTCCCCTCAGGCAGCCGTAGTAAAAGTTGTAGCCGTCGATGTAGACCCGTGTGCGGAGCAGCTGTAGCTCGGGCGATCCCTGCATTGTCCTACCCTGTAAACGAAAAAACCGGCTTTCGCCGGCTTTTTCCCCCTCCAACCAGATGGTCAAGCCACGCCGGTCATGAGGGTTAGTTGTTACGAAACAGTGTATTGGGTTTCTACAAGTAGCGCAAGGGAAGCGCAGAACCGGTAGGGGATTCTTGGGAAAATAACGTTTTTTAGACGCTCGACAACGAATTGTTAAACTAGGCGCCCACGCCAACCTGGAGCGCGAAGCAATGCAAGTGGTGGCCTATCTGCGGGTGTCGACCGAACGCCAGGGCGAAAGCGGCTTGGGCATCGAGGCCCAGCGCGATTACATCGCCCAGGCGGCTAGGGCGAAGGGCTGGGAAGTCGTGGTCGAGTTCGTCGATACCGCGTCCGGCACCGTCGCCCCGACTGTACGCCCGGAGTGCATCAAGGCCATGGGCGCGGCCAAGGAGCTGGGCGCGCTGCTGGTGGTCGCCAAGCTCGACCGTCTGAGCCGCGACGTTGAGCACATCGCCGCGATGGTGAAGCGGGTGCCGTTCAAGGTGGCCACCATGCCCGACGCGGATGCCTTCCAGCTCCACATCTACGCCGCCCTGGCTCAGCAGGAGCGCGAGTTCATCGCCGGCCGCACCCGTGACGCCCTGGCATCGCTCAAGGCCCGCGCCGAGAGCGGGGATGCAGCAGCCCAGGCGAAGGTATCCCGCCGTGACGCCGGCCGGCAGAAGGCCCATGAGGCTGGCAACGGGGCCGCCGTGGCGGCTGCGGTCGCATCGGCAGATGCCTATGCGCTGAGCGTGGCGAACCATCTCAAAGCCGCGCGCTTCGACGGCATCACCTCACTGGCAGGCTGTGCCGACTACCTCAACCGGCATGGGGTGAAGACTCGTCGTGGTGCCGCGTTCGCGCCGATGACCGTCAAGCGACTGGCTGCTCGTCTAGGGATCACCTTTCCTCGACACGAGGAGCAGCGCTTGTCCTGAAAGGGCATGCATGGCGATAGGCTATTTCTCATTGACCTGCATGCTGCTATAAATCTTGCTGCAAGAAAGCAGCAAGATTTAACCGTTATCGTGTGTTGGCCGCCTAGCGGTGCAGCGAACGCAGTGTTATCATTTTTGATAACACTGCGGTAGGCACAGCGATGCCAGCTACTGACCAAGAAGAAGGGGTAGGAATGAAGGCAGTCAGGTTCGTTGGCGACTCGCTCGACAGGCTGCGCGAGTTCCCATTGGATGCCAAGCGAGAGGCTGGCCACCAGCTCGACCGCGTGCAGAATGGCCTCGATCCTGATGACTGGAAGCCGATGAAGAGTATCGGCCTCGGCGTGCGGGAGATTCGTATCCGGGAGGAGAGTGGAGCCTTCCGAGTTATCTACGTTGCCAATGTCGTTGACGCTGTAGTGGTGCTCCACTGCTTCCGAAAGACAACCCAGCAAACGGCCAAAGCAGACATAGACCTTGCTGCGCGCCGATTGCGTGACCTCAAGAGGGAATCACCATGACCACCGAGCAGACATTCGCCAGCGTCTGGGATGCCATCGAGGATACCCCGGCTGAGGCTGAGAACATGAAAGTGCGCTCTGCGCTGCTGATGAAACTCAATCAGTACCTGGAGCAGCTGCCGGGCACCGATGCTGATAAAGCCGCCCGCCTTGGGATTACCCGCCCACGGTATTCTGATCTGAAACACGGCCGCATCCAGAAGTTCAGCATTGATGCCCTGGTCGGGTACGCGAGCGCAGTTGGCCTACATGTACACCTTGAGTTGAGCATGGCCGCATAACCTCTGCCCGCGCGGACCTTGTGTCCGTCTGCGGGCTTTTATTCATGCAGCTATCTTGCTGCTAGATAGCTGCAACAGATATGGAGAGTCGTATGGCTACAGTGGTGGCGCTGGTGAGTCAGAAGGGGGGAGTGGGTAAGTCCACACTCTCCCGTGCTTTGGCACGCGAAGCCGCAGCCGGGGGGCTGAGGGTGAAGGTGGCCGACCTAGATACGCAGCAAGGAACTTCAGTCGACTGGCACCGGGTACGCTTGAGCGTTGGACTGGAGCCGGTCGTCTCGGTGGAGGCATTCGCTACTGCGGCGCAAGCCCTCGCAGCAGCTGATGGCTTTGACCTGCTGGTGATCGATGGGCCGGCACGTACCAGTCAGGCCACCCTGGAGATCGCCAAGGCGGCAAGCATCGTCGTGCAGCCGACCGGCGCTTCTCTCGATGATCTACGACCCGCAGTGAGAGAGTTTCATGCCCTAGTCAAAGCAGGCGTGCCGGCGCAGCGGCTTGCTTTTGCCTTGAACCGTATCGGCACTGAAGGGGAAGAGACAGCCGCACGTGCCTACCTCGAAGAGGCGGGCTATGCAGTCTTGTCCGGCTGTCTGTTTGAAAAGCCTGCCTACCGTCAGGCGCAGAATGAGGGGCGGGCAGTCACAGAGACTCGCTATGCCGGGCTGAACGCGAAAGCCGACGCACTGCTGCAATCGTTGATTGATCGAATCGGAGAATGACCATGGCCGACCTGTCCAAGCTAAAGAAGAGCAAGCTCGGCACCCCGCCCTCGCCCGATGAGGCTAGCCAGAACCTCACTGCCCCCGAAGTAGCCCCTGCCGCGCCGCAAGCTGAGCCAAGACCTCGTAGAGACGGCCGTAGCGCGCGCAAGACTCACAGGACGCTGCCATTCGCTACCCGCGTCAGCCCGGATTTCGATAGTCGGCTACGTGATATCGCTGAGCGCGATGGGTTGCTGCTGGTCGAAGTCTTGGAAAGGGCGCTAGACGCTTATGAGGCTTTGAAAGAGTCTTGCTAGCATCAAGATAATAGCAAGATTGCAGCATGATTCTTGGCGTCTATGCGGTTTAGGCACCAGAAAGCACATCCTGAAAAGCAGCCGCAGGCCGCACCAATGCTGAGGCCTGGCGGCTAATGGCAAGCGATTCCACTTGACTAAAGATTCCGGGTTAAGTGACTAATTGATCATTTGCTTTTAGCTGGTTAGTATCAAGCTAAATCAATGGTATGGCTTAGTCTAATGAAGAGCGTTACGGTCGAGCCTGGCTCAAGGAAAAACGTCACGAAGTCGAATGACCTTGTGATGGCCGCGTACAAACTTACCCTGAATGAGCAGCGCCTGTTGCTGGCGGCGATTTCGCAGATCGATCCGCGCAAGCCGATGCCACGGCCTATCTCGATCACTGCCCAGGACTTTTCAGAGCAGTACGGGATTCCGCTGAAACACGCCTATGAGGCGTTGAAAGAGGCGACATCTGCGCTCTACGAGAGGGATATCAAAACCTTCGATGGCCGCTACAAGAGCCGTTTCCGCTGGGTGGATCGCGTGGATTACCTCGACGGAGGGGGCGAAACGAAGCTGTTCTTCACGGTCCATGTGCAGCCCTATCTGGTTCACCTCAACCAGCGATTCACCACCTACGAACTCAAGCGGATCGCTGATCTGACTTCGACGCACTCCATCCGGCTGTTTGAGCTGCTGCAACAGTTCAGAAACACGGGGTTCTACAAGGTCGGCGTCGCCGAGTTTCGAGAGCTGCTGGAGCTTGGCCCATCCTACGAGCGGTACAGCAACCTCAAGCTCAAGGTGATCGACCCCGCGATTGCTGAGCTTCGAGAGAAAAGCGGCCTTCTCGTCGAGCTGAAAACTGAGAAAAAAGGGCGGGCAATCAATCGGCTTACCTTTACGTTCAGGGACGATGACCAGATGAAGCTCAACTTCCCCGACCTTGTGGATAACAGCCGGAATCCTTAGCTTTTCAACCCGGAATCCTTAGCCACTTACCCGGAATCCTTAGCTACTTCAACCCGGAATCCTTAGCTACTTAATCGCTGAAAGCCGCGTGGCACTAGGGCTCCAGGGCACCTAAAAACAAGGTTTTAAAAACAAGAAAAAACAAGCTAAAAAGCCCTTGAAGGCAAGCAAAACAGAAAAACACGGTGATACCAGGGCATCCCTCAGGAGTTCCCCCGCTGCGTGGCTCCTACTCCCCAAGGGCTACGTCGGGCCGCATGCGGCCCGGCTTCCAGGGCGCGCACAGCGCGCTTCCCTGCTCGACCTCTCGTGCCTGAACCTGGCACCTTCAGGGGCACACAACCAGCGCAGAGCAAAGGCAAGAACCGGAAATGCCTGGCCTACGGCCAGATGACTCTTCACCAGACCTCGGCCCCACCATCCTTGCCAAAAGCAACGACGGCGCCGGCATCCAGCACAAAAAGCGGGTAATCAGGAAAAGCAGATCGAGCCGGCAGGACGATCATCGTCCGCCTGAACCTCCCTGGGGGCCTCAACCTGCCCTGGTACGGGATGGCACCTGAAACGCCACCGCGCGAAGCCAGCCCGCTAAAAGCCCCTCCGGGGGGCAGGGGTGCCCCCTGCACGGCAAGCACAGGGCAAGAGCCGGAAAAGCAGCCTCCGGCGGCTCTCGCTTGCGAGGCGGCGGGCGGCCGGGGCTTCCCGGCCACCCTGGGCGAGGGTCAGCAGTGGGGGAGGCGTCAAGGCCAGGCCGCGCTCGCGCGGTGCTGCGCAGCCTTGACGCGGCGGCCACCGTGGGGCGCGCCTGGACGTCCTGGGAGGCCCGTGGCGGCGTTTCCGTGGGTAGGGTATGGGGTAGGTGGCGGGTGCTATACTGGAGGGCCTTGTGCGCCGCGCCAGGGGCTTCTCTGAATGCAGACTAATAACCGTTCGTCGGAGGTGGCGAATAATATCAAAAATAATAATAAGAATAATAACTTTATTATTCTTATTATGTTATGATTGAGCCATCCCAACGGAAGGAGTCTCCCCTCATGTCCATCGCCATCCCCGCCGACGTGCGCGAGCGCGTCATCCAGGCCGCCCAGGAGCTGTACGAGCAGAACGGCCGCGAGTCGATGCCCACCGTGGACGCGGTGCGTCGTTTGGCTCGCGTCGACATGAATGCCGCTTCCGCCGTGATGCGCGAGTGGCGCCGCGCGCAGACCGCCCAGGCGGCCCCGGTCGCCGTCACGGTGCCCGAGGTGGTGACGCAGGCGCACGGCGCCGCGCTGGTCGCGCTGTGGCAGACCGCCCAGGAGCTGGCCAACGAGTCGCTGCGCGTTGCCCAGGCCGCCTGGGAAGCCGAGCGGGCCGAGGCCGACCACGACCGCCAGGAGCTGGCCGACGCCTACGAGCGGCAGGCGACCGAGCTGGAGGAGGTTCGGGCCGCCGCCGAGCGATCCGCCCGGCTCCACCAGGAGCAGCAGGACACCCAGGCCCAGGCGCTGGCCGCCGTCCGTGCCGAGCTGGTCACGGCGGCCACCCGCGCGGAGCGCGCCGAGGCACGTGCCCAGGAGATCGAGCAGCGCGCCGCCGCGCTGCGGGGCGAACTGGAGAGCGCGCACCAGGAAAGCGAGCGCGGCCGTGCCGAGACGGCGACCCTGGCCGGCGAGCTGCGCCAGTCCCAGGATGCCGTCGCGGTGCTGCGCGCTCAGTTGAGTTCCGTCGAAGCCAGCAAGACCCAAGAGGTCGAGCGTGCGCGGCAGGAGCGCGAGCAGCTGTTGGGCGAGCTGGACGCGGCCAGGGCTGCCGTCAGCCAGGCTGAGGCGGTCGGTGCCGAAGCCCGCGAGCGGGCCGCCGTGCTGGCCGGCAAGCTGGAAAGCGAGCAGTCGCACAGCGCGGCCCTGGCCGCCCTGCTGGCCCGACTGAATCTGGTCGCCGGTTCGGAGGCTGAGGGCGGCGAGCCGTCCGCCTGAGCCGCGAGCGCATTGCCGCTGGGGGCTGGGGTTGTTCTACCCGGAAGGCATCGAGCCAGCGGAGGGGCTGCGCATGCGCAGCGCCGCAGCGCTCGATGCCCGACAAGCGCAGCGCGTCAGGCGGTGGTTCGGGCAGCGCTGCGGGGTGGGAGCGTAGGTCAAACGTCACGGCCTGCGGGCGGGCTCTCCATGCCGAATCGGACCCCCTACCCGTGCTGAATCCGACCCCCTATCCCGCACGGGGGCGGGTAGGATTGCCCCGCTAGCCGCGCAGCCAGGCGGGCCGTGCAGGTCAAACGTCACGCGGGTTCGGGAGCGCTTGAGCGTGCAGCCATTGCCAGACGCTGCGCGCGGCGAGGGTGTCGGCCAGGGCGCGGTGGGCCTGGCCGCTCCAGGTGTGGCCGGCTGCCCTTGCGGCGGCAGTGAGGCGGAACCAGCGGTAATTGCCGTGGTAGTCGTTCCAGTCCCCGACCCACAGGGCGTAGGCCTCCATCGCGCAGACAGCCTTCTGCTCGGCCAGCTTGCGTACCCGCGCGGGCAGGAAACCGAGGTCGAATGGGGCGTTGTAGATCACCAGGGCGTCGGCGGCCTCGATGACCTCGGCCAGCTGGGCGGCGACTGTCGCCAGTTCGGGGGCCGTGGCCACGTCCTCGGGGCGGATGCCATGCACCGCCTGAGCCTCGGGCCAGGCCTGGCGACGGCGGGGCCGCACCAGGGTATCCAGCAGCACCGCGCCGGACTCGTCGACCACGGCGACCTCCAGCAGGTCGTTGGTGGTCGGGGCCAGGCCGGTGGTTTCGGTGTCCAGGTACAGCACCTGCCCGCCCAGCGGGGCGCGTTCCAGCAGGCGGGCCAAGCTGTCGAGTCGCTGGCGGGTTTCGTCCCGGTCGTCCTCGATGAGGGGGAGCGGTTCGGGTGTTATCGGTCGCGCGGCGGTCATCGGTCGCTCGGGCTGGGGAGCGGCCTGGCGGCGGCGGATCTCGACGGTCTGGCTGAGGTGGTAGGCGGCGACCCAGCCGGTGGGGTTGTAGCGGCTGCCGTGGCCGCTGACGACGAAGGCACAGGGCTGTTCCCCGCGTGCCGGCCGCCTGCCTTCCAGCTTCCAGTACCCGGCCGTTTTTACGTCGCTTGGCGGCTTTGGCCAAGGTGTACCCATGCTGTCGTAGTGGGGCACGTCCGGGTTCTTGGCCTGCTCGGCTTTCAGGCGGTCGAGTACCTTGGCGGTTCGCATGGCGACGGCTCCTGGTTTTACGGCTCGGTGGTCGTCGAGGACTTGGCGGCCAGCAGGGCGTCTCCGGCGCGCTTCCATTCGCTGCGGCGCTGGTCGTCGAGCGGCACTTTAGCCAGGCCGAGGAGGGCGCCCAGCAGCTCGCCACGGTCCACGGTGGGGCGTCCGGTTTTGCTGTCCACCAGTCCGGCCAGAATCAGCAAGCCCGCCGCCTGGTACAGCTCGCGGTCGCGGGCTTTGCGTTCGGCGGCTTTCTCGGCGTTGACGATGCGGGCGGCGTTGGCCTTGGCCTTCTGGGCGCGCTCGGCGGCCTTCTCGGCTCTCACCAGCGCGGCGAGCTTACGGTTGTCGTCGTTGCTGCGTTCGGGTTTGTCGGCCAGCAGCAGGAGCAGGCGCTGTTGGTCGCTGGGCGATTTGAGGCCGCGCAGATAGGCAATCCGGGCCGTCAGCCATTCATCATGCATGGGGTTTCTCCCTGTCCATTGTGTTGCCGAGTCTAGCGCGATTCTGCCAGACTGGCACTGACCGCTTTTTCCTTCTGCGAAGCAGAAGGCGCGCTTAGTTGTTTCTCGGCAAGCCGAGAAACGCGCGCCCTGCCGGGGGCAGAAGCAGAGCATTTTCGCGTCCGCGAAAATTCAGAGCGAAGGGCTACAGTATATGGCTATTGCGCGACTCAGCATGAAGGTAGGCAAGACCGGCAAGGCAGGGCCGCATGCCGCCTATATCACGCGGGAAGGCGAGTACGCCCATCGCCGTGAGAAAGGCGAGGCGCTGGAGGCCTGCGAGGCCGGCAACCTGCCGCTGTGGGCACAGGCCAACCCGCTGGAGTTCTGGCGGGCCGCTGATGCCCACGAGCGGGCGAACGGCACGACCTACCGGGAGATGGAAATTGCCCTACCGCGCGAGCTGAGCACCGCCCAGCGAATCGCGCTGGTTCGGGCATTCGTCACCCAGGAGCTGGGCGACCGTCACGCCTACCAGTGGGCAATTCATAACCCCCCGGCCGCCGATGGCGGCGAGCAGCCCCACGCGCACCTGATGTTCAGCGAGCGGCAGCGCGACGGTATCGAGCGCGACCCCGAGCAGTATTTCAAGCGTTACAACGCGAAGAACCCCGAGCGCGGCGGGGCACGGAAAGGCTACGGGCCGCACGCCGGGCAGACCCTGACAGCGGCTCAACGCAAGGCCGATCTGGTGGCCCTGCGTGGCCGTTGGGAGGCAATGTGCAACGCGCACCTGGAGCGGGCCGGTCTGGCCGAGCGGATCGACATGCGTAGCCATGCCGAGCGGCAGACCGGCCAGGTGCCGGAGCGGAAGCAGTTGCCGAGCGCCTGGCGCGGCGAAGGCCGCACCCAGGTGATCGAGTTTCGCGCCGCCCGCGCCGAGGTGGCCCAGGCCACCGCCGAGCTGCGCCACGCGGTGCCGGACGCCGGGGCTGAAATCATTCACCTGGAAGCCGAGCGGCAGCGCCGGCAGCAGCGCGAAAGCGAGCGTGCTCGCCGGCCGGATGAATCAGCGCTCGGTGCGTTGATTCGCAACATGAAGTCCGATGTCGATGAGCGGGCGAAGAGCGCCCTGCCGAGTGCGTTCGCGCAGGAGGTCGAACAGGCCTTGGCTGAGCGGCGAAAGGCCAAGGCTCAGGCGGATATCCAGGAGCGCGAACGGCAAGCGGCAGCGCAGCGCCAGGAAGCCCAAGGGGGGAGGATTCAGCACGGCGAGGGGGGGGCGATTCGGCATGGAAAAGATACGCCTGCCGAGGTGAGCGAGAAGCCGCTCCACGAGCCGATTGGCCAGGCACGCGAGCGGCGGGAGCAGGAGCGGCAGGCAGAACGCGAGCGGCTGCGGGCCGCCGAGCTTCGCCAGGAACAGCAGCGTATCGAGCGTATGAGCGCGGCGGAGCTGCGCGCCGAAATCGAGCGGCAACGGCCGGCGCCGGTGGCCGAGCTGGTGGAGCGCGATCCGGCGGTGATCGAAGCGACCCGGACGCATCGCACGCTGGCCAGGCAGGTCCAAGCCATCCAGGGGCGCGCCAACGAGGCACACCGTGAGGCAAAGGCTTGGCGTGAAGCGCACCCTATCCGGGCCAAGGCGCACGATACCGGGGTGATGCGTGCGGCCTATCTGGACGAACGCGCCCAGGTCATCGAGCAGGCGCGCGCGCAGTACCAGAAGGTCGCCCCGCAGGCGACGCGCGCCCGTGAAGTGGCTGAGACCGTGCGCAACGCGACTACGACCCGCATTGCCCAGGAACAGGCGCCTGCCTTGGAACGCATCCGGGCGCTGGAGCAGCGGGCGGCCGAGCTGGAGCGCATCGAGCGCGAGCGGCAAGCCCAGGCGCTGCGCGAGCAACAGGCCGAGGGCGAGGCCCGGTTGCTGGTGCGGGATATGCGCGAGATGGCCGACAGCCTGCGCTGTGGCGTACCGGGTTGGACCGAGGATGGCCACCAGCTCCAGGCGCTCCATGCCCCGGAGAACAAGGACGCGCTGACGATGGTCGAAGGCCTGGCCGCCTTGCCCCTGGAAGAGCAGCGCGACTACGTGGCCGAGCAGCTGGTGGCCCGGTTGGCGAAAGACTCTGCCGCCCGGCTACGGTTGGCAGAGCAGGTCGAGCGGGTGCAACGTGGTCCCGAGCAGGACCACGACTATGGCATGAGCCTGTAGCAGCGAGGGGAACATGAGCGAACCACTTCACGATTACGATCCAGCGGAGGCGCTGGGCAGTGCCGAGGCCATCGAGGTGTTCATGGCCGATGCCCTGGAAACTGGCGATTCGGCCTATGTTGCCAGGGCGATGGCAGTGGCGGAGCAAGCACGACTACGGCTCTTGGGTCTGGGAGAGACACTCGATCTAGAATGAGCAGTGTATGTCTTCTCGTGATACAATGAATACACGTATTCATTGGAGGGCTACACATGGCAACTTCCATCCGACTGGCACCCGAAACCGAAAAGCGGTTGGACTTTCTGGCTGCGAGCACCGGGCGCACCAAGGCTTTTTACCTGCGTGAAATTATCGACCGTGGCTTGGCCGACATGGAGGACTACTACCTCGCGGCTGAGGTTCTGGAGCGTGTCCGCAAGGGACAGGAGCAGGTGTACTCGTCGGCGGACGTAAGGAAAGACCTTGGCCTGGACGATTGACTACACCCAGACGGCGCTCAATCAGTTACGCAAGCTCGACAAGCAAAGTGCGCGGCGCATCCTCGACTTCTTGGACGAGCGGGTTGCCCAACGCGATGACCCGCGCAGCACCGGCAAGGCGCTGACCGGCCCGCCGGGTGGGTTGTGGCGCTACCGCATAGGCGACTTCCGGGTGATCTGCGAGATTCAGGACGGTGAGTTGCGCGTCCTGGTAGTGGAGCTCGGGAATCGTCGAGAAATTTACCGCTAGGGAAACTCTGAAAAAGACTTCCTGATTTTGGCAAAATCCCCGGATCCC
>CAYLKZ010000077.1:12077-14303 GCA_964384275.1 uncultured Sphingobium sp. | reverse complement strand
GAGCTGGTGGGCGAGGACTGGCAGAACGACTATGCCGATTTCATCACCGGCCTGCGGAAAAATCTCGGCAAGATCCGCAGCGAGCGCGCCCGGCAGGAAGCGCTTGCCGAAATGCGCCGGGTACTTGACGCCTATAATGAATTTCGCGACGAAAAACGCAGCCGAAACGAGCAGGGCAAACACCAGCGGGCGGACGCCGGACGGGAGGGCCGGTAGAAACCATGCTGAAAATCCGGCGCGTGCCCATCGACACCTATCCCGAAAACACCGCCTTTCTCCTTCGCGAAGGCAATGGCTATTCGCCGGAGCAGTTTCAGGCGCTGCGCAAGATCAGGATCAGCGGCGAACGCGGTGAAATCCTCGCCACTCTGGCGCTGGTGGACGGAGACACTATTCTCGCGCCCGGCGAAATCGGCCTTGGCGAGCAGGCTTTCCGGCGGCTGGGACAACTGGAGGGCGAGGAAGTCTCCATCGCGCAGGCGCCGCCGCCCGCCAGCCTCGAATATGTGCGCCGCAAGATCGACGGCGACATCCTCACCGAAAGCGAGATCGCCGCGATCATCGGCGACGTCTCCCATCATCTCTATTCGCCGATGGAAATCGGCGCCTTCCTCGTCGCCTGCGCCGGTTTCATGAGCACGGAAGAAACGCTGGCCATGACCCGGGCGATGGTGTCCGTGGGCGAAAAACTGCGCTGGAACGCGCCGCTGGTGGTGGACAAGCATTGCATCGGCGGCATCCCCGGCAACCGCACGTCGATGATCGTCGTCCCCATCGTCGCCGCGCACGGCCTGCTCATTCCCAAGACATCCTCCCGCGCGATCACCTCGCCTTCCGGCACGGCGGACACGATGGAGGTGCTCGCCAATGTCGACCTGAGCGCCGAGCGGCTGGCGCGGATCGTGGCGCAGGAAAAGGCCGTGCTGGCATGGGGCGGGCGCGTCAATCTCTCTCCGGCTGACGATGTGCTGATCTCCGTCGAGCGGCCGTTGCGGATCGACACGCTCGAACAGATGGTCGCCTCCATCCTCTCCAAGAAGGTCGCCGCGGGGTCCACCCATCTCGTCCTCGACATTCCGGTCGGCCCGACCGCCAAGGTGCGCTCTCATGCCGAGGCGGTGCGCCTGCGTAAGCTGTTCGAATATGTCGCCCGCCATATGGGCATCGTCACGGAGATCATCCTGACCGACGGCTCCCAGCCCATAGGTCGGGGCATCGGCCCTGTGCTGGAGGCGCGCGACGTGATGGCGGTGCTGCGCAATGAGGCCGACGCGCCCGAAGACCTGCGCGACCGCGCGCTGCTGCTCGCGGGCAAGGTGCTGGATTTCGATCCCGCGCTGCAAGGCGGGCGAGGCTATGCACGGGCGCTGGAACTGCTGGCATCGGGCGCCGCGCTGGAGGCGATGGAGAGGCTGATCGAGGCTCAGGGACGCCAGACCGTCCGCCATGAGCCGGGCATCCATCGCTTCGAGGTGAAGGCGCGGCGGCCGGGCACGGTGCGGGCGATCGACTGCCATCGCATTGCGCGCATCGCCCGGATCGCGGGTGCGCCGATGGACAAAGGCGCGGGAATAGACCTGCTGCACAAGGTCGGCGGGCGGGTGCGGATGGGCGATCCGCTCTATCGCATCCATGCCGGATCGCAGACCGGGCTAGGCTTCGCGCACGAATTGGCCGAGGAAGACAGCGGCTATGAGTTGCAGGCATGACCAGCGCGCTCTTTACCTTTGAAGAAGCGCGGGAACCTGCGCAAAGTCTGGCCGTTGAACTCGGCATTCCCTGCCATGAGGTGGAAGCGCGCTGCTTCCCCGATGGCGAGAGCCTGATCCGGGTGCCGCCCCCGCCGGAGACGGCGATCCTCTATCGCTCGCTCGATCATCCCAACGCGAAGCTGGTCGAGCTGCTGCTGGCCGCCGGGGCGCTGCGCGCCAACGGAGCGCGCCGCGTCGTGCTGATCGCGCCCTATCTCGCCTATATGCGGCAGGATATCGCGTTCCGCCCCGGCGAGGCAGTCAGCCAGCGGATCATCGGGGGGCTGATCGCCGAGCGCTTCGACGGGCTGGTGACGATCGACCCGCATCTCCACAGGATCGCGCATCTGGGCGAGGCGGTGCCGGATATTCCGGCGATCAACCTCTCGGCAGCGCCGGTGCTGACCGCCGCGCTGCCTGGCGACACGCGCGCGCTGCTGATCGGCCCGGACAGCGAATCCCGCCCATGGGTGGA
>CAYLKZ010000077.1:0-11977 GCA_964384275.1 uncultured Sphingobium sp. | reverse complement strand
CGCATGAAGGCGGCGGGGATCAGCCGGATCAGGACGACGCAGAGCGTCGCCAACGAAACCGCCTGCCTGCCGGTCGCGCCGCTGCTCGCTCCCGCCATTCGCGCTGCGGGCTGGGCCTGACGGAGCGGCGCTTCCCCTTCTCCCACCATTGCGACAATGAGGACAATGCTGCTACCTTTCCACTCTCTCGCCTTTCCGGCAGGGGCGGAATGTCGCCCCCCGAAAAGGCGGCAAGGAAACACAGGATGACCGATCCCGCCGACAACATATCCACGCCTCCGCCGCGCCGCATGGCGGCCATGGAGATCGTCGCGCCGGGCCAGCCCCTGCGCGCGGTCGAACGGGACATCCCCGTTCCCCACGCGGGCGAAGTCCTGCTGGAAGTCAGCATATGCGGCGTCTGCCGGACCGATCTCCATGTGCTCGATGGAGAGATTACGGCGCGCTACCCCATCATACCGGGGCATGAAATAGTCGGTAGGGTGAAGGAAATCGGGCCGGGCGTCGAAGGCTTCCGCATCGGCCAGAGGATAGGCGTTCCATGGCTCGGTCATACATGCGGACAATGCGATTATTGCCGGTCGGGCCGGGAAAATCTCTGCGACCATCCCGAGTTCACCGGCGCTACGCGGGACGGAGGTTATGCCACCCACGCAATCGCCGATGCGCGCTATTGCTTCTCCTTGCCCGAGCGCTATTCCGACGAGGAGGCAGCGCCCCTGCTCTGCGCCGGGTTGATCGGCTGGCGCGCCTTGCGCCTCGCCGGGGATGCTCCGGTGATCGGGCTTTACGGCTTCGGCGCGGCGGCGCACATCCTCGCCCAGATCGCCCGCTGGCAGGGCCGCAGGATCTACGCCTTCACGCGGCCGGGGGACAGCGCGGCGCAGACCTTCGCCCGCTCGCTCGGATGCGATTGGGCCGGGGATAGCGATCAGCCGCCGCCCGAACCGCTGGACGCCGCGTTGATCTTCGCGCCTGCGGGCGAGCTGGTGCCGCAGGCGCTCAAGGCCGTGCGAAAAGGAGGCCGGGTCGTGTGCGCGGGCATCCATATGAGCGACATTCCCTCCTTCCCCTATGCCGATCTCTGGGAGGAGCGCCATATCCTCTCGGTGGCGAACCTGACGCGGGAGGACGGCCTTTCCTTCTTCGCGGCGCTGGAACAGGCCGATGTGCACTGCGTCACCACCGCCTATCCGCTTCACGCCGCCAATCAGGCGCTGGACGACCTTCGATCGGGTGCGCTGGAGGGCGCCGCCGTTCTGAGAATGGGCGAGGCCCCCTCCTCCTGATGCTCCCCCGCCCCCTCATGAGGCAAATTCGCACGGAGCAGGGAACCCTTGCCTCGTCCCGGCTTTGAGGGAGAATGGCAAGCAGAGGAGGCCATCATGAACAGGCAACCGGGTTCTTCCACCCCCGAAGAAAAAGGTCCGAAGGAGAGCGCCGCCTTCAACGATCCCGACCGCGACAATTCCGAGCAGAATGAGGAAGGCACGCAGGCGCAGGACGTGGCGGACGACGCCTTGCGGGGCGTTGCCGGCGAGGATGAAGGCGAAAGCGAACCGCCCCACAATGATAATATCGCCGATGTCGTTCCCCGCGACGTGCCCGATCTCGTCTCGGTGCAGAAGAACATGCTGCGATCGGGCACCATCGATATGGACGCCTTTGCCGGCGAACCGAAGATGGACGATGAAGATCCATAATCCGGCCTCAAATCTTCGCCATACGGCTTGAACTGCATCCGGGTGGGGCAGAAGAACCGCGCGCGCGGCTCCCCATACCCTATTCCCTTTCCTTTTCAGCAGCATCGAGCGCGGAAGGGAGCGAGTGCAATGCAACTTTAGCTCCACTCGCGCTTTCTCCTCTTATGCGAACAGCAGCGGCGGAAAGAGGAAGTGCTCATGAAAATAGCCCAGATTGCTCCCCTTGCGGAAAGCGTGCCGCCCCAGCTTTATGGCGGCACCGAACGGATCGTCTCCTATCTTACGGAGGAGCTGGTGCGGCAAGGGCATGACGTCACCCTCTTTGCCAGCGGCGATTCCCGCACAGCCGCGAAGCTGGTGCCGATCACCGACATGGCGCTGCGGCTCAACCCCACAGTGGCCGACCCCATTCCCTATCATATGATCCTGCTGAAAGAGGTGCGGGAACGGGCGGAGGAATTCGACGCGCTGCATTTTCATATCGACCTGCTCCATCTGCCGATGACACAGGATTTCATCAGGCGATCCGTCACCACGCTGCATGGACGGCTGGACCTGCCTGACCTGCCGCCCTTCTACCGCGCTTTTCCTCATCACACGCTGGTGTCGATTTCCGACAATCAGCGGTTGCCGATGCCTCCGGTGAACTGGGGCGGGACGATCCATCACGGGCTGCCGGCCAACCTGCTGCCGCCGTTCATCGGCCAGCGAGAAGGCTATCTCGCCTTTCTCGGGCGCATTTCACCCGAAAAGCGGCCCGACCGGGCGATCCGCATCGCGGCGCGATCCGGCATGCCCTTGCGCATCGCCGCCAAGATCGACTCGGTGGATCGGCTTTATTGGGAGACGGAGATCGCCCCGCTGGTCGATCGCTATCCCAACATCGACTATATCGGCGAGATCAACGAGACCCGCAAAGCCGAGTTTCTGGGGCAGGCGAGCGCCCTGCTCTTCCCGATTGACTGGCCGGAGCCTTTCGGTCTGGTGATGATAGAGGCGATGTCCTGCGCCACGCCCGTCATCGCCTTTCGCTGCGGGTCGGTGCCCGAGGTGATCGACCATGGCGTCAGCGGCTTCATCGTCGAGAGCGAGGATGAAGCCGTGGAGGCGGTCGCGCGGTTGCATGAACTCGACCATGCCGGGGTGCGCGCCGCATTCGAGGCACGTTTCACGGTAGAGCGTATGGCGGCCGACTATGTCCGGCTCTATCAGGAACTGTCCGGCGCCCGCCCCGATACCGGGCAAATGCAGCGCTCCCGCGCCAAGGGAACCGGTTTGCAAATCGTCGCATAAAGGAGGGACCATGTCGCTGATCCAGCCGCAGGGAGACACCCTGTCCCCGGAAAATGGAACTGCTGCGTCGCAAGCGCAGACGCAATTCTTCATCCCCGCGACCGCATCGTTGCACGAAAGGCGCCCCCGCACGCTGAAACATGGCGACAGCTTCGCCGTGTTCGACCATAGCGGCGACGCGATTTCCGGCCCCGGCAGCCCGGAAGGGCTCTATCATCGCGACACCCGCCACCTCTCGCATCTCTATCTGACGGTGAACGGGCAGCGGCCGATATTGCTTAGCTCCGCGGTGCGGGACGACAATATTCTCCTCATCTGCGATCTCGCCAATCCCGATTTCATCGACGATGAGGGCAGGCTGGTGACCGAGCATGACCTCATCCATCTGCGCCGCAGCCGCTTCCTGTGGCGCGGGGCGATTTACGAGCGCGTCACCATCCGCAATTTCGACCGCGAAGTGCAGCGGCTGACGGTCGGCATGGCTTTTGCCGCCGATTTCACCGACCTCTTCGAAATTCGCGGGAGCGTGCGGGAGAGCAAAGGGGTTCTGGCCGAACCGCGCGTCGGGGAAAGCGAGGTGCATCTTTCCTACCTGGGCCGCGACGACTGCCAGCGTCAGACATTGCTGCGTTTCAGCCCTGTTCCGCAGGCGCTCAGCGACAATGCCGCGCTGTTCGATATCGTTCTCCAACCGGGGGAGCGCTGCTCGATCTTCCTGTCCATCGATTGCGAGCAGGACGGGCAGGAACAGCGGGCCGCCCTGCCCTTGCCGCAGATTTTCCTCAAATCGCTGCGCGAGGCGATGAAGGCGGCGAAGCTGGCGCGCAAGCGCGGCGGGATGGTCCATTCCACCAACCAGCTGTTCAACGAGGTGACGCAGCGATCGCTGGCGGACATCACCATGTTGTCGACAGAGACGTCTTTTGGCCCCTATCCCTACGCGGGCATTCCCTGGTTCAGCACGATATTCGGGCGCGACGCGCTGATCACCGCGCTGCAAACCTTGTGGCTCGACCCGCCGATCAGCCGGGGTGTGCTCGGTTATCTCGCCACCCATCAGGCGACCAGCTTCGACGCGGCATCGGATGCGGAGCCGGGCAAGATCCTGCACGAAGTGCGCCGGGGCGAAATGGCCGAACTGGGCGAGGTGCCGTTCCGCCATTATTATGGCAGCATCGATTCGACACCGCTCTTCGTGATGCTGGCCGGGGCCTATTGGAAGCGCACGGGCGATGCCGCCTTTCTGGAGGAGATCCGCCCGCATATCGAGGCCGCGCTAGGCTGGATCGACGCTTATGGCGACCGCGACGGCGACGGCTTCGTCGAATATGGCCGCTTCACCGAAAAGGGCCTTATCAATCAGGGCTGGAAGGACAGCCATGACTCGGTCTTCCACGCCGATGGCGAGCTTGCTCGCGGCCCGATCGCGCTCGCCGAGGTGCAGGCCTATGTCCATGGGGCCTGGACGAGCGCCGTGGCGCTGTACACCCTCTGGGGAAATACGGACAGGGCCACCGATTATGCGCTGCGCGCCGCCCGGCTGCGCGAGGATTTCGACGCTGCCTTCTTCGACACGGAACTGGGCACCTATGTGCTGGCTCTCGATGGCGAGAAGCGCCCGTGCCGGGTGCGCGCCTCCAATGCGGGCCATGCGCTTTTCACCGGCCTTGCGCTGCCGCACCGGGCGGAGGCGGTGATGCGCACGTTGATGGCGCCTTCCTCCTTCTCCGGCTGGGGCGTGAGGACGCTCGCCACCACCGAGGCGCGCTACAACCCGATGAGCTATCATAACGGGTCGGTGTGGCCGCATGACAATGCGCTGATCGCTGCGGGCTTCGCGCGCTATGGCTATCGGCAGGAAGCGCGGCAGATTTTCGAGGGGCTGTTCGCGGCGGCAAGCTATGTCGACCTGATGCGCCTGCCGGAACTGTTCTGCGGCTTTCCCCGGCGGCGGGCGCAGGGTCCGACCTTCTACCCGGTCGCGTGCAGCCCGCAGGCCTGGGCGGCGGCAACCCCGCTCGCGATGATCGAGGCCTGTCTCGGTCTGGTGATCGACGCCGGGACCGCGCAGGTTCGCTTTCAGAATCCTACCTTGCCCCGTTTCCTCAACGACCTGCTGCTGCTGGACCTTCCTGTCGGCGAAAGCCGGGTGGACATCGCGCTGGAACGCCGGGACGAGACCGTGCTCGCCCGGCGCATGAACGCGCAGCAGCCGGTCGAGGTCTATGTGATCTGCTAAGGAACCCGCCCGCGCCCGAAAGGCGGCGCGCCAGTCCTCTATGCCCCGCTCAGCACCGTTTCGATTTCCGGAACGGGATGGCCGGTCAGATCCTTGTCGATCTCCCCGCCGATGCAGCCCGCAAGCTCCTTGCCATAATGTTTGCGCAGCGCGCCCAGCATGCGCGCGGGCGCCACCACAATGAGGGTGCCGAGCGCGCCCGACGCGGCCTTCTCATTAAGGCTTGCGACGATCCGGGCCGCGAACCTGTCTTCCTCCAGCTGATGATAATCCGCCTCTTCCATGGTGCCGCGCGACGGGGAAAACTGTCCGCCCGCCAACTGGGTAGAGGAAGCCCCTCCCGCCGCATCGCTTTTCTGCTCCCTGTCCCTGGGATTTTCGTGGGTCTTGTTTTCCTCCACGGTGAAACGCGGCTCCAGCGGATTGCCCTCATTTCTGAGGAGCAGCATCTTCTGGCCGTCCGCGACCAATATCAACGCATCATGGGGAACCTGCATGGCACTCTCCTTATGGACTTGTTCACAGACACAAGGCGGCCCTTCCGCGCCATCCGGCAAGGGGAAGCGGCGCCCCCGACTGAACGACGCAGCGGGAACCGGGGTTCCCTGCCAGGCGTCCGTTGCACGATAGGCCGTCCGCCTGCTTATCGTGCGGAGGCCAGCCCGCCCAAGGAACGAATTGAGCCATAACCGGTTGAAACCATACGGGACTTGGTTCCCCTTGTCCCGTGTGCCGTCGATGCGACCCGAGACGGCTCAGAACTGCCCCGCTGTTGAGCCGCTGGCTCCAGCGGGGCCTATTTTAGCCACGACGAATAATGGGATTTGGGAATCTTATCTGTTGGGGCTCTCATCATAGGAAGTGGCGACATTGGTGCCATTTTGCTGATCTTCCTTCAGTTCCTCATAATGCCAGATATTCCGGCCGAAAAAGATAGCGATGATGATCACGGCAAGCAGCAGCGCGACCCACGCGCCTGCCTTGGCCAGACGACGATTGCCGGGGCGTTGGGGATCTGACATGCGCTTCCTTCCTGTCGATGCGCCCGCCGCGAGATATCCTAACCCCTTGAACTTCCGTTCCGTTCCCCTGCCGCCGGATTTCTTTCCCAAGGGCAGCTTTCGCGACGGTGGCCCGTTTTTCGATGCAGCTTTTTGGCCGCTCCGGGCGTTGTCCGGTCGTCAGGATAGAAAGGCCGCCATAAGCAAAGGGGTTTCCCATCATGGGCCATGTTCAGGACAATGCCATAACCCGCGCTATGACCGGCGCCATGAACAGCCGGGCCGAAACAGGCCACGCCCCCTTCAGGGAAAGGCCAAGCCCCGAAGCAACCCTGCTTGTCCGTTTCCGGCGGGTGCGCGAAAAGTCGCTCGCTCTCATCGCTTCTTTGTCCGATGCCGACGCCAGCGCCCAGTCCATGCCGGATGCTTCGCCTGCCAAATGGCATCTCGCGCACAGCACATGGTTTTTCGAGATCTTCGTGCTGCGCGATCATGTGCCCGGCCACCGCTTGTTCGATGCGCGCTGGCCCTTCCTTTTCAACAGCTATTATGAGGCGGAAGGCGCTCGCCTTGCCCGCCCCCGGCGCGGCCTCATCACTCGCCCCTCGCTGGAAGAGGTGCTGGCCTATCGCGCTTATGTCGAGGCGGCGTTGGAAGCGGCATGGCCTGCCCTGCCGGCGCAAGGGCGGGCATTGGTCGAACTGGGCTGCCATCATGAGGAACAGCATCAGGAATTGCTGCTCACCGACATTCTCCACCTTTTTGCGCAAAATCCGCTTCTCCCCGCGCTCTGGCCACAGGAAACGCGCCGCTCCGCCAGCGCGCCTTCCCCCAAGGCCGAATCGATGCGCTGGCAGGCAGGAGAAAGCGGCGTGATAGAGATAGGCCATGCAGGCGAGGGCTTCGCCTTCGATTGCGAAACCCCCTCTCATCAGGTCGTGCTGGTGCCCCATGCGCTCGCGAGCAGGCTTGTCACCAATGGCGAATGGCAGGATTTCATCGCCGATGGCGGCTATCGCACACCCTCGCTCTGGCTGTCGGACGGCTGGGACTGGGTAAGAGCGAACGGGATCGAAGCGCCCGCTTATTGGCAGCACGAGGAGGCGCAGGGCGCGCCCTCAACCTGCTTCGGCCTCGATGGGCTTCACCCGATCGAGGCAACCGCGCCCGTCACCCATATCAGCTATTATGAGGCCGACGCCTTCGCCCGCTGGGCAGGCGCGCGGCTGCCCGGCGAGGCGGAGTGGGAAAGCGCCGCCAGCGCCCATAATCCCACCTCGGGCAATCTGCTCGACGAGGCAGGTCCGGTCCGTCCCCATCCCGCCACAATGGGCCAGGGGCTGCGGCAGATGTTCGGCGACGTATGGGAATGGACCTGCTCCGCCTATCTTCCCTATCCCGGCTTTTCTCCGGCGCGGGGCGCGGTGGGGGAATATAACGGCAAGTTCATGTCCGGCCAGTTTGTGCTGAAAGGCGGCAGTTGCGCGACGCCTCGCGGCCATGTCCGCGCCAGCTATCGCAATTTCTTCTACCCCCACCAGCGCTGGCAGTTCACCGGCCTGCGCCTTGCGAGGGATATGTGACGATGCTGCTGGAACGGGACGATGCGCCAGCCTCCTCCGACCATGTCCCGGCCTTTCGCGCCGATGTGATCGCCGGGCTTTCGGCCGCGCGGAAAAGCATACCGGCGCGGTGGCTCTACGACCGGCGGGGTTCGGAGCTGTTCGAGGCCATCACCCTGTTGCCCGAATATTATCCGACCCGCACCGAAACCGCCCTGCTGGAACGCCATGTTGGGGAGATGGCCCGCCTCGCCGGGCCGGGCCGCGCGGTGGTGGAGTTCGGTTCCGGCTCCGCCACCAAGACGCCGCTGCTGCTCGCCGCCGTGGCGCCCGCCTGCTATGTGCCGATCGACATATCTGGCGAGTTTCTCCGTGAGGCGGCGGGCGGACTGGCATCCCGCTTCCCCGGCCTTCCCATCCACCCCATCGAGGCCGATTTCACGCGGGCGATAAAGCTGCCCGGCGCGGTCGGAAAGGCTCCGCGCCTCGGCTTCTTCCCCGGCTCCACCATCGGCAATCTCTCTGCGTCCAATGCGGTGGACCTGCTACGCGCGATGGCGGGCACATTGATGGCGGGCACAGCGGGAGAAGGCGCACTCCTCCTCATCGGCATGGACCGGGTGAAGGACCGTCGGGAGCTGATCGCCGCCTATGACGATGCGCAGGGCGTTACCGCCGCGTTCAACCTCAATCTGCTTTCCCGCATCAACCGCGAGTTGGGCGCGGATATTCCGCTCGATGCCTTCCAGCACAAGGTTGCGTGGAACGATCGCGAAGCCCGGATCGAAATGCATCTGGAAGCGCGGCGCGACCTTTCCTTCACCATCGGGCGTCGCGGCTTTCACATGCGGCGGGGCGAGACGATCCATACCGAGAACAGCCACAAATATGGCCCCCGCTCCGCCTCGCTGCTGCTGGCGGCAGGCGGATGGACGGTGCTGCGGGAATGGACCGACACCGATGACCGCTTCGCTTTGCTGCTCGCTGAGGTTCTGCCTCCCGGCCCTACACCCTGAAGCGCTGCAAGGCGCACGATGGGCCGGTCCTCCTTGCAAAAGAACCGGCCGCAGGCGGGCTATTGATCGGCAAGTCCCCGGCCGTCCTCTTCTTCTTCCAGCAGGGCGGCAGAGGCGCCGGTCGCCGACAGGCGGACCTGATTGCCTTCCACACCGGCGACCAGCCCTCCCGAGATATAATGATGATGTTCGTCATGCGAGCCGCTGTCGGCGCGGGTCATTTTGATCCGGTCGCCTTCCACCTTGTCGACAGTGCCCAGATGAACGCCATCGGCGCCGATGATTTCCATATGTTCCTTCACTTGACTAAGATCGGCCATGATCGGTTCTCCTCATTGCATCCTTCGGTTTCCCCCGCATCTTCTTTCCCTATCCCGACATCCCAACTCCCGATCCCGCAAGAGGATGCGTGCAGACGGATCGGCTGGCCGCAAACAGCGCGCGCGGAAGCCTATTCGCCGAAAGGATAGGTATCCGGCATGCCCTGATGCAGCTCCGGCCCCATGGGCGTGACGGCCTTCGTCTCATCGAACCAGACGAACGCATCGAACTGCTCGGATAAAACGGCCTGACTATAATGGCTCCAAAGCTCCGTCTCGGGCCGGTAGATGACCCCTATGAAGCGTTCGAGCCTCGGCTCGCCCAGACGCCGACGCAGCGCTTCATGGCGTCCGGGCGACAGGTCGAGCAGGAAACGCGCCTTGCCGCTGTCATGAAACTGTCGTTCATAGCTGTCGGCGCGCGAGGGATTGACCGTCTTAATCTCAAGGTCGCCATCCCAGTCCGTGGCCGCCGCCACCGTGCCCCTATGCGTGCCGAAGCCGATCAACGCGACCTGCCGCCCGAACCTTTCCCGGCATAGCTGCCCGATATTCAGCTCCGACCTTGCGACCCCCATGTCGGTATGGCGCGCATCGCCGATATGGCTGTTATGCGCCCAGAGGATCGCCTTGGCGTCCGGCCCCTTATGGTCCAGCAGATGTTCCAGCGTCTCGAACATATGGGTATCGCGCAGGTTCCAGCTTTCCGCGCCGCCATAATAGATGGTCCGGTAATAGCGCTCGGCAGAGGCGATGAGGCGGGCATTCTGGGCCGCATCCAGAAAGGCGTCGGCGTCCCGCTCCGCATAGAGGAGCCGCTTGCGCAGCAGATCGCGGCACTGATCGACGACGGGCTGTTCGCATTGGGCATAGCCGCGTGAAATGGCGGCGCGGCCATAGGTCGCAGGGTCGCTCTGCCAGGGGGTGAGGCAGCCATAGCGCTCTCTGGCGATGCGCGCGGCTTCCGGATCGACGCGGTCGAGATAGTCCAGCACGGCGGCGATCGATCCCGACATGTTGTAGATATCGAGCCCGTAAAATCCGGCGCGCTTTTCCATCGCCGCAATGCCCGCATTATGCCCGCGCATCCATTCGACCAGCGCGTGCACATCGGTATTGCGCCACATCCATGTCGGGAAACGGCGGAAAGGCTTTTCCATGCCGCCGTCCCCTTCCCGGTGCCGGACATAACGATCGATCATCGCCGCATCCGGCCAGTCGGCCTCCACCGCGACGATGGTGAAGCCATGATGCTCGATCAGATGCCGGGTGATCGCGGCCCGGGCCTGATAAAATTCGCTGCTGCCATGGCTGGCCTCCCCCAGCAGGACGACGCGGCGATCCGCGAAGCGATCGAACAGCCGTCCGAAGGCCGGATCGTCAAAGGCGGGCAGTTCCTCGGCGGCCTGCGCGATCATCTCCGGCAAAGACAGGTTGCGAGAGGCGCCCGGCACATGATTGCTTGCGGAACGGCGGCCATCCTCGGGCCAGCCCTGTTCGCCGATAAGCGGAACGAACATCACCGCACCGAGATTTTCCTCCTCAAACCGATCCTCGCCGGTCCGGGTGATCTTGCACAATCTCTGCTCGCTCGCCTCGCCCACAGGGATGACGAGGCGGCCGCCGGGCGCGAGCTGCTGCTTCAGCGCGGCGGGAACCGCCGGTGCCCCTGCTGCGACCAGTATCGCGTCGAAAGGGGCTTCCTCCTCCAGTCCGCGCGTGCCGTCGCCGGTGCGAATATCCACATTGCCATAGCCGAGCGCGCGGTTTCGTTCCCGCGCTAGTTCGGCAAGCGAAGGATGGCGCTCTATCGCGAAGACCCTGCCCGCGATCCGCCCCAGCACCGCGGCGGCATAGCCCGACCCCGCCCCAACCTCCAGCACGCGGTCGCCGGGGCCGATCTCCGCCGCCTCGGCCATGGCGGCGACGATATAAGGCTGGGAGATGGTCTGCTCCTCCTCTATCGGCAGCGGCGAATCCTCATAGGCGAACTCCTCCAGCCCCTCGCGCACGAAGCGCTCACGCGGCACTGTGCGCATCGCATCGAGCACCCGCCGGTCGCGGATGCCTCGCCGGGCGAGATGGACATCGACCATCCGGTCGCGAAGCTTTTTATACTCATCCATGATCATATCCGGCTGTCGAGGGCGCGGGCGTGTGCACCGGAACTGGCCCTTGCAAAGGCACGCCCATGCTGGCGAGCTGCGTAAGCGTGCTTTCCGCGTCGCGATGATGGATGAAGATGCCGCCGACCTCTTCCCAGAGATGAGCATGCCTCAACTGGTCATCGACCAGCACATCGCCCGCCTGCGCATGCTTGCGTTTGTCGACGGCCATCACGGTGATGATGCGCGTGCCGGGAAAATGCCGGGCCGCCCAGCGCACTTTCTGCGGCGCGGCCCATTTGCCACGCGGCAGGCCGGTGAGGATCACCGGCTCCAGATGCCGCACCGCCTCGAACAGCCGCATCGCATCGGGCATGAGGGGCAGCGACCCGTAAAAATCGGGGTGGCGGGCCAGTTCCTTCCAGAAGGCCGGAACGCCGTGGCGCTGTTCATAACCGCGGGGCGGCATGCCGAGCAATTGCGTCGCTGCCTTGTCGAAATCGGCCAGCACGCCGTCGCAATCGAGATAGAGCCGCATCACCCGAACCGCGCCGGAATGATCCGGATGGGGATGGGTTTCACCAGAGGATGCCAGCCGCGCACGGCAATCACCTGATTGCTCTCCACCGGCTTGCGGCCCCGGCTGCGGTCGAGCGACCATGTGATGTGATAGCTGCTGCCGTCCGGGCGCGCAGTGGTGCCGTCAATCGCGACCACCATCGCCTCCAGCCCGGCGCC
>CAYLKZ010000076.1:0-14414 GCA_964384275.1 uncultured Sphingobium sp. | reverse complement strand
ACGCTGACGTCGCTTTCGGTCCGCGCCGGTGACATGGTGCAAAAGGGCCAGCGCATCGGTGTGATCGTCGATGCGCGGCTCGGCTATGAGACGAGCGCCTATGGGGCACAGGCCGCCGCCGCGCAGGCGGAGGCGGCGCGGGCCAATGCCGATCTCGCCCGTATTCGCGATCTTTATGCCAATGGCGTCTATGCCAGAGCGCGGCTCGATCAGGCGGTGGCTGCCGCGCGGGCGGCCGATGCGCAGGTGGCTGCGGCGCGCGCGCAGCAGGGCGCCAGCGCCAGCGTCGCGGGGCAGGGCGCCGTCCTTGCCCCTGCGAGCGGTCGGGTGCTGCGGGCGGATATCCCGGCGGGGTCCGTCGTCGCGCCCGGCATGTCGATCGCGACCGTCACCGCAGGGCCGCCTGTACTCAGGATGATGCTGCCGGAATCGGTCGCGGGGCAGGTGCGCGTCGGTGCGCGTGTCCTCATCGGCCAGTCCGGCCAGAGTGAGTCCGGCCAGAGCGCTTCCGGCCTATCGGGCGGATCGCAAGAGGGCCGCGTGGTTCAGGTCTATCCCGCTGTGACGGGGGGACAGGTGCGCGTGGACGCCTCGCTGGCCGGGCTTTCCACCCAGTTCGTAGGCCGCAGGGTGAGCGCGTCGGTCGAGATCGGCGCGCGTCAGGCCCTCACCGTGCCGCGCCGTTTCGTGACGACCCGCTATGGTCTCGATCAGGTTCAGGTCGTGGCCGAAGGCAAGCGCCTCAGCATGGTTCCTGTGCAGATCGCTCCGACCGGCGACCCCGAAACCGTTGAGATATTGAGCGGCGTGTCCGCTGGCGACACGCTGTTTGCGCCCCATTCCCCCAAGGGGGCGGGGAAATGAATCTTGGCCTGTCCGGGCGCCTCACGCGCGCGACCATTTCCTCGCCGCTGACCCCGCTTTTCCTGCTCGCCGCCATCGCCGTGGGCCTGCTGGCGCTCTTCGCGATCCCTCGGGAGGAAGAGCCGCAGATCAGTGTGCCGATGGTGGATATTCAGGTGATGGCGCCGGGCTTCTCCGCCGCCGATGCCACCGAGCTGGTGGGCATCCCGCTCGAAACCATCGTCAAAAGCGTCGATGGCGTCGAGCATGTCTACACCCAGGCGCAGGATGATGGCGTCATGGTGACGGCGCGCTTCCTCGTGGGATCGAACCCGGAGGATGCCGCGATCCGCATCGAGGAGAAGCTGCGCGCCAATTGGGACCGCAAGCCGGTCGGCATCCCCGATCCCAAGGTGACGGTGCGGGGCATCAACGATGTGCCCGCCGTGGTGCTGACACTGGCGCCCCGGCCCGGCGCGAAAGGCCAGTGGAACGACGCCGGCCTCTATGAACTGGCCGCCCGGTTGCGCACCGAAATTGCCAAGGTGGAGGATGTGGGCCTGACCTTCCTTGTCGGCGGACGGCCCGAGGAAATCCGCATCGCGCCCGATCCGGCGAAGCTCCGCCAATATGGCGTGCCGCTGGGCAATGTGATCGAGGCAGCCGGTCAGGCCAATCGCAGCTTTCCGCTCGGCACCATTCGCGAGGATGGGAAGGCCGTCGCCGTGACGGCGGGCCGCGCCTTGTCTTCGGCGCGGGAAGTGGGCCTGCTGACCGTGCGGTCCGCCACGGGCGCGCCGGTCTATTTGCGCGATGTCGCGACCGTCAGCCAGGGGCCGGGCGAGGATCAGGCGCGGGCATGGCGCTGGACGAAGGGAGAGCAGGGCGAATGGTCCTCCGCGCCCGCGGTCAGCATCGCCATCGCCAAGCGCGCCGGGGCCAATGCCGTGGTCGTGTCCGACGCCATATTGCAACGTGTCGAGGGCCTGAAGGGCAAGCTCATCCCCGATGGCGTCGAAGTCGCCGTCACCCGCAATTATGGCGAGACCGCGAACGACAAGGCCAATGAACTGCTGTTCCATCTGGCGCTCGCGACCATTTCCATCGTCGCGCTGATCGGCTTTGCGATCGGATGGCGCGAGGCGGGGGTGACGGCCGTGGTCATCCCGACGACGATCCTGCTCACTATGTTCGCTTCGAACCTGATGGGCTATACGATCAACCGGGTCAGCCTGTTCGCGCTCATCTTTTCCATCGGCATCCTTGTGGACGACGCGATCGTCATGATCGAGAATATCGCCCGCCATTGGGCGATGGCCGATGGCCGCAGCCGCGCGCAGGCCGCGATCGAGGCGGTGGCCGAGGTCGGCAACCCGACCGTGGTGGCGACGCTGACCGTGGTTGCCGCGCTGCTGCCGATGCTGTTCGTTTCGGGGTTGATGGGGCCGTATATGGCGCCGATCCCGGTCAACGCCTCGGCTGCGATGATCTTCTCCTTCTTCGTCGCCGTGGTGATCGCGCCCTGGCTGATGATCCGTTTTGCAAGGCAGACGCTGGAGGCCGGGCACGGCCATGACGAGAGTGGGGGCAAGCTAGGCCAGCTTTATGCCCGCGTGGCGCATCGCGTGATCGATACGCGCCGGTCCGCGCGCAATTTCCTGATCGCGGTGGGCGTGGCGACTCTCGTTGCCTGCTCGATGTTCTATTTCAAGGCCGTCACCGTGAAGCTGCTGCCCTTCGACAATAAATCGGAGGTACAGGTCGTTGTCGATATGCCGGAAGGCACCGCGCTCGAAAATACGGCACGGACGCTGGAGGATGTGGCGGGCATTGCCCGGGGTTTGCCCGAGGCGGCGGCGATGGAGGCCTATGTCGGCACCTCGGCTCCGTTCAACTTCAATGGCCTTGTCCGCCATTATTTCCTGCGCTCGCAGCCCGAGCAGGGCGACGTCATGGTGACGCTGCTGCCCAAGGGCGAGCGCAGTCGGTCCAGCCATGCCATCGCGCTCGATCTGCGTGAGCGGCTGAAGGCGCTGAAACTTCCCGAGGGGGCGTCGATCAAGGTGGTCGAGACGCCGCCGGGTCCGCCGGTGCTCGCGACGCTGCTCGCCGAGGTTTATGGCCCGGATGCCGCCACGCGCCAGAAAACGGCGGAGGAACTGGAGAAAATCTTCAGGTCCGTGCCGTTCATCGTCGATGTCGATACCAGTTTCGGCGCGCCGCGCCCGAAGTTGCGGCTCGATCTTCAGCGCGACCGGATCGACTATTATGGCCTCTCGCAACGGCAGATCGCCGACAGCATCGTCATGCTGATGGGGCGCCAGACCATCGGCTATGCCCCGCGCGGAGACGGTCGCACCCCGCTGCCGATCACCATCGCGCTGGAGCAGAAGGACCGCAGCTGGACGCAGGCCCTTTCCAGCACGCCGGTGGCGCAGACGCCGGACGGTCAGCTTATCGACCTTGGCGCAGTGGTCGATGCCCGGACCGAGGCGGGAAGCCCGGCCATCTTCCGGCGTGATGGGCGCTATGCCGATATGGTGACGGCGGAGCTTGCTGGCGCCTATGAAGCGCCGATCTACGGCATGCTGGCGGTGGATCGGGCGGTGGAGGCATATGACTGGGCCGCGAGGGGATTGGTGAAACCGGAAATCCGCCTCAACGGCCAGCCCGGCGATGAAAGCGCGCCGTCGATGCTCTGGGACGGAGAATGGGAGATCACCTGGGTCACGTTCCGCGACATGGGCGGGGCGTTCATGGTGGCCTTGCTGGGGATCTACATTCTCGTCGTTGCGCAGTTCCGCAGCTTTCGCCTGCCGCTCGTTATCCTGACGCCGGTGCCGCTGACGCTGGTGGGCATCGTTATCGGGCATATGCTGTTCCGCGCTCCGTTCACCGCGACTTCGATGATCGGTTTCATCGCGCTCGCCGGGATCATCGTGCGCAACTCCATCCTGCTGGTGGATTTCATCCGCCATGCCGCGACGCCCGAAAAATCCCTGCGCGACGTGTTGCTGGAGGCGGGGACGATCCGCTTCAAACCGATTCTGCTAACCGCGCTGGCGGCGATGATCGGCGCGGCGGTGATTTTGACCGATCCGATTTTTCAAGGACTTGCAATCTCGCTGCTGTTCGGGCTTGCGTCCTCGACGCTGCTGACCGTTCTGGTCATTCCGGCGATATACATTCTACTTCGAGATGACGGGAGACCCGCGACCAGATGATGCCCCTCGAAACGCCTCTTGCGCAGCTTGCCGAGCACGCCGCCTATGCGGCGAGCGTCATGAAGCTGCTCGCCAACGAGCAGCGGCTTTTGATATTGTGCCGGCTGATGCAGGCGGAATCGTCCGTGGGTGCTCTGGTGGAGCAGTGCGAGCAATCGCAGTCCAGCATTTCGCAGCATCTCGGCAAATTGCGGGAGGGCGGGCTGGTGAAGACCCGCCGGGAAGGCACGACGATATATTATAGTCTGGCCGATGAGGATGTCCGTAAGCTCATCGACATGCTCTGCGATCGGTTCGGGCCATCGACCGGCAACGGTTGAGGTCAACGGCGAGGGGCGCCTATCATTCCGGCGGCATTATTCGGGCAAAAGTAGCCGCCGATCCGCGCATGCGCGATTGCGCGCCCTTCGTTCCGTCCGCATCCCCGGTAGAGAGATGACCGGATAGCGCGCAGAGCAGTCTGGCCGCGCCTTGCAGAGTTTCCGGGTTCAGGCTGTAGAAAACCAGCTTCGCGTCGCGGCGGGTCTGCACCAGTTCCGCTTTGCGCAGGATCGCGAGTTGCTGCGACAATCCGGGTTGGCCGATGCCGGTCAGAGCTTCCAGCTCGCCGACCGATTTCTCCCCATTTTCAAGCAGCGTCCGCATGAGTTTCAGCCGCACGTCATGGCCCAGCGCCTTGAGGGTATCGGTGATCCGGTCGAGTTCGCTATCGGGAAAGGCCGTCATTCGCCTGCCCGGCTGTGCGTGTCGGGCCGGGTCCGGTGGAACCAGCAGGCATCCGCTTCCGCCTCCAGCACGGATGGCTGGCTCTGATAGGGAGGGAGCAATATGTCGTCGCCCGGCTGCCAGCCTTCCGGCGTCACCACATCGTCTCGCTCGACCCGTTGCAAGGCGGCGAGGATGCGCAGCATCTCCTCCACCGACCGGCCGATGGTAACGGGATAGCAGAGCGTCGCGCGGATGACGCCATCCGGGTCGATGAAGAAGGTCGAGCGCAGCGTCGCCGCGTCGGGTGCATCCTCCGCAATCATGCCATAGGCGCGGCCGATCACCAGCGAAGGATCCTCAACGATCGGGAAGCTGACGGTGACGCCGAAATGCTCCCGGATCGCGCGCGTCCACGCCAGATGCGCGTAGAGGCTGTCGACGGAAATCGCGACCAGATCGCAATTCATCGCCTTGAACCGCTCATCCGCGCGCGAGAGGGCGACGAATTCGCTGGTGCAGACCGGCGTGAAGTCGGCGGGATGGGAGAACAGCACCACCCAGCGTCCGCGATGATCGGAAAGGCTCATTTCACCCATCGTCGTGCGCGCCCGAAAATTAGGCGCGGCATCGCCGATCTGGAGGGGGCGGGGAGGGCGGGCGGTGGTGTCGTCTGCGGTCAAACTCTGATTTCCTGCGTGTGGAAGGACGCAATCTTGCATCCCTATTGCTACATGATTACATCATGCGGGTAAACGAATAAGCAATATTGGGTCGACAGGAGAATGTCGCATGTCGGATTTCCAGCTCGTTGTCTGCCCGGCCTGTCAGGGCATGAACCGTGTACCCGCCGCGAAGCTCGGCGCTGCCCCCAAATGCGGGCGATGTGGCGTGCTGCTTTTCCAGGGGCAGCCGATCGATGTCGATGGGGCCGCCTTCGATCGCCACGTAAGCCGGGGCAGCCTGCCGGTCCTCGTCGATTTCTGGGCGAGCTGGTGCGGCCCTTGCCGTGCGATGGCTCCCGCGTTCAAGGTGGCTGCCGCTGAACTGGAGCCGCAGGTCCGGCTGCTGAAGGTCGATACCGAAGCGGAGCAGGGCATTGCCGGACGTTATGGCATCCGCTCGATCCCGACCCTGATCCTCTTTCGGGGCGGGCGGGAAATCGCACGGCAGGCCGGGGCCATGGATCGCGCGCGGCTGGTCGGATGGGCGAGGCAGGTTCTGGCCGGTTGATCTGATCTTTTCCGAAGGCCTGCGGATTTGCATTTCCTCATGATTATAATAACTATGTGATTATGAGCGGGGCAATGCGTAGCCTCTATTGCTCCGCGCCGCGCGAGCATGATTTCAATGGCAATGGAGAATATCGATGGCAGAGGCGGGCGGCGACAAGGCAGGACTGGCCGCGCTGGATTGGGCGGGCGAAGCGGGCACGCGCTGGCTCGCCCAGCTCGATCGTTTCGAAAGCATGATCGCGCCGATCGGGGAAGCGCTGCTGGATCAGGCGGGCTATGCGGCGGGAGAAAAGGTGGTCGATATCGGCTGCGGCGGCGGCTGGACGACAAGGCGGATCGCGGAGACGGTCGGAGCGACGGGATTTGTCCTCGGCCTCGACATATCGGGCGAACTTGTGGCCCTCGCTCGGGATCGGGCGCAGGGGGCTGGCCTGCGGAATATTCGGTTCGAGGAGGGCGATGCCGCCATTGCCATGCCGGAGGAAGCGCCGTTCGACCGGCTGTTCTCCCGCTTCGGCACGATGTTCTTTGCCGACCCCTATCCCGCCTTCGCCAATCTGCGCAGGAAGCTGCGGCAGGGCGGGCGGCTCGACATGGCGGTCTGGGCGCCGGTCGCGGATAATCCGTGGACGCGCAATGTGATGGCGGTGATCGGTGAGCATATCGACTTGCCCGTACCGCAACCGCGTGCGCCCGGCCCCTTCGCGCTGGGTGAGGAGGGTTATCTGCTGGACCTGCTGCAAAAGGCGGGTTTCACCGGGATCGCGATCAATGGCTGGAGTGGCGACCAGCACATCGGCGGCCCCGGCAGCGACCCCGAGAGTGCGGCCCGCTTCGCGCTCGACGGCATGCATATCGGCGATCTGGTTCGGGCGAGCGGGGAAGCTGTGCGCGCCGCCGTTGAACGGAACCTCATCGAACTGTTCGAGCGCAATCACGATGCAGGGGGCGTGCGGCTGGGGGCGAAGGCGTGGCTGCTCAGCGCCCAAGCCTGAGAGCCAGCGTCAATGGAAGCTGAAGGCGATCGTGAACGTCAACCGATCTTTCGCCACGCCCTGCGGCGGGGGCGGAAAGGGAGCGGCGTTGCGTATCGTGCGCAACGCCAGCCGGTCCAGCATGGCGTTGCCGCTGCTGGCCGCAAGCTCGGCTGAAATCAGGCTGCCCTCGGCGCTGAGGGTGAAGCCTATCATCGCGACGCCGGACAGATGAACACCAGCGGGTCTGCGCGCCGCGATCCGATCCCACAGCGCGCGTTGATAGAGGGTGAGCGCCTGATCCACCTTATCGTCATCGGCCTTGCCATGATCGATCTTGTCGAGAACGGCCTGCTGCGCGGGCGCCTTGCCGGCGGCAAGCGGTGGGGATTGGCTGGCGGTGGGCAGGGACGGCATCGGCAACGGGGATGCTGTCGGAAGGGCGATCTCCGCTGCCCGCGCAAGCGCAGGTTGACGGTCCGTTCGAGACGCCGCCTGCCGTGAGAGGTCAGGCCGATGCGGCGGTGTCTCTCTGGAAAGCGGCTTGGGTGGAGGGGGAGGGAGTAAGGTGAAGCTGCTCAATCCCCCCTGCGGCGCCTTTCGCGTCAGCGGCAGGGGGGTGGCATTGAGCGCGCCGAGCAGCAACAGGCTGCACGCCAGAGCGGCCAGACCCGCACCGGCACGATGCGAAAGGGTCGAGGACAGGCTGGAGCCTGCCCTCAGCATTTCTTCTGTATGGGGCCGAAGCGCGTCCATCATGCTCAGAAGGTCAGCGAGACGCCCGTGTTGATTGACCTTCCCCGGCCCGGCACCGGGCGCAGCATGTCCGCCGCCTTTAGATCGCCGAGCGACATGCCGCCAAGCGGCGCATCATAAGCGGTATCGAACAGATTTTCCGCCCCCAGGGTCAGCTTCACGGCGCCGATGCGATAGGCAAGCTGAACATCCAGCAGCGCATAGCTGCCGGTCTTGGGTTCGTTCCGGGTTGGGTCCACGCGGTTCTTGTCGCCGACGATGCTTAGATCAATGCGCGTTTCCAGATTGCCCGTCCGATGCTCCAGTCCCAGCGCGGCGGTGAACGGCATCTGGTGATAGAGCGGCGCATGGTCGGCAAGGTTCTGCCCGTGCAGCCAACTCGCGCGGGCGGTCAGGCGCGCCGTGCCCGCCGTCGCCGAGGACCAGAGCGGCACGGCACCCGACAGGTCGATGCCGTATATTTCCGCCTTCTGGTTGGTGAACTGCAACTGGTCGAAAGCCGTGGGCATCCCCATCATATCGGTGAAGTCGGCCAGTTTCACGACGTCGATATAATCATCGACATGGGTGTAATAGGGCGCGATCTTAAACCACCAGCCATCCTTGCCGCCGCCACGAAGGGACAGGGCGGCGCTTACCGTATCCGCCTTTTCCGGACGGAGAGCGAGATTGCCCACATAGCCGTTGCCGTCGCCGAACCAGCCGATCATCCGGCTCGCCATGCCGCCCCGGCCCCAGCTATACCGCTCATAGATGTTGGGGGAGCGCACCTTGCGCGCATAGCCGATTTCGACATCCGCCCCATCCGACAGCGCATGGCGCGCGAGCAGGGAGCCGCCCCAGTTGCTGTCATGCCGCTTGCGGTCCGCCGCGTTGAAGGCGGCGGCGGCCATCGTGTCGGCCATCTGCATCATGCCGGTGCCATAGGGTGCGACCGTGCCGGTGTTCATCCAAAGCTGATCGTTGCGGATGCCCGCCAGCAGGGTGAGGCCGCCGTCCCAGCTCTTTTCCCATTCCACAAAGGTGCCGAGCCGGTCGCGCTTCGCGCCGTTGATGTTGATGAAGGGGTTTGGCCCCATCATCATGCTGCCCGCGACGGGCGGCCAATAATCGTTGAGCCATTGATGCTGAAATTCATTGCCGATGCGCAGCGTGCCCGCGGCGCCCAGCAGAATATCGGCCTGCACCGCATAGCCGGTGCTGTGCACTTCCGTATTCATCGGCATGCCGCCGCCTGCCGTCCCGCCTTTGTCGGCGAGGAAGTTCATCTCATGGTCGGTGTCGCGATAGCTTGCCCGCACATCGAGATTGCCCCAGTCGAACACGCCCGCATAATGGCCGTTCACGAACCAGGATTTGTTGGACGTCATGTCCATATACTGATTGGGGAAGCCTTCGCGGGGCGAGAAATGATATCCGCCCTTCAGCTCCAGCAGGCCCGTTCCTACTTGCGCGGCGAGATGCAGGCTGTGGTCGGTCTTGGCATATTCGCTCGATCGCACGACGCCTGCCGAACCGCCGCCCTTGAAATTGTTCGCCTGCGTGTAGGAGCCGCTATAGGCGAGGCTCAGCCTGTCGTTCGCGGCTACCACCGACAGCGCGCCGCCAAAGCCGTCGCCATTGCTGCGGTAGAAGGAGGATAGCTCGCCGGCCAGCAGCGTCTCGCCCTGCTTCGCGAAGCGTGGGGCGGCGGAATCGACGCGAATGACGCCGCCGATGCTGTCTCCGCCATAGCTGACGGGGGACACGCCGGTAATGACGTCAATCGCGCCCACGGTCTGCGGGTCGGTGTAGGAAAGCGGCGGATTCATATCATTGGGACAGGCCGAGGCGATCGCCACACCATCGACGAGCACGGTCAGGCGCTGGGCTTCCAGCCCCCGGATGACCGGCAGGGTGGAGAAGCCGCCCGCGCCGAAGCCGCTGACGCCGGGCACGCTTTGCAGGATTTTGGCGGTGTCGCTCGATCCGGTCTGGAGGGCGCGAAGGCGGGCCGGGGATAGCCTTTCGCCCGATATCGAGGACGCTGTTTCGCTGCCGCTGGAGTCGATGTCGATCCCCGGCAGGGCGATGCTGTTCTGGGCAAAGGTCGGGGAGGCCGCACCGCAGGTCAGCGCCAGCGCGCAAGCGGAGCGGGCGAGAACTCCCCCCAGACGCTTATGGGGGAAGGACATATTGTCCCATGTGCGAGAGGAGGCAAACGCAACAGGCGCCACGCGGCGCGCGGGGATAAGCAAATTCGTCATTTCCGAAATCCTGATTCATAAGGGCGCCCGGCCGGGCGCCATTCCACATCAAATATTGGAGAGAATCAGGCTGCGGGTGGACCGATTGCGGGGGGACGGAGATAGATGGCGCGCCGGAGGGCAGGCCGGGACGGCAGGCGGAAGGCTGTCGCAATTATGAAGGCGATCGCGACGGCGAGCAGCAGCGGATCGGCAGCGGCCAGGGTCGGGAAGGAGAGGCCGGAAAAGGCGCAGGTGGCCTCCGGCTGCTTGCGATCTTCCTGATCGGTATCGCCCGCCGGACCCGGCATCGTCCCCGGCATCGTCATTGCCACGGTCTGGGGCATAAGCCTCTGGGATATCGCAAGGGTCGCTGCACCCTGTCCCGTACAGAATTGGACAAAGACAACGCCATTGGACACGACCGGCATGAAGCCCATCGGCATCATCGCCCTCGCCAGCAGTGCGGCGCTGAACAGCAAGGCGCACAGCCAGGGATGATGAGAGAGGAAAGTGCGGCTGCCGGTCACGGCGGCAAGGCCTATGGGGAAGGCGCCCCGGTGTCAAGAAGCAGGCGTTTCCAACCCCGCCGCTCGGGATGGGCGGCCAGCCGTTAATTTCTCTTTAAGATTCCTATGTCATTTAAAAATCAAGATAATTCGGCAAATTGCACCTGTGGGCACATGCCCGCTCGCTGCCGAATGACTAGCAAGGACCAATGTCATGAAGTCGATGAACGTCGCTACTGGCGGTCAGCGGAAGGAGGAGCCTTTCGCTGTCTTGTCGGAAGCCAATTACCGCTCATTCCCGGCTGTAAAGTCGCTGGTAGACAGCTATGCCGAGGAGGCGCTCGAAAAGCTTTATGCGCGGATCGCCACTCATGGCGAAACGTCGCAGATATTGTCGTCCGAGCAATTGCGGACCGGTGCCCGCAGGGCGCAGAAGAAGCATTGGCAGGAGCTTTTCTCCGGCAGTTTCGATGAGGGGGCCATCGCTCGTTCATCCAGGATCGGCGAGGTTCATGCGCGGGTGGGTCTGTCGCCTCCGCTCTATATCGGCGGCTATGCGATGGTGCTTGAGGATATCATCGTCAAGACGTTGAGCCGCCACATGCTCGCCCGGCTGAGCGGACGCAAGGCGGGCCAGATGATCGGCACGTTGGTCAAGACCGCGCTGCTGGACATGTCCGCCGCGCTCTCCGCCTATTTCGAGGCAGAGGAGCGGGCGCGCATGGCGACGATAGAACAGGTGGGGCAGGCGCTCGCCAAGGTCGCGACGGGGGATCTTCGCAGCCAGCTCACCGATCTGCCCGAAGGCTATGAGCGCATGGCCGAGGATTTCGACAATATGCGCAAGCAGTTCAGCGACATCCTGAACCAGCTTTCGCAGGCGTCGAACAATATCGATACCGGCGCGGGGGAAATCAGCGCGGCGGCGGGCGATCTCGCGTCGCGCACCGAGCGACAGGCCGAGGTGCTGGCGCGGACTTCCGAGGTGATGAAGCAGATCACGCGGGAGGTGCAGACCACCGCTGCCAATGCCAGGCAGGTTGACGACAGCGTTTCCGAGGCGAACCGGCAGGCGCGGGAGGGCGGCGACATCGTGGAACAGGCGGTGGAGGCGATGGGCAAGATCAAAGCTTCGTCTGAGGAAATTGCGCAGATCACCGAAGTAATCGAGGCTATCGCGTTCCAGACCAATTTGTTGGCTCTCAATGCGGGCGTGGAGGCAGCGCGCGCAGGGGAGGCGGGCAGGGGCTTTGCTGTCGTGGCAAGCGAGGTCCGTGCGCTGGCGCATCGCACCACGGAATCGGCCAAGACCATCAGGAATCTGATCGGCAAGTCCGGCAATGATGTGAAGCAGGGCGTCGATCTTGTAGACCGCACCGGCAAGGCGCTGGAGCAGATTATCGGCAAGGTGAGCCTCGCGACTTCGCAGGCGCAGGAAATAACCACTCTGGCGGAAAAGCAGGCGGCCAGTCTCCAGAATGTCAGCATCGAAATCGAACAGATGGACTTCACCACCCAGCAAAATGCCGCGATGGTCGAGGAATCCAATGCGGCGGCGCGCACATTGTCCGATGAGGCGGGGCTGCTGACCCAGATTGTCGGCCGCTTCGTGTTGGAACGCGGGGCGCGGCGGAGCGAGACCCCTCGGCAGGATGGCAAGATGCAGGCTGAAGAACCGATGCGGCGGCTCGTCAACGGATAGCTGTCCCGCGCGAAGAAACGAAAAGCGCGGGAAACGAAAAGGCTGCCACGGCCCTGATGGGTCGGGGTGGCCTTTTTCCGTTTTTGCGGCACGCATCCGAAGCGGCGCAGTGCGGGAGTAAGGATCGCCAATAGCCAACGGCTTGCCATTGTTCCGGGCGGCGGAGGCAATTCCGGGCCGTCGCTTTATCCGCCGCCACCGAAAAATGACGAAGAGCGGGCGTTCCGATTGCCATGTTCTTGGCATTCTGCGGGTTTGAGCGACGGAATATAGTGTAAATGCGTCTAATCGCTTGCGCTGGACTGCGTGCCATTTATGATCGCGCGTCCGGTTGGGGGATCATCCGGGTAATGATGGGCAATCCGGGGACGCAATGGATGATTTTTTGGCAAATGCCCGCTTTCGTCATGGCGCTGGGCTATGTGCTTGGCTCGATACCGTTCGGTGTGCTGCTGACTCGGCTGGCCGGCGCGGGTGATCTGCGGCAGATCGGTTCCGGCAATATCGGAGCGACCAATGTTCTGAGGACGGGCCGCAAGGGGCTGGCGGCCGCGACGCTGCTGCTGGATCTCGCCAAGGGCGCGTTTGCGGTGGCTTTGGGCCGTTGGCTGATGGGCGGCGACGTGCTCGCCAATGGCGGAGCGATAGCGGGCGTGATGGCGTTTATCGGTCATTGCTATCCGGTCTGGCTGCGCTTTGCCGGGGGCAAGGGCGTGGCGACGATGATGGGCGTGTGCGTGGCGCTCGCCTGGCCGATCGGTCTTGTCTTCGCGGTTGTGTGGATTGGCATTCTTGCGCTTACGCGTATTTCCTCCGCTGGCGGCATTTGCGCGGGGCTTTCCGCGCCGCTGGCCTGCATCGCGCTGGGGCGGCTCGATCTGTTCGCGCCTATCGCATCGATGGCGCTCATCCTGCTGTGGCGGCATCGCGCCAATGTCGGCCGCCTGCTTCGGGGCGAGGAGCCGCGCATCGGCACGGCAAAGGCCTAACAGGGCAGGTCACGGCAAGGCAAGGCACGGGGCGCGGGGGCGCATGGATCAGGAACGGTTCGATCGGATCAGGCTCGCGCGGTCTGAGGGCATAGGCCCCGCCGGTTATCGTCAGGCGTTTGGCCGTTTCGGCAGCGCGGGCGAGGCGCTGCGGGCATTGCCCGGTGTCGCCCGGCGCGGATCGCCACGGCCTTTCGTTCCCGCCGATGAACGCCTGATCGTTCGGGAGGTGGAGCGCGCCGCCGCGCTCGACGCTTGCTGGCTGATCCTTGGCGACGGCGATTATCCCGCGTTGCTCGGCGAGATCGCAGATGCGCCGCCGGTCCTGCTGATGCGGGGCGACAGGGATTTGCTGCGGCGATCCTCCATCGCGATGGTGGGAGCGCGCAACGCCTCGGCCGCCGCGTGCCGCATCGCGCGCGGGCTGGCGCGCGATCTTGCGATGGCGGGCCATGGCGTGGTCTCGGGGCTGGCCCGCGGCGTCGATACCGCTGCGCATCAGGGCGCGCTCGGCGCGGGGGACGGCGGCACGATCGCCGTCATCGCCAGCGGGATCGATATCGCCTATCCGCCCGAAAATGCAGCGCTTCAGGAACGGATCGCGCAGGACGGGCTGTTGATCGCGGAGCAGCCGATGGGCGCCGAACCGCGCGCCCGCAATTTCCCTTATCGCAATCGCATCATCGCGGGGCTTTCGGCTGCCACTCTGGTGGTGGAAGCCGCGCCCAAATCCGGCTCGCTCATCACCGCGCGGCTGGCGGGCGACTATGGGCGCGAGGTGCTGGCCGTGCCCGGTTCGCCGCTCGATCCGCGATCCCATGGCTGCAACGAGCTTATCCGCAATGGCGCCACCCTGATCCAGAGCGCGCCGGACGTGATCGAGGCGATTGCGCCCTTCACGCTGACGCAGCCGTCGCTGCCATGGAAGGAAAGGCCGAAGCCACGTCCGCGCCCGGCGCCTGCTCCAGCGCTGGTGGAAGCGGCCCCGCCCGCCATGAAGGGCGACCTCCTCACTCTGCTTGGTCCTGTTCCGGTGAGCGTCGATGAGCTGATCCGCCAATCCGGCCTCGATGCCCCGGCGGTGCAGCTGACCCTGCTGGAGCTGGAACTGGCCGGGCGTCTGGACCGGCATCCCGGCGGCCGGGTGGCGCTGCGTCCGGCCTCCTGACCGGCGGATATCGCCGCGCTATTGTCGCTCCTTCTGTCATGGCGACTTGACGCGGGCGCTCAGCATCCTACACCCTCGCGCGCA
>CAYLKZ010000075.1:10344-14630 GCA_964384275.1 uncultured Sphingobium sp. | reverse complement strand
GTGGCGCTCCCGCTGATGATCTTCGCCTTTCCGAAAAGCTCTTCGCCACGGGTGGAGAGCGCTTCCCCCGCCGAAAGCCGGAAGGTGCTGGCGCGCTTGTTGCGGGAGCGGCGGTTCTGGCTGCTGGGCCTCGCACTGTTTCTGGGCGGTCTGGTCGATCAGGGTTTCATCCAGCATCAGGCGTTGATTTTCAGCGATCTCGGCCTGTCGGATGATCGGGTCGCGCTTGCGATCAGCGCTTTCGGTGTCGCCAGCATCATCTCGCGGCCGCTGATCGGCAATATGTTCGATGCCCTGTCAAACCGCGGTGTCGGGATCGGCTATCTGCTGCTGACGCTGGCGGCGATGCTGGCCTTTCTCATCTCCAATCCGATCATTTTCATATTGTTCGTCATCATTCGCGCAGTAGGACACTCGGCGGTGCTGCTGGATACCGCGACATTGGGCAAGCACACCTATGGGCTGGCCAATATCGGGCTGTTGCTGGGATTGTTCACGGCCTTCGTGAATGCCGGATTTGCAGTCGGCCCCTGGTTGATGGGCCTGCTCTATGGCCTGTCCGAGAGCTATGATCTGGCCTTCCTCGTCTTTGCCTTGCTGGCCGTGCTGGCCGCCCTTATCGCGGCATCGATTTCGCCCGAATATCGGCTGAAGCAGATGTCGAAAGCAGAGGCAGGGTAAGGAGCAGCGATCTGGATCTGAAGTTCGAACGACCTTCAGATCCGTCGGGGCCGGAGCAGCATTCCGGCGTTTCCTGCTTCCATCCGGGTGCCGTCGAACTAGCTCAGCGCGCCGGGCGGTCAGGGAAGCTCAGCTTCGACCAGCCACTGGCATTCCAGATCTGACGCGGGTCCAGCCGATCGGCGCGGATCAGGCGATAGCGCGCGCGCAGCGGCCCTTGCCCGGTAATCTCGAACAAGGCTTCGAAGGCTCCGCTGTTATCGACTCCTTTGGCGATCTGATCGAGCAATTCGGGATCTGTCGCGATATCTCCGGCAGCGGCCAGTCCGAAATCGCGTAGTCCGGCCACGATGACGATGCGCTTGCCGGTCGGGCCGGGATAGGTGCTGAGATAGACATAGTCGCGGCCCTGACCATTGGCGACGCTGCCATCCTCATCCTGAAAGCGATATTGGCGCCCGCTTTTCCGCTCGACCAGCTCATCGAAACTATTGCCCACTTCGAAGGCGGAGCCGGCGAAGGTCGGGTTGAGCAGCGCGCCAAGTCCGCTCACATAGCCCACATAGACCAGATGGCTATCCTGAATGATGCTGGGGGTCAGTCGGGACAGCGGAATGACGCGTATCTCGCGCGTGGCGAAGTCAGAAGCGCGCGTCACCGCCGACAGCGCAGTGATCGCATTGGCCGAGGTGATCGGCAGATAGCGCGTATAGACGTTGCGATAGACGTTGCCGGGGATCGGGGGCTGGCTCTGGGCGATGTCAGCCGGAAGGTTGACGTGAAATTCACGCACCAGCCGTTGCAATTCGCCATCGCCGGAAAACTCCCCGATCAGCAGATAGTCCCCCGTTACCAACGTGACCGGTGCGCTGTCGGATGCGAGCGGCCGCCACATTGCCGTCGAGACCAGTGGATTGCGGGGAAGCAGCACCCTATCGAGCCAGCCGGCCAGCCCCGCTCCACAGACCAGCAGCAGCATGAGCAGGGCAGCGCCTCCCGCCGCGAGCCATGGCGACATTCGATGTCGGGGGGACGCCTCGGCCGGTGTAGGCGGGGATGCGTCATCCGGCGCGGAAGGGGGCGAGGGATCGCCCGGTATGACGAGAAGGCGATATTCCCCTTTGGGGAGATGGAGCCGCCACATCTCCTCCGGCCGGTTCGCATAATATTCGGCGAGTTTGCGGCGCAGGCGATGGATGGCGACGCGCACCGCGCCATCATTGGCCGGTTCACCCCACGCCCCCCGCTCAAACAATATGGCGGCGATCTCACTCTCTGTCAGGCGTTGCCGATCGGTGCTCCGCTCGACCAGTAGACGAAAGAGATGCTGAAGCGGCTGCGACCGTTCGAGTAACGGCGAACTCTCGATGCGCGCGGCTTCCGCACGCAGAAGTGCCAGCTCTTGGTCAGTCATCCCCGTTCCATAGCGAAGCGATGGCAAGTTGCAACCGTGGCAGAACCGTTCCGAACTTATGCGACCCCGACCCGCCTGGTTAGACCGCCGCCGATAACCAGAACGAAGAGGAGGAAGAATGTCGGAACGCTATTATCGCAAGCGGAGCAGGGCGGTTGTGGGGCCGCGAGGAGCAAGGCCTTTGCTTGCAATGTTGTTGGGCGGGGCGGTCGTTGGCGCCGGTTGGATGCCAAGCGCCCACGCCCATGGGAATGAAGCCGAGCCCGCTCCGCTTGCAGGTGAGAGCGGGTCGGACCTCGCCAGCGACATACTTGTTTTTGGTCGCGCCGAGGCCAAGATCGGCGTCGCCCATGCCGCCAGTGAAGGGACGGTATCGGGCAGCGACCTTCTGGTGCGCCCGCTGCTGCGTACCGCCGAATTGCTGGAGGCCGTGCCGGGTATGGTCGCCGCGCAACACTCGGGCAGCGGCAAGGCCAATCAATATTTCCTGCGCGGCTTCAACCTCGATCACGGGTCGGATTTTGCCACCTATATCGACGGGGTTCAGATGAATTTCCGGTCGCATGGACATGGCCAGGGCTATCTGGACCTCAACGGCCTGATCCCCGAGATCATCGAGCGGGAGGATTATCGCAAGGGTCCGTATCGCGCCGACGGGGGCGATTTCGCGCTCGCCGGGGCCAGCTATATGCGCACGATCGATCGCTTCGCGCGGCCCTGGATCGCGGCGGAATGGGGCAGCTTCGGCGGCCGCAAGCTGGCTGCTGGCGGCACGATAGACGGTGTGGGGCCAGGGGAACTCACCCTGACGGGTCAGGCGCGCCGATATGACGGGCCGTGGCAGCAGGCGGAGCATCTGCGTCATTATGCGGGCTTCGCCAAATATGCCCTGCCGCTGAATGACAAGACGCTTGACCTGAGCTTTCACGGCTATCGCGGCACATGGCGGCCGACCGAACAGATACCGGAGCGGATCATCGGCTCCCCTGTGTGCTCAGATGTTTTCTGCTCCCCCGATCCCAGCGCGCGGGGCGCCACGACGCGGCTGATCGCCAATGCGATGCTGACCGGACAAGGCTTCAGCGGCAATGTTTATGGCCAGTTCTATAACTGGAGCATGTCGTCCAATCCGACCTATGCCAACCCGGATGGCAGCAGCGCGCAAATCACGCAGATCGACCGCCGCTGGATCTTCGGGATGAAGGGCGACTTGGAGAGGGATCTGGGCGAAGGACTGAGGCTGAGGCTCGGCACGGAGAACCGCTATGACGATATCGGCCGGGTGGGCGTATATGCCAGCGATGCGGGCACGCGGGTGGCCAGCCTCGGCACTTATCGGGTGAGGGAAGCCTCGCTGGCGGGCCATGGCGAGCTGACGTGGAATCCCATGGCCGCCTTGCGCCTTACTGCGGGTCTGCGCGGCGATTTCTATAGCTATGATGTCAAGGCGCTGGATGAGGAGGCGGCCCTGCTGGGCGAAGGCAGCGGTACGAAGACGCTGGCGTCCCCCAAATTCGGGTTCGCCTATCGCCTTGGCGACCTGCTGGAAGTCTATGGCAACTGGGGACGGGGTTTCCACTCGAATGACGCGCGCGGCGCGGTGACGACGCCTTCTGTGCCGCTGCTGGTCTCCGGCACCGGAAAGGAGCTTGGCGCCCGATTTCAGGCCGGGAAGTTCAGTGTGACCGCCACCTATTGGTGGCTCAATGTCGGCAGTGAGCTGCGCTTTGTCGGGGATTCCAACTCGGTGGAGCCGACGGGCGCCAGCCACCGCCATGGCTATGAACTGGTGGCGTTCTGGCAGCCCTTACCCTGGCTGGCGATCGATGGAAGCTATACGGCCAGCCATTCGCGCTATGACAATGGCGAATATATTCCCAATGCGTTTGAAAATGCGGGGCAGTTGGGTGTGACGGTCGTGCAGGGGCCGTGGCGCGCATCGGTGCGGTGGCGGCATCTGGGTGCCTCTCCGCTGATCGAGGACAACAGCGTTCGCGACAGCGGCAGCGACATCGTCAATCTGCGTGCCGCCCGTGATTTCGGGCAGGTGGAGATTTATGGCGAACTGCTGAACGTGTTGCAGAGCCGGGACAAGGACATTGCCTATCACTATGAGTCCTACATCCCCGCGTTCGACAGCGCGCCGACCGAGGGACGGTTGAGCCGCATCGTCGAACCGCGCACGGTGCGC
>CAYLKZ010000075.1:0-10244 GCA_964384275.1 uncultured Sphingobium sp. | reverse complement strand
CCGACAATGACGCCGGCCATCACCGCAGCCATGACCGCGAAGAACAGCAACGCCCCGCCAATATCGAGCAGCACCGCGCCGAAATAGGAAATCGCGATCGCGCCGCCGCGCCCGACGGCTAATGCGGCTCCTACGCCGCGGCCGCGCAGGGCGGCGGGGTAGAGGTGCGATGCCAGCGCATAGAGCGTGGTTTGAACCCCGTTGACCGCCAACCCCAACAGGCAGAGCAAGGTCAATATAACCGCGAAGGGCGTGCTGGCGAGCGGGCCAACCATGGCGAGCAGCGCAATCGCCACGCCCAGCACGCCAAGACCGATCATGATCCGGCGCGAGCCATAGCATTCGATGGCGAAGGCCGCCGCCACCGCGCCCGCCGCTCCGCCCATGTTGAACAGCGCCAGGCCGAGGCTTGCCTGACTGATCGAAAACCCGGCGCTGGATAACAAGGTCGGCAGCCAGCCGAACGCCAGATAAACGGCAGCCGTGCAGCAGAAAAACGCGATCCACAGCCCAAGGGTATTTGCCAGATAGTCGCGTGAGACTATCGCCGCGATACCCGACCGGGCGGCAGTCTCACTGCTGTCCGTAAACTGCTGCGCATGGTCTTCCTTGCTGCCCATCCGGTGCAGCACATCGCCCAGTTCCGCATGACGCTCGGCGTGCCGGACCAGATAGCGCGGCGATTCAGGCAGCCAGACACGATAGCAGAGCGCCAGCAGGATCGGCGGAAGGCCCGCCACAAGGAACAGGCCGCGCCAGCCCCAGCCGGGCAGGATCATCGATGCCAGCAGCCCGCCGATCATGCCGCCCAGCGGAACACAGACGATGGTGAGAGTCACGGCGACCGCGCGCCGCCGCAACGGCGTGAACTCCGCTGCCATCGCGGTCGCATTCGGCAGCGCTCCACCCAGTGCGCAACCCGCTAGAAACCGGAGGATGGTGAGTTGCGGAACGGATTGAGCGAAGGCCGACAAGGTAGTGATCAGCCCGAACAGGAAAACGCTGCCCACAAGCGCGTTGCGTCGCCCGAAGCGGTCTCCCAGTCCGCCGACGAGCGTGGTGCCGATCGCCATGCCTACCATGCCCAGCGCCATTGCCGGGCCGAAGGCGGTCTTTGCCACGCTCCATTCCTCCATCAATTGCGGGATCGCAAAGGAGAGAACCTGCAATTCGAAACCATCGAAGATGATCGCGAGGGCGACGAAGGCAACTACCGATCGCCGGTAGGGCGTCCATTCGCCTTCGTCGATGAAGCGGGCAATGTCGAAGGCGCTCATGATATGTTTTGCCGATCCTGATCCATGGCATCGCGCACCTGCGAAAGTTGCGCGCGCGCGCCGGACAGCAGCAGGCCGATGTCGCTGCCAATCGATGCGAAGGCGAAGCCTTGTGCGATGCGCCGCGCCGCGTCGGCGGCTGACAAGGCGAAAATACCGGCGGGCTTGCCGCTGGCGGCTATGGCGTCAAATGCTTGATCGATGGCGTGCTGAACATCGGGATGGGTAGGATTGCCTGCATGACCCAGAGATGCGGCAAGATCGCCCGGTCCGATGAATAGTGCATCGATGCCTTCCGTGGTGGCGATCGCATCGACCTCGGCCAAGGCGGCGGCGCTTTCGATCTGCGCGATCACGCACAGCCGTTCATGCGCGCGCGTCAGGAAATCGGGGACCATGCCGAAGCGGGAGGCGCGGCTGGTCGAACTGGCGACCCCGCGAATGCCGGTCGGGGGGAAGCGGGTCGCCGCCACGATGCCCCGGGCCTGTTCGGCGCTGTCGACCATCGGGCAAAGCAAGGTGTGGAAGCCCAGATCGAGATATTGCTTGATCGTCGCCGGGTCGGTGGCAGGCGGACGGCCTATGGGCTCCAGCTGGAATGGCGCCAGCGCCTGTAGCTGGGCAAGCAGGGTCTGTGCGTCATTGGGGGCATGCTCCCCGTCGATCAACAGCCAGTCAAAGCCTACGGACGCGCAGATTTCTGCGGTATAGCCGTTGGCCAGCGCCTGCCACAGGCCCAGAAGCGGCGGGCCTTCGCGTAGCCGCGCGACGAAAGATGTCATGTGAACCTCACCGAGATCGAGCCGAGGGAACCATAGTCGGCGTGAAAACTGTCGCCTGCCCGGGCCAGAACCGGGGCGGTGAAGCTGCCGCCCAGAATGATCTCCCCCGCCGCCAGCGTTTCGCCATGGGCGGCCAGTTTGTTGGCGAGCCATGCCGGGCCATTGGCGGGATGGTTGAGCACGCCGGCGGCAAGGCCGGTTTCTTCGATAACGCCATTGCGGAACAGCATCGCGCCTGTCCAGCGCAGATCGACGGCATGCGGTGCTATGGGACGCCCGCCCAGCACCAGCGCGGCATTGGCGGCATTATCGGAAATGGTGTCGAACACCTTGCGCGTGGCGCCGGTGTCCCGGTCGAACCGCTCGATCCGGGCGTCGATGATTTCGATCGCTGGCACGACATAGCGCGTCGCATCGAGCACGTCGAAGATCGTGCAGTCCGGCCCGGTCAGCGGTTCCTTCAGGATGAACGCCAGCTCGACCTCGACACGCGGCTCGATGAACCGGCTGATGTCGATATCCTGCCCGTCCGGAAGCAGCATGTCATCGAGCAACGCGCCGAAATCCGGCTCCGTCACATTGGATGCGCGCTGCATCGCGCGGCTGGTCAGCCCGATCTTGTGGCCGATGATGCGGCGACCGTTCGCGCATTTGCGCTCGACCCAAGCCCGGCCGATGGCATAGCCGTCCTCTATCGTCATCTCCGGATATTCCAGCGAGAACTGCCGGAGCTGGATGCGCTCCCGCTCGGCCTCGTCCAGCCGGGCGGCAAGGCTCTCGATGATTTTCGGGCTCAGCATCAGGCGCCTTTCTGCAAACGGTGATGGATGGAGTTGCGCTTGAAGCTGCCCGCCTCGTCCGCTTCCTCGACATAGAGGGAGAGGGCCAGGCCGCGCCTGTCGAACAGGTCGCCGAGAAGGGCGACCACCGCGTCGAACAATCGGGCAAAGAAGCTCTGAAGCGCGTCGGCCGAACGCCCTGCACCGATCTTCGCGGTGATATGAATGAAGGCGTTGTCCGGCGCGCCGTCGGCAATGACATAATCGCTGAGCCGGATGCCGCGCACCCGGATGCCGCCCAGCGGGAACATCCCGTCGCTGTTGCGGAAGTTGTCGGCGATCAGCGTCATCAGTGCTGTGATATCGACCGCATCGGCAAGGTTGTCCGTCCATTCGACAGTGATGTGCGGCATCAGCGGATCTCCATCACGCCGATCGTGCAGCCGACGGCGAAGATCGGGATCGGCTGATAGTGCCAGACCTCGCCGGGGCCGCGCGCGGCGGCGGCGGCGGCGATGAAGGTGCGGATCTCGAACCCGCCCTGACCGCCGTCCCGATAGGTTTCGCTGTCGCTGTAGGATGTCAGCGCGGCGCGATCATTCTCTGCCCAGCGCTTCAGGAAGTCGCGATCCCATTCCTCGTTGATGCGGCCGCTGTCGGGCGTTGCCGGCCAGTGCGAGATGCCGCCGGTCGCGACCAGCGCGATGCGTTCGGGGACCGCATCGGCTGCGGCGCGTATCGCTTCGCCAAATGCCCATGCCCGGTGGAGCGGGGTCAGCGGCGGTCCCTGACAATTGATGTTGGCGGGAATGATGCAATGGCGATTGTCAGGGTCGAGAAAATGCAGCGGAACCATGATGCCATGGTCGAAGCGCCATTCCTCGGCATAGCTGACATCGACGGTTTCCAGCATCTTCTCGATCAGCCGCCGCGACAATTCGGCCTTGCCCGCGACCTCGCGGTGCGGGATGCCCAGCCATGCCGGGTCCTCGATCGGGCCGTCATATCGGTCGGCCATGCCTATCGCGAAAGGAGGCATCAGGTTCATGAAGAAATTGGCGAAATGTTCCGCCGCCAGAACGATAACAGCATCGGGACGGCTGGCGTCCAGCGCCTCGCGCATCCGGTCGAAGGAGGCGTAATAGGCATCGCGCAACGCGGGGTCCGCGCGGTCGGCCCGCCCGGTGATGCCGGGGGCATGGCTGCACACGCCGGTAAAGACCAGGCTCATCCCGCGATCCTTTCATCGACAGAGGTCGTCATCGCATAGATGCCCGCACGCACCGGGCCGTGCTGTTTCACGCCGTCGCGCATGAGTTGCAGATAGCCGGACCATTCGATGCCGAGAAAGGCCGCGAAGTGCATCAGGATCTGGCCGTTGACGCCCAGCACATAGAGCAGCCCGATATCCGCGCCGAGCAGCGCGCCCCGTTCCTCATCGGTCAGGTCGTATCGGCCGAGGGCAGCTTCCGGCGCTGCCCTATAGGCGTCCTGCAACGCCGGATCGCGGTTGAGCTGATAGATGAATTTCTGAAGGCCATAAAGGCTCATGCCGTTATCTCCAGCCGGTTCGAGAGCGTCCCGATGTCCTCGATCGAGCATTCGATGACATCGCCGGGGGAACAGAAATGCGTGCCTTGCGGTGTCCCCGTCAGGATCATGTCGCCAGGCATCAATGTCATGATCTCGGAAAGATAGGCGATCAGTTCGGCAGTGCTGAGCACCATGTCCGCCGTCGTGCCGTCCTGAACCAACGTGCCGTTGACCCTGGTTTGCAGCGCTAGCGCCTGCGGATCGGCAATGTCGGCCGCATCGACGATCCACGGACCGATGGGCGTGGTGGCGTCGCGGTTCTTCACGCGCAGATTGGGGCGGTGATAGTTTTCCAGATAGTCGCGTATCGCATAGTCGCAGGCGATGGTGTAGCCGCTGACATAGGCGAGCGCGTCGGCCGCTTCGACCCGGCGGGCGGGCTTGCCGATTATAGCCACCAGCTCGCATTCGGGATGCATTTGCCGGGCGTCGGCGGGGTAGGGGGTGACGCCATCATGTGCGACGAGGCTGTTCGGCCCTTTCAGGAACACCAGTGGGGGCTCGGCGGTGACGAAGCCCAGTTCCTTGCGGTGATCGGCATAGTTCAGCCCGAGCGCAAAGATGGTCGCGCCAGGCGTAACCGGCGGCAGCCACAGCGCATTGTCCGCAGGGATGGCCTGACCGGAGGGCAGCCGCAGGCGATCGCCATCGACCTCGGCCCAGCAGATGGCGCCGTCGTGTAGAATCCGGGCGCGTTTCATGGGGCCTCCTGACTGAGCGTGAATTCGACCATGGCGCCATGGGGGCCGTCGATCCTGATATGACTGCCGATCGCGGCCAGAGGGGCGTCGTGCGGTAAACCGAGCAGCAGCACATCGCCGGGGGCAAAGGTCATGAATTGCGAAATCTCCGCAATCGCCGTCGCTGAGACGCGATGGAGGCGGGAGAGGGGCCAGCGATGCGCCTCCTTGCCGTCGATAAGGGTGCGGAGATCGCCGGACGGGACGGACCCGTCAACAGGATGCACCGCGCCGATCGGCAGGAAGCCGTCGCGCCCGCGCTGGGCCAGTTGCGGCCGATAATGGCCCGTCGTCGGGGTGGCGAGGTCCGCCGCGATCAGCCAGCCGGCGATGCCGTCCAGCGCCTCCGCGTGGGTGATGCGGCTGGTGGACCGGCCGAAGATCAGGCCGACAGCGCTGCCGATCTCGACGGTTCCGGGGTCGGCGGGCACGGCGACGGCGGCCCCGGACGGGACCACCGTAGTGCGCGGCTTGATCGCCAGCACCGGCGCGACCGGAGGCGCCTGATAGGGCGGCGCGCGGAAGGCGTCCGCCAGTTCGGCATGGGCGAGGCTATCATTGAGCATCGCTACATAGATAGTGCCGTCGATCAGCGCCATTGGGAGTGTCCTGTCATGAAGGAAGCCTTGTTTGCCGCCGCGCTGGGCGGATAGGAGGGTGTTCTGGCCGTTCATGCGCCGAGGCGGGGGATGACATGGGAACCGGTCGCCAGCGCGATGTTCTTCGTTTCCATCAGGAAGTCGAAGCTCCAGTCGCCGCCGTCCCGACCGATGCCGCTGCCCTTGGTGCCGCCGAAAGGCGTGGGCAAGTGGCGGACATTTTCGCTGTTGACCCAGACCATGCCTGCTTCAAGTGCCTGCGAAACACGCAGCGCCCGCTCCAGATCCCGCGTCCAGACATAGCCGGCGAGGCCATAGTCCACATCATTGGCGATCGCGATCGCTTCGGCCTCTTCATCGAAAATGATGGCCGTCAGAACAGGACCGAAAATCTCCTCACGGGCGATCCGCATGTCCTGCCGCGCGTCGGTGAACAGCGTCGGCCTGAAGAAATAGCCGTCCCCCTCGACCCGAGCGCCCCCCGCCGCGACCGTCGCGCCGTCTGCGCGGGCGATGTCCACATAGCTCGTTACCTTGTCGAGATGGCGTTGATGGATCAGCGGGCCGACCTCGGTGGCAGGATCGAAGGGGTCGCCGACCTTCAGGCGGCCGATGCGTTCGACCAGACGCTCGATGAACGTCTCTTGGATGCCGCGCTGCACCAGCAGACGGGACGAGGAGGTGCAACGCTGCCCGTTCAGCGAATAGATCATGAACAACACCGCATCGACGGCGCGGTCGAGATCGGCGTCGTCAAAGACGATGACCGGATTCTTGCCGCCCAGTTCGAAGTGAACGCGCTTCAGCGTCTCCGCGCCCTGCCGCATGATCGCGGACCCGGTGCGGGATTCCCCGACAAACGCGATCGCCTTGATCGCGGGATGCTCGGTCAGGCGGCGGCCGGTGGTTTCGCCAAGGCCGTTGATGCTGTTGAATACGCCTGCGGGCAACCCTGCCTCATGAGCGATCTCCACCAGCAGGCGGGCGGAATAAGGCGACCATTCCGCCGGTTTGTGGACGACCGTGCATCCTGCGGCGAGCGCGGGCGCGATCTTCCAGGTCGATAGCATGAAAGGCGTGTTCCAGGGCGTGATGACCGCCACCGGACCGATCGGCTGACGCATTGTGACGTTGAGATGGCTGGAGGTGGGCAGGGACAGGCCATCGGCCGCCGCCGGGGCGCGATCCGCGAAGAAGCGGAAATTTTCCGCCCCGCGCAGTGCCGCCTTCGACATGAAGCGCCAGCATTGACCGGCATCCAGACATTCGACCGCGGCAATCTCTTCCGCGCGGGCCTCGATCGCATCGGCGATGCGATGCAGCATTTCGCGGCGTTGCTCTCCGCTGGTCGCCGCCCATGCGGGGAAAGCGTTATGCGCGGCATCGACAGCCGCGTTGAGTTCGGCCTCGGTCGCGTCGTGGACGGTGCCCAACGGCTTGCCGCTCGCCGGTTCCGTGACTTCGAAAGCCGGACCGGTTCCAGCCTGTGCTGCGCCATTATGGAAATGGCCGAGATTCTGCAGACGCGCGACGGCGTCTTCTGCCAGATGCCGGTATGACATGGCACCATGCTCCTTATTATAGAGGTATAGTATCCGTTCATGCCATGGCCGCCGCTTCCTGCGGGCGAGCATGGCATGGCGATCAGTCGTCCTTGCCGGGTCGATTGCGGCGGCGGATCCAGAATATCGCACCCAGCAGAAACAGCGTGGCGATCACGAAGTCGATGATCAGGCTGTTATCCGCACCGCCATCGTCGGCGACTTCGGCTGCCTGTGCGTTGTTTGTCGCGTCTCCGTCCGTTGCATCCGCTGAATTCGCATAACCCGCCTGTAAATAGGCTTGCGCATTTTCCAGCGAGCAGGAGGCCTTGACGAGTGGCCGGTCCTGAATCTTGCCCCATTGATGGGTGAACTTATAGGGCTGTTTGAGAATGCCCGGATCGGAAACCGTCACTTCCACATTCAGGCGAAAACCATCGTCGGACAGCCAATAGCGCTCGGTAATCTTCTTCCCGGCCGTGGAATCGATACCGATGGCATTGCCCCAGACTTCGGGCGTGAAATTGTCGGTCTCCACGATCAATTGATCGTTTTCGAAATGGCCGACGCTGAAGCCGTTGCTGGACGGCGCGCCGGGTTTGGCGTCGGTCGGCGTGAGGTGGATGATGCGCGGCTGCGACCACAGGTCGCGATCGATCTTGATCGTCCTGGCGTTGGGGCGAGACCATTCGAAGCCCAGCATGGAGGTGATGCTGCGGGGCGGGCCGCCTTCGATGCACTTGGCGATAGGGTTGTCATCCTCGGTAAAGGCGGCGAGGCGTTGCTGCGCGGTGTCCGTCAGCGGCCAGCCTTCGGGCGGCTTGCGCATCGGGGGATGCGGGCTGCCGTCGGCCGAGATGCGATACCATAGCCCTTCGCCGATCTTGCTGGCCGGGGTCCTGGCCTTTTTCTGCACGGCCTCGCCCTTGGCGCGCGATGCGGCGATGCTGGCGACAAGGCGCTTGCCGTCCGCCTTCTCCAGCCAATCGAGCCCGGTATAGGGCCGCTTGGGGTCGCGGTCATGCGCTCCGCCCCAGCGGACCTTCTCGCCGGTCTTGAGCGTGTCCGGTCCCCAACCCAAGGCGGCCAGCGCCGGAGGATTGAGGGACTCGATCGCATAATCCACTGGCCCCTGGGCGGTCTGCACGGTGATCGTGATGTAAACGTGCGGCGATCGCCACTGATAGCTTTTGACGACCCCTTCCAGTTCGACCTGCTTCTTGAGATCAAGGCTCGCGTGGCTGTGATGGGCCTCAAGCGACGCGATGGGGACGGTCAGCGCCAGCAGGGCGGAGGCCATTGCCAGGCGAAAGGAGATATCGCGCATGACGGCTGCCTCCCTTATTTGACCGAGCGACGCCGCAGCAGGAAGAAACCGATCAGCGCGAGCGCAACCGTTCCCGCCGAAGCCCACCAGATAAATCCGCTTTGCGAGCCTTCCGCCTGCTGCGAAGCTTCGGCATCAGCCGGGGCGCTGGTGGCGCTTTCCTCATCGGCCGCGGAAACCGCAGCGCCTTGCCCGCCAATATTGGCGTTATATTCGTTCTCACTATCCTTATCGACATTGGGTGCCGGAACCACCTTGCCCAAGTTGCCGTCCTTGAGTTGCTTGATGTCCGATGCACGGTGCGTGGAGCGGAGCGGGCCGCCATTCACCGAGATGGCGCGCATGTGAAAACGTGGCACATTCTGTTGGCTGCGCCAGCCGATGATCTCGACCGTGTCGCCGATCTTCACATCCTTCTGCATGATGCCGTAGCCGCGTGCCAACAGGCCGGGCGCGTGGCTGTTGACGATCCACTGCCCGGCGGGCACCTGACCGCCGGTAACATCGACATAGATTTCGATGTGCGGATTGCTCCAGCGGATTTTGGTGACCTTGCCGGTGAGCGTCTCGGTGGGGCCGATCCCGCCGCCATATTCCGATTGAACCGAATGATGCGCCAAGGCGGGCGCGCTTGCGACCGGCATCGCCGCCAATGTGCTTAGCAACGCCGCACCCGCAAGTGTCCGAATCTTCAGCATCTGCTTTCCTTTCCCCCGGCGGCTTATGATGTGCCGCCTGCATGTAATGCGATTATTGACCGAGTTTCGCGCCCTTGCCGGATGCGGCAAAAGGATCCTCAGGCAGCTCGCACTGGCCTTCGATGAACGGCGTGTCGGCTGGCAATTTCTTCCAGCGGGCGTGAATGACGCGCGGCCAGACCGTGATTTTGGGGTCCTGAATCACCATCACGAAATCCAGCGTGTCGGGCGACAACAGCGTATAACGCTCAAATACACGAGCCTGCTCGCTCAACGGATAGACAATGCCCGCGCCGGGTATGCCCTGACCCATCATCATGTTGCGGCCTTCCGGTCCGAAGCCGGTGCTTTCGATTTCGATCGAGTTGCCGACAAGGCGCGCAACGGAGTCCCCGGCCAGGGTTTTGCTGGTCGACACCGTCTTGCCATCTAGCGGCATGCGGCGATCGCCTTCATTCTCATAGCTGATCGTAACCACACCCTTGTCTGCTGCGATCTTGGTCACGCCGAACTCGGAAATGGTGGAGCGAGGAATGGAAAAGCCCTTGCAGGCGGTGGTCGGGTCATCGAAGGTTCCCGTTCCGGCGGAGACCTTCAATCCATATTCTGTGAGGCGTACCGGCGTCAGATTGCCGGCAGAGCGTTGCCAGACGCCACTGAACTGCTCGATCGGCAGGGTTTTGGATTTTTTGGCCTTTTTACCCTCTGCCTGCGTTGCTTCGCCGTCTTGCGCCCCCGATGAGGTTTGACCGGCTTTGTCGCTGCATGCGGTGGTTGCAGCCACGGTCAGAAACAGCGACGATAAAACTGTGAATTTTGAAATACGCATCCCACCCCCGCTTATTTGTTGATTCGACAACTATCATGGCGAAACTGGCATTGCAAGTCAGATATGCTCTCAACCAAAG
>CAYLKZ010000074.1:0-15497 GCA_964384275.1 uncultured Sphingobium sp. | reverse complement strand
GCATCGACATCGCGCTCGATCCGCTGGAGGGCACCACCATCACCGCCAAGGCCGGTCCCAATGCGCTGGCGGTGCTCGCTATTTCAGAGGAAGGCGGCCTGCTCAACGCGCCCGATGTCTATATGGACAAGTTGGCGGTGGGACCGGGCTATCCCGAAGAGGTGATCGACCTCAACCGCTCGGTGGAGGAGAATGTCGCGGCGGTGGCGGCGGCGAAAGGCGTGGCCCCGCAGGACATCATCGTCTGCGTGCTCGACCGCCCGCGCCATGAGAAGCTGATCGCCGAATTGCGCGCCATCGGCTGCGGCGTGGTGCTGATCCCCGACGGCGACGTGGCCGGAGTGATCGCGACGACCAATCCCGAAACCAATATCGACATCTATATGGGCACCGGCGGCGCGCCCGAGGGTGTGCTGGCCTGCGCGGCGTTGCGCTGCGTCGGCGGGCAGTTCAAGGGCCGCCTGCTGTTCCGCAACGAGGATGAACGCTCCCGCGCGCGCAAATGGGGGATCAGCGATCTCGACAAGGTCTATGATCTGAAGGAGTTGGCGAAGGGCGACTGCATCTTCGCGGCGACCGGGGTGACGGACGGCTCCCTGCTGCGCGGGGTGAAGCGCATGCCGGGCGGCCTGATGACCACCGACAGCGTGGTGATGCGCGCCTCTTCCGGCACGGTGCGCTGGATCAAGGGCGAGCATCGCATCGATCGCAAGGATATATAGGGCGGGCCTGCCCCGGCAATGAAAGGCGGCGCGATGGATCGGCGGCGGGCCGCCCTTCCCTCGCCGCGCTGCCGGCCCTTTATTTCTTCAACCGATAGCCGGTCCGGAACACCCAGATCACGACGCAGATGCAAACCGCCAGCATCCCCGCGACGACCGCAAGGCTGATCTCCATCGACACATCGCCCTTGCCGAAGAAGGTCCAGCGAAAGCCACTGATAAGGTAGATCACCGGATTGAACAGCGTGATCGTCCGCCACGGTTCCGGCAGCATGGCGATGGTGTAGAAGGCTCCGCCCAGAAAGGTCATCGGCATGATGATGAGCATCGGCACGAACTGCAACTGCTCGAAATTCTCCGCCCATATGCCGAGGATGAAGCCGAACAGGCAAAAGCTCACCGCGATCACCATCATGAAAGCCAGCATCGCCAGCGGATGGGCGACCCGCACATCGACAAAGAGGTGCGCGGTCGCGAAGATCACCAGCCCGACAATCATCGATTTCGTCGCTGCCGCGCCGACATAGGCGATCACCGTCTCCAGCGGGGAGAGCGGCGCGGAGAGCACCTCATAGATGGTGCCCGTCCAGCGCGGCATATAGATGCCGAAGCTCGCGTTGAAGATGCTTTCCTGCAACATCGAAAGCATGATGAGGCCCGGCACGATGAAGGCGCCATAGGCGATGCCGTCGATCTCCGTCATGCGCGATCCGATCGCGGTGCCGAAGACGATGAAATAGAGCGAGGTCGTGATGACCGGCGTCATCAGGCTGGTCCAGAAGGTCCGCCCGAAGCGATGGATTTCCGAACCATAAATGGCCGCGATCCCGCGCCAGTTGATCATGGCGCCGCTCATCGGTCGTTCTCCTTCATGCTATCCCCGCCATCAGGCGGCATCTCGCCGGCATGGACCAACCCCACGAATATGTCCTCCAGCGAGCTTTGCCGCGTGCTAAGATCGCCATAGGCAAGGCCTAGCCCGTCGAGCCTCCGCATCAGTTCCGGCACGCCGCTCCCCTCGCCTGCCCGTGCATCGAACAGATATTCAATATCCCGCCCACCGGATTTGAGCGACAGGTTCCATTGCCCAAGCTCCGGGGGAAGGGCCACCAGCGGCTCTGTCAGATGAACGGTCAGCGTCTTGGTGCCGAGCCGGTGCATCAGCGCCTCCTTGTCGTCCACCAGCACCAGCCGCCCGCCATTGATGACGCCCACGCGGTCCGCCATTTCCTCGGCCTCCTCGATATAATGGGTGGTGAGGATGATGGTGACGCCGGTTTCGCGCAACTGGCGCACCAGCCGCCACATATCCTTGCGCAGTTCCACATCGACGCCCGCCGTCGGCTCGTCGAGGAACAGCACGCGCGGTTCATGCGCCAGCGCCTTGGCGATCATCACCCGGCGTTTCATGCCGCCCGACAGTTCCAATATCTTGGCGTCGCGCTTGTCCCACAGGGTCAGGTCGCGCAATATCTTCTCGATCAGCGCATCGTTGCGCGGTTTGCCGAACAGGCCGCGGCTGAAACGCACTGTTGCGATCACCTTTTCGAACTGCTCGGTATAAAGCTCCTGCGGCACCAGCCCGATCTGGTTGCGCGCCGCCTTATACTCGCGCAGGATATCGCGCCCGCCCACCAGCACCTGCCCGGCGCTGGGCGTCACCAGCCCGCAGATGATGCTGATGAGCGTCGTCTTGCCGGCGCCATTGGGGCCGAGCAGCGCGAAAATCTCTCCCTCCCTGATGTCCATATCCACGCCGTGAAGCGCGACATGGCCGGATGCGTAGGCTTTGCGCAGTCCCCGCACGGAAATAATCGATGACATGCAGAAAATTCTCTCTTTTGCGGGCAGGCGTGCCGGTAGACGGGACAAAGCATAATCATCCGGCCCCGCCTTACAACCCATCTCCGGATTTGGGGCGTCTCCGACTTTCGGCCCTCTCCCGCTTCTGCTTGCATGACGGCGCGGGGAGAGTAGGACGGAGGGCATGCAAGCGATCAGTCAGATACCCCTTTCAATCACCGGCCAAACCTGGTGCTGGCGCGGCGACCGGGCCGGAGCCAGCAGCGACAGCCTCCATCCGGAGGATCTGGTGACGCAATTGCTGCTCGCCCGCGGCTGCCCGCCCGAGGAAGTGGAGGCGCATCGCTCCCCCACCATCCGCCAGTTCCTGCCCGATCCGTCCTCATTCCGGGACATGGACGCCGCCGCCGCCCGCCTCGCCGACGCGGTCGAGCGCGGGGAACAGACGACCATCTATGGCGACTATGATGTTGACGGCGCCACCAGCGCCGCCCTCCTCATTCGCCTGCTGCGCGATCTGGGGCTGGAGGCGGGCTATTACATTCCCGACCGGCTGATGGAGGGCTATGGCCCTTCCGGCGAGGCGCTGGTGAAGCTCGCGCAGGCTGGCTCTACCCTCATCGTCACCGTGGACTGCGGCGCGCAGGCGTTCGAGGCGCTCGACATGGCGCGGCAGGCGGGTGTCGATGTGATCGTCGTCGATCATCATAAATGCGCGACCGAGCTTCCCGCAGCCTTTGCGCTGGTCAACCCCAACAGGCTCGACGAAAGCGCGGAAGGCGCGGCCCATGGCCATCTGGCGGCGGTCGGCGTCGCCTTCCTGCTCGGCGCGGCGCTGATCCGCGAATTGCGCGGGCGGGGCTGGTTCGCGGCGCGGGCGGAACCCAATCCCATGGCGCTGCTCGATCTCGTCGCGCTCGGCACCGTCGCCGATGTCGCGCAACTGCGCGGCCTCAACCGAGCCTTTGTCGCGCAAGGGCTGAAGATCATGGCGCGGCAGGGCAATGGCGGCCTCGCCGCGCTGGCGCAAGCGAGCCGGCTCACCCGCGCGCCGCTCTGCCATGATCTCGGCTTCGCGCTTGGCCCCCGCATCAATGCGGGCGGGCGCGTGGGGAAGTCCGACCTGGGCGTACGCCTGCTCACCACCCGCGACGCCGGGGAAGCCCACGCCATCGCGGAAGAGCTGGACCGCCTGAACGAGGAGCGCCGCGCGATCGAGCAGATGGTGCAGGAAGAGGCCGAGCGCCTCGCTGAGAGCCAGACCAATCGCGCGGTGCTGCTGGTTAGCGGTCAGGGCTGGCATCCGGGCGTGATCGGCATTGTCGCCGGACGCTTGAAAGAGAAATTCGGCCTGCCCGCGCTCGTCGTCGCGCAGGATGAAGAAGGGCTCGGCAAGGGTTCGGGCCGATCCATCACCGGCGTCGATCTCGGCGCTGCGATATTGGCGGCGAAGGATATGGGGCTGCTCCTCGCGGGGGGTGGGCATGCGATGGCGGCGGGCCTCACCATAGCGGGTGACCGGATCGACGCGCTGCATGCGTTTCTGGACGAGCGGCTGGCCGCCGCAGTCGGACAAGCGCGGGCCGAACGCCTGCTCCCCCTCGACGCCATGGTCGCGCCGCGCGGCATCAATCCCGATCTGGTGCGCAATCTGGACGAAGGCGGTCCCTATGGCGTCGGCTGGCCCGCGCCACGCGTCGCCACCGGCCCTGTCCGCCTGCTGCGCGCCGATGTGGTGGGGACAGGGCATGTGCGCCTGGTCGTATCCGGGCAGGACGGCGCCTCGCTCAAAGCCGTCGCTTTCCGTCAGGCCGACAGCCTGCTGGGGCAGGAACTTCTGCACGGCGACCGCGACCGCCGCCTGTGGCTGGCTGGCCGGGCGAAGATCGACGATTGGGGCGGCGGCCACGCGGCAGAGCTTCACATCGACGACGCCGCATGGGCAAAATAGGCCTTTTCCCGGAAGAAATGATTTTTTTGCGCTTTGTGGGTTGACCGCAAAAATTCTTCCCCCTAAAGCGCCCTCACCTCGCTGAGACGCTTGAAAAAGCTAACGGCATGGCCCCTTCGTCTAGCGGTCTAGGACGCGGCCCTTTCACGGCTGAAACACGGGTTCGAGTCCCGTAGGGGTCACCATTGTTCCAATTGATGCATATCTGTGCTTCAATTTTGAATTCCCCTATTTCGTGGATTTTAACTCCCTTCTGCTACTGCGTCATGCTGGTGCCGGAGACGCTGATTCGCCGGTCCTTCTTTGGCGCAATGCAGGCGGTGATGTGGGGGGCCGTGAGCACTTCGCGGAATCCCAGTCGGGCGCATCTGCGCCTCCGGCAGCCAGATCAGATCACTCAGCGACGTCTGCTCAGCGCCATTGAATCCCCACATGTAATTTAATGGCCTGAATCCTCTTTGATGATGATGTCTTACTTCAAGCGGACATCGTCAGGGGAGCGTCCAATATCCACATCGCATCGGTCCCGCTGCCACCTCTACAGCAGATAGCGCAGGGAAATGGCGACCTTGACCTCCCCTGAAATCTGGATCGCGGCTTCGGAAAAAGTAGGCGCCCTTGGACGAAAAGGCGGGTTGCGTGAAAAACCATATCCCTCACGGGGGACGCCTGCGAATGTATCGAGCCTGCCATTGCCGTTTGCGTCATGGAAAACGCTGACGGCATATGTGCCTGCGGGCAGATTATCAAACCGGACGGTAGCCGTGCGGTCCGTAATGGAAACAGTGGCATTTCTGGCCGCTGTCTGGCGGCAATCGGGAAATTCGGGCGCAGGGCGACACAGGGCTATTCTCGTCACCCCCTTTGAAGAACGCAATCCTTCAACCCTGATCTCGATGGAAGCGCCGGTTTCACCGGAGGACTGCGCGATGGCCGGCGACCACGCCGCACCCGCCAGCACGATCGCTGCAATAAATTTATTGTTCATGGCTTAAAATATCTGGGATTGTGGCTCACCTTGAGGTTTCCTGCAAGTTCGACGACATAAGGCTGCACGGTGTTTTGACCCAAACGTGTCCGAAGGGGAATATTGGTGTTGCTATTCTTTTCTCTCATTAGCGGGTCGAGATGAAAAGAGATGATCCACTCATCATTGTCGGCGGAGGGTTGGCCGGTGCGCTGGCCGCTCTCCGATTGAGGGAGCGTCGGCCGGATATACCCGTCCTGCTGCTGGAAGCGTCTAGAAATTTCGGAGGCAATCACACCTGGTCCTTTTTCGACAGCGATCTTTCCGCGGATTCCAGAGCCTGGGCGGAACAGCTTTCTCCGGTCAAATGGCCGCGCCATCGAGTGCGGTTTGCCAATCGGGAGCGGGTGATAGAGGCCGCTTATAACGCTATATCTTCCCCTGCCCTCGATGAAATGGTCCGCGATCGGCTTCCGCCCGATGCATGGCGCACAGGTGCCAAGGTGCTTCGTGTCGCAGGCGACGGGGTGGAGATCGAGAATCTGGGGTGGATCGGAGCGCGCGCGGTGATCGACGCGAGAGGGCCGGGAGCCCATGGTGCCGCAACAGGGCTTGAACTGGGCTGGCAGAAATTTGTCGGCATCGAATTTGCCTGCGCCGCGCCGGAGCCCAATTGCGCCATCATCATGGATGCCCGCATTCCCCAGATTGACGGTTACCGCTTTGTCTATGTGCTGCCGCTTTCAGGGGAGCATGTGCTGGTGGAGGACACCTATTACAGCGATGATTCCGCCCTCAATGCGCCTCTGGTAGCTGACCGGGTACGGGGCCTTGCCAAAGCTCGTGGCATTCATGGACCAGAAATCAGACAGGAAAGCGGAGTTCTGCCGATAGTGATCGGCGGCGATCCCCATATTTTCTGGCCCGCGGGCGATCCGGTTGCGCGGCTGGGCATCAATGGCGGGTTTTTCCACGCCACCACCGGATATTCTTTTGGAATTGCGATGAAATTGGCGGAGGAACTGGCGGGCTTGCCGGGCGATCTGGACGGTACGATGGTGGCAAGCTGGACCCGTTCCCGCTTTTTGCGGCATTGGCGGGAGATGCGTTTTTTCCGTTTGCTCAATCGCATGGTGTTCCACGCGGCCCAACCGGAGAAGCGCGACCGCATCTTTGAGAATTTCTATCGCCTGCCCCCCGCGCTCATCGCGCGTTTCTATTCGGGATCGCTGACAATGACGGACAAGCTGCGGATATTTTCAGGCAAACCGCCCGTCGGCATCGGCGCGGCAATTCGCGCCCTTTCGGGATTTTCCGGGCCGTCCGGAAGATGATGAACGACAGAGATTGTCTTGTCGCGCAGGCCCGGAGAACGATCGACAAGGGTTCGCAAAGCTTTGCCATGGCAAGCCGTTTGTTCGCTCCGGCAGTGCGGGAACGGGCGTGGCTGCTATACGCCTGGTGCCGGGCGGCCGACGATATGACCGATGGTCAGCATCTGGGTAAAGATACGGAGCCTGCGCATGGTCAGGCGGAGAGCGGTGCTTGCGCGCAAGACCGGCTGGAACGGCTCACCTGGGCGGCGCTGGACGGCGACGGGGATGTTCCGGTGCCCTTTGCCGCGCTGCGCTGCGTCAGCCGGGAACTGACGATGCCACGCCGGTTCGTTGCCGATCACCTTGCCGGTTTTGCGCTGGATGCGCGGCAATGGCGGCCGCAGGATGAGCAGGACCTGCTGCGATATTGCTATCATGTGGCGGGGGTGGTGGGCTGCATGATGGCAATCGTCATGGGCGTTGACCAGCGCGACGAGGCAACACTCGACCGGGCCTGCGATCTTGGAATCGCCCTTCAGCTCATCAATATCGCTCGCGACATCGTCCCCGATGCTCTGGCCGGGCGATGTTATGTGCCGAAAGTCTGGCTTCGGATCGAGGGGATGGTCGAGGCTGATATCGCCATGCCGCAGCATCGCGATGCGGTTGCCCGTATGGCTGCCCGGCTGATCGCGCTTTCCGGCCCCTATCAGCAATCGGCGCGCCATGGAGCACGCCGATTGCCCCTGCGCTCCCGCTTTGCCGTGCTGTCGGCGCAAGCAGTATATGGAGCGATCGGCTCCGCGGTTCTCAAGCAGGGCGAGAGGGCATGGGACCAGCGCGTCCATGTGGGCGCGGCTGCCAAAATGTCGCTGATAGCTCTCGCGCTCGTCCGGAGTTTCGGCGTGGGCAAGGAGCCGTCGCGTCAAGGGCTGTGGATGCGGCCCTGATCCATCCCGTCCCGGGGCTGGCGAAAATGGGCATGTGCGCGAGAGCGCAGAGTGTCGCGCAATTGCTTGATCGGAGGGGCATATAGGAAACCGAAGCTGACCGCGCCTTGCCTGCTCTCCACCGCATGATGCAGTCGATGGGCCTGGGTCAGCCGCCGCAGATAGGCCGACCGGGGAGAGATACGGTGCGGTATGCGACGGTGGACGAGGATGTCGTGAAAGCCGAAATAGATCGCGCCATATGCCGCGATGCCCGATCCGGCGGCGATGGCGGGCGCGCCCCATCCTTGCCGGGCGCCAAGATAGATCAGGGAAATCGACGGCATCGCAAACATGGCGGCATAGAGATCGTTCCATTCGAACCAGCCTGTACGGACGCGGTGATGGCTGGCATGCAGGAACCATCCCGGTCCGTGCATTACCCATCGATGCATCACATAGGCAAAACCCTCCATCGCCGCCACGGTGACGAGAAAGATCAGGAAGGGAAGCGCATAAGTCACAACGCATGGCCCCATTGGGCCGGAAGCATCAGGCTTGCCGTGGCCTTGGCGCTCGCGATCACCCCCGGAATGCCCGCGCCGGGATGAGTGCCAGCGCCGACGAAATACAGATTGTCGAAATGGTCGTCGCGATTGTGGCCCCGGAACCACGCGCTCTGGGTCAGGATTGGCTCCAGACTGAAGGCATTGCCCATATAGGCTCCAAGGTCGTCGGCAAAATCATTGGGGGTATAGTGAAAGCAGATATCCATCCGGTCTTCCAGATCCGGTATCAGCAGATCGCGAACGCGCCGGAGAAGGGTTTGACGGTAACGCGGGCCTTCCACCTTCCAGTCGATCCCGGCGCGGCCCAGATGGGGCACCGGCGCGAGGGCATAGAATACGGATTTTCCCCGTGGCGCCATGCCAGGATCGTTCTTGCTGGGATGATAGACATAAAGCGACGGATCTTCGGCAAGACGGCCATGCTCATAGATATCGTCCAGCAGCGGTTTGTAACGGTCTGAAAACAATATCGAATGATGGGCGATTTCCGGAAAGCTGCCGTGGACGCCGAAATGCACGACGAACAGGCTGGGGGAAAAGCGCTTTTTCCGGAGGCTTCGCGCGCGCCGCGCCGCATAGCCGGAGCCATGCAACAGGCCATAGCTGTGAACCAGATCCCCGTTCGACACCACCATATCCGCCGACAGGGTTGCACCGGACGCCGTCGTCACCCCCGTGACCCGAGTGCCTTCGTGACGAATGCCGGTAACGGCGTCGCTCAGCCTGATGTCTCCGCCAAGCCGTTCGAACAAGGCCACCATGCCTTCGATCAGCCTGCTCGTGCCGCCACGAACCGCCCATACCCCGCCGCTCTTTTCCAGATGATGGATGAGCGCATAGATGCTGCTGGTCTGCATCGGGTTGCCGCCGACCAGAAGAGTGTGAAATGACAGGGCCTGCCGCAGCTTTTCGTCGCGAACGAAACTGGAGACCATGGAATAGACCGAACGCCACGCCTGATGCCGCGCCAGCGCGGGGGCCGCCTTCACCATATCGGAAAAACGCAGGAAGGGCACGGCGCCGAGCTTTTCATACCCCTGCTCGTACACCTGTCTGGAATAAACCAGAAACCGATCATAGCCAGCCACGTCATCGGGATTGAGCCGTGCGATCTCGGCCCGCAGTCGCTCTTCGTCGTTTGAATATTCGAACCGCGCGCCGTCATTCCAGATAAGTTCGTAGAATGGCGAGACGCTTTGCAACGCAACATCATCCGAAAGCCGGGCACCCGATAGCTTCCACAATTCCTCCAGACAGCCGGGATCGGTGATGACGGTCGGCCCGGCGTCGAAAGTGTAGCCATCCTGTTTCCAGACATAGGCTCGGCCGCCGGGGCGATCGCGGGTTTCCAGCACCGTGGTCTTGACCCCCGCGCTTTGCAGCCGAATCGCAAGAGCGAGGCCGCCAAAACCCGAGCCTATGACAATAGCGGTGGAACTGTCGGTCATGATCTTGGAAGCCGCCTCGCAATTCAGGTGATCGAAGAGCTTTATGACTGGTTCAGCCCGGCTCAACCTGTCTCTAGGTGCTGCTGTTCAATGCCACGTCACGCTGACACTATGGTAGCAGAAACAAAGGACAGTTGGCCATGACTCCGGATAATAACAGCCGGTCGTACAAGCGCCGCGTTCTGCTGGCCAATCCACGAGGATTTTGCGCTGGCGTAACTCGCGCCATCGATGCCGTGGAACAGGCGCTGACTGAATTCGGCGCCCCCGTTTTCGTCCGGCGTGCGATAGTCCATAACCGGACGGTGGTGAAACGGCTGGAAGTTATGGGCGCCGTTTTTGTCGAGGAAATCGATGACATCCCCCATGGAGCGATCACCATCCTGTCCGCGCACGGCAGCGCCCGCTCCGTGAGGAGAGCGGCGGAAAAGCGCAGCCTGCATGTCATCGACACCGTCTGCCCACTCGTCACCAAGGTTCATTCGGAAGTTGAGACATGGTATCGGCAGGGCCGCCATGTGCTATTGATCGGCCATGCCGGACACCCGGAAATCATCGGCACCATGGGACAGCTTCCATCGGGCGCGATCTCGCTTGTTGCGCATCCGCGTGATCTGGACGCGCTGGATCTCGCTCCTAACACCGCAATTGCCTATGCGGTGCAGACCACCTTCGCGCTGCGCGATGCGCAGGAGGCGATCGACGCGATCAAGGCGCGATTTGCCGATGTGGCGGGACCGAAGGCGAGCGACATCTGCTATGCCACGACCAACCGCCAAAGGGCGGTGCAGGCTGTCGCAGCCCAATCGGATCTGGTGCTCGTGGTTGGCGATCCCATGTCGTCGAACGCGCGGCGTCTGGTCGAAGTGGCGGAACAGGCCGGCGCTCCTGCACGGCTGGTCACAGGCGCAACAGACCTGCTGTCCGGATTGCTGGACGATGTCCGCACCATTGGCCTGACAGCGGCGGCATCGGCGCCGGAAACCGCGGTGAATGAAATATGCGCGCTGCTGGCGTCCATGGGCTTCGATCTGGAAGAGGCTCCGGGCCAGAAAGAGGATGTAAAATTCCGGCCCGTCGCGCTCGATACCGGACGGCGCTCCCCTTCGCAGGCCCCACAGGAGAACCGGCTGGAGCGTTTGCGCAAGGATCTGGAGCATGTGCTGGATGAGGCCATCGGTCATTCGCCCGACCGCGACGCCCGCCTCGCCGAAGCCATGCGTTATGCTGTTCTGGGCGCTGGCAAGCGCTTCAGAGCCTTGCTGGTTACCGCCGTCAGCGATCTGGTGGGCGGATCCTATGATTATGCCCTGCGGGTCGCAGCCGCTGTGGAATGCGTACATGCCCAGTCTCTGGTCCACGATGACCTTCCGGCCATGGACAATGACGATCTTCGACGCGGGCGTCTCACCCTGCACCGCAAGTTCGATGAGGCTACCGCGATTCTGGCGGGCGATGCCCTTCTCGCCCTCGCCTTCGAAATAGTTGCCGACGAGCGGACGCATCCCGACGGCAATGTGCGGTCACGTCTGGTTCTGGCGCTGGCAAAAGCGATCGGGCAGGATGGGCTGGCGGGAGGGCAGATGATGGACCTTTTCCCCTCGACGAACCCCACCGCAAAGGAAGTGTTCACCTGTCAGGCCCGAAAGACGGGGGCATTGATCCGCTATGCTGTCGAAGCGGGCGTCCTGCTGGGCAATTGCGACGAGGCGGAACAGGCAAGATTAATGCATTTCGCCGACAATCTGGGCCTGATGTTCCAGATAAGGGACGACATGCTCGACGTGATCGGGGAAAGCGCCGTGGTGGGCAAGGCGCTGAACAAGGACGCGAAGGCGGGCCGGAAAAGCGCGACCTCTCTGCTTGGGCTGCAAGGTGCGGCGGGCAAGGCGACCCTGCTTGAACAGGCCTGTCATCAGGCGCTGGATTCCTTCGGTCCACGCGCCACGCCCCTGCGCGATCTTGCCAACTTCGCGGTCAACCGGCTGCACTGAGATATTGGACCCGGAGGTCTGATTTCGCCGCTTTCATAGGGCCTGCCATGCTGAAAGCGCCCGCGCCCGGGCGGCGTCATGGCTGATCAGCGGCTGGGGATAGGCATGGACATTCGCGCCCGTCAAATGCGCCTGATATAATTCCTTCTCCGACAGGTGAGCGATCTCCGGAACGAAGGCACGGATATAGTCGGCCATGTTGAATTTCTCGCTTTGCAACCGTGGAGACATGATCCGCGAAAAGACAGGAGCGTCCACACCCGTTCCCGCAACATATTGCCAGTTCATCGAATTGGCGCCGAAATCGGCATCCAGCAGCGTATCCCAGAACCAGCGCTCTCCGCGCCGCCAGTCGATCAGGAGATGCTTCACAAGGAAGGAGGCGCAGATCATGCGCACCCGGTTGTGCATCCATCCCGTCCGCCACAATTCCCGCATTCCCGCATCGACGACCGGATAGCCGGTCCGTCCGCGGGTCCACGCCTGATAATCACGCTCGGCCTCCGCGCCCTCGCGCCAGGTAAGGCGGTCGAACGACGCGCGGCCATTTTCCTCGCCATATCCCGGCATCTGATCGATCAGGTTGGTGCCATATTCCCGCCATCCCACTTCCGAACGGAATGACGCGGCGCCCGCCCCTTGGCAATCCTCGATTGCATGCCACAGCGTACGAGCCGAGATCTCGCCGAAATGCATGTGCGGAGAAAGACGCGATGTCGCTACGGTGGCCGGAAAATCCCGCCTGTCGCGATAATCGGCAATTTTGGGTAGAAAATCGCGAAGCGCCCGCCAGGCGCCTTTCTCGCCCGGCCGCCATTCGGCAAATCCCGTCGACCAATCGGGATCGCGAGGCAGCAAGGCCCAGTCGTGCAGATTGTCGGACGCGACAAGATCATCGGCGGGAGAGGGAATGAAATCGGGCGCGGGGACAGGATGGCCGGGGGACATGCTTTCCAGCAGCTTGCGATACCAGGGCGTGAAAACCCGATACCTTTGGCCCTGCCCATTAAGGATGGCGGAGGGCGGCGCGAGATAATTGCCATCGTGCAGCACCAGCGGCATTTGACGCTCGATCTCCCGTTCGGAGCGCTTGTGCCAGGGTTCGTAATGGTGGATCGCGTGGATGCTGAGCGCGCCAGTCTCGCCAACAATGCGCCGCAGTTCGCTTGCCGCGCGGCCTCGACGAAGAATCAGCCTGTTGCCCCGCTTTTTCAGGCTTTGGCCGAGCGCATCGAGGCTGTGGTGCAACCACCAGCGTTGCGCGTCGCCCATCCGCCATGCCCCCGGCGCTTCGTCGTCCAGAATATAGACGGGAAGCACCGCTCCGGTGGCAATCGCGGCGAGCAGCGCGGGATTATCGGAAACGCGCAGATCCTGACGCAACCATAAAACAGCGACTGCCATTCACGGCCTTTCTGCGAGAAAGAGGAAGAGGAAAAGCCCGCAACAGAACTACTGCGGCAAGCGATGCGCCTGATCGCCTTCGCTAGCGCTTTTGCCCACCACAATGATAGATGTCCGCAAGGACAGGTCCGTAGGCGCCTGTTTCCGGTTATAATCCGGCTTCGATGGCGATACGGATCGCATCTGCGTTGGTTTTGACGTTCAGCGCCCGCAGCAAAGCTGCCCGATGCATTTTGACGGTGCGCTCCGTCAAGGAAAGGTCGTAGGCGATCTGCTTGTTCAATTGTCCCGTGGCAAGTGCTTCGAGAACCTGCTTCTGTCGGGGAGTCAATCGACTGACGATATTCTGTGCCTGTTCCTGACGGCTGACGGCATGTTTATCGACAGCGATTTGAGAACCAAGGAAATAGCGGATTTCGCCCTGTGCATCGAAGAGGGGAGCGATCATCACAGCATTTCGAAAGACGGAATTATCCTTACGATAATTGAAGAGTTCAACCATTACCGGCTCACGGGCTTCAATGGCGACCCGCAGCGCCGCTACGGCTTCCGGTTCAGTAAGATCTCCGCGTAAAAAGCGGCAGTTTCGACCGATAACTTCGTCAGCATTATAGCCGGTCAGTTCGGTAAATGCGTCATTGCAAGCGATAATCGGATTATCCGGCAGATGCGGGTCACTGATGACAGCCGCTACTTTACTGCGTGAAATCATGTTCTGCGGGGATATAAGCGGCACCTATTGCTCCATAGACGCCATCTCAGCGCAAAAATGTCTGGATTGTTCGGACATGTCTCAACCACCAGAAAACCGGGAGAACGGAGCGTAAGCTATCAATTCATCAAGAGCAACAGTGCGTCGGCAGGAGGAGCAGCTGCCGCCCTTTCCTGAGCAGCGCAATTTCATTGAAGTCTCACCATAGACCAGCACCTCCAGGCAGCTCCAGAAAGGTCGCTTGCGGCGGCGAATTATCCTACCGGCCGGTCCGGTGAAAAATGAAGGCTATCTTACGGCATAGCTTCGGGATGCAAATGACCTCCACTCTTGCCCACCGGCTAAACCGGGCGAATAGAAATGAAGCGGCGGCCCACCCTATCGGATGGACCGCCACACCGGACGTGGGAGGCCGGATCAATATTCGCCAGATCAATATTCGAAGGTCAGCTCCAACCCGTAGGTGCGCGGCTCTCCAAAAAATGCTCCAGGCAATCCCCCGTTGAAGTGGGAGATATAATATTCCTTGTCGGTCAGGTTACGACCGAAAGCCGCAAGGCGCCATTTCCCGAAACCGACCGGAATTTCCGACAGCGTCAGCCGCGCATTGAGCAGACCGTAATCGCCGATGACATAGCGCGGATCGCCCGTGGACTGGGACTTCTTGCTCTGCATGAAATAATCGACATTGGCGGTCAGCACCCCAATCGGCGTTTCAGGAAACGCATATTCGATGCTGGTCGTCATCGTGTGCCGGGGGGCTTCGATGAAAGTATAGGCCTTGGTGATATCCGCGCCCGTCGCCGGGTCGGTTATCCGCTTGTAGCCCGCGTCGAGATAGGCATAGTTGGCCGAGAAGGTCAGACCCTTGGTCGGCATGACCGTCAGTTCGAATTCGACACCCTGAATCCGCGCCTTACCCGCATTGAATACGTCTGTGACCGCAGGGTTGCCCGGATCGGTCTGAACATTGGTCTGAATGTCCGTATAGTTCGAACGGAAGGCCGCGACGTTCAGGCGCAGGCGATCATCGAGCCAGGTCGACTTGATGCCTGCCTCGAAGGAATCCAGCGTTTCCGGGCCAAATCCCGCATTGAAGCGCTGGATCGTGCTGGCGCGCAGATTATAGCCGCCGGTCTTGTAGCCCTTCGAATATTTGGCATAGATGTTGACGTCCGGCGTTATACCATAGCCAATAACCACGCTTGGGCTGACGTTGGAGAAGCTATTGTCGCCCACGCCCTGCGGCATCACCGTCGACACGCCTTGCAAAGACACATAGGTCTGATCGAGCGTCGCATTGCGTTCATCACGCGACCAACGCAAACCGCCCGTCAGATACAATCCTTCGGCGAATGTCGGGCGCCAGGTCGCCTGGCCATACACAGCATAGGCCCTGTTGTGGATCGTCGCGCGACGATCGAGTTGGGGGCGGCCAGTGGCGATCGTGGAGTCGAAGCTGTCTCCCTTTTCGTCGAAATAATAAGCACCGAGCACATATTCGAGCTGACGATCGAACGCCGAGCCGACCAGTTGGAGTTCTTCACTCCACTGCTTCTGCGACTGATCGAAGTTCGTCAGAAAAACCGGGAACGGACCGAGCGCACCCGTCATGTAATTCTGCCGGGTCAGGTTATCCAGCTTACGATAGCCGGTGAGCGACCGGATCGTCAGATCGTCGG
>CAYLKZ010000073.1:7494-16170 GCA_964384275.1 uncultured Sphingobium sp. | reverse complement strand
TCGTCTTTCCCTTCAACGTCGACGCACAGGCAGCCTTTCCCTTTCTGGTGATCGAGGTGCGCAAGGACGGACGGGTGCGGGTGCAGGCACCGGGATTTGGGGAAAGCAGCGATTCCAAGGCGGCATCGAGCGGCATGGGCACGGGCAAGGGATCGCCCGAGCGCGAGGGCGTGTTCACGCTGACCACCAATGCGGAAATCGTCAGCCAGAATGAGGAAAATGGCGCGACCAGCACCGCGCAGGGCAAGCAGGTTGTCTGGAAGATCACCCCCTATACGCGCGTTGCGCCAGCGGCGGTGCTGAAGCTGGCGGCGGCGAAATAAGCGCGGGATCAGGAATGCAGGTACGCGCGATGGGTCCGGGATAAGCAGGGACTGGCGAGAGTATGAACTGGCTGGCTAGCCCCAGCCTCACCCGATCTCGAAGTCCGGCTCGCCTTTAAGCCAGCCCCCTTCCATGCGGGCAGGGCATCGTCGCCGATCCCGCCGGGCGTTCAGCAACCAGGTACCTGAAAAGCGCCCCGATCCGCGGCATCCCCCTTTCATTCATCATCCAATAAAAAGGGCGCCCCGCAGGCGCCCCTTTTTCCCTTGCCCCCCGCATGGCGGCAGGCAGAAACTTTTTCGTCAGGCCACCTGCGCAGCCGTCTCCATTTCCGGATCGCGCAGCACATAGCCGCGGCCCCAGACGGTTTCGATATAATTCTCGCCGCCACAGGCCAGCGCCAGCTTTTTGCGCAGCTTGCAGATGAACACGTCGATGATCTTCAGTTCCGGCTCGTCCATCCCGCCATAAAGATGGTTGAGGAACATTTCCTTGGTCAGCGTCACGCCCTTGCGAAGCGAGAGCAGCTCCAGCATCGCATATTCCTTGCCGGTCAGGTGCACGCGATTGGCGTCCACTTCCACCGTCTTGGCGTCGAGATTGACCGACAGCTTGCCAGTGCGGATGACCGATTGCGAATGGCCCTTGGACCGGCGCACCACCGCATGGATACGGGCGATCAGTTCCTCGCGATGGAAAGGCTTGGTGACATAATCATCGGCGCCGAAGCCGAAGGAGCGCACCTTGCTGTCCATCTCGGAAATGCCGGAAAGGATGAGCACCGGGGTCTGCACACGCGCCGCGCGCAGCTTCTTCAGCACCTCATAGCCGTGCATGTCCGGCAGGTTGAGGTCGAGGCAGATAATGTCATAATCATAGAGTTTACCCAGATCGAGGCCTTCCTCGCCCAGATCGGTCGTATAGACATTAAACCCCTCGGTCGTCAGCATCAGCTCAATAGCCTTTGCCGTCGTCGGCTCGTCTTCGATCAGCAGAACCCGCATATGAAGCCCCTTACCATCATTTCTGCCAGGACCGAACCACAGCGCTCCGTCCCATTCTGTTCCTAAAACGGCAATTGCGTTCGGATATTAACCAAAAGAAATATGAATGCAAAAGGTTAATTTTTCCATAACCGGCCTGAATCCACGAGTCGCATCAGTTCGAATCTGTTTTCAAGCCCTTAACCAAGGCGAAAAAATATTGGATTGGCTCAATATGAGGCAGTTTTCGCGGCAGGAGCATCCTCCATTCCAAGGAAATACCGCCTGCCCCAGCGGGTGCGGACCAGCCCTTCATGCACCGCTACCGGCACCAGCAGCGCGAGGGCGAACAGCACCGGCTTGCCGAAATAGGGCGCGCAATAGTGAATCATCGCTACATGGCAATACATGATGGTCAGCGACCGGCTTCCCAGCAAGGCAAGGAGGGAGAACGGCGCAAGCAGGCGCGCGAACGCGCACAGGCCAAGCGACATCGCGACCGCAAGGCCAAGCGACAGGACCGGCACGCCATAATCGCCCAGCTTCATGTTGAGCGGCACCGGCTTCCACAGCAGCAGCGCAAGCGCGCCGATGCCCAGCCCGCCCAGCACCAGCCAGCGATCTTTCCCGATCCCCTGCCAGAGCGCACCCAGCCACAGCAGCACCAGCGCAACCGGCGCCGAGAGCGCGCCCCATGGCGAGAAATCGCTCCGCGCCCCTATCCACAGGCCGAACCCAAGCGACAGCGCCATTGCAGCGCCCCACTTCCAGTCGCGTGGGTCCGGCCAGAGGCAGGACAGCGCATTTTGCGCGAGACGGGCAAGGATTAGGCAGGGCACGAACCAAAAGATCGTCATCGGCCCGCGCAATTCCGAACCGCCGATCAGTAGCGCCCAAGCCGCCGCTTGCCCCGTAGGGAAGAGCGGCCTGTGCCCACGCAGACCCTCAATCACCAGATCGGCGAGAAAGAGCGTCAGCAGAAAAGCGACATAAGGCAGCACCATGGCGTGCCATTGCTTCGCCGCAAAGGCCTTCATCGGGCGCGGCCGCGCAAAATATCCGGCGAGCAGGAAGAAAAGCGGCATGTGAAAGGCGTAGATCGCATCCCGCACCGGCCCGCGCGTCCACACATGGGCCAGCACCACCAGAATGATGCCTAGCCCCTTGGCCGTATCCACCCATAAGAGCCGCGCCCCCGCCTGCCCCCGCACATCCATGGCTTGCCCCGTCATGCAATCCGCCTATAGCATCGCGGCATAACGTCAATCCCGCGCCGCCCGATGCTTTGCCGTTTCGGCGGCGCGCGTGCATAGAGAAGCGCCCCTGCCCATGTCGACCATGTCCCCCCTCGCCCAGCGCATCCTGTTCATGGATGGCGAAGCGATCCTGCTCGACAAGCCTTCGGGCCTGCCGGTCGATCCGCCACGCGATGGCTCTCTCAGTCTGGAGAACCATCTGGCCTCGCTGACCTTCGGCTTCCAGCGCTGGCCGCTCGCCGTCCACCGGCTCGATCGCGACACCAGCGGCTGTCTGCTGCTCGCCCGCAACCCCAAGGCGCACAAGCGCTTCGCCGCCGCGTTCGAAGCCGGGAGCGTCGCGAAAACCTATATCGCGGTGGTCGCGGGCAAGCCCGAGGCCAGCGAGGGTGTGATCGACCTGCCGCTCGCCAAGGTGAGCAGCGCGGAGCGCGGCTGGCGCATGGTGGGCAGCCCCAAGGGCAAGGCCGCCCTCACCCGCTGGCGGCTGATCGCGACGATCGATGCGCCGGAAGGGTCTCGGTCGCTGATCGCCTGCTTCCCGGAAACTGGCCGCACCCACCAGATCCGCGTGCATCTGGCCGAGGGGCTAGGGCTGGGCATCATCGGCGATCCTGTCTATGGCGCCGCGCCGCTCGTCGCCGGTGTGCCGATGCTGCTCCATGCCCGGGCGCTTTCCGTGCCCCGCGCTGGCAAGCCGCCGGTCGAAGGCAAGGCCTCGCTGCCAGAGCGGTTCGCGGCGGCGGGCTTTACCGAAGCGATGCTCGGCGATGCCGGCCTTTGATCCCGACCTTTACGTCATCCCCGCCGAAGCGATGGAAGAACGCTTCGTAACGGCGGGCGGTCCGGGCGGGCAGAATGTCAACAAGGTCGCCACGGCGGTGCAGCTGCGCGTCAACATCTTCCGTCTGGGCCTGCCGATCCACGCTTTCCGCAAGCTCAAGGAACTGGCGGGGTCGCGGCTCAACAGCGATGGCGTGATCGTCATTCAGGCGCAGCGCTTCCGCACGCAGGAGGCCAATCGCGAGGATGCCCGCAACCGCTTCCTCGCCTTGCTGTCGGAAGCGCACAAGCGGCAGGAGCGGCGCATAGCCACCCGTCCGACCAAGGCTTCCCGCGCGCGCCGCGTCGATGCCAAGAAGGCGCGCTCCGCCGTCAAGGCCGGACGCGGACGCTTCCGGCCCGAATAGCGACCTTGCCTGGCCACCCCGAGCGAGCGTGGCCATTTCGGGACAGCCCGCCTCCGCCGACGGGTGGACCCCATCGCCCCGCGCTGATAAGAAAAAGGCCGATTTCACGGAAAAGGACTATTCTGCGATGCGCCCGCATGCGTTCCTTCGCCTCGCCCTGCCGCTCGCTGCGGCCCTGTCCTTCCCGGCAATGTCCCTCCCGGCACTTGCCGCGCAACAGGACGAGAAAGGCACGGCCACGTCCAACCCGCCCCGCCTCGACTATCAGGTCGAGACCAGAAGCGACGAACAGCCCAGCTACGATAGCCAGCGCGCCGGCTATCGCGGATCGGGCACCGGCGAACAGAGCCACGGCGCGCCGGAAAAAAGTGCCACCCCTGCCCCGGCGCTGCCGCCCAGCAAACCGGACCCGGCTTACATCGGATCGGGCACGGTGGTGAACGGCTGGTATTATCCCCCGCCGATGGTGACGACGACCGTTACCGAATATGAGGCAGTCGCCAGGAAACGCTGAAGGCCCCGCCATGGACATTGGAAGGCGGATTGAAAAATCGAACCAGACGATTATGTTGAAGAAACTAATCAAAGGGGTCGATCAATGTCCGCCTATCTGCCGACGCTCAAACAGCTGCAATATCTGATCGCCCTCAAGGAACAGGGCCATTTCGGCCGGGCCGCTGAAAGCTGCTTCGTGACCCAGTCCACCCTTTCCGCCGGCATCCGCGAGCTGGAAACGCTAATCGGCACAACGCTGGTGGAACGCACCCGCCGCGTTGTCCGCTTCACCAAGCTGGGCGACCGCATCGTCGAGAAAGCCTATCGCGTGCTGCGCGAGGCGGAAGAGCTGTCCGCGATCGCGCAGGCGGCGGGCAAGCCGCTGTCGGGCGACCTGCGAATGAGCGTCATCCCGACCATCGCCCCTTTCCTGCTGCCTCGCCTGCTGCCGCATCTGCGCCGCGAAAAGCCGGAACTGAAGCTCTATCTGCGCGAGGAGACCAGCGCCGCCGCTATGGAGTCCCTGCGCCGGGGCCATGTCGATTGCGTGCTGATGGCGCTGCCGTTCGCGACCGGCGAGGTTGAGCAGGTCCATCTGTTCGACGACCGGCTGTTCGTCGCCTTCCCGCATGACGACCCCTATAATCCCCCCGCCACCATCGCGCCGGAAATGATCGATGAGACGCGCCTGCTGTTGCTGGAAGACGGCCATTGCTTGAAGGACCATGCGCTCGCCGCCTGCAACCGTCCCGAACTGCGGGCCGAAGCGACGATGATGGGCACCTCGCTCCATACGCTGGTGCAGATGGTGGACAACGGGCTGGGCATGACCTTGCTTCCCGAAATGGCGATCCGGGGAGGCATATTGAAGCATACCAATATCGCGGCCCGCCCGCTCGAATCCGAACATGCCTCGCGGGAGATCGCGCTCGTCTGGCGCAAGGGTAGCCCGAGGGACAAGGAATTCCGAATGCTCGCCGAAATCCTGCATCATCTTGTCGAGCAGGACAGCTGACCGGGAGGAAGAAGCGAGAGAGCCGGATTATCCCCGAATGGAAAGACCCGACGCTCAATCCATATGGCGGATGCCGACCCGCAAATAATCCCAGCCGGTGATCAGCGTCAGGATCGCCGCCGCCCAGAGGGTAGCAAGCCCGGCCATATGGATGAACGGCCAGGCGGGCAGCGCCCCGGCAAGGATCACCGCGCCCAGCGAAATCAGCTGGAACGCCGTCTTCCACTTGGCGAGCCGCGACACCGGGACCGAAATCTGCGACCCGGCAAGGAATTCACGCAGGCCCGACACGGCAATCTCCCGCAGCAGGATGACCAGCGCGGCAATGATGTGCACGCCGCTGATGTCCCGCGTCGCGGCCAGCATCAGTATGACGGCGCCCACCATGATCTTGTCGGCGATGGGATCGAGGAAGACGCCCAGACGCGACACCGTGCCCTTGGCGCGGGCGAGATAGCCGTCGAAATAATCGGTGATCCCCATAAGGCAATAGAGCAGGAAGGCCAGCGCATAGCCCGTCCGCCATACATGTCCCTGTTCCGCCGGCCAGAGCAGCGCAACCAGAATCGGCACGGCCAAAATGCGGGAAAGCGTCAATATGTTAGGCAGCGTCAGCATGGCGCAATCCGACTGCCACAGCCTTTCCGCGCTGGCAAGCCGGGACAATGCGCGAACCTGTGAAATCCTCTGGCGCGATGCCGCCTCCCTTGCCCTTTCGCCACAAAATCCGGCCACAAGGTTGGACAGGGCCGTCCGGAGAGGATAGAGGGCAGGCAGTCAATAACGATCGGGATCATCCACCGACCATGAAAGCCTCGCTGCGGCTGTTGACGAAGCGCCGTTTTGCACCGCTGTTCGTCACCCAGTTACTGGGCGCGTTCAACGACAATCTGTTCAAGAATGCGGTGGTGCTGTTCGTCGTTTACAGCGTCTATAGCGATCCGCGCGCCGAAACCTGGTTCAGCGCAATCGCCACCGGCCTTGTCACCCTGCCCTTTTTCCTGCTCTCCGCGCTGTCCGGGCAATTGGCCGACCAGCGCGACAAGGCGGCCATCATCCGGCTGGTGAAGCTGGCCGAGATCTTCATCATGATCGTCGGCGCGATCGGCCTCGCGCTCGCCTGGGCGGATGTGGCGGTGCATGTGTTCGCCGTGCCGCTGATGCTGTTCGCCATCTTCGCCATGGGCATCCACTCCACCTTCTTCGGGCCGATCAAATATGCGATCCTGCCCCAGCATCTGGAAAAGGATGAGGTGCTGGGCGGCACCGGCCTTGTCGAAGCGGGCACCTATATCGCCATTCTCGCCGGGACGATCCTTGCCGGGCTGATCTCGGTCGAGGCAGCGGCGATCGCCGTGCTGCTTGTGGCGGTGCTGGGCTATATAGCGGGACGGCGCGTTCCCCCCGCTCCCCCGCTTGCGGAGCCTTTGAAGCTCGACTTCCACATCGTCCGCTCCTCGATAGCGCTGGTGAGCGGCACCATGCATATCCGGCGGCTCTTCCTTGCGATCCTGTCGATCAGCTTCTTCTGGACGATCGGCACAGTGCTGTTCATCCAGTTCCCGCCGCTGGTGAAGAATGTGCTCACCGCCGACAGGGCGGTCGCCAGCCTTTTCCTCGCCGTCTTCTCCGTCGGCATCGCCATCGGATCGATCGCGATCAACCGGCTGCTGGGCGGCGCGGTATCGGCGAAATTCGCGCCCGTTTCGGTATTGGTGATGGGCGTGTTCGTCGTCGCCTTTCACATCGTCTGCCGCTTCTGGGACAGCGGCCTGCCCCCCGGCCAGTTGATGAGCTTCCAGCATTTCATCGAGCATGATTATGCGATCTGGCTGCTGATCACCCTGCTGGGCGTCGCGACAGCGGGCGGCATGTTCGTGGTGCCGCTTTATGCGTTCCTCACCACCACCGTCGATCCCTCGCTGGCCGCGCGCACGGTCGCCGCGAACAACATCGTCAATTCCGGTGCGATGGTGATCGGCGCGGCCATCACCATGGGGATGAGCGCTGCGGGCATCAATGTCGTCAATCAGTTGCTGCTGGCAGCGGCGATGTCGCTCATCTCCGCCTGGCTCGCGCAGAAGCTGCATCTGGCCTGTGATTAGGCCATAGCACGGCGCGCTTCGCGCCGAAGGGCCTTTCCCGAAAAGAAATATGGCCGGACCGTCCGCACGGTCCGGCCATTTCGCGATTTACAAAAACCTTGCCGGTTCTTCAGAACAGGAAGCCATAAGCCGCGATGAAGAAGGCGGTGAAGCTCATGAAAAAGAGCTTTACGTCCCCGTCATTGCGCCTTTGCAGATCGGGCAACGGCGCGAGGATATGCGGCGGGAGCATCCGGCGAAAGGGGTGCCGGGCGGATTCCGTCGTCAAAACAAGGGCTCGTCTCTTCATGCCCTTGGGTTAACAATTTCCTAATGGTTAATAAATGATAAATAATAGTAAACACCCGCCTGTCCCGAAATGGGTCGGAAACAGGCTGGTCATTTTGTGGGTCAGGCCGCGCCTGTCTTACGGAAGTGGAAAACCGTCGCGGGCGGGAAATTGCGCACCGTCTGTCCCATGCGCGTCGCGACGACGCCCATATCATCGAGCACTGCCTGATTGATCGGGGAGCGCACCGAATAGGTGAACTGCACGAAGACGCCGTCGGGCGCGAGCAGCTTGAACGCCTCTTCCACGATCTCACGCTGCGTCGTCTGGCTCATCGCCAGCAGCGGCAGGCCGGAAATGACCCGCTGATAGCTGCCGGGTTCGCCCGACACATGGGCGCTGATGCTTTCGGCCCGATGGCGGATAATATCGACGCTGGGGAAATGCCGTTCCAGCCCCCGCGCGAAGGCCGGGTTGATCTCGACCACTTCCAGCTTCTCCGGCGGCAGGCCGGTCGTCAGGATTTCGCGGGTAAAGACGCCGGTGCCGCCGCCCAGCTCGATCACCCGCCCGCCCACAGGATCGATATCCCGCACCATCAGGCGGGCAAGAAAGCGGCTCGATGGGACGACGGAGGCGGTCTGGCGCGGCTTGCGCAACCAGGCGGCCAGGAAATCAAGATATTCCGTCGCGCGAACCCTGGCTGTTGCCCCTGAACCCAGGGCAATGGCACGCGACTTGGTCTTGAAATTCATTGAGGGAAAATCCCCTGTCATTCCGATTGAAACGGCGTGACTGCCGCGCGGGGTGAATTAAGGCAAGATCGCGTCATGTTCAATCCCGTTCTCTCCATTTCCGCCGCTATCTTGCTGCGGGGGCCGGAACAAAAGCCATGACGGAACGCTGGTTCCACGCCTCCCGAACTGATAGCAAAGATGCAAGCTTCGGGAAGAAGGATGAAATTTGCCATGAGATATCCCTTTCCTGCCTTCACACTTGCCCCTGTATTACTGGTCGCGTTGCTGGCCGGCTGTTCCTCG
>CAYLKZ010000073.1:0-7394 GCA_964384275.1 uncultured Sphingobium sp. | reverse complement strand
TTGCTGGAAATCTCGGCCAAGGTGCTCGGCTTCTATGAATCGCGCGGCGTCCTCCAATCCATCCGCCAATGGGCGCCCAACCGCCTCCATGCCGATTTCGACTTTTCCGGCGAGGGAATGAACTGGTCGCGGGAAATGGAACTGGACCTTCAGGACGATGGGCGGACGCTGATCCGCCGCGACCATGGCAAGGATGCGCAGCCCGGCCCGCTGCGCTATCGCCGCTGCACCGCCTGAAGGCGGGGCTGCCTTAATCCACCCGCTCGCGTTCCTCACCGCGCGAGTTCCGGGCGAAAGGACTCCCGCTTCTGCGCTGCACGTCCTAATTTTCTGGCCTTGCCCGCCTTTTCCGCGATAAGGCGTGGCAAGTCATGCCTTCCAGCCCTTCCCCTTCCCCCCGCGCGCGCCTGCTCTCGATCCTCGGTGGGTCAGCGGGCAATCTGGTCGAATGGTATGACTGGTATGTCTATGCCGCCTTCGCCCTTTATTTCGCGCCCGCTTTCTTTCCGGAAGAGGACGCCACCGCCCAGTTGCTGAGCACCGGCGCGATATTCGCCATCGGCTTCCTGATGCGCCCGATCGGCGCCTGGGTGATGGGCGTCTATGCCGATCGCAAGGGACGCAAGGCTGGCCTGACCGCCTCGATCCTGATGATGAGCGGCGGATCCCTGCTGATCGCCTGCACGCCCACCTATGCCAGCATCGGCGTCGGCGCGCCGGTGCTGCTGGTGATCGCCAGGCTGGTGCAGGGCCTGTCGGTCGGCGGCGAATATGGCGCGAGCGCAACCTATCTTTCCGAAATGGCGGGCAGCGAGCGGCGCGGTTTCTGGTCCAGCTTCCAATATGTGACGCTCATCATGGGCCAGTTGATCGCGCTCGCCGTACTGCTCCTGCTGCAACGCCTGCTGGGGGAGGCGGCGCTGGAAAGCTGGGGCTGGCGCATCCCCTTCTTCATCGGCGGGATGCTGGCGCTCATCGTCCTTGTGCTGCGGCGCGGGCTGATGGAGACCGAACATCATCGCAAGGCCGCGCAACGCACGGACGTGCCCCGATCCGGGCTGTTCACGCTGCTGCGCCATCATCCGGGCGCCGCCGCACTGGTGATCGCGCTGACCGCGGGCGGCACGCTCGCCTTCTATACCTACACCACCTATATGCAGAAATATCTGGTCAATTCGGCCGGATTTTCCCGCATCGCCGCCAGCGAAATCATGGCGGGCGCGCTGTTCCTGTTCATGCTCGCCCAGCCGCTGTTCGGCGCGCTGTCCGACCGGATCGGCCGCCGCCCGCTGATGATCGGCTTCGGCCTTGCGGGCCTGTTCGGCACGGTCCCGCTCTTCCGCGCGCTGGAACAGGCGCAGGAACCGGCAGCCGCCTTCGCGCTGGTGATGGCCTCGCTGATCACGGTGAGCGGCTATACCTCGATCAATGCGGTGGTGAAGGCGGAGTTGTTCCCCGCCCATATCCGCGCGCTGGGCGTCGCCCTTCCCTATGCCGTCGCCAATGCGGTGTTCGGCGGCAGCGCCGAATATGTAGCGCTCCAGCTCAAGGACTGGGGGCATGAGGGCGTCTTCTACTGGTATGTCAGCGCGATGATCGGCCTGTCGCTGATCGTCTATGTGGCGATGAACGAAACACGCCTGTCGAGCCTGATCGACCGGGACTGAAGGCGGACGAAATTCCGCCTTGCATCTCATCGCAAAAAGAACAAAACGGGAACAATGTCGAAGCTGTCCCGATTCGAAAAACTCGCCATTCTGGCCGACGCCGCCAAATATGACGCCTCCTGCGCATCCAGCGGCAGCGCGAAAAGAGATTCGCGTGACGGCGCCGGGGTCGGATCGACGGAGGGAATGGGCATCTGCCACAGCTATGCGCCGGACGGCCGCTGCATCTCGCTGCTTAAGATCCTGATGACGAACATGTGCATGTTCGATTGCAGCTATTGCATCAACCGCTCCTCCTCCAATGTGCGGCGCGCGGCCTTTTCCGTCACCGAGGTGGTGGAGCTGACGCTGGACTTCTATAAGCGCAACTATATCGAGGGGCTGTTCCTTTCCTCCGGCATCGTGCGCAGCCCCGACTATACGATGGAGCGCATGGTCGAGGTCGCGCGGCGGCTGCGGGAGGAGCATGATTTTCGCGGCTATATCCATCTCAAGACGATCCCCGAAGGCGACCCCGATCTGATGGCGCGGGCGGGGCGCTATGCCGATCGCCTGTCGATCAATATCGAGCTGCCGAGCGACGAGGCGATCTCCTCGTTGGCGCCAGAGAAAAATGGCGCGCGCATCCGATCGACGATGGCGGATCTTGCGACGCGCATCGGCGTGGCGAAGGCGGAGCGCGCCACCTCCGCCAAGGCGCCGGTCTTTTCCCCGGCGGGCCAGAGCACGCAGATGATCGTCGGGGCGGACGGATCGGACGACGCGCGCATGTTGCGGACCAGCCATGATTTCTACAATCGCTATAGCCTGCGCCGGGTCTATTATTCGGCCTTTTCGCCCATTCCCGATGCCAGCCGCACGCTGCCCGCCAAGCCGCCGCCGCTGATGCGCGAGCATCGGCTCTATCAGGCGGATTGGCTGCTGCGCTTCTATGGCTTCACCACCAGAGACATTGCCAGCGGCATGAAGGAAGGCATGCTCGATCTGGAGATCGATCCCAAACTTGCCTGGGCGTTCGAAAGGCGCGACCTTTTCCCGGTCGATGTCAACCGCGCCCCGCGTGAGAGCCTGTTGCGCGTGCCGGGCCTCGGTGTCCGCGTGGTCGACCGGCTGATCGAGGCGCGGCGGCATCGCAGCTTGCGGCTGGAGGATCTCGGCAAGCTCTGCCAGTCGATCCGCAAGATACGGCCCTTCATCGTCGCGGCGGACTGGCGGCCGGTCGGCCTGCTCGACAGGGCCGATCTGCGCGCCCGGCTCATGCCGAGGAAAAAGGCCGAGCAATTGTCGCTGCTATGACCGGGCAACTGGCCTTGTGCCGCCATGCGGGCGTGCTGGAGCGCGAGGATGATTTCGACGGCTGGCGCGATGCCACCCGCCGCTTCCTTACAGCCGGGGTGCCGCCCGACCAAATCGACTGGCGCGTGGGGGGAGAGGCAAGTCAGGGCGGGGCCGGAACCGGCGACCTGCTTGCATCTGAAACCGAACCCACGCCGTTTGCTGGAAATGGCAGGCCAATGCCCGTCTCGCGCGACCTGCTGGATATGCTGCGGGCCGCAATGCTCCATAGCGCGCCGGATCGCTTCGCGAGGGGCTATCGCCTGATGTGGCGTCAGCATCATGAGCCTTCGGCCCGGAATGATCCCACCGACCCGGACAGGATCGCGCTGCTGAAGTTCGCCAATGCGGTGCGGCGCGACATTCACAAGATGCACGCCTTCGTCCGTTTCCGGAAGGTCGGGGAAAGCGGCGGACGGGAACAATTCGCCGCATGGTTCGAGCCGGATCATCATATCGCTCGCGCGACGGCGGGCTTTTTCCGCGACCGTTTCGCGAATATGGACTGGCTGATCGTGACGCCGGAGGTCAGCCTGCGCTGGGACGGCCAGAGCCTGAGCGACGGGCCGGGCGGACAGCGCGGCGATGTGCCCGCGGCAGATACGGTGGAGGCGGAATGGCGGACCTATTATACCAGCATCTTCAACCCCGCGCGGCTCAAGGTGAACGCGATGAAGCGGGAAATGCCGGTGCGCTATTGGCGGAACCTTCCCGAAGCCTCGCTCATTGCAGGCATGGTGCAGGATGCACGGCGAAGGACCGAGCAAATGGTGGAGAGATCACCGCCCGAGCCGGATATCTCCGGCGACTCTCCGGTCGAGGTGCCAGCGGCGGCGCGCACTTTCGATAGTCTGGACGCGCTCTATGCCGCCTTGCGCCAGGAGGACGCCCCGCCCTCGCCCGGCTTTTCCGACGTGATCGTGCCGGGCGAAGGCTCCCCCCATGCGCGCCTGATGGTCGTTGGCGAACAACCGGGCGATCAGGAGGATCGCATGGGCCATCCTTTTGTGGGGCCAGCGGGCAATCTGCTCGACGCCTGTCTCGATCAGGCCGGCATCCTGCGCGACGATATTTTCCTCACCAATGCCGTCAAGCGCTTCAAATTCACGCAGCGCGGTAAAAGGAGGATGCATCAGACGCCGTCTTCCGGGGATATTGCCCATTATCGCTGGTGGCTGGCGGAGGAAATCCGGCTGGTCGCGCCGCGCATCGTCATCGCGCTGGGCGCGACCGCGCTTCAAGCGCTCACCGGCCGCAAACAGGCGCTGGGGCCGATCCGCGGAGAGGTGCGAGCGTGGAATGATCGCTGCCTGCTGGTGACGGTGCATCCCAGCTTCCTGCTGCGCCTTCCCGACGAACAGGGACGCAGGATCGAGCGGGAGAAATTCGTGCGCGATCTCTCCAGGGCGGCAACGGCGCTGGCGGGCGGCTAAACGGCAGATGAGCAGCCGGGCTGGTCCATCCTAACGCAAGCTCCACAACAGGGCGGCGAGCGCGGACGCCAGCAGCGCCGCGATCAACGGCATCGCGGCGCGTATGCCTCCATGCCGCCATCCTATCACAATCGTCATCGCCGCCTTGATCGCCGTATTGGCAAGCACCGGCACTGCCAGAACCAGCCCCGCGGTCCAGTCGTCCAGCGCCGAGGCGGGCAGCCCGGCCAGCGTCATCACGGCGGCATCGACATCCGACATGCCGGTGATACCCAGCACCACTGCCATTTTCTCGCTGCCCCATTGGTCGAGCGCCCAACGCGCGACCAGCGAGAGCAGAGCGACCAACCCGGCCAGCAGCAAGGCAGGACCGAAGGCGAAAGGGTTGGCGACGGCGGCCACGCCATCCCCGCCCCGCCCCTGCCCGCGCCAGGCCGCCACCGCCAGTCCCGCCGCCACAACCGTCGCGGGCGCCATCGCCAGCGCCAGCATCGGCAAGGCCCGGGGAATGAGGATGAGCGTCAGGATCTGGACCCGCACGAACATCACGATCGAGGCGATCGCAATACCGGCGGTCAGCACGCCTCGCGCCTCTTCCTCCGACCGCAGACGCCGCGCCAGATCGGCCGTCACCGCCGTGGAGGAGACCAGCGCCCCGGTCAGCGCCACGACGAGCGTTCCGCGCCCCGCGCCGAAGCGTCTGGTCGCCACATATCCCAGGAAGGAGAGGCCGGTGACGAACACCACGACCAGCCAGATCTGGCGGGGGTTCCAGGCCTCATAGGGGCCAATATTGCGATCCGGCAGGAGCGGCAGGACCACCAGCGCCACCAGCACGAAACGCGCAACACCCTCTATCTCCGACGCATCGAGACCCTTGAGCAGCGCATGCATCGATTGCCGGGAACTGAGGATCACGAACGCCGCCGCCGCGACCGCCAGCCCGACCTCCGCCGACTGGCGCACGACGAGAAATCCGGCGCCGAAGGTCAGCAATCCCGCGATCATATTGGTGGCCGACAGATTATTTTCATCGGCCCCGCGCGCATAGCCGATCGCCAATATGGCAACCACGCCCACCAGAAGAGTGGCGGAAAGGATATCGGGCACAAGACCCGCCAGCCCGCCCGCAAGGCCAAGCAGGCCGAAAGTGCGAAAACCAGCCACCCGGCGTCCCTTGCCAAGATCGCGTTGCGACCAGCCGCGCTCCAGCCCGATCAGCAACCCCGCCGCGATGGACGCGATCAGATCGAGAAACGGCTGTGCGATTTCCCCCATAGCTGTGCTTGCCTGCCTTTGCGTGTTCGGTTTCCCGTCCCGCATGGCCGCATCGCACCCTTTGCGCAAGAGCGCCGGAGCGGTGCGACCGCGCCGAAAATGCCGCGCCGGGGCGGAAAACTGCTGCATTGGACGGCAAAGCCTTTATAGCCGGACAGGAAGGCAATGAAGTGCGGGAGGATTGGACAGGTGGCGCCCTCTTCGAAGGAATTGACCCTCCGTTTCCATGGAGCGGCGGGAACGGTAACAGGCTCCTGCATGGAACTGTCCTTGGGCGACCGCGCGATCCTTATCGATTGCGGCATGTTTCAGGGATCGCGCAGCCTCGAAACGCTCAATCATGGCGCCTTTTCCTTCGACCCCGCGCAAATCGACGCGGTGGTGCTGACCCATGCCCATATCGACCATTGCGGCTTGCTGCCGAAGCTGGCGGCGCAAGGCTATGACCGCGCGATCTGGTGCACGCCCGCGACGACGGACCTGCTCGAATATATGCTGGCCGATGCGGGGCGGATTCAGGAAAGCGACACCATGCGGCGCAACCGGCGGCGCGACCGCGCAGGCGAAGCCCGGTTCGAGCCGCTCTATACCGAGCAGGATGCCCTGCGCGCCTGGCGGCTGAGCCGGCCCGTGCCCCTGTGCGAATGGTTCGAGCCGGCGCCCGGCTTTCGCGCCCGGCTATGGAATGCCGGGCATATTCTCGGCTCCGCATCGGTGGAGATAGAGGCGGGCGGCACCCGCCTGCTGCTGTCGGGCGATCTGGGGCCGGACAACAAGGCCTTTCACCCCGATCCCGCCGCACCCGCTGGCGTCGATCATGTGGTCTGCGAGTCGACCTACGGCAACCGCGCCCGGGAAAGGCTGACCCTCGACCAGCGGCGGGACCGGCTGGAGGAAGAGGTGAAGGCCGCGCTGGCGCGGGGCGGCAATCTCATCATCCCCTCCTTCGCGCTGGAGCGCACGCAGGAACTGCTGCTCGACCTCGCCCGGCTGGCCGACGAAAACCGTATTCCCAACGTCCCGATCTTCGTCGACTCCCCCCTCGCCAGCCTCGCGACCAAGGTGTTCGCGGCCCACGCCGCCGATCTGGAGGATACAGGCGGGCAGAATATCTTTCGCCATCCCTCGATCCATTATGTCGAGCAGGTGTCGGAATCGATACGCCTCAACAGCATGTCGGGCGCGATCATCATGGCCGCGTCGGGCATGTGCGAGGCGGGGCGCATCCGCCACCATCTGAAGCATAATCTCTTCCGCCGGGATTCAACTGTTTTATTCGTCGGCTTTCAGGCCAAGGGGTCGCTCGGCCGGGTCATCCTCGACGGCGCGCAGCGGGTTCGCATTTCCGGCGAGGACATCAATGTCCGCGCGCAGATCCGCCGGATCGACAGCTATTCCGCCCATGCCGACCGGGATGAGCTGCACAACTGGATCACCGAGCGCCACCCGATCGCCGGCAGCCTGTTCCTGAGCCATGGCGAGCGGGAAGCCTCCGAGGGCCTGCGCGACCTCATCCTCGGCGACGATCCGGCCTCCAATGTGATCCTGCCCGGCATCGGGGAATGTTATGCACTGCCCCCCGGCGCCCCGGCCCGCCGCGTGCAGACCGGCCGCGTCGATCTGGCGGAGCTGGTGGGCGAGGACTGGCAGAACGACTATGCCGATTTCATCACCGGCCTGC
>CAYLKZ010000072.1:5123-16212 GCA_964384275.1 uncultured Sphingobium sp. | reverse complement strand
TGGAGTGGCCGATGACTGTTACCCGTCACTTCGTTCTCGCCGCGGGCGGGACCGGGGGGCATATGATTCCGGCGCATGCTGTCGCCGAAGAGCTGATGGCCCGGGGCCATCATGTCGCGCTCGTCACCGATGAGCGCGGCGCGAAGATCCCCGGCATCTTCAAGGATGCCGCCGTCCATGTGCTGCCCGCCGGGCGGATGCAGGGCGGGCCGCTGGGCTGGGTCAAGGGGCTGCGCGGCATCCTTGCGGGGCGCGACATGGCGCGCCGCATGTATGAGACGTTCAAGCCCTCGGTCGTCGTCGGCTTTGGCGGCTATCCTGCGCTTCCCGCGTTGTTGGGGGCGTTGAAGGACGGCATCCCGACCGCTGTGCATGAGCAGAATGCGGTGCTGGGCCGGGTCAACCGCTATCTCGCGGGCCGGGTCAACGCGATCGCGACCGCTTATCCCGATGTCGAGCGGCTGAAGCCCAAATATCAGGCCAGGGTGCATCTGGTCGGCAACCCGGTGCGCGAGGAGGTGCTGGCGCTGCGCGACGAGGAATTCCCCGCGCTCACCGATGAGAGCGTGTTCCGCCTGCTCGTCACCGGCGGCAGTCAGGGCGCGAACATCCTGTCCCAAGTGGTGCCGGAGGGGCTGTCCCTGCTTCCCATCTCGCTGCGCCGTCGCCTTCAGGTGACGCAGCAATGCCGCGCCGAGGATATAGAGCGGGTGCGGGCGACCTATGCGGAGATGGAAATCCCCGCCGATCTCGCCACCTATATCAACGATATACCGGAGAAGCTCAGCTGGGCGCATCTGGTGATCGCGCGCGCGGGCGCTTCGACGCTCGCCGAGCTGACGGTTGCGGGCCGCCCTGCGATCCTCATCCCTTTGCCGAGCGCGATGGACGATCACCAGACCGCCAATGTGCGCGAGCTGGTCGAGGCGGGGGGCGCGCGCTCCATTCCGCAATCGCGCTTCACCCCTGTCGAACTCGCCAAGCAGATGCAGAAAATGGCGATGGAACCCGGCGCGCTGCAAAATGCGGCCCGGCGCGCCTGGAATTGCGGGCGTCCCAACGCCGCGCGCGATATGGCCGACTTGCTGGAATCGATTGGAACCGCTCCGTTGATGAATACTCCCGTGACCGTGAAACCCGTAACCGCCCCCGCTGGCCTCGATCTGTCGGGGGCACCGGCATGAGGGGGGTCGCGACCGATATCGGCACCATCCATTTCATCGGCATCGGCGGCATCGGCATGTCCGGCATCGCCGAGGTGATGCATAATCTGGGCTATAAGGTGCAGGGCAGCGACGTGGCGGAAGGCTATGTCGTCGAAGGGCTGCGCAAGCGCGGCATCAAGGTGATGATTGGTCACAAGGCCGAAAATCTGGGCGATGCGGCGGTGGTCGTCACCTCGACCGCGATCAAGCGCGGCAATCCCGAGGTGGAGCTGGCGCTGGAAAAGCGCGTGCCGGTGGTGCGCCGCGCGGAAATGCTGGCCGAGCTTATGCGGCTCAAGTCAACCGTCGCGGTGGCGGGCACCCATGGCAAGACGACGACCACTTCGATGGTTGCGGCGCTGCTCGACGCGGGCGGGGTGGACCCGACCGTCATCAATGGCGGCATCATCAACGCCTATGGCTCCAACGCGCGTCTGGGCGAAAGCGACTGGATGGTGGTGGAGGCCGACGAGAGCGACGGCAGCTTCCTGCGCCTCGACGGCACGATCGCGGTCGTCACCAATATCGATCCCGAACATCTCGACCATTATGGCAATTTCGACAAAGTGAAGGATGCCTTTGTCGAATTTGTCGAGAATGTGCCTTTCTATGGCGCGGCGCTGCTCTGCCTCGATCATCCGGAGGTGCAGGCGATCCTGCCGCGGGTGCAGGATCGGCGCATCGTCACTTATGGTTTCTCCGCGCAGGCCGATATTCGCGGCGAGCATGTGCAGCCTTTCCCCGGCGGCAACCGTTTCGACGTGCAGGTGCGCGAGCGGGACGGCTCCACGCGGCGGATCGAGGGAATTGAGCTTCCGATGCCGGGCCGTCATAATGTGCTCAATGCCATGGCGGCGATTGGCGTCGCGCTGCAAATGGGTATCGACGATGCGACGATCCAGACCGGCTTCGCCAAGTTCGGCGGGGTCAAGCGCCGCTTCACCAAGGTTGGCGAAGTCGCGGCACCGGGCGGCGGCACGGCGAGCGTGATCGACGATTACGGCCATCATCCGGTGGAGATCAAGGCGGTGCTTGCCGCCGCGCGCGAGGGCGCGCAAGGTCGCGTGATCGCGGTGGTGCAGCCGCATCGCTTCACCCGCCTGCGCGACCTGATGGACGAGTTCCAGCAGGCGTTCAACGATGCCGATATCGTCTATGCGGCGCCTGTCTATGCGGCGGGCGAGCAGCCGATCGAGGGCGTGGATAACGACGCGCTGGTCGCGGGCCTCAAGCGGCGCGGCCATCATGCCGCGATCAGCATCGCTGGCCCGGATGCGCTGGCCGATGCGCTGGCGGCGGACCTTAGACCCGACGACCTCATCGTCTGTCTGGGCGCGGGCGATATCACCAAATGGGCGGCGGGTCTTGCCGACGCGCTGACCGCGCGGCTTGCCGGGAAATCCGCATGAACGGGAACGGAGCGTCTGTTCATGGCCGACGCTGATGTCCTGATGCCGCAGGTGAGGGGCAAGCTGACGGCGCTGGCGCCGCTGGCTCCTCTCGTCTGGTTCAAATCGGGCGGCAGGGCGCAATGGCTGTTCGAGCCTGCCGATGTCGAGGATCTGCAAGCCTTTCTGCGCGCTCTGCCTGCCGATATGCCGGTGATGGCGCTGGGGCTGGGATCGAACCTCATCGTGCGCGACGGCGGCGTGCCGGGCGTCGTGGTGCGTCTGGGCAAAGCCTGTGGCAAGGTGGAACAGATTGCGCCGTTGACCCTGCGCTGCGGCGGCGGGGCGTCGGGCATCGCCGTTTCCTCGGCGGCGCGGGATGCCGGGGCGGCGGGGCTTGAGTTTCTGCGCTCCATTCCCGGCACGGTCGGCGGCTTCGCGCGCATGAACGGCGGCGCCTATGGGCGCGAGGTGAAGGATATCCTCGTCGAGGCCGATGTGGTGCTGCACTCGGGCGAGCTGGTGACGCTGCCAGTGGACGCGCTGGGCTATAGCTATCGCCATAGCGCTTTGCCCGAGGGCGCGATCGTCGTTTCCGCGACCTTTCGAGGAATCGAGGGCGAGCCCGCCGCGATCCAGGCGGAGATGGACCGCATCGCCGCCGAGCGCGAGGCTTCACAGCCATTGCGCAGCCGCACTGGCGGCTCGACCTACAAGAACCCGCCCGGTCATAAGGCGTGGCAACTGGTCGATGAGGCCGGGTGCCGGGGGCTTCGCGTCGGCGATGCGCAGGTGTCGGAAAAACATTGCAACTTCCTCCTCAACCTCGGCGATGCGACATCCGCCGATATCGAGGCGCTGGGCGAGGAGGTGCGCCGCCGCGTGAAGACGCGGAGCGGCGTAGAGCTGGAATGGGAAATACAGAGAGTGGGCCTGAGAGCAGGTTCGGGAGCAGATTTGGGCGTGAACGACGTTTCGAAGGATAAGGACGCATGAGCCGAGGCCCCTGGCATGTCGCCGTGCTGATGGGCGGCTGGTCGTCCGAACGCAGCGTGTCGCTATCGAGCGGGGAAGGTGTTGCCAAGGCGCTGGAATCGCGCGGCCACAGGGTCACGCGCATCGATATGGATCGCGACGTCGCGATCCGCCTCGCCGAAGCGAAGCCCGATGTCGTGTTCAACGCGCTGCATGGCGTGCCGGGCGAGGATGGCACGGTGCAGGGCATGATGGACCTGATGGGCCTCAAATACACCCATTCGGGCCTTGCCACCTCCGTGGTCGCGATCGACAAGGAACTGACCAAGCAGGTGCTGGCGCCTGCGGGCGTCCCGATGCCGGGCGGGCAGGTGGTGAAGAGCGAGAGCCTTTATGCAGGTGACCCGCTGCCGCGCCCCTATGTGGTGAAGCCGCCGCGCGAGGGCAGCTCCGTCGGTGTCGCCATCGTGACCGAGGGCGGCAATTACGGCTTTCCCATCGGCCGCGAGGTGGAGGGACCATGGCAGCATTTCGACGAACTGCTGGCCGAGCCTTATATTCGCGGGCGGGAACTGACCACGGCGGTGCTCGGCGACGAGGCGCTGCTGGTCACGGAATTGCGCCCGAAATCGGGCTTTTACGATTTCGATGCCAAATATACCGATGGCATGACCGAGCATGTCTGCCCGGCCGATGTGTCCGAAGATATCGCGCAGGCCTGCCGCGATATCGCGCTGCGGGCGCACAAGCTGCTCGGCTGCAAGGGCACCTCGCGCTCCGATTTCCGTTGGGATGACGAAAAGGGGCTAGATGGCCTTTTCTTGCTGGAGGTGAACACCCAGCCCGGCATGACGCCGCTCAGCCTCGTGCCCGAGCAGGCGGCGAAGCTGGGCATCGACTATGCCGAACTGGTCGAGCGCATCATCGAGGAGGCGCTGTGAGCGAGGTGGCGATCTCGTGAGCGAAGCGCGCATCCGTCGCGGTGGCACCAGCCGTCTCTCCGTCAAGGGGCAGGCGAAGGTCACCGCACGGTCGCGCCGCGGCGCCGTCCGCCCGAAATCGGCATTCGATCTATGGCTTGCCCGTCTGCCGATCAGCAAGGCGGGGATCAACCGTCTGGTCAACTGGGCGATCCTGTTGCTGATCGCCGGGTTGCTCTGGGCGGGCGCGAGCTTCTTCGGTCTGTTCGGCGCGCTGCGCATGGAAGTGGGGGTGCTGGCCGCGCGCGCCGGGTTCCAGGTGGAGAAGGTGGAGGTGCATGGCACCGAGCGGATGGACAATATGTCGGTCTATACGATCGCGCTGGGGCAGGTCGATCGCTCGATGCTGAATATCGATCTGGCGAAAGTGCGGCAGGATATCATGCGCCTGTCCTGGGTGCAGGACGCGCGTGTTTCCCGGCGTCTGCCCGACACGCTGGTGATCGATGTGGTGGAACGCAAGCCTGCCGCCGTCTGGCAGCAAGGCGGCCGCCTGAGCCTGATCGACGCCAATGGCGTGGTACTGGAGGCGGTTTCGCCCAATGCGATGCCCGATCTGCCGTTGCTGGTCGGGAACGACGCCAATCGGCAGGCCGCGCGGCTCGACAGGCTGATGGAAGCGGCGCCCGCGCTGAAGCCGGTTCTGGCGGGGGCCACCTGGGTGGGCAATCGCCGCTGGGATCTGCGCTTCCAGTCGGGCGAGACGTTGTCGCTGCCCGAGGGGGATGAGCAGGCGGCGGGCGCGCTCATCAATTTCGCGCGACTCGACGGGATCAACCGTCTGCTGGGGCGGGGCATTCCCCGCTTCGACATGCGCGATCCCGACAAATTCATCCTGCGCTTGCCCAAGGGGACGGATGCAGCCAGCATGCCGGGGATCGCGACGGAGGAAGGTGACGGGGCCGAGGACGAAGCCAGCGACACTCCTGCGGAAAATGAAAAGAAGGAAGGCGCGGGCGTAGCCGCCTTGCGCGAGGAACAGGGCTGAGCCGACGATGCCACCACCCAAGACGACACAGCTCATCACCGCCGTGGATATCGGCTCGTGGAAGATTTCCGCGCTGATCGCCGCCGTCAACGATGCGGGCGAACTGGAGGTGCTGGGCACCGGCCAGCGCGAGAGCAGGGGGGTAAGGCGCGGCTTCATCGCCGATATGGAGCGCACCGAAATGGCGGTGCGCGAAACGGTGGAGCAGGCCGAGCGCGTCGCGGGCAGCAATATCGAGGATGTGTGGATCGGCTTTTCCGGCGGCAATCTCGTCAGCGATATCGTCTCGGTCGAGCGGGATCTTGGCGGTCTGCGGGTCGAGCGCGACGATATGGAAGAGCTGATGGTAATCGGCCGCGACAGCATCGATCCGGGCGGCAAGGTGATCCTGCACGCGCAGCCTGCCTGCTTCGTCATCAACGGCACGGAAGGGGTGAAGCGGCCGGAGGGCATGCATGCCGACAGTCTGGGCGTCGATATCCACGTCGTGCTGGCCGATGGCGCGCCGCTCGCCAATATGGAATTATGCGTGCGCGGGGCCTATCTCAACGTGAACGGCATCGTCGCGGCGCCGATGGCGACCGGCATGGCATGCCTGAGCGAAGAGGAGCGGGAGCTTGGTGTCGCGCTGGTGGAGATTGGCGCGGGTGTCACTAATGTATCGGTCTATGCGGGTGGAATGCTGCTCGGCATGCAGAGCATTCCGATGGGCGCGTCCGACATCACCGACGATATCGCCTCGGCCTTCGGCATCCGCCGCAGTCAGGCCGAGCGCGTAAAATGCTTCTACGGCTCCGCGCTCCAGAACCCGCGCGATTTCCGCGAGATGATCGAGATCGTGCCCAATGTCGCGGAAGGGGAGCGCAGCGACGGCGGGCGCATCACCCGCGCGGCGCTGGTCGCGGTGATTTGTGAGCGGCTCAACCAGATCATGGTCAAGGTCAATGAGGCGCTGGGCCAGCTGGGCTTCACCACGCCCGCCGGGCGGCAGGTGGTGCTGACCGGCGGCGGCGCGGAAATGAAGGGCATCGCCGACTATGCGCAGGGCGCGCTGGGGCGCACGGTGCGCATCGGCCGCCCGCGCGGTCTGCTTGCCTTGCCGGAGGCACATTCCGGCCCTGCCTTCGCGACATTGGTGGGGCTTGCGCTCTATGGTCATGCCCGGCCGCTGGACCTGCGGCAGATAGAAGGCAATGCGGGTTCGTCGGACGGACAGGTCACGCCGCTAGGCTGGTGGCGCCGTCTTGTGAGCGCGGTAAGAGCTAACTATTGAAATTCTGTAACGAGCGCGGATGGATTTGGTAAAAAAGGGATGAATTGCCTGCCGTTCTCGTGCATGAAGCGAATTTGGAGACAGGTGCCGGCGAGGCACTTTGGGGGCAGTAATAGAAGTTTGGGGCTCTGGCCCTTGGGAGCAGATATATGAGCATCGAAATCGGACCGCCGCTTGTTGACGAACTGAAGCCCCGCATCACCGTCATCGGTGTGGGCGGAGCGGGCGGCAACGCCATCGCCAACATGATTGCGGCCCAGGTGGAAGGGGTCGATTTCATCGTCGCCAACACCGATGCGCAGGCGCTCAATGCCTCTCCGGCGGAACGGCGGATTCAGCTTGGCCCGCGCATCACCGAAGGTCTGGGCGCGGGTTCGCGGCCCGAAATCGGGCGCGCGGCTGCCGAGGAAACCATCGTCACGGTGGAAGAGGCGCTGGAAGGCGCGCATATGGTGTTCATCGCGGCCGGCATGGGCGGCGGCACCGGCACCGGCGCTGCCCCGGTCATCGCCAAGACAGCGCGGGAGCGCGGCATCCTGACCGTCGGCGTTGTCACCAAGCCTTTCACGTTCGAAGGTTCCCGCCGTTCCCGCTCGGCCGATGCGGGCATCGAGGAACTGCAAAAGCATGTCGATACGCTGATCGTCATTCCGAACCAGAATCTGTTTCTGGTCGCCAATCCGAACACGACCTTCAAGGAAGCGTTCCTGATGGCCGACGAGGTGTTGCAGCAGGGCGTGCGCGGCATCACCGACCTGATGGTCATGCCCGGCCTCATCAATCTCGACTTCGCCGATGTCCGTTCGGTGATGGGTGAGATGGGCAAGGCGATGATGGGCACCGGCGAAGCCGATGGCGACGGTCGCGCGCTTGCCGCCGCAGAAAAGGCGATCGCCAATCCGCTGCTCGACGGCGTGTCGATGAAGGGCGCAAAGGGCGTCATCGTCTCCATCACCGGCGGCGAGGACATGCGCCTGATGGAAATCGATGAGGCGGCCAACCATATCCGCGAACTGGTCGATCCCGACGCGAACATCATCTGGGGTTCGGCTTTCAACCCGGATCTGGAAGGCAAGATCCGCGTGTCGGTCGTCGCGACCGGTATAGAGAGCGAAGTCGCTCCGGCGGTCGCGCCTGCTTCCCAGCCGTTCAGCTTCTCCAGCCGCCCGGCGCCCGCCGCTGCCGCCGCTCCTGCTCCGGCGCCCGTTGCCGAGGTGCCGCCGATGGAACCGGCCGTCCCCGCGCCGATTGCCGAGGAAGAGCCGATGGAATTGGGCGGTAGTGAGATCGAGTCCGAGGCGGTCGAGCCGCAGGCCGTGCCTGCCCCGATCGCGGCGCCCGAGCCAGCGCCGGTGCGCCCCATCGCGCGCTTTGACGACATTAATGGCGAGGACGAACTGCTGCTCGGCGGCGAAGCGCCGGCCCCTGCTCCGCGTTCGCCGCTCGCGGGCAAGCCCGCTGCCCGTCCTGCGAGCGCGCCGCGCACTTCGGGCGGTACGCTGTTCGAACGGATGTCGGGTCTTTCCCGTGGTTTCGGCCGCACCAATGAGGCGGAAGAAGAAACACCGCCGGTGACGAACTTTCCGCAGTTCCTGAACCGTCAGGGCAATCAATAATCCCGCGCATCCATTGCCTCCTGTCGGGGGCAATGGATGGCGGATTGCCCATCGGGCAAACCGGACTTGTTTTCTTCAAAAGGGGCCTGTCGGGCTTTTCCTTTCTGCTGAAAGGGAAGGGAGGAAGCGTGAAGAATGAAAAGAAGCCGCCTGTCCGCAGGAGTAGCGGCTCGATAGGATAAAGGGGTGAGCGTCTTTTCCGGTCGGGACGGGCGTATCAGGATGGCGAGCGGCGGGAATGCCGATCGCATCCGGCAAAGCTGCAACGAATTAGACCCTGGATAGCCTGATCATGACTTTCTCCCTTCGTTCCTTTCTCGGCTCCGCCAGCCTGCTGGCCGCTTGCGCCTTTGCGATGCCGCCAGTTGTGCAGGCCCAGACGGCGGCATCCCCGGCCATGACCGGAACCGGGGCTGATGCGGGCCGGATGTTGACCGACGCCATGGCCCGGCTGGCGCGAAATCCCCGCGATCTTGCATCGTTGATTGCGGCGGGCGAAGCGGCGCTGAAACTCGACGATCCACGTTCGGCGATTGGTTTCTTCGGTCGGGCGGACGATCTTTCGCCCAATAACGGCCGCGTGAAGGCTGGGCTGGGCCGCGCGATGCTGGCGATGGGGCAGAATGGAGACGGGTTGCGCCTGATGGAACAGGCGGTGACCCTCGGCTATTCCGATGTGCCGTTGCTGGTCGATCGGGCGTTGGCGCGTGATCTTTCCGGCAATCAGGCCGGGGCGCAGCGTGATTATCAGGAGGCCTTGCAGCGCGATCCCCAGAATGATCTGGCGATTCGCCGCTATGCGGTTTCGCTCGGCATTTCGGGGCAGGTCGATCTTGCGGAAAAGACCATTCAGCCGCTGCTGTTCAAGAGCGACCGGGCGGCATGGCGTGACCGCGCGTTCATTCTGGCGATGAACGGTCGCACTCGCGAAGCGCTCGACATTACCGGCAAGACCATGCCTCCCGCGCTCGCCGACGCGATCAAGCCCTATATGGAGCGCATGAATTTGCTGACGCCGGGCCAGCGCGCCGCTGCGGTGCATATGGGCCAGTTTCCGGCAGGATTGGTGAATGTGCGCGTGGCCTCCACCGCCGTGCCCGCGCAACAGATTGCTGCGGCGACCGAGGCACCAGCGAAAAAGGGCAGGAAGGCCAGTAAGGTCGCCCCATCCACCCAGGTTGCGACCGGCCCGGCACCCACTGTCACGGCGGCCAGGCGGACTCCGGCTACAGCGCCCCAGCGCGTGGCGATGGCTCCCGCCGCGTCGGCTTCTGTCCCGGCGCGGTCTCCCGCGCCCGCGCCTGTCCAGCCTCCCGTGACCGCCCAAGTTGTTGCGGCGCCTGTTGCGACGGTGGCGCCCGCTGCTCCTGCTGCCCAGTCTCCTGTCTCCCCGTTCCCTGTCTCCCAGCCTCCGGCGGCGAGCCGAGTGGAGGGGATTCCCGCTCGGGTTGCCGCTCCCGCAGAACCCTCTGCTGCGACCACTCCGGCAACGCCGCGCATAGATTTGCGTCCGGCGACGGCTGCCGCCGTTACGCCGCGCGTCGGGGAGCCATCCGCAGTGGTTGCTTCATCCACCGCGAGCGCGGTTCAGGGGCTGCCTGTCCCTGTGGCGGAGGCTTCCCGCCCCGCTGCCGCGCCCGTTCCTGCGCCTGAGGCAGTTGTCGCTCCGCCTGCGTCCCCGCCTGCCGCCCCTGCGCCCGCGCCCGCCATAGCGATGGTCCCTGCGGAATCAACTCGGACACTTGCCGATATCATGGCGGAGATCAGCATTCCCGAAGCGGAGCGGCAGCAGGCTGTCGCGCCGGTCAATCTGGCCGAAATCGCCGCGATGCAGGAAGTCAGGCGCAGACAGGAAGCGGCCGAACTCAAGGCGCGCAAGGCGGCGGAGGCCAAGGAAGCCGCCAAACGCAAGGCGGAAGCCGAAGCCAGGGCCAAGGCGGATGCGGAAAAGAAGCGCCTTGCCGCCAATCCCGCCCGCTATTGGGTGCAGATCGGCGTCGGGCGCGACAAGGGCGCGCTCGCCTTCACCCTGAAGCGGATGAAGAAGGAGCATGAGGCGCTCGCCAAATATGATGGCTGGTCTGCCGATTGGGTCAAGACCAACCGTCTGGTCGTCGGGCCTTTCCCCACTCTCGCCAAGGCTAAGGCGGTCGAGGCCGAGATGAAGAAGGGGGGCAGCGACGCTTTCGTCTGGCGTAGCGAGGCGGGGGAAGAGGTCGACAGGATCGGCGGCTGATTTGCGATGACCCGCTTCACTGCCCCCTATGCCAGCTACCCGGAGCAAAGCCGGGGGCGCCTCCACGCCGAGCCGGGTGGGGAGACGCGCGGGCCGCGTGACGTTTTTCAGCGCGACCGCGATCGCATCATCCACAGCATCGCCTTCCGGCGGCTGCGCCACAAGACGCAGGTCTTCGTCGCGCCCGATGGCGATCATTATCGCGTCCGCCTGACTCATAGTCTGGAGGTCGCGCAGATTGGCCGCACCATCGCGCGGGTGCTCGGCCTCAACGAAGATCTGACGGAAGCGCTGTGTCTCGCCCATGATATCGGCCATCCGCCCTTCGGCCATGCAGGGGAAAAGGCGCTGAAGGACGCGCTGACGGATGCGGGCGGCTTCGATCATAATGCCCATTGCCTGCGCATCCTGATGCAGCTCGAAAGCCC
>CAYLKZ010000072.1:1509-5023 GCA_964384275.1 uncultured Sphingobium sp. | reverse complement strand
GCGCGCCGCTGGCCGTCGCCTCGTCGATTTTTCCGAGGAGATGGCCGGGCATGAAACAGGGCTCAAGCGCTTCATGTATGCCAATCTCTATCTGTCTGACGCGCAACTGGCCGAGGCGGAGCGGGCGCGGCTCGTCGTGGCCGGGTTGTTCGCGGCCTATCGCGACCGGCCGGAACTGATGGGCGAGGGCTGGCATGCCTGCGTCCCGAGCGAGGAACCTGACCGCAGCCGCCATATCGGCGATTATATCGCGGGCATGACGGACCGCTTTGCCGAGCGCTGCTATGAGGGAATTCACGGTCCGTTGCCCCGGCTCTGACAGGCGCCGAGCTTATCGATTGACAGCCCGGACGCTTTGAGCGAAGGCTGCGTCCGTCTCCACGATGAAGCGGATTCGTCGTGGTCAGGATGCGGGAGAGTGTTGAAAACGGTTCGCCGCTTTCAACCGCCGAAGGAGCAACCGCCCCGGAATCTCTCAGGCCGTGGGACCGTATCCTGTTACAGACACTCTGGAAAGCGGACGGGTCTCCGTCCCACCGAAGGGGTAAGCCATCGGCCCGGCATCACCGGGAAGGCGGTCAAAGCTCTCAGGTTCCGTGACAGAGGGGGTCGGGAAAAGACGGGCGTGGTGCGCCTTCTGCCCGTCCAACATGTACGGAGATTTTTGAGATGGCTGATCCCATAAGCCCCAATGCCGCCACCGAAGACGCGCTGGAAGACTTGCCGTTGCAGCAGTTGCCGCTCGATGGCTGGCACCGCGCGCGCGGCGCGCGCATGGTCGGCTTTGCCGGTTATGAAATGCCGATCCAATATGAAGGCATCATGGCCGAGCATCTCTGGACCCGCACCCATGCGGGGCTGTTCGATGTCAGCCATATGGGCCAGCTCAATTTCACCGGCGAGGGCGTCGATGCCGCGTTGGAGGCGCTGATTCCGGCGAGCATCGCGACGCTTGGCATCAACCGCCAGCGCTATTCGATGTTGCTCGATGAAGAAGGCGGCATATTGGACGACCTGATGGTCGCCCGCCGCGCCGACGATATCTATATGGTCGTCAATGGCGCGACCAAATATGACGACATCGCCTGGATGCTGGAACAGCTGCCCGACGCGGTGACGATCAACCTGATGGACGAGCAGGCGCTGCTGGCGCTTCAGGGGCCGGAGGCGGCGCTGGCGCTGGCGCGGATCGTGCCGGGCGTCGAGCAGCTCTTCTTCATGCAGTGCGGTGCTTTCGACTGGAACGGTCATGCGCTGTGGGTCAGCCGCTCGGGCTATACCGGCGAGGATGGGTTCGAAATCAGCTTGCCTGCCGAGGCCGCCAGCGATTTCGCCGATGCGCTCTGCGCGATGGAGGAAGTGAAGCCGGTCGGCCTTGGCGCGCGCGATTCGCTGCGGCTGGAGGCGGGGTTGCCGCTCTACGGTCATGATGTGACGCCGGATATCAGCGTAGTCGGCGCGGATCTGGGCTTTGCGATTCTGAAACGCCGCCGCGAGGAGGGAGGCTATATCGGCCACGCCCGCGTCGCCAAGGAACTGGCCGAGGGCGCTCCGGTGCGTCGCGTCGGCCTCACCATCGAAGGGCGCCTGCCCGCGCGCGAAGGCGCCCCGGTCTTCGTGGGGGACCGCCGCGTCGGCGCCATCACCTCCGGCGGCTTCGCGCCCACCGTCAATGCGCCCATCGCGATGGGGTTGATCGACGCGGCCCATAGCGCCATCGGCACCGCGCTCGAAATCGAGGTGCGCGGCAAGCGGCTCGCGGCAAAAGTCGCGCCCACGCCTTTCGTGCCGCATCGCTATCATCGTCAAAAAGTCTGAGAACAGGGGCCTGGAATAAGGGCCAGAGATAAGGAATCGTGCAATGAGCCGTTATTTCACCGAAGAGCATGAGTGGATCGACGTCGATGGCGATATCGCCACGGTCGGCATCTCGGATTTCGCGCAGCAGCAACTGGGCGATATCGTGTTTGTGGAACTGCCCGAAGAGGGCAAGAGCGTAGGCAAGGGCGACGATGCCGCCGTCGTCGAATCCGTGAAGGCCGCGTCGGATGTCTATGCCCCGGTGTCGGGCGAAGTGGTGGAGGCCAATGGCGCGCTGGAAGGCGAGCCCGCGCTGGTCAACAGCGATGCCGAAGGCGAAGGCTGGTTCTTCAAGTTGCGCCTGTCCGACGCCTCCGAACTGGAAGGTCTGATGGACGCGGCCGCTTATGAGGCCTTTGTCGCCAAGCTTTGATCCCTGCTTCTTCCTCCCTTGCGCTGTTTGCCAATTCCTATGGAAAACAAGGCGCAAAGGAGCGAATTGAGGAACTCCTCTCATGCGCTATCTTCCCCTGACGGATGCCGATCGCCGAGCGATGCTCGACCGGATCGGCGCCGCGACGATTGACGACCTTTTTGTCGATGTGCCCGCCGAGGCCCGCCTGGCGGGCAAGATTGAGGGTCTTCCCGACCACGCCGGCGAAATGGCGGTCGAACGCCATATGGCCGCGCTCGCTCGCCGGAACATGGCTGCGGGTGATGCGCCTTTCTTTCTGGGGGCAGGCGCCTATCGCCATCATGTCCCGGCCAGCGTCGATCATCTGATCCAGCGCGGAGAGTTCCTCACCGCCTATACCCCTTATCAGCCGGAAATCGCGCAGGGCACCTTACAGGTGCTGTTCGAGTTCCAGACGCAGGTTGCCCGTCTGTTCGGCTGCGATGTCGCCAATGCCAGCATGTATGACGGCTCGACCGCCTGTTGGGAGGCGATTGGAATGGCGGGGCGCGTGACCAAGCGGAAGAAGACGCTGCTCTCCTCCGGCCTCCATCCCCATTATGTGAGCGTCGCGCGCACCATGGCGAAGTTCACCGGCGACGAGCTGGTCTATCAGGCGCCGACACTCGATGCGGCGGGTGATGCAGCGGCATTGATCGCGGCGCTCGACAAGGATGTAAGCTGCGTTGTCGTGCAATATCCCGATATTCTTGGCCGGATCAATGACTTGTCGGCGCTTGCGGACAAGGTGCATGAGGTTGGCGCGCTGCTGATCGCGGTGGTGACGGAGCCGGTGGCATTGGGCGCGGTGAAGGCTCCGGGCCTGATGGGCGCGGACGTGGTCGTTGGCGAGGGGCAGTCGCTGGGCGTCGGCCTCCAGTTCGGCGGACCTTATCTCGGGCTCTTCGCGACGCGACAGAAATATGTGCGTCAGATGCCGGGCCGCCTGTGCGGCGAGACGGTGGATACAGAGGGCAGGCGCGGCTTCGTTCTGACGCTTTCGACCCGGGAACAGCATATCCGCCGGGAAAAGGCCACGTCGAACATCTGCACCAATTCCGGGCTTTGCGCACTGGCCTTCAGCATCCATCTGACGTTGCTTGGCGAAAAGGGCCTGCGCGATCTGGCGATGTTGAACCATGGCCGGGCGGTGCAGGCGGCGGAGCGGCTCGCGGTCGTTCCCGGTGTGCGTTTGATCAACGACAGCTTTTTCAACGAGTTCACGATCGTGCTGGAGAAGGATGCGCGGCAGGTGGTGCG
>CAYLKZ010000072.1:0-1409 GCA_964384275.1 uncultured Sphingobium sp. | reverse complement strand
ACCGGCGTGGATCTTCCTGCGGCACCCGCCGTCGCCAGCCGCCTTGGCGGGCTGGAGCGGGAGGACGCAATCGGTCTTGCGGGCCTCTCCGAACAGGAGACGGTGCGCCATTACACCCGCCTGTCGCGCCAGAATTATGCGATCGACCTCGGCTTGTTCCCGCTCGGTTCCTGCACGATGAAGCATAATCCGCGCCTCAATGAAAAGGTCGCGCGGATGCCGGGTTTTGCGGATCTTCATCCGCTCCAGCCGGTGGCGACGGTTCAGGGCGCGCTGGGCGTGATTCATGAACTGGGCGAATGGCTGAAGACGCTCACGGGCATGGCGGCGGTGGCGATGAGCCCCAAGGCGGGCGCGCATGGTGAGCTTTGCGGCCTGCTCTCGATCCGTGCGGCGCTGGAAGCGCGTGGCGATGCGCGGTCGGTTATCCTCGTGCCGGAAAGCGCCCATGGCACCAATCCGGCGACGGCGGCCTTTTGCGGCTATGCGGTCGAGAATATCCCCGCGACGCCGGACGGCCGGGTCGATGTGGAGGCGCTGAAGGCGCGGCTGGGGCCGGATGTTGCGGCGGTGATGATCACCAACCCCAATACCTGCGGCCTGTTCGAGCGCGACCTCAAGACAATCGCCGATGCGGTGCATGCCGTTGGGGCGTTCGTCTATTGCGATGGCGCCAATTTCAACGCGATCGTGGGCCGGGTGCGGCCGGGCGACCTTGGCGTTGATGCGATGCACATCAACCTGCACAAGACCTTCTCGACGCCCCATGGCGGCGGCGGTCCGGGCAGCGGGCCGGTTGTGCTGTCCGAGGCGCTGGCCCCCTTCGCGCCGCTTCCCTTTGTCGAGAAGCGTGAGGACGGCAGCTATGTGCTGATCGAGGAAGAGACGGCGGGCGAGCATCATGGTCAGAGCTTTGGCCGCATGGTCGCTTTCCATGGGCAGATGGGCATGTTCACCCGCGCGCTTGCCTATATCCTCAGCCATGGCGCGGACGGTCTGCGGCAGGTGGCTGAGGATGCGGTGCTCAACGCCAATTATGTGCTCCGCAGCCTCGACGATCTGCTCGATGCCCCCTTCGGCGCGAGCGGCCCCTGCATGCATGAGGCGCTGTTCAGCGATGCCGATTATGGCAAGGGCGGCCTCGCCGAAGGCTTCACCACGCTGGACGTGGCCAAGGGCCTGATTGATGAGGGCTATCACCCGATGACCGTCTATTTCCCGCTGGTCGTTCATGGCGCGATGCTGATCGAGCCGACCGAGACGGAGAGCAAGGCGGCGCTCGATCAGTTCATTCTGGCGCTGCGCAGCGTTGCCGAGCGTGCGAAGGCTGGCGATCCCTTGCTCAAAGGCGCGCCCTGGCATGCGCCGCGCCGCCGCCTCGACGAGACGCTGGCCGCGCGCAAGCCGGT
>CAYLKZ010000071.1:0-16459 GCA_964384275.1 uncultured Sphingobium sp. | reverse complement strand
TTGTGGGCGCGCTTGATCTTCTTGGCGAGGCTCCATTTGTGCACCTCGGTCGGGCCGTCATAGATGCGGAAGGCGCGCACCTCGCGGAAGATCTGCTCGACGATGGTGTCCTGCGTGACGCCGGTACCGCCCATCACCTGCACGCATTTGTCGGCGATGCGCATCAGCGCCTCCGACACGGCGACCTTCGCCATGGAGCTTTCCACCGTGCCGAGCGAGCCGGTATCCAGCACCGAGGCCGCCCAGTCGATCATCAGCTCGCTTTGCTGGATGTCGATCATATTCTCGGCCAGCATGAAGCCGACTCCTTCATGATCGACCAGCGGCTTGCTGAACGCCATGCGCTTGCAGGCATAGGCCGAGGCGATTTCCTGCGCGCGGATGCAGCCGCCCAGCCAGCGCATACAGTGCGAGAGGCGCGCGGGGCTGAGGCGAACCTGCGCATATTTGAAGCCCTCGCCGCTCGCACCGAGCATCTGGCTGGCGGGCACGCGCAGATTATCGATGCGGACGACCGCATGGCCGCCGGGCATGGAGCTGTCGATGGTGTCGAGCACCCGCTCGATGCGGATCGCCGGATCGGGCAGATCGACGAGGAACATGCAGGCGCCATCGTCGCTCTTTGCCATGACGATGCCGACCTTCGCGCCTTCCGCGCCGGTGATGAACGCCTTGCGCCCGTTGATCACCCAATGATTGCCGTCCTGATGGCAGACGGTCTTCATCATCGACGGGTCCGACCCCGCGCCGCCATCCTCGGCCGGCTCGGTCATGAAGAAGGCGGAACGCGCGCGCCCTTCGACCAGAGGCTTCAGGAACTGCGCCTTCTGCTCGTCATTGGCGACATGGCCGAGCAGGTACATATTGCCCTCATCCGGCGCCATGGTGTTGCAGGCGAGCGGACCCAGCGGCGACAGGCCCGATTTGATGAGCACGGTCGCCGTCTCGCGCTGGGTCAGGTGGCTGCCGTCGGGCAGGATATGGGGCGTCAGCACGCCCGCCGCCCGCGCCTTTTCGCGCATTTCCATCACCAGATCGTCGCTCGGCCCGTGGAAGCCGCAGCGCGGGTCTTTCTCATAGGGGATGACGGTTTCGCGGACGAAGGCTTCCACCTTGTCCGCAATCGCCTGGGCGCGGTCGGTGCTGAACATTCCAATTCCTCTCGATTGTGCAAAAAGCGCGTGGCGGGGCTTTCAGCCCAGCGCCGTGCGGCGGCCGATCGCGGCCAGTTCGGGCATGGTGTCGACCAGCGACTGCGCCTCCGGCGAGGCGGCGGTGCCGCGCGCGATGCGCCCCTTGATGCCGTGGATGATCGCGGCGAAGCGGAACATGTTGAAGGCGAGGTAGAAGGGCAGATTCGCGATGCCCTCCCGCCCGGTGCGGCGGCAATAGGCCGCGACATAATCCTCCTGCGACGGGATGGCGAGAGCGGCGAGGTCCGCGCCCTTGAACCCGCCGATGATGTGCGGCGGCAGATGATACATCATCAGATGATAGGTGAAATCGGCGAGCGGATGGCCGAGCGTAGAAAGCTCCCAGTCCAGCACCGCGAGGATGCGCGGCTCGGTCGGGTGCCAGATCATGTTGTCGGCGCGGAAATCGCCATGGACGATGCTCGTCTCGTCGCCCTCGGGGATATGGGCCTCCAGCCAGTCGGCCAGCCAGTCCATATCGTCGAGCCGCCCGGCATCGACATCCTCGCGATACTGGCGCGACCAGCGGGATATCTGGCGCGCGAAATAATTGCCGGGCTTGCCATAGTCGCCGAGGCCGATCGCCTGATAATCGATGCCGTGCAACTGGGCGATGGCCGCGTTCATCGCGTCGAAATAGGCCGGGCGCTCCTGCGGCGTCAGCGCGGGCAGGGTCGAATCCCAGAAGATTCGCCCTTCCACCATGTCCATCACATAGAAAGGCGTGCCGATGATCTCCGCATCCTCGCACAGGCCATGGACGGGGGCGACGGGGAAGCCCACGCGCCCAAGCGCGGAGAGCACCCTATATTCCCGCTCGACCGCATGGGCGCCGGGCAGCAGCTTGCCCGGCGGCTTGCGGCGCAGCACGTAGGAACGCTCCGGCGTCACCAGCTTATAGGTCGGGTTGGACTGGCCGCCCTTGAACTGCTCGACCTTTAGCGGCCCGTAAAAACCCGCGACATTCGCGCGCATCCATTCTTCCAGACCTTCGACATCGAAGCCCTGTCCTGCCCGCACGGCGCCCGTGCCGCCGAATTTGTCCTGGCGATCCACGCCCGCACCCTCCGCCTGTTCCGCATCTGTCTTTGCGATCTATGCGGCCTCGCAACGACTATGTCGCCTGTGCTTTGTTTCAGGTGCCCCCTGCGGGCGTTCGGACACCGCGCCGGTCGCGTCGCTGGCGTATCCACGCCATGCAATCGGGCTTTTTCGAACAGGGCGCCAAGCCAGTCCTTATCGCAGTGGCTTGCGGAATTTCAGGGTCATGCGGTCGCTCTCGCCGATGGCGAGATATCTGGCCCTGTCGGTCTCGCCATTGGCGAGCCGGGGCGGCAAGGTCCAGACGCCCTTGGGCCAGTCGGCGCTGTCCTTCGGATTGGCGTTTACCTCCGAGGAGCCGACGAACTCGAACCCGGCCTCCTGCGCGATCCGCCTGATGGTCGATACCTTCAGATAGCCGCTGCTCTTTTCCAGCGCGCTGTCCCGCGCTTCGGGCAGGCGATGATCGACCACGCCGAGGACACCGCCCGGTTTCAACATATCGAAGAAGGTGCGAAAGGTCGCAGCCTCCGTGCCCGCCATCACCATATTATGGACATTGCGGAAGGTGAGCACCGTATCCACGCTGTTCGCCGGGATCGCGGGCGGCTGGCCGGTATAGGGCACCAGCTTCACCCTGTCATAGACCGCCGGATTGGCGGCGAGGAAGGTTTCCACCGTCTTGAAATAGCGGTCATCGTTCTGGAGCGCGTAGAGCATGCCATGATCGCGCAGCAGCGGCGCCAATATCTCCGTATACCAGCCGCCGCCGGGGCTATATTCAACCACGGTCTGGCCGGGCGTCACGCCGAAGAAATCCAGCGTTTCAGCCGGATGGCGATAAATGTCGCGCGCGAGATTGGCGGGGCTGCGGGTCGGCGCGGCGACGGCGGCCCTGATGGCATCGGCGGATGCGACCGCCTCCTTGTCATGCCCCTGCGCGGCAAGGGGCGCGAGCGGCAGCGCGAGACCGGCGAGGCTGGCAAGGAAAAGGCGGCTATGGGGAACAGACTTCATGAGGCACCTCTCTTCATCGAAAGCGGTTCCGGCCCGGCTGAGCGGGAGCGACAGGAGTAGTCGCGAAAACCGGGCGCCACAAAAATAGAGCAGATTATCCCTCCGCTGTAACTCGGTTTCTGGCCTCGCGGGCAAGAGGCAGCATCGCGGGAGCGGCGTCGAACACCCGCCGCCCGGTCCGGGGTGCCGCGCGGCGTCCGCCATCCCGCGCGCAAAGGGCCATTGTGCAAGGCGGCCCCCGGCTGATAGAAGCCCGCCATGATCAGCAGACGTGCGACGATTGGCGGACTTGGCGGCGTGATGGCCGCGCTGATGGCGCCCCCTCTTCCCCTGCATGCGGCCAACCCGAAAACCGGCCTTCCGCCTCGACTGAAGCAGGGCGACAAGGTCGGGCTGGTCGCCCCGGCAGGCTTCAGCGACGATTATGCCCAATTGCAGCCGGTGATGGCGACCATTGCGGGCATGGGACTGGCACCGGAATTGGGCCGCCATGTGATGAGCCGCCATGGCTATCTCGCCGGACGCGATGAGGAGCGCGCCGCCGATATCAACGCGATGTTCGCGGACGAGGAGATTCGCGCCGTCTTCGCGGTGAACGGCGGCTGGGGCAGCGCCCGCCTGCTGCCCTATCTCGACTGGGATCTGATCCGCGCCCATCCCAAGCTGCTGATCGGTTTCAGCGACATCACCGCCCTGCACCTCGCCTTTGCGGCGCGCGCGGGATTTCCCACCATCCACGGTCCCAATGCCGCGAACAACTGGCGGGCGACGAGCTGGGAGAGTTTCTGGCAACTGGCCTTCGCTGGCTCGTCCCCGATCTTTCTTCCGCTCGATCTGTCGCCGGAGGATGCGGTCCAGCGCGGCCTCATGCCCTTTACGACAATCCGGCCCGGCAAGGCGCGCGGGCGGCTGATCGGCGGCAATCTCTCGGTGCTGGCGACGCTGGTGGGCACGCCCTGGATGCCCGATTTCGAAGGCGCCATTTTGTTTCTGGAAGATGTGAACGAGGCCGAATATCGCATCGACCGGATGCTGAACCAACTGGCGCTCGCAGGGATATTGGAGAAGCTGGCGGGCGTGATCTTCGGCCAGTGCACACGCTGCGCCATCGGGATAGAGGGCTATAGCGGCTTCACCATCCCGCAATTGCTGGAGCAGTATTTCGCGCCGCTCGGCATACCCGCCTTCGCGGGCGCGCCTATTGGTCACATCGCCAACCAGCTTGCCGTCCCGGTCGGCGCCGAGGTGGAGATAGACGCGGAAAAGGGCAGCTTCCGCCTCCTCGATCCCATCGTCGCCTGAAATCTATACCGCCAACACAATATCATCCATCGACTGATCCGATTTCTCTCTCGATAAAAATAAATTTAGACGATCGCTTCGCGCGCGATACCAAGGTTCGTGGAGGACCGGACGATGAAAGCCGGGTTCTTCCGGAATGAGGAAGCGGAGAAAAAGGCATCGTGATCCATTCCCTATTGGCTGCGGCAGGGTTTCTGGTCGCCTTTGCGCTGTTCCTCACAGGCTCGGCAATTGCCGAACCCGCCCCCGATGCGCTGGCGGGCAAGCGGCTGTTCTTCCGCTGCGTCGCCTGTCACAGCGTCTCCTCCACCAGCCGTCCGCTGACCGGCCCGCATCTGGAAGGGATTGTGGGCCGCCAGGTCGCGACGGTGGAGGGCTTTACCTATACCGAGGCGCTGAGGGCCAAGAGCTTCGTCTGGGACGAGGCGCGCCTCGATCATTGGCTGAAGGCGCCGCAGGCCGACATTCCGGGCCTCTGCCTGCCCTTTACAGGCCTGTCCAAAGCGCAGGACCGCGCCGCCCTGATCGCCTATCTGAAAAATCCCCAGGCAGCCCGCTAATCGGCGGGCTTCACGCCGGTCGCCCCCATGCCACCCCATGCCCGGTCGCAAGGACGCGATCTGGATTACCCAGAACGATGACGCTTCAGCCAAGGCCAAATCGGCCCCACCGATGCAAGCGCTTCGTTCAGCCCAACGCCTGGCGGGTTTCCTGTTCCGGCTGCACCGTGCACATCGCCCTTGCGAGCGCGGCCTCGGGCTGCTGCTCCGCGGCCGCCGTTTCATGCCGCAAGCCCGCGCGTGCGGCCATGACCGCCGCCTGCGTGCGATTGGCCACGCCCAGCTTGCAGAGCAACGCCCGGATCTGCACCTTGACCATCGCTTCGCTGGTGCCGAGCCGGTTGGCGATCATCTTGTTCGACATGCCGCTGGAGAGATAGCGCAACAGCGACCATTGCTGGGGATCGAGATCGAGGCGGCGCAGCGCGGCGATTTCGTCGGAACTCCCGTTCTGGCAGAAATCATCGATGAAGATGCGCCGCCCCATCCCCGCGATCCGCGCCAGAAAGGCCAGTTCATCGCGAGAAACATCGAGCGGCGCTGCCGATGCCGGCAAGCGAAGCTCGCGCAGAGAGGCAAGAACGGGATTATTGCTGTCCTCGCACATCACCAACCAGTTGGTGCGGGGCAAGGCGGCGATTTTTCCGGCATCGCGCGCGCTGTTGCGCTCGGAATGGCCCGCATCGATGTAGAGGACCAGATCAGGCGTCGCGATATCCTCTGGAAACAAGGCGCCCTCTATGAAGCGGTGGCTTCCGGTGATGTTGATTCCGGCGGCGGTCAGCGCTTCGACAACCGACTCGCGCATAAATGCTTCGCGGCAGACCACTATAGTCGCAGATCCTACCTGCCCCATTTCCCCTCCCCTTGCTCGCTATCGCAAGCTAACGGCTCCATGGTCGGAGCCTTATTTCTAGGCGGCAAAGATTAACCGATGATAAATCGAGCCTTTTATTGGGCTTATCACCCCCGATATCGCCTTTTTAAGTCCAAAAAACCATAAGGTGTTAACCTTATTACGAAGAACCGCAACGACCTTCCGGCATAAGAATCGGAGTCCCTGGAGAGCATTCCGGTATCGAAAGCGCGCAGCGGCCACCTTTGGATGCAGCTTCCGTCGAAATCGTCCCTCAACCCATCGGAAGCGCGTTTTCGGATATCCATCATAGGGGATGGATCATCTTTTGCTGGCGCGCGACGATCCGAATCCCCTCCGAAGCTGTGCTTCTGCGCCTCTCCCCCGTCGCGGTTCATCCCATATTCATGGAATCCGAGAGGCGCAGCCAAGAGCTGCATAACAGGGGGGCTCCCGTCCCGAATTGGTCGCCAAGCCGCGCCGCGCATCTCGATAACGACTAACCTTTAGGAAGGATTTTGGGATGAAAACTTTTGCCAAGCTGATGATCGCCGCCATTCCCGCGATGATGGTTGCCGCCCCCTCTTTCGCGTTGACCGCCGCGAGCGACAATGTTGACATCGTCCTCAACGGCGAAGTGCCGAGCATCTGCTTTTTGACGCCGGACAGCGCCGTCAACAAGAATGTCGACATGGCCAACGGCCTGACCTCGCAGAACCTCGTCACGATCAACTATTCGTGCAACTCGCCCTACACCGTGACGCTGAAGTCGGCCAATGGCGGCATGAAGCACCATTCGAACACCTTTACCGTGAAGTATGACGTCAAGGTGCTGGGCATCCCCACTGGGGGTTCCTATCACGCCGCCAACCTGGCCGGTGCTGGCCAGTCGATCGACAGCAGCAGCAACTGGACCAACATCGGCCTGAACGGCGATATCAAGAACCTGCGCCTCGACCTCGAATTCAACGGTCTTAACGACTATCTGGTCGCCGGCAACTACACCGACACCCTGACTGTCGGCATCAAAGCAGATCTTTAATCTTTTACGATTAGAAAAAACGCAGCCGGGGGCGCCTTGCGGCTCTTCCGGCTGTTTTTTGCCTGGAGGGGAAGGAACACATATGCGGCGCAACTTCGGCAGCACGCTGGCGGTGATGATGAGCCTTGGCACGGCCTGCACCCCGGCTTGGGCTTATGACCTGAAACCCATCGTCATCCAGCTCGCGCCCTCGGGCGGCGGCGCTTCGCAAATGATAATGGTCACCAATACGGAAGATGCCCCGATCGCCATCGAGGCCAAGACCTTCCAGCGCACGCAGTCGCGCGACGGCACCGAGATGCTGGAACCGGAAAATGAGGATGTCATCCTTGCTCCGCCGCAGATGATCATCCCGCCCAAGACCAGCCAAACCTTCAAGGTCCAGTGGATCGGCAATCCCCGGCCCGATAAGGAACTGGCCTTCCGCCTCATCACCGAACAATTGCAGATCGAGCTGCCGGAGGCCCCGACGACGACCCAAAAGACGGCCGATGTCCGGTTGCAATATCGCTACGAAGCCGCGCTCTACATCACGCCCGCCAAATCGGCACCGGCGCTGACTGTCGACGGGGCTGAGCTGGTGAAGGACGACAAGGGGGCGCCGATGCTGAAACTGAGCCTGACGAACGGAGGCACGCGGCGCGCGATCCCGGACAAGCCGGAACTGACCCTCACCCCCGGGGTGGGCGGCAACGCCGTGACGCTGAGCGGGGATCAGCTCAACGCGCTTGCGGGCAAGAACATCCTTGCCGGGGAAAGCCGCGACATCCTGATGCCATGGCCGGAAGCGCTGCCGCAGGGACCCGTCACCGCGAGCCTCAAGACCAGCTTCATCGTCCTCAACTGACACGCCCGCGCTGAAGTGCATTTAAGGTGCGTGTCACCCCCCTCCTCTCCGCAGGTGCATGGCTGCTTTTGCCGGCCGCCACCCATGCGCAGGAGGCAGATACGGCGACGGTGGCGAACAAGGCTGAAACGACGGATGATATTTTCCGGCGCGTATTCGGCCGTCCGCCGCCGCCGCTGCCGCCCTCTTCCTATCCGGTCCTCATGGGCGGCATCCGGCTGGGCAATTTCCAGATCCAGCCGCCCAATGGCGCCGATTCCGGCACGATCGAGGCGCGTTTCGTAAGTCAGGCGCTGGCCCCCAATCTTGCAAGCGAGATACAGACCCGCGCCCTTGCGCTGGCCCAGGACAAGGATCGCCTGTCTTTCGACGATATTCGCCAACTGGGCATCGGCCTGGATTTCGATCGCACCACCCTTGCCCTCAAGGTGGATCTGCCGACATCGCTGCGCGCGACCCAGATCCTGAACATGCGGCAGACCATCAGGCCCAGCGATGCCTATGAACTCCTCAAACCCGCCCATTTCAGCGCCTATGCCACGCTGCAAGCGGGAACGGCGCTGGTCGAGCAATCCCGCCAGACGAGAAAAGGGTTCACCGAAACCGCCGCCGATCTTCAGCTCGCCGTCAACTGGGGCGGCTTCGTGGCCGAGAGCAAGCTGGTCTATGACGAGGCGCGCACGCATTCCCTCAGCCGGGAAAATACCCGCATCAGCTATGACGATACGCGCCGGCTGATCCGCTATGAGGCGGGCGATCTCAATGCGCGCCGTACCGCGCTTCAGGGCAGCCCGCGCATTGCGGGCTTTTCGGCCTATCGCAATTTCAGTATCGATCCTTATAAAATTACCCGGCCGATTGCCACCCAGTCCTTCGAACTGACCCGGCCCGGCCGGGTGCAGGTTTATGTCAACGGCGCTTTTCTGCGGGAATTCAGTCTTCAGGAAGGCCGCTATCTGCTGCGCGACCTGCCGCTGGCCTCCTCTGCGGGCAATGATGTCGAACTGCGCATCGTCTATGGCAGCGGCCAGACCGAAGTGCTGCGGTTCCCGGCCTTTTTCGATTTCGAACTGCTCGAAAAAGGGCTGCTCGATTTCAGCGTGAGCGGGGGCGTCCCCTATCGCGACGACAGCGGCCTGCGCCACTATGATATGGATCGGCACGCCGGTTCCGCCTTTTTCCGCTATGGCCTTACCCAACAGCTTACGGTCGGTGCGAACTGGCAGGGCAATGATCGCCTCGATCTGGTGGGCACGGACGTCACCTGGGCCAGCGGCATCGGCACGTTCCGTCTTCAGACAGCAGCGGATGCGCGCAATCTGGCCCCGCGCACCAGTCAGGTCAGCCTTGCCTATCGCTGGCTCGGCACCGACAGGGAACGGAACCGGTCACTCGATCTTTCGCTGGTCTATACCGGCCGCGACTTCAAGCTGCTCGACGCGCTCTTCCCCGACAATCGCACGACATGGCAGGGGCGCCTCCGCTATGGCCAGGATCTGGACGGCTATTCCCGGATTCAGCTTTCGGGCAGCTATGATCGCAACCGCCATTCGTTCCGCGACAGCTATGGCGTCAGCGCCAATTATTCCCGCCAGTTGAGCATCGGTGCGATTTCGCTGGGGGCCGAATATCGCCGCGATGAGGATCGTTCCGGCATCGTCGCGCGCGTGGGCCTCACCATTCCGCTCGGCCGCAACACCATATCGACCGACTACAACAGCGATGATCATAATTTCCGTCTGCAATATAGCCGGACACCAGACCAGAGCGTGGGCGGCATCGGCATGTCGGCGGGTCTGGAGCGGCGCACCGGCAGCAACAGCGCCTTCGGTGGCGTCAACTATCTCGGCAACCGCTTCGCGGCAGAGGTCCAGCAGATTGCGCAGGGCTATCTGGGCGATGAACGGATGCGGGATATGCGCACCCGCTTCTGGGGCGCGAGTTCCCTGGTGTTCGCCGATGGCGAATTCGGCCTTTCCCGCCCGGTCTACAACAGTTTTGCGCTGTTCAAGCTCAATGAACGCGCGGGCAAATACCGGATTGCTGTCGATCCGCGAACCGATTTCGGCAGCAGCAAAGTCAAATATGGCGCCAAAAGCGGGGCTTTAGGCCCTGCGGTGCTGCCCGATCTGACGTCCTATTATGTGCGCCCGGTGCAGGTCGATGCGCCGGATGCTCCCGCGGGCAGCGCGACGGGCGGCGCGGTCTACACGCTGCGCCCCGGCTATCGCGGCGGCTATGCGGTGATCGTCGGCAGCGAAGCCTCGGTTTCCGTCCTTGGCCGTCTCGTCGATCAGTCGGGCGCGCCCATCGCGCTCGCGGCGGGGCAGGCCACCGATCTCGACGCGCCGGACACCTATGCGCCGTCGGTCATCTTCACCAACGCCACCGGCCGTTTCTTCGTGGAAAAGCTGGTTGCGGGCCACCGATATGAGGCAATTTTGAACGCCAATGGCCGCTCCGTGCGCTTCCGCTTCGAAGTTCCCCCGGATGCCGAGGGCGTTTTCCGGATCGACACCCCGATCAGGGTGGATGCAGAACCAGCAAAGGAGCCGTGATGAGTCCGAACCGCACTATCCTGCCAATTGCGCTGGCAACAGCGCTGGCCTTGCTGCCCCCAGTTTCCGCTCATGCTTCCGCCAATGCGTCCGAAGCGGGGAAACCGGGCGCCGGATGCAAGCTGGACCTCAGGATTCAGTCCAACATCCATTGGCGCGGCGCCTATGGGCGGGGCTATGAAGTCTTCAGCAGCGAGGAAGCGGTCGAGCCGGTCGCGCTGACCGTCCGCCATGAGGGCAGGCCCTGCCGCTTCGCGCTGGTCGCGATGCCGCAGGCGAGCGGTGCGACCCCGGTGCTGCGCGGCCCGGTCAGCGCGCTGCGCTATGACGTCACGCGCGATCCCAGAGGGCAGACGCTGCTCAGCTCCGATTATTTCGGGACGGCGGCAACCCAGATTCTGGGCGAATTCGGTCCGGGCGAGGGCAACCAGTCCTTCACCGTCCATATGGCGTTGCCGCCGGGCCAGATCGTGCCCGCTGGCCTCTACACGGGCGGCGTTATCGTCCGCCTTTTCGAACTCGATGCCACGATGCTGAAATTACGCGACGAAGGCCCGCTTTCCATGAGCGTGCCGGTGATGCCCGCGCTGGAGGTCAATCTGGCGGGGTCGGCGCCCGGTACGCGGCAGACATCGGTGGACCTGGGCGATCTTTCCAACGGGGTGGAGCGCTCGATCGGCTTCACGCTGCGCAGCAACGCCGATGTGCGGGTCGATCTGAGGTCGGCGAATCATGGCACGCTCGCCCATGAGAAAGGCGCGCCCGGCATCCCCTATTCGGCATCGATCAACGGGGCCGCGATCAACCTGCGCGCCCGCGCCACGAACTGGATTCGCTGGGACGGCAACGGCCATTTCCGCGACCTCTCCCTCGACATCCAAATCCCCGCCCTTCCCCGCACTACCGCCGCCGGGCGCTATAAGGACACCATCCATGTGACGTTCACCGCCGAGGGGTGAGCAGAGTATCGGCCCAGTATCCGCGCGGCTTCCATGGATGCGATGGTGGGCGGGTTTGATGGCTCTAGCGGCATTTCCTGCGAACGCTTGCACCTGCGGGCGTAGCATGGGCGCGCTGCCCATAATGATATTTTCGCGGCTGCCGCACCGGCCATTTCAAAAGAGAATCAATTGCCTGCGGAAAAATGAAGCGAAAATGAAGATTTGCCGCCTCCAGAGTCTCCAAACTGAAATCTAACTGTCGCGATCGTGACGTATCAGCCCCTCGTGCAACCAACGCACATTTGAAAAAGGGGTTAATATCATCATGTTAAACCGATTCACCCGAGCTTTGCTGCTCACCGGCGCTGCATATGGCGGAATGGCGGTGCCCGGCGCCTTCGCTCAGGATCGGGCACCGATGGCGATGGCCACCGGCAGCGAGATTGCAGGGGATATCGGCCTCGGGGATATCGTCGTCACCGCGACCAAGCGCGAGACCAATCTTCAGGAAACACCGATCGCCATCGCGGTTCTGAGCACCGAAACGCTCAAGGACCGGCATGTTCAGAGCCTCTACGACCTTGCCGATGGCGGGGTGCCTTCGCTGCGCGTAGCCACTTTCGAGGCGCGCCAGAGCGCCCTCACCATCGGCATTCGCGGCATCGTGCCGCTTGATGCGAACCAGCCCGCGCGCGAGCAAGGCGTCGGCATCTATATCGACGGCGTCTATCTCGGCCGTCAGCATGGCCTTAACGCGGCGCTGTTCGATGTCGAGCGGGTCGAGGTTCTGAAAGGGCCGCAGGGCACGCTGTTCGGCCGCAATACCGAGGGCGGCGCGGTCAGCATCGTCAGCAAGGCGCCCTCGGGCGAGTTTGGCGGCCGCATCGATGCAGGCATGGGCAATTATGGCGCGGCGACCGGCGGCATCCACCTCGATCTGCCCAAAATTGCCGGGTTCAGCGTGAAACTGGACGGCGTGATCCAGCATCAGGACGCGACGACCAAAAACCCCCTCGCGGGGCAGGCCGGGTGGAACTATTACCACCGCAAGGGCCTGCGCGCCGCCGTGCGCTGGGAACCGACCAGCACGATCACGAACGACTTTTCCTATGATGTCGCGCGCGATGCCAATACCCCGTTCTACAGCCAGCTGCTGAACTACAACCCCAATGGCTGCGCCGCCGGATCGCAGGCGTCGCAATCGGCCTGCACCCTGCCGGGCACGGCCTATACGGCGCTGACCGGCACCGTGAAGCCGCTGATGCCCGGCGTCGTCGTCAATGGCGAAACGCGCATGAAGGTGGCCGATATCGGCGTGCCGCAAAAGCCGAGCATCGACAAGACGCATGGCTTCACCAACGCCCTTAAATGGGCTGTCTCCCCTGAAATTGAACTGCGGTCGATCACGGCCTGGCGCGGCGTCGATGCGTCCCAGTGGGACAATTCGGGCGGCGCCCATCGCGTGCCGGTGGTGACGCCGGGTTGCGCGGGATCGGCCTGCAATTTCAGCCGCTACAGTCTGGCGAACCTGCGCCAGCGCCAGTTCAGCCAGGAGCTTCAGGCCGTCGGCACGGTCGGCAGCCTCGATTATGTCGCGGGCCTCTATTATTTCAACGAGCATGTCAGCGACGATGCCGCGACCCCCAATTCGATGGCGATCGCGGGCTACACGACTGCCGGGCAGACGAGCGGCTATTCCTTCGTCGTCCTCAATCCCTGCACCGGCTCCTCCGGCTTCGGTTCGGAAATCGGCTGCCGCTCAATCGACCGCGCCTCGGAAGTCTGGTCCAAAAGCTATGCCGCCTATGGCCAGCTCACCTGGAACGCGACCGACGCGATCCACCTTACGGTCGGCGGGCGCTATACCCACGACAAGAAGCGCGGCGTTCTGCATTTTTCGCGCAACGTGAATTATGACACCAACCTGACCGCCGCGGCCGCCGCGGGCTATCAGCCGCTCGCCAAAAGCTGGAACCGCTTCAACCCGATGGTAACGCTGGCCTATGACGCGAGCGACGACCTCCACTTCTATGCCAAATATGCGACGGGCTATCGCGCCGGCGGCGCCAGCTCCCGCACCGCCAATTATCAGGCGTTCGATCCCGAAGACGTGAAATCCTACGAAATCGGCATGAAGAGCGACTTCTGGAATCATCGCGCGCGCTTCAACCTCGCCGGTTACATCATGGACCGCAAGAACAGCCAGGTCGATATCAGCTCGATCCAGCCGTTCAACGGTTCCAACTTCAACAACCTCATCACCATCAACGCGCCCGGCATCACCAGAATCCGGGGCATCGAGGCCGATCTGACGCTGAACCCCGTCGAGGGGCTGACGCTGAACGCATCCTACGCCTTCACCTATACGAAGATCCCGCTGGTGCCGATCACCTCGACCGCCGGGACGGCATCCACCACGGTGTTGCAGCGCTTCTACATCGTGTTCACGCCGCGCAACGCGGCGAGCGGATCGATCGACTATGCGCTGCCCATCGGATCGGGCGACGCGACGCTGCGCCTGCATCTGGACGGCAATTATTCGCAGGCCACGCAGGCTTTCGATCAGTTCGCGACGAAGAACGACGCCTCGCTTATCTTCAACGGCAGGATCTCTCTCGCCGATATCGACGTCGGCTATGGCCGCGCGCTTACGGTCGGCCTGTGGGGACGCAATTTGTTCGACAAGCAATATGTCTATCGCCGCGACCCGTCGAACAGCCTGCCCGGCGCGCCGACGAGCAGCGTGACGACCGGCAGCGTCAACAATGTGCTGGGCGATTACGGCAATTTCAACGCGCCGCGCACCTTCGGCGTGGACGCCAGCATAAAATTCTGACCCAAGGCCCCTGGCGGCGTGGCGGGCATTCCGTCACGCCGCTTTTTTCATGCTCGGCAAGCGCGGGCCTTCATGGGCGGAGGCAATAGCCCATGCCGCGTTGCGTGCTGATCGGATCGTCGCCCAGTTCGCAAAGCTTGCGGCGCAAATGGCGGATATGAACATCGACGCTATTGGCTGTCGGCACGAAATCCTTGCCCCATAGACGCTCGATAATCATCGGCCGGGTGACGACCGATCCGGCATTGCGCGCCAGTTCCAGCAACAGCCCGAATTCGGTGCGGGACAACGCCAGCGGCCTTCCCCCGCGCCACGCCTGCAAGCGGGAAGGGCTGATGACGATATCGCCCGCGCTGATCGTATCGCCCGGCTGCGCCCGCACCCTGCGCGCGCGTACCAGCGCATGCAGCCGCGCGTTGAGCTCCCGCAGATCGACCGGCCTCACGACATAATCGTCGGCGCCCGCCTCGAAACAATCCACCTTCCCCGCCACGCCATCGAGCGCCGACAGCATGAGCACGGGCACGATCATCCCCGCTTCGCGCAACTGGCGCACTATGCCGATCCCGTCGAGACCCGGAATGCGCCAGCCCAGAATCACGCTATCGAACGCCATCCGGCCGACCATCGACAGCGCCGTGGGGCCATCGTCGGCGGTCAGAACATTATGTCCGAACGCGGAAAGCCGATCGGCCAGTTGCCGCCGGAAGCTGGGATCGTCGTCAACCAGAAGAACCTGCATGCTCATATGCCCGCGACGATCGATCCAACAGGATGGTGGGATGGCATCGGCATATCAGCCCGCACGCTCCATGACCATATCCGGCCCGGACCAGCCGGGGAAGCGCCCCTTGCGCATAACCCCCGGCAATGTCTTTGGCGTCATGATGCCGGGCAGGTCACTGCCCGGCGGCCACCCTTATATAATCGAAATAGCCGCTGCCGGCTTTCTCCGCGAGGGCATCCAGCACGGGCGCGAACGCCTCCTTGGGAACCAGCGCGCCGCTTTCCTTGTGCGCCTCGGCCGAATCCCATTTCTCGATGAACAGATATTCCTCCGGCTTGTCGATGTCGCGCAACATCTCCACCCCTTGCATACCGGGCAGGCCCTGCAATGCGTCGATCAACCGCTGAAGCGCGGCGCCCAGCCCATCGCCTTGCCCCTGGGCAGCCTTCATTCTGTAGACACGCGCAACAGCCATATTCGAAACTCCTCTCGCCTGATCATCCCGACCATGCCATCGCACCCTACCCGCAAGGCCGGACGGTCACGGTCAACCTCGTCACTATTCCTGCCCCATGGAAGCGGGTCAAATGGATTTGGGCCGGTGGCGGTCATCGGCACAATCGGGCTTGACCTTCCCATGGTGGGAAGCCTCATTTTACGGCAAGATGATATTCTGCCAGCATGAGGATGAAGGATCATGAACGCCCCCGTCACACCGGGACAGAATAACAGTCCCGCAATCGCCCTGCCGATAGAGGGCATGAACTGCGCCTCCTGCGTCGGCCGCGTCGAGAAGGCGATAAGGGGCGTCGCGGGCGTCGGCTCGGTCGGCGTCAACCTCGCGACCGAGCGCGCGGATATCCGCGCCGATGGCCCGATCGACATGCAGGCGCTGGTGCGGGCGGTCGAGGCGGCGGGCTATCATGTGCCCTCGACAATCACCGAACTGGCCGTCGAGGGCATGACCTGCGCGTCCTGCGTGGGGCACGTCGAAAAGGCGCTGATGGCCGTGCCAGGCGTCACCGGGGCTGTGGTCAATCTGGCGACCGAGCGGGCCAGTGTGCAGGGCATGGCGAACCCGCAGGCGCTCGTCGCCGCGATATCGAGGGCCGGATATGAAGCCCACCCGATCGGCAGCGGCAACGCATCGGCAGAGGAAGAAAAGTCGGAGCGCAAGGATATCGAATTGCGGCGCCTCCGGCGCGATCTCGTCATCGCTCTGCTGCTGGCCCTCCCCGTCTTTCTGCTCGAAATGGGTTCGCACCTCATTCCCGGCGTCCATCATCTGATTGCGCGCAGCATCGGCACGCAGACGAGCTGGCATCTCCAGTTTCTGCTGACGACGCTGGTGCTCGCCGGGCCGGGCAGGCGTTTCTACCGGGCGGGGCTGCCCGCGCTGGCGCGGATGGCGCCGGATATGAATTCGCTGGTCGCGGTTGGCACGCTCTCTGCCTATGCCTATTCGCTGGTCGCGACCTTCGCGCCGGGCCTGCTGCCAGCCGGAACGGTGAACGTCTATTATGAGGCCGCCGCCGTCAT
>CAYLKZ010000070.1:0-16471 GCA_964384275.1 uncultured Sphingobium sp. | reverse complement strand
CGATCGGTCTGGCGATCCTCGTTATCTATTTCCGTACGCGCGGCACCATTGCCGTCGACGACGCCAACCAGATGAAGGGCTGAGCGCGGGCATGATCCAGATTATCGTTTTCCTGCCGCTCATCGCCGCGATCATAGCGGGGCTGGGCAACAAGGCTCTGGGCAATGTCCCCGCGAAGGTCGTGACGACCGGCGCGCTTTTCGTCTCCTGCGCGCTGAGCTGGCCGATCTTCATCGGCTTCCTGACGGGAAGCTATGGCGAAAGCTTCGTCGTGCCGGTGCTGACCTGGCTGCATTCCGACAGCTTCAATGCGATGTGGGAATTGCGGGTCGATGCGCTGACGGCGGTGATGCTTGTCGTCATCACCAGCGTTTCCGCGCTCGTCCACCTCTATAGCTGGGGCTATATGGACGAAGATCCGGATCAGCCGCGCTTCTTCGCCTATCTCTCGCTCTTCACCTTCGCGATGCTGATGCTCGTGACCGCGAACAATCTGTTGCAGATGTTCTTCGGCTGGGAAGGCGTTGGTCTGGCCTCCTATCTGCTCATCGGCTTCTGGTTCCGTAAGCCGAGCGCCAATGCGGCGGCGATAAAGGCGTTCGTCGTCAACCGCGTCGGCGACCTTGGCTTCATGATGGGCATTTTCGCGACCTATCTGGTGTTCGATACCATTTCGATCCCGGAAATCCTCGCGGCCGCGCCGAATATGGCAGGGTCTACCATCGGTTTCCTCGGCTATCGTTTCGATACGATGACTGTCATCTGCCTGCTGCTGTTCGTTGGAGCGATGGGCAAGTCGGCGCAGCTCGGCCTCCACACCTGGTTGCCGGATGCGATGGAAGGCCCGACCCCGGTTTCCGCGCTTATCCACGCGGCAACGATGGTCACGGCGGGCGTATTCATGGTCTGCCGCCTGTCGCCGATGTTCGAGATGAGCGAGACGGCGATGCATGTCGTCACCTATGTCGGCGCGGCCACCTGCTTCTTCGCGGCGACCGTCGGCACGACGCAGCAGGACATCAAGAAGGTCATCGCTTATTCAACCTGTTCGCAGCTGGGCTATATGTTCTTCGCAGCGGGCGTCGGTGCCTATGGCGCAGCGATGTTCCACCTGTTCACGCACGCTTTCTTCAAGGCGCTGCTGTTCCTTGGTGCGGGCTCCGTCATTCATGCGATGCACCATGAGCAGGACATGCGCCATTATGGCGCGCTGCGTAAGCATATCCCGATCACCTTCTGGGCGATGATGGCCGGTACGCTGGCGATCACCGGCGTCGGTATTCCGGGTACGCTGTTCGGGTTCGCGGGCTTCTTCTCGAAGGATTCGATCCTTGAATCGGCTTTCGCTGCCGGTGGGCCGGGCACGTTCGCCTTTTTCGTGGGCATCACTGCTGCGCTGCTGACGAGCTTCTACAGCTGGCGTCTCATGTTCCTCACCTTCTATGGCAAGGCGCGCTGGGCCGGTTCCGAGCATATTCAGCATGCGGTGCACGACGCGCATAGTCATGGGCATGACGATCACGCTCATGACCATCATGGCCATGATGCGCACGGAGCCGATGCCGATCATGGGCCGGTGACCGGCACGGCGGGCTATCATCCGCATGAAAGCCCTTGGGCGATGCTGGTGCCGCTGGTGGTCCTGACCGTCGGCGCGGTGTTCGCAGGCTTTGCTTTCCATGGCTTCTTCATCGATGCGGAAGGCGGCGAGCATTTCTGGGAGGTCAGCACGCTCTTCTTCAACGCGCATCTGATGCATGAAAGCCATCTGGTCCCGCTGTGGGTGAAATGGGCGCCCTTTGCCGTGATGGCTACGGGTCTGCTTGTGGCTTGGCTGGCCTATATCAAACACACCGACTGGCCGGCGAAGTTCACATCCCACTTCCATGCATTGTACCAGTTCCTGCTCAACAAATGGTATTTTGATGAGCTGTACAACGCGATCTTCGTCAAACCGGCGTTCGCCATCGGCCGCTTCTTCTGGAAGGCGGGTGATGAGAGCACGATCGACCGCTTCGGGCCGAACGGCATGGCCGCTCTGGTCGTTGCGGGCGGCAAGCTGACCCGCAAGCTGCAATCCGGATATGTCTACACCTACGCGCTGGTGATGCTGCTCGGCCTCGCCGCGGCGATAACATGGGCGATCACACGATAATGAATCAGCTCGACTTTCCCATTCTTTCGCTGATGATGGCGCTGCCGCTGGCGGGGGCGCTGGCGTGCCTCTGGAGCAACGCGGCAAGCGCGCGGATGATCGCGCTGGCGATCACTCTGGTCAATTTCGTGCTCGGCATCGTGCTGTGGCTGAGTTTCGATCAGGGTCCGTCGGCCCCGCAATGGCAGTTCACCGAATATGCGCCGATCTTCGGCCGTTTCGCCTGGGCTATGGGCATTGACGGCATTGCGTTGCTGCTGATCGTGCTGACCGTTTTCCTGATGCCGATCTGCATTTTGGCGGGCTGGGAGTCGATCGAGAAGCGGGTGAGCGAATATCTCGCCGCGTTCCTGTTGATGGAAACGCTGATGATCGGCGTGTTCGCGGCGCAGGATCTCTTCCTGTTCTACATCTTCTTCGAAGCGGGCCTCATTCCGATGTATCTTATCATCGGCATCTGGGGCGGCGCGAACCGCATCTACGCGAGCTATAAATTCTTCCTCTACACGCTGCTCGGCTCTGTGCTGATGCTCATCGCGATGTTGTGGATGGTTCGCGATGCGGGGACGACCGACATCCCGACGCTGATGACCTATAATTTCGATCCCAAGGTCCAGACCTGGCTGTGGCTGGCCTTCTTCGCGAGCTTCGCCGTGAAGATGCCGATGTGGCCGGTCCATACCTGGCTTCCCGACGCGCACGTTCAGGCGCCTACGGCGGGCTCGGTCATTCTGGCTGGCGTGCTGCTGAAGATGGGCGGCTACGGCTTCATCCGCTTCTCGCTGCCGATGTTCCCCGAAGCCTCGGCGGATCTCGCCTGGCTGGTCTATGGCCTGTCGATGGTCGCGGTGGTCTATACCAGCCTCGTCGCGCTGGTGCAGAGCGACATGAAGAAGCTGATCGCTTATTCGTCGGTCGCGCACATGGCGATCGTGACGGTCGGCCTGTTCGCATTCAATCAGTCGGGCCTTGAAGGCGCCATGATGGTGATGCTGGGTCATGGTCTCGTTGCCGGCGCGCTCTTCCTGTGCGTGGGCGTCATCTATGACCGCCTGCACACGCGAGAGATCAGCCGCTATGGCGGCCTGTCGATCAACATGCCGAAATATGCGGTGCTGTTCCTGCTGTTCACCATGGCATCGGTCGGCCTGCCGGGCACGTCCAACTTCGTCGGCGAGTTCCTTGCGCTGATGGGCGTCTATCAGGCGTCGAGCTGGGTGGCGCTGGTGTCCACCACGGGCATTATCCTGGGCGCGGCCTATATGCTCTATCTCTATCGCCGCATCTGCTATGGCGACCTCACCAATGAGGATGCCCGCGCGATGCCGGACCTCAACGCGCGCGAAATCGTGTCGCTGGGGTCGCTGGCGGCTGTGGTGCTGTGGATGGGCGTCTATCCTGAAAGCTTCCTCGCGCCGATGCGGGCGGATATCCGTGCGATCGTAACCCGCATGGAACCCGCCAAACATCCGGGCGATGGACAGGTTACAGCAGGCAGGCCCGCTGTTGCCGCCACCCATGGCGAACATGGCGAAGCGGCTCATCAACCTTCAACAACCGAACATGCCGGGGAGGCACACTGACAATGGATATGGCTTCCCTGTTGATGACGGCGCCGGAGCTGGTTCTTACCGGCGCAGGGCTGATCCTCATGCTGATCGCGGCCTTCGCGGGTGACGGCAGCGCGCGTCTGGCCGGATGGCTGGCGGTCGCCGCACTGGTTTCCGCCGGGCTGACGCTCTGCGGCTCCGCCGGACATGGCGGCAGCGCTTTTGACGGCCTCTATCGCGCTGACGCCTTTTCGTCGTTCGCCAAGATCCTGATTTATGCCGCTGCCGGGCTGTCGATCCTGATGGCGCCGCGTTTCTTCGCGACGGGGCAGGCGATCCGCGCCGAATATCCGGTGCTGATCCTGTTCGCTACCGCAGGCATGGGCCTGATGGTCTCGGCCAGCGACATGCTGACGCTTTATGTCGGCCTCGAACTCAACAGCCTTGCCTCCTATGTGCTGGCGAGCTTCATGCGCCAGAACAGCCGTTCGGCCGAGGCGGGCCTTAAATATTTCGTGCTCGGTTCGCTGGCCAGCGGCATTCTGCTTTACGGCATTTCGCTTCTTTACGGCTTCACCGGCTCGACGGGCTATGTCGGCATTGCCAATGCGATGGCCGATGGCCTGTCCAATGGCGAGCTGTTCGGTCTGGTGTTTGTGCTGGCGGGCCTTGCGTTCAAGATTAGTGCAGTGCCGTTCCATATGTGGACGCCCGACGTCTATGAAGGCGCGCCGACGCCGGTGACGGCCTTCTTTGCAAGCGCGCCCAAGGTCGCGGCGATCGCGCTCCTCATCCGCGTCACTGTAGAGGCGATGGGCAGCGCGTTCGACGCCTGGCAGCAGATCATCATCTTCCTCGCGCTCACCTCGATCCTGTTCGGTGCGGTGGCGGCCATCGGCCAGACCAATATCAAGCGCCTGATGGCCTATTCGTCCATCAACAATGTGGGCTTCGCGCTTGTCGGCCTTGCCGCCGGTACGCCGGAGGGGGTCGCCGCGGTACTGAGCTATCTCGCCATCTATGTGGTGATGACGCTGGGCAGCTTCCTCTGCATCCTCCAGATGCGCGACGCGGACGGCAATCCGGTCGAGGATATCGCCAGCCTCGCGGGTCTTTCGCAGAGCCGCAAGGGCCTGTCGGCCGCCTTCGCGATCTTCATGTTCAGCCTTGCGGGTATTCCGCCGCTGTTCGGTTTCTGGGCGAAGTTCCTCGTGTTCGACGCCGCCGTGGGCGCGGGGCTGACGGGGCTTGCCGTCTTCGGCATCGCCTTCTCGGTGATCGGCGCCTTCTATTATCTGAAGATCATCAAGACGATCTATTTCGACGAACCGGCGCGAGCCTATGCGCCTGTGGGCGGCGCGATCGAAAATGCGCTGATGGCGGTGCTGGCGACGGTGATCGTGCTTGGCTATCTGCTTAATCCGGTTCTCGACAGGGTAACCGCCGCCGCCGCAGCAGCGCTGCTCTGACCGCGAGGTGCCGCCGCTGACCGATCCGTCCGGCCCGGCGATCGAGATCCGCTTCGTCGCGGAAACCGGATCGACCAATGCGGACATGCAGGCGCTGGCGCTGGAGGGGGCTTCGGAAGGGCTCTGGCTGCGGGCGGGGCGCCAGAGCGCCGGGCGTGGCCGCATGGGTCGGCAATGGGAAGGCGAGGAGGGCAATCTCTACGCCTCGACTCTGATCCGGCTGCGTCCCGCCGATCCGCCCGCGCCGACGCTGGCGCTGGTGGCAGGGGTGGCCGTCCATCGCGGGATCGCCGAATTCGTCGGCAGCGATGCGATCCGGATCAAATGGCCCAATGACATCATGGCGGGTAATGCCAAATTATGCGGCATGTTGCTGGAGCGGACCGGGGATGCCGTCATTCTCGGCATCGGCGTCAATGTCGCGCAGGCGCCCGCCTTGGCGGACCGGCAGACGGCGAGCCTGCGTGATCTGGGCGCCGCGCATTGCGATGCACAGGCGCTGCTGGAGAGGGTGGCGGCGCACTTTGCCGGGCTGCTCGACCAGTGGCGGCACTTCGGCGTGGAGCCGGTCGCACGCGCCTGGCAGGAGCATGCCCATGCGCCGGGGACGCCGCTCGCCGCTTTGCTGCCCAACGGACAGCATATAGAGGGGCGGTTCGAAAGGCTCGACCATGACGGGGCGCTGGTGCTGCGCCTCGCCGACGGGACCAGCCATGCCATTCATGCAGGTGATGTGTTTCTGATCTGAAACGCGCATCAGGGAGAGAGTCGATGCTGCTGGCGATAGATGCCGGGAATACCAACATCGTGTTCGCACTGGTCGATCCGGGTCAGGGCGGCGAGGCGGCCGCGACCATCCTGACGCGCTGGCGCATCGCTACCGACGCGCGTCGCACGGCCGATGAGTATGCGGTGTGGCTCAACCAGTTGTTGATGCTGGAAGGCTATGCGATGAGCGATGTCGATGCGGTGATCATCGCCACCGTCGTGCCGCGCGCGCTTCATAATCTGAAGGTGCTGTCCTCCAAATATTTCAAGGTCGAGGCGCTGATAGCGGGCGAAGGCAGGGCTGGCTGGGGCATCTCGCTCGACGTGGTGGAACCGCAATCGGTCGGTGCGGATCGCGTCGTCAATGCGATCGCGGCCCATGCGCTCGCGCCCGGCGATCTGCTTGTCATCGATTTCGGCACGGCGACGACCTTCGACGTGGTCGATTATGCCGGGGCGTACAAAGGCGGGATCATCGCGCCGGGCCTCAACCTTTCGCTGGAGGCGCTGGTTTCCGCCGCCGCCAAGCTGCCGCGCATTGCCATCGAGGCGCCGGAAGACGCTTCGGTCATCGGCCGCACCACCGAAGAGCAGATGCGCATCGGCGTGTTCTGGGGTTATGTGGCAATGATGGAGGGGCTGGCGCGCAAATTGCGCGAGCAGATCGGCCGCCCGGTGAAAATCGTCGCTACAGGCGGTCTTGCGGTATTGTTCGACGAACATACAGATTTATTTGATATCATTGCGCCCGATCTGACGATCGACGGGCTGGCGATGATTTATGCACGGAGTTTGCAGAACTGATGACAGCAGGTGATGAGCTTCTCTTCCTGGCCCTTGGCGGCTCGGGGGAGATTGGCATGAACGTGAATCTCTATGGCTGTCGCGGCAAATGGGTGATGGTCGATCTGGGCGTGACCTTCGCCGATCCGCAATATCCCGGCATCGAGCTGGTGCTGCCGGATCTTGCCTTCATAGAGGAACGGCGCGAGGATTTGCTCGGCATCGTGCTGACCCATGGGCATGAGGACCATATCGGCGCGGTGCCCTATCTCGCCGCCGATCTGGGCGTGCCGCTCTATGCGACGCCGTTTACGGCGGGCCTCATCGCGGGCAAGCTGGAGGAAGAGGGGCTGCTCGGTCAGGTCGAACTTAATGTGATCGACAATGGCGGGGAATTCCGGCTCGGCGAGTTCGGTTTCCGCTATGTGCCGCTCGCCCATTCGATCGCCGAGGGCAATGCGCTGCTAATCGATACGCCGCATGGGCGCATCTTCCATACCGGCGACTGGAAGCTCGATGCGCAGCCGCAGATCGGCCAGCCCGCCAGCGCGGAGGATTTGAAGGCGATTGGCGATGAGGGCGTGCTGGCGCTGGTGTGCGATAGCACCAATGTGTTCAATCCGCGCGCCAGCGGGTCGGAAGGCGATGTGCGCGACGGCTTGATGGAAACGGTGCAGGCGGCGAAGGGCCGGGTGGTCGTGACGACCTTTGCGTCCAATGTAGCGCGGATCAAGACGCTGGGCGATGTCGCGCGGGCGACCGGGCGGCATCTGTGCCTTGCCGGGCGCTCGCTCGACCGGATCGTGCAGGTAGCCAAGGCGAATGGCTATCTGAAAGACCTGCCGCCGGTCATCGACTGGGATATGGCGATGGACCTGCCGGGCCATGAGGTGCTGATCGTCGCCACCGGCGGTCAGGGCGAAAGCCGCGCCGCGTTGGCGCGCATCGCCTTCGATATGCATCCGATCAAGCTTGGGGAGGGGGATCTGGTCGTCTTTTCCTCCAAGGAAATTCCGGGCAATGAAATGGCCATCGGTCGCGTGCAAAATGCCTTCGCAGCCAAGGGCGTGCGGATGGTGACGGAGCGGCAGGCGCATGTCCATGTGTCCGGCCATCCGGGCAGGCCCGAACTGGAAGCGATGTACGACTGGATCAGGCCGGAGATATTGCTGCCGGTCCATGGCGAGCTGCGTCATATGGCCGAACAGGCGCGGCTGGGCCTCGCCCATGGCGTCGCCCGGGCGATCGTGCAGAAAAATGGCGATGTCCTGCGTCTTGCTCCCGATGGGCCGGAGATTATCGGCCATGAGCAGACGGGGCGCCTCGTCCTTGACGGCGATGTCATCCTGCCTGCCGATGGCGGGACGATGAACGAGCGGCGCAAGCTGTCTATCCACGGCCAGATCAGCGTCGCGGTGGCGCGGGACCAGGCGGGACGCCTTGCCGGAGAGCCGGTCTTGCGCCTTCAGGGTGTGCCGCTGGAGGAGGATCGCGACGCTTTCCTCAAGGAAGCGGTCAAGGAAGCTGCAAGCGCGCTCGCCAAAGGCAATGGCGAGACCGAGGCGCTGCGCGAGCGCATCCGGCTGGCGGTGCGGCGCACGGCGACGCGCTGGACCGGGAAAAAGCCGGTGGTCGACGTACTGCTCATTGACATCTGATCGCCCGCTGTCGGAGAATGGCGCCATGCGGCTGACTTCCATCCTTGCCATTTATTTGCTGTTCTGGGTCGTCAGCGCCTTTTTGCTGCTGCCCATTGGCGTGCGTACCCCCGATGAAACGGGAGAGGCGCTGGTGCCGGGGCAGGCGACCAGCGCGCCCAGCAATTTTCGTCCGCGCCGTCTCGCGCTGATGGCGACGGCGTTGTCGCTGGTGCTGTTTGGCCTGTTCTATGCCAACTATGTCGAGGGTTGGATAACGGTGGACGATATCAATATCGTGCGCGGATATAGGGCGGACTAGGGCTTTTCCAGAAACATGGCAGACCATGGATCAGCCGGAGGGTGCGCCTCGCCCGTTTGTAGAGGCATGAAAAAGCAGCAGTGATGGATTGTAGGCATATCGAGTGGCATCGGCGAGGGTGCTGGGCACAGGCCGCGCTAGCTTGTGGGATTATGTGACCGCACGAGGAAACCGCTGGTTCGCTTTGAGGCAGGCGCTCCGGGTAGAGGGCGCCGCCTCCGTTCCAGTCTCTTCCGTCCCAAAGGTCCAGCGGTTTTCGTGAAAGAGGGAAAGGGAGGGCGCCGATGCCTCCCCCCCCTCCAGCGCTCTGCTTTCAATCCGGCGCAGGACGGGCGATTCGAATCCCGGTTATCATATCATATCGCGCGGAAAGCCGACGCCTCTCATTCGGCGCAGCTTTAGTTGCGCAGGCGGTCGATTGCCTGCGCCAGCGCGACATAGAGCTTGCCGATATCGGAGGAAAGCAGCGTCACGCCTAGCGAGCTGCCTTCGCGGGCGGTCAGCACATTGCGCAGCATCGCCTCGAAATCGTGGATATAGCGGTTCACATTGTCGCGGAACAGGCTGTCCTCGTCATAGAGCTGCCCGATGGACTTTGCTTCGCCATTGTTGAGCAGCGACACAGCGCGGCGGGTGAAGACGCCGCGGTCGCCCTTGAGATAGGCGGCCCAGTTCGCATCGCCCACGTCCTGCGCCAACAGTTTCGACACGTCGATCGCAATGCTGTTGAGCGATTCGATGAGGATGGCCGAACGGTTGGAGAAATTGTCGCGATCCCGCTTTTCGGCGGCTTCGTCTGCTTCGGCGATGCGCTGCTCGATGCTGGCCGTGGTGTCGGCTATGGTGAGCAACTGCCGCATGAGGCGGTCGGAGGCGACGTGGGCGGCCTGCACGGCACGGTCGGCCACCGTGCTGATTTCCTCCATCCGGGCCTGGAATTGTTCGCCCAGCCGCTCGGAAAGCGCCTGTTCGCTGGCGTGGCCAAGCTCTGCCGTCGCCTCCGCGATTGCGCGGGAAAGGGCGTGGCGCGCCCGGTCGCCGGCCTGATCGGCGGCTTCCTTGATGCGAAGCAGGGTGGCGACCAACTGAGGACCGGAACTGTCGGTGAGGCGGCGCGCATCGGCATCGGCGGCCTCGATCATGCGGCGGAGGCCCGCCACCTGTTCCTTATTGGTATCGAACGCGCGTTCGCCGCTTTCGAGCCAGGCGGCGAGCTTCTGGCCCTGACCGCTGAGCAATTCCTCGGAATCCATCGCTTGCCGCAGGATGGTGGAAGAGATGGCTTCCAGCCGCTCTATTTCGGGCGCTATGGTGATGAGCAGACGGCGGCTTTGGTCGATACGATCGTCGAGGCGGCCGAGTGCAGCGGGATGACCTTCGTCCAGTTCCCGCACGCTGGCGTCGAGCGCGAGCAGCAGCGATTCGGATCGGGTGATCATCGCTTCGGCGGTGCGGTTGCCCGATTGCAACGCTTCGTCAAGCTGCGTCGTCCGCTTTGCCAGGTGTTCCAATGTTTGCGCGAGCCGTTCGGCGCCGGTGACGCCCTCCCGCTCGAAAAGCTGGAACCGCTCGCCCGCCCGCTCGATCCGGGCGCTCAATTCATCGCCCATGCCGACCAGCAGCTCATTTTGCGCGCCCACCATGCGGTCGAGTTCGCCAAGCCGCGTTTCGATCCTGTCGATATGCTGACCGTAGCTCGCCACCGCGCGCCCGCCCACCTCGTCCAGCGCCTCGCGCGAGCGTTCGACCAGATGGGTGAGGTCCGACATCTGCGTGTCGAGCGTGCTGCCGGTATGATCGAGCGCCTTGCGGGCCTGATCCACCGCCGTGCCGATCCGGTTGGCGCTCAGCTCCGCCATGCCGTTCACCTCGTCGCTGGCGGAGCGGGAGGCGTCCTGTATCTGCATGAGCTGGGCGACGAGGCTCTGCGTCGCATTCACCGTGCGCGAGCGGGTGTCCTCCAGCAGGCGGGCCAGCGAGTCGAGCTTGCCTTCCAGCCGGTCGACCTTCTCGCCCAGAGCGGCGCTGCCTTCGTTGAGAGAGGAGGTGACACGGTTTGCGCGCTGCTCGATCACCGGCATCGCCTCGACCAGCTGGCCGAATTGATGGGCAAGGGAAAGCCCGGCCCGCTCCACCATCTCCGCCTGCTTGGCCGAGGTATGGGCGTGCTGGGTCAGCGTCTTGGCCGCCGTTTCGAGGTTAAGGCTGGCGGAGGCGCCATATTGTTCCAGCAGCGTCGCCTGCTCGCGCATGATCTCGCGCGCGCTGTCGAGCTGTTGGTTGACGATGGCGAGGCGCATGTCCAGCGTTTCGCTTTCCTTGCGCAAATTGGTCGTGATGCGGGCGAAGCGGTCGGCCTCGCCCATGCTGGAGCGCAAAAGGAGCTGATACACGACCGCGATCAGGATCAGGGGAATGGCGACCAGCGTCACCGCATAAGGGATCTGGTCGACCGCAGGCAGCCGGAAATCCCGCCGCGAGAACAGCCAGAGCGCGAACCCGGTCCACCCCGCCGCGCCCGCGACAAGGGCGATCTTGCTCAGTTTCAGCACGGGTTGCGTCCGGGGTGTGTCGAGATCGGCGGCATCGATTTCGCGATAGCCGAGCAGTTCGTCATAATCCGCTCCGGCCAGCGATGCCTCCACAGTGGAATCGAGCAATAATTCATGGTCGTCCAGAGTGTTACGCTGAGCCATATCTTCCTCGCGTTTCAGGCTGACCACATTTTTTTCCCTGTTCATGGCCTGTTGTGTAGCAGCTTTTCCAGATCAGCAAATCTGATTTTGCAACCCCCTTTTAACCTTCTCGCGTTTATGATCGCGCCATGTCTTATGAAGCTGGCCCTCTCGATGCGGCTCTGGGCGCCGTTGTGGGCGATGACCCATTGCTGATTCACGATCTGCGTCGCGCCTTTCTGGAAAGCGCCGACCGGCAGATAGACATGGCCGCGCGCGCAAAGGATGAGGCGAGCTGGAAGCAGGCGCTGTGGCGGCTGCGGGGCTTGAGCGGCAGCTTCGGCATCCTGCCGATGATCGTGCTGACCGAGGAGGCCGAACGCCTGCCTCCGGGCGACGCGAAGATGCTGCGTCGCCTTCGCGCCACGCTGGATGCGCTCAAGGCGGGCTGAAAACCTCTCCGTCCCGCCCGGCTGAGGCGCGCGCATGGTGCAGATCGTCTTGCATATCGCGGCTCATGTTGCGAAGAGGAGGGCCTGTTCCACGAACATAGGGTTCTTCATGCCTCTGGCGGCCATTCTCTGTGCAACCGCTCCTTCCGCCGATCGGCCCGAAATATTGTGCGGGCAGATCATTTTCGCTGCCCAGACGCTGATCGAATATCAGGCGCGGCAGGCCACGGGTGCGGGCGCGCGGGAACTGTTCATCATGGTGGAGGCCGTGACGCCGCAGCTCTCGCGGCTGGTGGATCGGTTGATAGCCGACGGCATACAGGTTCACCTCATCCGCGACATGCCCGCACTGATGCGCCAGTTGCCCCGCAACAGCGACATATTGTTGTTCGCCGACGGCATGGTGGTCGATCAGGCGCATGTGCGCGATCTCGCCTCTGTCGAGGGCAATGGCCTGCTGCTGGTCGAGGACAGTGGCACGACCAGCCATCTGGAGCGGGTCGATAGCCATTATCGCTGGGCGGGCGTGGCGCGCGTCACCCCGCAGACTCTGTTCAACACGCTCGACCTGATCGGCGACTGGGATCTGGTGCTGACGCTGCTGCGCGCGACGGTGCAGGCCCAGCCGCGCCGGATCATCATTCCGCAGACGGAAGTGGCAGAGGGGCGAGTGGCGCTTATCGACCGGCAGGAAACCGCCGATCTGGTTGCGCGCGCGCTGGTAGCCCCGATGAAGGGCGATGGCGTCGAGGCAGGGGCGGAGCGCTATATATTGGGACCAGCCGCGCGGCTGGTCGCTCCGCGCCTGCTGCGCCTGCAAATTCCGCCGCGTCATCTGATGCTGAGCGCTGCCGCCATCGCATTGCTGGGGCTGGCTGTGCTGGTGCCGGGCTGGACAATGCTGGCGCTGCTGCTGTTTCTCGCCGCGCTGACGACAAATCTCGTTGCCGGGCAGATTGCGGCGATGGGACGCATGGCGGTGCCCGGCAATCTGATGCGTCTGCTGCCCGATGGCCTGGTGTTGATCGGCGTCGCGTGGATCGGCATGAGCATCGATATGCATGCCGATGGTCTGCACTTGGCGCTGTTGTCGGCGATAACGGCGGTGATGTTGCTGAAGGGAGGGCATCTGGCGCTGCCTCCCTGGGCCTATGCGACACCCGGCAGCGCCGTGCTGCTGTTACTGGCTGGCTGCCTTGCCGGATTGTTGCCCGCCGCGCTTTCCCTTGCCGCTATCCTCGCTATTGCCTCGCTGGCGGCGATGCTGTTGCTTAAGGAAACGCAGGTCTCCGCGGAGAGCTGAAAAGCGCGTGGAAAATAATTTGCGGTTTAGCGATAATTTACCTTGAACCCCTAAGCCTTGGGGCATGAGCGAATTTTCGCCTCCCCATTGGGAGCGCCCGGATGCCGGGCACTGGCCTTTATCTCTTCCGCTGCCAGGTTTGCGGCGGGATGACGCGCGGACTGATTCCCTGTTGCTGGAGCGCTGTTTCGATGGCGAAGGCGCGCGCTGGAGCGATGCGTTGATCAGCCGGATGCGTCGCCATATCGGCGGTTGCGTCGTCTCGGTCGAATCGGCGCTGCGGTCGCGGCTGGCTTCGGCAGGAGAGGAGGCGCGCGCGCTCGTCGCTGCCTTGCCCGATGCGGTTGCATGGAAGGCGCTGCATCACCAGCCGGCGCTGCTTGGGCCTAGGTTGATCGGCCATTTCCGCGATCGCGCGGCGATCAGCCTGATGGTGCAGGATGAATTTGCGGATGGCGGCGAGAGCTATGGCCTGCCGTCCGATCCGCTTTTTCCCGAGGAAGTCACCGCGGATATCAGCGCGCTGGCGTTGGCCGAACGCCGCTGGGTCGATCAGGGGCCGGATGACCTGCCGATGGCCGCCGACCTTCCCGCCGAGGATATGGAGCAGTTGGTCTGGACCCTCCTCGCATTGATCGCCGACGGCAGCGCGGTCAGCCGCTCGATACCGCTCGCCAATATCGTGGCGCTGGCCGACCGGGCCGGCCGCGCGGTGCTGGCCAGCCATGACGAGCAGACCGCGCCTTTCGTGATGGCCTCCCTTTTTGCGCATCGTCTGAGAGGCGCGGGTGTGGGTGACGACCATCTCCTCTGGCTGGCCCGCAAGCGGCATATTCTGGCGTTGCTCGGTATCCTTGCCGATCGCAACCGGCTCGATTGCGCGCTGTTGGTGGATCGGGTCGTCGAGGGACCGGAACATTTGCTGTTCCAACTGTGCCGCGCCGCCGATTTCCCGCGTGAAGTGGCGGTCCGCCTCATGCTAGGGCGAAAGGGAGTCGCGCGAGGGGTGGAAGATTGGGTGCTGGTGGAATATGCGGACGGTTATGATCGCCTGTCCCGTGAAGATGCCGCGCTTGCCATTGCTCCTCTCGGCTTTTCCGCCTGTTTCCGCGAAAAGCTGGCCCTGTTGCGCCACCATGCGTCCGCCGATGGCCGGACGATAATCGGTGAGGAAAGCAGGTGAACAGGGCGCGCGCAGCCGGGGGAGCGGGGCCATGGTGACGGCACGGCTCGACAGGCGGGATCATATCCGTTCGGCCGATGAACTTATTTTGCGCTTGCAGGCGGCGGCCGGGGGGGAATCCGACGGCCGCATCGCCATTCCGCAAGTGGCGGCGGTGGCGCGGCTGGCGCGGCGGCTGGGTTTGCTGATCGCTCGGCCGCTGCTGATCGGCGGGCAGGATTATGACATCCGCCTCTGGGTCCGCGCGCGTCCTGTAGAGGATGGAGTCGAGCTCGAATTTTCCGAATGGCAGGAAGCGCCCCATGCCGATGCCGACGCGATAGCCGCGCAGCGGGCGGCGCAGGTCTCGCTGGCGCCCGATGGCGCGGAATGGCGGACCGATGCCCAGATGCGTTTCCTCTATCTCGGGTCTGAAGCGGATATAGCGCGGGCGGGCGACGAGTTTTTCGCGGCCTTTTCGGATAAGAGCGCGGGCATGGCCCGCCTCGCGACGGAAGTGATCGCGCGCCGTCCCTTTTTCGGGCTGCGCATGCTGCCGGAGCTGGGCGGAGCGGCGGTGAGCCTTTCCGGCCACCCGCTGTTCGATGCCGATGGTTCCTTCCTTGGCTATCGCGGCAAGATTTCCGTCTGCGAGGAAGACAAGGGCGTGGCTGCTTCCATGCAGCGGGAGCAGCCGGATATTTCAGGGGCCGAAGAGAAGGATGGCATCACGCTGCCCGATTTCGGACGGCGACTCGATCTGGCGCTGCGTCAGCCGCTGGGCCGCATCATCGCCAACGCCGAGACAATACGGGAGCAGATAGAAGGCCCGCTGCGGTCTGACTATACCAGCTATGCGGCCGATATTGCCGATGCCGGGCGGCATCTGATGGAACTGGTGGATGACCTTGCCGATTTGCAGGCGATCGATCGAGCCGATTTCCATGTCGCGCGCGAGGATATCGATCTGGTCGATCTGGTGCGCCGGGCTGCGGGGCTGCTCGGTGTCAAGGCGGCTAGCCGCAATATCGTGATTGAGGGGCCGCCTGCCAATGCCAGGTTGCCCGCGACCGGAGAATTCCGCCGCGCGCTCCAGATTATCGTCAATCTTCTTACCAATGCGATTCGCTATTCGCCAGAGGGTTCGCATATCCGCGTTGTCGCGGATCAGGACGGCGGCCGGGCGCTGCTCTCGATCATCGATCAGGGGCCGGGTATCGCGGCGCAGGACCGGGAGCGCGTGTTCGATAAATTCGAGCGGCTGGGGCGCAGCGACGTGATCGGCAGCGGTCTGGGGCTTTATATTTCCCGCCGCCTCGCCCGCGCGATGCAAGGGGATATCGTGATCGAGGAGGCTGAGGGCGGCGGCGCGCGCTTTGTGCTGAGCCTGCCCGCCGCCATCCGTTAATTAGGAACAGGGGAGAGACAGGCCAGCGCCGCAACGCTGGCCTGAGCGCTCAATGCCGGGTGTGGCTCATCCGGTCGACATGAGCGATGCCGATGGCCGAGACGATGAACAAGGCATGGATGATCGCCTGCCACATCACGCCCTGCTCGGTGATGCGGGCGCCGGGGGTGCCCAGCGCATTCGCCTCGATAAAGGTCCGCAGCAGGTGGATGGACGAGATGCCGATGATCGCCATCGCCAGCTTGACCTTCAATATGCCTGCATTGACATGGCTCAGCCATTCCGGCTGGTCGCGATGCCCTTCGAGGCCGAGGCGGGAAACGAAGGTCTCATATCCACCGACGATCACCATGATGAGCAGGTTGGAAATCATAACCACATCTATCAGGCCGAGCACCATCAGCATGATCTGCTGCTCGGTAAATTCGAAGGCGTGGAGGATGAGGTGCCAAAGCTCTTTCAGGAACAGGAAGACATAGACGCATTGGGCAGCGATCAGGCCGATATAGAGCGGTAGCTGAAGCCAGCGCGAACTGAAGATCAGGAGGGGAAGGGGGCGGAGGGGGTTGGTGAGGGGTTCGTCTTGCATGGGCGCCTTCTAAAACATCGCGCGGAAAAATGAGAACGGGTTTTTCGCAAAAACGATGCGATAGGCAGGAACGCTATCCATGAGGATTTTGTCGCCCCAATGCGGCTTGTTTGGCAGCGGCGGATTCTGGCGGTTCTGAAAACAGACCAAGAAAAAGGCGGACCCGAAGGCCCGCCTTTCCGTGTTTCATATTGCCGA
>CAYLKZ010000069.1:0-16518 GCA_964384275.1 uncultured Sphingobium sp. | reverse complement strand
TCAGCGGCGGCGCGCCGGGACCGCACCCCATTCAAGGCATCGGCGCGGGCTTCATCCCGGCCAATCTCGACACGCGGCTGCTCGACGGCGTGATCCAGGTCGATCCCAATGAGGCCAAGGACTATGCCCGCAAGGCAGCGCGCCTCGAAGGGATGCTGGTCGGCATCTCCTCCGGCGCCACGCTGGCCGCCATCGCCCAGAAGCTGCCCGACCTCGCGCCCGGCGCCAGGGTGCTTGGCTTCAACTATGACACTGGCGAGCGCTACCTCTCCATACCGGACTTCCTGCCGGAATAAGCGCGACGGCGCGGCTCTTTTCCTGTCGATAACCCGGTCCGCCTTTCACGCGGGCCGGTTTCGTTCATTCTGCCTTCATCCGCAAAGAGGGATTGCGGTTGCAGTCGGACCGGGCGTTGATATGCTCCCTGTCTTATCGCAAGCTCCTCTATCTGCCCTGGCTTCTGGCCAGCGCCTCTTCCCCTTGCTAAAACCCCCTTCCATGCTGTCGACACCAAGGAAAGAACAGGTCTTATGCGCCGCTCCTCCTCTCCCGCCTTTCGTTCGCTGATCCTGCGCTCCGCCGCCGCGCTGGCGCTGGTCGCCGCCCCCCTCGCCACTGCGCCGATGCTGGCGGGCGGCGCCATCGCGCAGGTGCCCGCGTCGCAACTGGTGCGGAAGGTGGACATTCCCTATTCGGAGTTCACGCTGTCCAACGGTCTGCGGGTGATCGTCCATACCGACCGCAAGGCGCCCATCGTCGCCGTTTCGGTCTGGTATAATGTCGGTTCCAAGCATGAGCCGCAGGGCAAGACCGGCTTTGCGCATCTGTTCGAGCATCTGATGTTCAACGGCTCGGAAAATGCGCCGGGGGATTTCTTCGAGCCGCTGCAACAGGTCGGCGCGACCGATTTCAACGGCACGACCTGGTTCGACCGCACCAATTATTTCCAGACCGTGCCGACCAGCGCGCTGGACGTGGCGCTGTTCCTCGAAAGCGACCGCATGGGCCATCTGCTCGGCGCGGTGACGCAGGACAAGCTGGATAACCAGCGCGGCGTCGTCCAGAATGAGAAGCGTCAGGGCGACAACCAGCCCTATGGCATGGTCGAATATGCGCAACTGGAGGGCCTGCTGCCCCCCGGCCATCCCTATGCCCATTCGACCATCGGCTCGATGGCCGATCTCGACAAGGCCAGCCTTGCCGATGTGAAGCAATGGTTCACCGGCCATTATGGCCCGAACAACGCCGTGCTGGTGCTGGCGGGCGATATCGATCAGGCCACCGCGGAAACCCTCGTCACCAAATATTTCGGCGACATCCCGCGCGGCAAGGCCGTGGCGCCGGTGAAGGTCGATATTCCCGCCCTCGCCGCGCGCAAGGATCAGGTGTTGAAGGACCGGGTCGCGACGACGCGGCTCTATCGCTGGTGGACGGTGCCGGGCCTCGACAATAGCGACAACATACCGCTCAGCGTGGGCGCGAGCGTGCTCGGCGGCCTCGCCTCCTCCCGCCTCGACAACATATTGGTGAAGGACGAGCAACTCGCCGTGCGCGTCACCGCCGATGTGCAGACCTTCGCGCAACTGGGCTTCTTCGAAGTGACCGCCGATGTGAAGCCCGGCGTCGACGCGGCCGTCCTCTCGAAACGGCTCGATGAAATCCTCGCTGACTATGTCGTCAAAGGCCCCACCGCCGACGAGGTGAAGCGCGTGGCGATGACCGACGTTGCAGGCCGCATCGGCGGCATGGAGCAGGTCGGCGGCTTTGGGGGCAAGGCGACCGTGCTGGCCGAGGGCGCGCTCTATGCGGGCCGCCCGGACGATTACAAGAAACGGATCGCCGAGATCGCCGCAGCCACCCCCGAAAAGGTGCGCGCGGCGATGGGGAAATGGCTGACCCGCCCTGTCTTCGCCCTCTCGGTCGTGCCGGGCGAGCGCGACGCCTATGAGGAAGCGGGCGGCAAGGCCGGCGCCTCAGCCGAGCGCGGCGGCATCGTCTCGGCGCCCGCCCATTATCTCGATGAAGGCGAGCACCCCGCCGCCCATGCGCCACAAGCCGCCGTGGATCGCAGCAAGCTGCCCGATGTCGGCGAATTTCCGAATGTGAAATTCCCGGCGGTGGAGACGGTCACGCTTTCCAACGGCATCAAGCTGCATTTCGCCCGGCGCGACACCGTGCCGACGCTGCGCCTCGCGCTTTCGTTCAATGCAGGCAAGGCGGCGGACCCGCAGGGTCATCAGGGAACGCAGGCGCTGATGCTCTCCATGCTGAAGGAAGGCACCAGGACGCGCAACAGCATCCAGATCGCCGAGGAACAGGAACGGCTTGGCGCGTCCATCTCGGTAGGAGCCTCGCAGGATCGCACCATCGTCGGCCTCTATGCGCTCACCCCCAATATCGGGCCGTCGCTCGATCTGCTGGCCGATATCGTGCTGCATCCTGCCTTCGACGCGAAGGAACTGGAGCGCGTACGCGCTGCCCAGCTCGCCCGGATCGCGCAGGAGCGCACCCAGCCGGGCAGCATGGCCTCGCGCGCGCTCATCCCGATCCTCTACGGCAAGGATCACCCCTATGGCATCGCCGCCAGCGGATCGGGCAACCCCGATGTGGTGAAGGCGCTGTCCAGCAACGATCTCTCCGCTTTCCATCGCCGCTGGATGCGGGCCGACACGGCGGAAATCTTCGCGGTTGGCGACATGAGCCTCGACCAGCTGAAGCAGGAACTGGAAAAGCGCTTCGCCGCCTGGCCGATGACGCGCGACATGCCCGGCGCCAAGAATTTCGCCGTGGCCACGCCCGCGCCGCAGCCGCGCATCCTGCTCGTCAACCGCCCGCAATCGCCGCAATCCTTCATCTATGGCGGCATGCTGTTGAAGGGCAAGGGCGGCGACGATCTGGTCAACCTCATCTCCGCCAATGACATCATGAGCGGGGATTTCCTCAGCCGCACCAATATGGACCTGCGTGAGACGAAGGGCTGGTCCTATGGCGTGCGCGGCGCGATCGACCGCAATCAGGAAAGCGTCGCCTATCTCATCAGCGCCCCGGTGCAGGCCGACAAGACCGGCGCCAGCATCGCCGCGCTGCGCGACCAGATCAGCGGCTTCCTCACCAGCAAGGGCGTGACGCCGGAGGAATTGAAGCGCACCGCCAATGGCAGCATCCGCGAACTGCCCGGCAGTTTCGAGACATCGGGCGCGGTGCTGGGCGAAATGCAGCGCGACCGGCTGTTCGGCCGCCCCTTCGATTATGTCGAGACGCTGGCCGACCGCTATCGCGCCCAGACCGCACAGACGCTGGACGCAGCAGCGCGCGGCATGATCGATCCGGCGAAGATCACCTGGGTGGTGGTCGGCGACAAGGCGGTGGTGCTGCCGCAACTCAAGGATCTCGGCCTGCCGGTGGAGGTGGTGGAGGGTGACGGTTCCAGCCCCGCCGCCCAACCAGCGGGCGCCGCGAAATAAGGAAGAGGAGAAAGAACGATGACATCTGTAGACGGAGCCTATGACTGCATCACCAAGACGCCGCTGGGCGACCAGAAGAGCGTATTCACCGTCATCAGCAGCGGCGACATCTTCCACGGCACCAATGCCGGGACGCTCGGTTCGCTCGATGTGAAGGACGGCAAGGTAGACGGCAATCGCATCAGCTGGAAAATGGACATGATCCTGCCCATGCCGATGACGCTGGATTGCGAGGCGGTGATCGAGGGCGACACGCTGACCGGCACCGTCCAGGCGGGCGGCTTCGGCGCGATGGCGATGGCAGGGACGCGCCGCGGCTGACAGGCGCGGGGCAGTGGGCGGCAGGGAAAGGAAACAGGATGACGGGGGACGCGGTGGTCAGATATAACGGAGTGGCGCGGGCGCTGCATTGGGTCATCGCGCTCGCCATTATCGGCGAGGTGGTGCTGGGCCTCGGGCATGACGCCCTGCGCGGCCTCTTCCCGGTGATGCCCATCCACAAGGCGGTCGGCATAACGGTGCTGGCGCTCAGCCTCTTCCGTCTCTATTGGCGCCTCTCCCACCCAGCGCCGCCGCTTCCCGCCTCTCTTCCGCGTTGGCAGATCGGTATGGCCCATGGCCTGCACTGGCTCTTCTATGCGATGATGATCGCGGTGCCGCTGACCGGGTGGATCATCGCATCGGCGGGGGATCGCCCGCTCCAGTGGTTCGGCCTGTTCGACATTCCCAAATGGCCGGTCATGAAGGGCAGCCCGCTTGCCGATAGCGCCCATGAGGGGCATGAGTTGATGGGCAAGCTTTTCATCCCGCTGATCGCGCTGCATATCGCCGCCGCCCTCTTTCACCAGTTCGCACGGAAAGATGGCGTGATGCGCCGCATGCTGTAGGATCGGCCAAAGCGTCAAAGCGAAGTTGTGCCGTGGCGGGCCGCGCCGGGGCATGGTTAAATAGTTGTAAAGCGCCCGGCGCTGCGGCATGACTCCCCGACACAAGCTTCATAAGTCCCGCCACCGGGAAGAAATAGCTTTTCAATGCAAAAAGGGTCGGCATGCGCGTTGCTGTTGCAGATGATGAAGAAGCGGTTCGGGATTATCTTTCACAGATCCTGACCGACGCTGGTCATAGCAGCACTGGTTTCCGCAACGGGCGGGAGGTCATGAACGCCTTGCAGCGCGACACGTTCGACCTCGCCATCATCGACTGGATGATGCCCGGCACCGATGGGCTGGAGATCGTGAAATGGGCGCGAGCCATTCTTTCACCTTGCCCGCCGATCATCATATTGACGAGCCGCGCGGATAATGAAGATATCGCGCAGGCCCTCAACAGCGGGGCGGACGATTACATCGTCAAGCCGAGCGATGCCAAGGTCATCCTCGCCCGCGTCGAGGCGGTGCTGCGCCGGTCCGCGCCGCCGTCCGAGCCACAGGCCCGGACCGAAAATTTCGGCCCCTATCAGTTCGACCGGGCGACGCAGCGGGTAATATTGAACGGCGAGGAAGTCACGTTGACCTCGCGCGAATTCGCACTGGCGCTGCTGTTCTTCCGCAGCCCCAACCGCGCCTTTTCCCGGGCCTATATATTGGAAACACTCTGGCATAGCGTGCCCGACCTGCCCACCCGCACGCTCGACATGCATATTTCCCGCATCCGCTCGAAGCTGCGCCTCGGACCGGATAACGGATACAGGTTGCAAACCATCTTCGGCCACGGCTATCGGCTGGAACTGTTCGACGGAGATGCCCCGTGAAGCGCCCCTTCCCATCTGCTCTTGCCATGGCGGCCCTGCTCGCCGGGGTCGCTCTGGCAGGAGGCGCCAGCGCGCAATTTCCGGCTCTGGCCCAGACTGCGGCCAAGACCCCAGCATCGCCGCAGCCCATCCGCATCGTCACCCGGATCGACGATGACGATATGGTGCGCTACTCCGTGGCGAAAGGCGACACGCTTTATGTCCTTGGGGAAGCCTATATGCGGCGGCCGACCGACTGGCGAGCGGTGCAGCAGCTGAACAAAGTGCGCGATCCGCTGCGGCTGGTGCCCGGCGCGAGCCTGCGCATCCCCGCCCGCCTGCTAAAGACCCTGCCGCTCACCGCCAGCATCATAGCGTTCAAAGGCAGCGGCACCATCGATACCGGCAGCGGCGCGCCCACCGCCATCGCCACGGGACAGGCCATCACGCAGGGCATGGCGATCCAAACCGGCCCCGGCAGCTTCGCGACCGTGCAGTTGTCGAACGGATCGCGCCTCACACTGCCCTCCAACACCCGGCTGCGGGTCGTGACGCTCCGCCGTTTCCGGCTGAACGACATGATCGACGCCAGCTTCCTGCTGGAAAAGGGACGCATAGAGACCAGCGCCACCCCGCTCGGGACCAGCGGCGGGCGTTATCGCATCCGCACGCCGATCGCGGTTTCGGCGGTGCGCGGCACCACCTTCCGCGCCGCCTATGAAGGCGAAGGCGGAGCCTCGCTGACCGAGGTGCTGGAAGGCTCGGTCGCCGTCGCCGCGGAAACCGGCAAGACGGAAGCGCAGACCATCGGGGCAGCCTTCGGCGCGAGCGTCTCTCCGCGAGGCGGCATCAGCAGCGAAGCACTGCTGCCCGCGCCAACCCTGCTCAATCCGGGGAAGGTTCAGGTCGATCCGCAAGTCGCCTTCACGCTGGAGCCGCTGCCCGGCGCGGCGAACTATCATGTGCAGATCGCCCGCGATGCCGGTTTCGTGGAGATGGAGCAGGAAGCCCATGCGCAGCAACCCGACATCCGTTTCGACGATATCGGCAATGGCCGCTGGTTCGTGCGCGTCTCCGCCATCGCCCCGAGCGGGCTGGAGGGCATGCCACGGGTCTACAGCATGCGGCGGGTGCTGATCGGCCTTGGCGCCTCGTCGGAACAGGGCGAGGATGGCGGCTATCGCTTCCGCTGGGCGGCGAACGGCAAGGGCAGGCATGTCTATCAGTTCCGCCTGCGCCCCGAAGCATCAGGCGCCGCGCCGCTGGTGGACGAAACTGGCCTTACCGGCGACAGCATCAGCATTTCGGACCTTCCGCCCGGAACCTATCGCTGGAGCGTCGGCGTGCAGCATTTTGAAGGCGGTGAAAGCGCGACCACCTGGCTGCCGGAGCAAAGCCTGACCGTCGCGGCGGAGGAAGGCAGCCCGCGCGCCCGGGCGCGCTAGACCCGTGCAACGGGGCCGCCTGTTCATAGAGTGGCTGCTGATCGGCCTGGGGGCGAGCCTGATCGTCCTGCTGGCGGTCAACAATGCGGTGGTGGCGCGAGCGGACCGGCTGATCTATGACATGGCCTCCCCCTTCTACGCCGCCCCAGCCGATGATCGGCTGCTGATCGTCGAGATAGACGATGCGACGCTGGCGTCACAGGGGCGCTGGCCCTGGCCGCGCCAACTCCATGCGCAGGTTCTGGACAGGCTAAAGGCGGCGGCGCCTGCCGCAATTCTCTACGACATCTTGTTCATAGAGCCTTCGGAGGACGATGACGCGCTTCGCCGCGCCATAGCTGCGGACGCTCCCGTCTATCTGCCGATGCTGTTCGAGGTTCCGGGCCGCAACGGCGCGCCCTATCTCATCCATTACCCGGTCGCCCCGCTGGCCGACGTGGCGGCGGGCGTCGGCACCGCCAATCTCTCGCTCGACAGCGACGGACGCGCGCGCAGCATCGAAATCGCCACGCCCGACGAAGGCCGAATCCTGCCGCATATGGCCGAACTGGCCTATCACCGCCTGGAAGGCCACCCCTCCCCCGCCTTCACGCGTACCGAAGGCAGCGGGGAGGCGCTGCATGTCCCCTTTCTCGCTCCCGGCAGCTTTCGCGCCATCGGCCTGACGCCGCTGCTGCGCGGGGAAATTCCGGAGGACCTCCTGCATGGCAAGATGCTGCTGGTCGGCGGCACAGCCGAGGGGCTGGGCGATATCCACCCGATTTCGACCGCGCATAGCGGGCGCATGTCTGGCATAGAGGTGCAGGCGAACCTGCTCTCCAGCCTGCTCGCCGACCGCTTCATCACTCTGATGCCGCAAAAATGGGTGGCGCTTCTCTCGGTCCTGCCGCTCTGGGGCCTGCTCATCGCCTTCTGGCGCCTGCCTCCCTCGCTCGGGCTGATCCTGTCGATCGGCGTGACGCTGGCGCTGGTGGCCGGATCGATGGCCGCGCTTGCATGGGGTGGATGGTGGTTCCCCCCGGTCGCGGCATTGCTCGGCATCGTCATCGTCTATCCGCTCTGGGGCTGGCGGCGGCTGTCCGCCGTCACCCGCTTCATGGGCAGCGAGGTCAAGGCGCTGCTCGCCCATACCGGCATCGGCGATCCCGACCCCCGCCAGCGCTGGAGCAATGATCGCGTGGCGAGCGACGCCGGACGGCTGCATCAGGTGATCGCGATCATGCAGCATAATGCCGAGGAGCGCGAGGCGATGCTGCAATTCCTCTCTCACGACATGCGCTCCCCGCAGGCGTCGATCATCACGCTGCTGCAAGGGACCGACGATCTGGCGCGCACGCCCGGCCTGCGCGACCGCATCGTCCGGCTGGCGGAACAGACGCTGCATCTCGCCGATGATTTCGTCCAGCTTGCGCGCCTGCAATCCCGCCCCGCGCGGCAGGAGCCGGTGGACATGGGCGATGTCATGGCGCAGGCCGCCGACATGATCTGGGCCGGTGCGCACGCGAAAAACATTCGCCTGCTGCGCGATGAGGAAAGCGCTACCGCTTCCATGGAAGGGGACTGGCCCCATCTCTGGGTCACAGGCGATGCGGAGGCCCTTACCCGCGCGCTCGTCAATCTGCTCGGCAATGCGGTGGAGGTCTCGCCGGAGGGGGGGGCTATTCACTATGGCGTCAGGCGCGAGGGCGCGGACATCATCGCCCATGTCGCCGATCAAGGCCCCGGCCTGCCACAAGAACGCCGCGCCGATCCCTTCGCCCGCTTCGGCTACAGCACGCCGGGTGACAAGGGAGGCAGCGGCCTTGGCCTTGCCTATGTGGCGACGGTAGCGCAACGCCATCAGGGCAGCGCCTGCTATGAAGATGCGGAGGGCGGCGGCGCCTGCTTCTCGATCCGCCTGCCGCACACGGCCTTTGAAGAGGGAGAAGCGGAAGGCGGCGCTATTTCGAACGCGGACTGATCTCGATCCGCGCGCCGACGGGCGCTTTCATATCCGCAAGCGCGCTGGCGGCGAGTTGCCCCGCCAGCTCTTCGGACGCCGCGCGACAATGCGTTTCCTCCGCGCTGCCCTTATAGAGAAGCTCTCCGCTCGCGCTGTCCGTCAGGCTGACCGACAGCCGCGTCAACACCGGACGGCGGCAGGAGAAGAGCCCGCTGCGCTGCTTAGCCGCGACCGCGACTGTTTCATCCCCCGGCGCTTGCAGGGCGAGCCTGGCCGGACGCTCCGCCACCCCGACCGAGAGCATGACGGGGGCCTGCTCGGCAAAATGGAAACCTTGCTCCCCAAGTCTGGCGGAAACGGCTTCGCGGGCACGGATGAGCGAGGGGTTGGTCGGGCTGCCCTCGGCCTCTGGCTGCCACATCAGCGCGGGCACCCCCGCCACCCCGCTGCCGTCGGAACGGACATGCCGCTCCACCCCGCTGGAACAACCGGCCATGCCCAGCGCAAGCAGGCCTATACTGAGGGGAATTCCGATCCGAACCGCCACGCAACCTCGCCTTCTTCAGTATATCGCACGGAAAACGCGACCGGCTTTCCGCAAGAAACGACGCGACACCCATTATTCAAGGCGTCCGATCCGCGCCCATCAACGCGGCGCGGCAAGTCTAAACGGTGAAGCTCTCGCCGCAACCGCAGGAGCCGGTGGCGTTGGGATTGGTGAACACGAAACCGGCGGTGAAATCATCCTCGCGCCAATCCATCGTGCTGCCCACCAGATAAAGCACCGATGCGCCGTCGATATAGAAAATGCCGCCCGGCGTCTCGATCTTTTCGTCGAACGGGGTTTCCTCGCTCACATAATCGACCGAATAGGCGAGGCCCGAACAGCCCCGGCGCGGGGTCGAAAGCTTCACGCCGATCGTCCCTTCGGGCGCCTTCGCCAGCAGATCGGCGATGCGCCGCTCCGCCGAGGGCGTCAGCGCGACGGCGGCCGGACGGGCGCGGGTGGAGGAGGATGCGGTCATAATCTCAAAGCCTTTTTGCGTTCAGCGCCTATATGGGATCTCTCCGCCCTTTCACCAAGGGTGAGGGATCAGAGCATGCCGAGTTCGAGCTTCGCCTCATCGCTCATCAACTGCGGGTTCCACGGCGGATCCCAGACCAGATTGACCTCCGCCACGCCGATGCCCGGCACGGAGCCGACACGCAGTTCCACTTCGCCCGGCATGGATTCGGCGACCGGGCAATGCGGGGTCGTCAGCGTCATGGTGACGACGGCATGGCCGCCCTCAGTCACATCGACGCCGTAAACAAGGCCGAGATCGTAGATATTGACCGGGATTTCGGGGTCGTAAATCTCCTTGAGCGCGGCGACGACCGCTTCGTAGAGATCGCCGCCCGGTTCCCCGGCGGATTGCCCTTCCGGCTCTTGCGAAAGAAAGCCTGCCAGATAGTCGCGCTTGCGTTCCTCCGGCTGGTCCGGCGCAGGCGCGGCGGCGGTGGCAGGCTGGTCCTCCACCACATCCTGCACGCGTGCTCTGGGCGGCGGCGACACCGCCTCCACTTCCTCGATCGCGATCTTGGGTTCCTCATTCATCCGAAAATCTTCCTTACCCGCTCTATTCCCCGGACAAGCGCTTCGATATCGCTGCTGTCATTATACAGGCCGAAGCTGGCGCGCGCCGTAGCGGGCACGCCCAGATGATCCATCAGCGGCTGGGCGCAATGATGCCCGGCGCGGATGGCGACGCCTTCCTCGTCCAATATGGTGCCGACATCATGGGGGTGCACCCCCTGCACCTCGAAACTGACGATCCCGGCGCTGCTTTCCGGCCCAAGGACGCGCACGCTGTTGATCGACCGCAACGCCGCCCGCGCATCGCGCACCAGCGCGGCCTCATGCGCGGCGATGGCCTCGATGCCGATGCCGGTGAGATAGTCCGCCGCCGCGGCGAAACCGATCGTCTCGACGATGGCGGGCGTACCCGCCTCGAAGCGCGTCGGCGCGGGGGCATAGGTCGTCTTCGCGAAGGTCACGCGGTCGATCATCGATCCGCCGCCCTGATAAGGCGGCATCGCGTCCAGCAAATCCTTGCGCGCCCAGAGCGCGCCGATGCCGGTCGGACCGTAGAGCTTGTGGGCGGAAAACACATAGAAATCGCAGCCCAGCGCGGTGACATCGACCGGCAGGCGCGGCACCGCCTGGCACCCGTCGATCAGGATCAGCGCCCCGGCGCCATGGGCGATCTCGACCGCCCGCTCCACATCCAGCATGCTGCCCAGCACATTGGAGACATGGGCGAGCGCCACCAGCTTGTGCGCGGGCGTGATCATCGCCGCCATCGCGTCGAGATCGATGCTGCCATCGGCAGTGAGCGGCACCACGTCGATTGCCGCGCCGACCTTCCCGGCGATGAGCTGCCACGGCACGATATTGCTGTGATGTTCGAGCTGCGACAGCAGGATGCGGTCCCCGGCCTTCAGGTTCGCCCCGCCCCAGCTCGTCGCGACGAGATTGATCGCCTCGGTCGCGCCGCGCACGAAGACGATTTCCTCCTCAGACCCAGCGCCGATGAACTTCGCGATGCTACGCCGCGCCGCTTCATAGGCCAGCGTCATGTCCGCCGAGCGCGCATAAACGCCGCGATGGACGGTCGCATAATCCTCGCCCATCGCCCGCGCCATCGCGTCGATCACCTGACGAGGCTTCTGCGCTGTCGCGCCGGTATCGAGATAATGCCAGTCGGCGCCGTCGCGGGTCTTCATGCCCGGGAAGTCGGCGCGGTGGATGCTGCCGATGAGCGCTCCGGTGCTCATGCGCCCCGCTCCCGCGCGACGAGCGCTTCCAGCTTGGCGAGCGCGGCATTGTCGAAGCGTTCGCGCTCGGCCTCGTCCGCGATATCGTCGAACACGCCCGCGACGAACGCCTGCAACAGCAGGCTGCGCGCCGCCGCCGGGTCCATCCCGCGCGATGCCATGTAGAACAGCGCCTGCTTGTCGAGTTCGCCGATCGCGCAGCCATGGGCGCATTTCACATCGTCGGCGTAGATTTCCAGCTCCGGCTTGGCGTTGGCGGTCGCCGTGCGGTCGAGCAGCATCGCCTTGATCGATTGCACCGCGTCGGTCTTCTGCGCATCGCGCGCCACCTCGATGCGGCCGAGATAATTGCCGACCGCCTTTTCCCCGAGGATCGAGCGGATCACCTGCTCGCTGGTGCCATCGGGTGCCGCATGGGTGACGCTGGTGACGATTTCCAGCGTCCGCTCGCCGCCGCCGATCATCGCGCCGTAAAGGCCGAAATGCGCGCCCTTGCCCAGCGTCACGCGGAAGGTGACGCGGCCCAGCTTGCCGCCGATATTGAGCAGGTGGAAAAGGCAACGCCCCCCATCCTCGACCGTGATCGCATAGTCATGGACCGCGACGGCATCGTCGGCGGCATCCTGCAACAGCAGATGCGAGGCTTCCTCCCCCGCCGCCACATGGATCGCGACCGGATCGGGCAGCGGCCAGATGCGCGCCACCGCATCGATATCGCTATAACGCCAATCCTCCTGCCGCCTTGTGGGCGGGGGGAGCGTGGACAGGGGCTGCGTCGGCACGGCGAGCAAGGTCATGAACGCCCCCTCTCCCCGCGCGCGCGGCGCACAAAAGCGGTGCATGCGCGGTTCATGCGAGGATCTCCGCATAGCCTTCGCGTTCCAGTTCCAGCGCCAGTTCCGGGCCGCCGGATTTGACGATCAGGCCCGCCGCCAGCACATGCACGAAGTCCGGCTTCACATAATCGAGCAGCCGCTGATAATGGGTGATGAGCAGCACCGCCTTGTCAGGCTTGCGCATGATCGTGTTGATCCCCTCGCCCACCACGCGCAGCGCGTCGATATCGAGGCCGGAGTCCGTCTCGTCGAGGATCGCCATTTTCGGGTCGAGGATGCCCATCTGCACCATCTCGTTGCGCTTCTTCTCGCCGCCGGAAAAGCCGACATTCACCGGCCGCTTGAGCATTTCCATGTCGAGGCCGAGCAGCCCCGCCTTCTCCTTGGCCAGCTTGATGAACTCACCGCCGGACAGCGGATCGAGGCCGCGCGCCTTGCGCTGGCTGTTGAGGCTCTCGCGCAGGAATTGCAGGTTGGAGACGCCCGGTATCTCGACCGGATATTGGAAGCCGAGGAAGAGACCAGCGGCGGCGCGCTCATGCGGCTCCATGTCGAGCAAATCCCGCCCGTCGAATGTCACCGAACCGCCCGTCACCTCATAGCCGGGACGGCCACCGAGCGTATAGGCCAGCGTCGATTTGCCCGCGCCGTTCGGCCCCATGATCGCATGGATTTCGCCAGCATTGATGGAGAGCGACAGGCCCTTGAGGATCGGCTTGTCCGCGACAGTGTTGGAGAGGTTTTCGATTTTAAGCATTGGAACCCTTATCGTTCCGGCGTCCCGTCTTGCGGGTCCACGCCGGGACCATGACTGCGAAAATTATGGCGATGCCTGAGACAATCCGGCTCGACGCGATCACCCCACACTCCCCTCAAGGCTGATGCCCAGCAATTTCTGCGCTTCCACCGCGAATTCCATCGGTAGTTGCTGCAACACTTCCTTGGCGAAACCGTTGACGATCAGCGCCACCGCGCTTTCCTGGTCCAGCCCGCGCTGCATCGCGTAGAAAAGCTGATCGTCGCTGATCTTGCTCGTCGTCGCCTCATGCTCGATGGTCGCGCTGGGGTTGCGCACCTCGATATAGGGCACGGTGTGTGCGCCGCATTTGTCGCCCAGCAACAGGCTGTCGCACTGGGTGAAGTTGCGCACGCCCTCCGCGCCCGGCGCCACGCGGACAAGACCGCGATAGGTGTTATCGCTCCGCCCCGCGCTGATCCCCTTCGACACGATGGTCGAACGCGACCCCTTGCCATTGTGGATCATCTTGGTGCCGGTGTCGGCCTGCTGATAATTGTTCGTCACCGCGACCGAGTAGAACTCGCCCACGCTGTTCTCGCCATTGAGCACGCAGCTCGGATATTTCCAGGTGATCGCGGAGCCGGTTTCCACCTGCGTCCAGCTTACCTTGCTGTTGCGGCCCTGGCACAGCGCCCGCTTGGTCACGAAATTATAGATGCCGCCGCGCCCTTCGGCATCGCCCGGATACCAGTTCTGCACGGTCGAATATTTGATCTCCGCATCGTCGAGCGCGACCAGCTCCACCACGGCGGCGTGCAGTTGGTTCTCGTCGCGCATCGGCGCGGTGCAGCCTTCGAGATAGGAGACATAGGCCCCCTTGTCGCAGACGATCAGCGTGCGCTCGAACTGGCCGGTATTCTCGGCATTGATGCGGAAATAGGTGGAAAGCTCCATCGGGCAGCGCACCCCTTCGGGCACATAAACGAAGGTGCCGTCGGAAAAGACCGCGCAATTGAGGGCCGCGAAATAATTGTCGTGCATCGGCACGACCTTGCCCAGCCATTTCTTCACAAGGTCGGGATATTCGCGGATCGCCTCGCTGATCGAACGGAAGATGACGCCCGCTTCCTCCAACTCCTTGCGGAAGGTGGTGGCGACCGAAACGCTGTCGAACACCGCGTCCACCGCGACCTTGCGCGCGCCTTCGACCCCAGCGAGCACCTTTTGCTCCTCGATCGGGATGCCGAGCTTTTCGTATACGCGCAGGATTTCGGGATCGACCTCGTCCAGCGACTTCAGCGCATCCTTCTGCTTGGGCGCGGCGTAATAATAGGCGTCCTGATAGTCGATGGGCGGGATGTTGAGCTTCGCCCAGTCCGGCGATTCCATCGTCAGCCAGTAGCGATAGGCCTTCAGGCGCCATTCCAGCATCCATTCCGGCTCTTCCTTCTTGGCCGAGATGAAGCGGACAGTATCTTCCGACAGGCCCTTGGGCGCGAATTCCTGCTCGATGTCGGCGGACCAGCCATGCTCATAGTCCGCCGCGCGCGCGGCGGCGGCCCGCGCTTCCGCATCGCGGATTTCGACTTCCTCGCTCATGCGCCTATCTCCGTACCCTTCACGTCCACCGTGGCGAGGCTGGCGAGACTCACCCCGCCCAGCGCCCCGCGCACCGCCTGATTCACCACGCCCCAATGGGGCTGGACCGAACAACTGCCCAACAGCGCGCAATCATGCCGCCCGCTTTCGACGCAAGCGGTCATCGCGATCGGCCCTTCCACCGCCTCGATGATGTCGACGAGGCTGATCGCCGCCGAAGGCCGCGCCAGCTTGATGCCGCCGCCCTGCCCCCGCACCGATGTCAGCAGCCCCGCCCGCGTCAGCAGGCTGACGAGCTTCTGCGCCGTCGGCACCGGGATGCCGGTTTCCGCGGCCAGCCCGGCCGCGCTCACGCGCGATCCGCCGCAATGCCGCGCGGCAGCGCCCATGATCACGATCGCATAGTCGGCAAGGCTCGACAGACGCACATTCAGCCCCAAAATCGGATTGATTCGTTCCGATTAGGCATCTGGGCGCGAAAGGCGCGGAAATCAAGCCTTCTCGCCGGAAAAATTAGCTTTAGCTAATGCGATTTAATCGCACAATTCCGGTGAGAGCGCGCCGCTGGACCGTCAGCTTCGCAACGGCTGTCGGATCGTGGAGCAACTGATTGGGGGTAAGGCCCAAAAACTGCTTTATCTCGCGGATGAAGTGGGACTGGTCGTAGAAACAACCGTCATCGCATAGCTCCGTCCAGTTCTTCCGGTCGATCACGATTTGCGAAGCGCAGCGCAAGGCGCGATATTTGCGCGCGAGGAATTTGGGCGGAGCGCCATAGAGCCGGTTGGTATATCGGGCCAGCTGCCGCGCCGACAGGCCGGTCGCATCGGTTATATCCTCGATTTTCGGCGAGTTACCGTTGCTCAGCCAATGGTCGATCTTGCTTACCAGATCGATCATCGCCTGCGGCACCGGGCCAAGCTGCTGCTCCAGAAACGCCCAGAGCGGGGCTACGCCGTCCTCCACGCAGGGCATGGCGCGCAAGGCGGTCAGCATGTCGCGATACTTCCCGCCATGGACGCTCTCCACATCATAGACGGCATCTGTCCAGAGGTCGGCCCGCTCGCATCCCATTGCCAGCCAGCCCAGCGGCAGCACCGAAATGCCCAGCACGCTCACCTCTCCGCGCAGGGAAAAGCGGGTCGCGGCCATGGTGGGGCCGATCATCGCGATTTCCGGGGTCGGGGTGCAGCCGCCATGATGAAAATGATACTCCCCCTCGGCGGAGAGCATGAAGCGCAGTTGCGGCATGTCGGCGCGCGTCAGGTCGCTATAAGCGGGCACGCGGGTGGAGAAATGGTAAAGAGACCCGAAGAAATACCGCAGATTCTCCGGCGGTTCCCAATATTGCAGCCCGACCGGGTCGGACCTAGCCCCCTTGGAGAAAGCCAATTCCATAATCGCCGCCGCCCCCTGCCGCGATAAGTCTATCCCACACGTCCTGCCTTCCCCTTTGCGGATGGATGGCAAGCCGCGATTTCCTTCGGCGAACTGCTTCCTTCTCCGAATAACCGCCAGCCCTTTTTCGCTGAGCGGATCACTTATTCGGAGAACGAACCAGCCGGATGCCTTCCCTCTTCGTTCAGTCAACCGGGATCGACCGACTCGTGAGGGCTTTGCATCCAGGCGAGACTATGACCCGCTCAATCGCGAAAAGGCCATAGAAAAACGACCCGACAGCACAGGACTGTCGGGTCGTAGTTAATAAAGGTCTCTTAGCCTTAAGACCAAAGAGCCCTTCGGGTCGCTCTTTCTACTTAATGCATGGCCCGAGTCGTTACTTGTAAGAATCGGTCATCCCTTGAAGTTTATGAAGCATAAGAAGCATTTGCGGCTTCCCGTGCCGCGAAGAAACGGCCGATACAGAGAAGATTTTGACGCTGAGCGCCGCGCTTGGCATAGCGCGCCGATGACCTATTCGCTGATCCGTCCCCTCATCTTCCGCAT
>CAYLKZ010000068.1:15170-16597 GCA_964384275.1 uncultured Sphingobium sp. | reverse complement strand
CGGCAAGGCGGCGGGGAAGGCCCGCGCCTGCGTCATGCAGCCCGCGCCCCGTCCCGCACACTTGTCCGGGGCTTTTGCTCTGCCAGCATCGCGCGTAGCGGCGCAAGCGTGGCCGACCAGTCATAACGCTGCTCAACCCTTAGTCGCGCCGCTTGCCCCATAGCAGCCGCACGCTGCGGATCGGCGAGCAGCGCCAGCACGGCTTCGGCCTCCGCCTTCGAATCGGGCGCGATCAGTAAATGTTCACCGTGGCGCGCGTCGATCCCTTCGGCTGCCTGCCGGCTGGCGACGATCGGGCACCCCATCGCCATCGCTTCCAGCACCTTGTTCTGGATGCCGCGCGCGATCCGCAGCGGCGCCACCACCACATTGGCCGCCGCCAGCCAGCCGCGCACATCGGGCACGCTGCCCGTCACGATGACGCCGGGCTGCGCCGCGAGCGCCTCCACCTGAGGCGTTGGATTGCGGCCGACGATGGCGAAGGTCGCGTCGGGGTGGACCCAGCGGATCGAGGGCAGCACTTCTCTCGCGAAGCTTTCCACCGCCTCGATATTGGGGCGATAATCCATCTGGCCGGTAAAGACGAACAAGGGGCGCCCCGGAGTCTGGCTCTTCACCTCGATCGCCTCGAAATCCGCATCGGCGGAGAAATAATCGAGGTTCACGCCATTATCGAGCCAGCCGATGTCGCACCCCTCGACGCCACCCGCTTGCCGGAACATCATCGCTTCGGCTTCGCTGACGAACAGCGATTTATCCGCCTTGTGCGCGACCGCGCGCTCATATTCATGGAGCATCCGGCCTTCCCGGCGGTTGATCCAGCCCATCACCCCGCCCTGTTGCGCGCCATAAGCGGCATATTTGGCGCTGTCGAAATCGACATAATCCATGATGAAGCGCACGCCGGCGGGCAGTTTCTTCGGCAAAAAATGGGCCATCTGCACCGAATAGGCAACGATGGTGCGGATGGGTCGCTCCTCCAGCAGCCTCGCCACCCAGCGCCGCATCGCCACCTTGTCATAGAGCGCGACCAGCATCGGCTGACGGCGCAGCAGGCCGCTCAATCCCGCAACCGCGCGCGAGCGGTCGCGCATCAGCACGCACTGGCTGGCGGCGACCCGCGCCAGTTCGGCGGTGAAGCCCATGTCGCGCGCATCGTCGGCGAAGCAACCGACATGCACCGGCGCGATCTTCGTCAGCGCTTCCAATATGTGCCAGGATCGTATCTTGTCGCCCCGGTCCGGCGGAAAAGGCATACGGTGGCAGAGGAAGAGGATTTCGCCCTTGCTATCCATCGACCGCCCTTATCCCAGACCACGCGAAATATGGGGACCAAGGAAGCTCGCCACCGGCAGCGGCAGCTTCTTCCACAATTCCACCTTGCGCTGATATTGAGGCGAGAGCGGATTGATATCCCGCGCTTCCTT
>CAYLKZ010000068.1:0-15070 GCA_964384275.1 uncultured Sphingobium sp. | reverse complement strand
ATTCCACCTTGCGCTGATATTGAGGCGAGAGCGGATTGATATCCCGCGCTTCCTTCCCCGGCGCGGCGCGCGTCGCATAGACGAGCGGCTCGCCTTCCCAGCCCCACGTCTTCTTCCACGCGGCGGGGCCGGTGCCGACCTTGGAGCGGCCGAAATCGAAAATGGCGCAGCCCCGTTCCCGCGCATGGCCCATCAGCCGGAAATAGGCGACCTCATTGGAGCGCAGCGCCCGTGCCTCCGCCGCCGAGCCCTGATAATAGGGCATGCAGGCGCCGCGATGATAGAGCGTGAACAGGCTCGTCAGCGGCTTGCCGTCCTTGCTCACCAGCAGGATCTCGGCATCCTGCCCGAACGCCTCCAGCAATTGCGCGAACATCGCCTTGGGAAAGACAGGGGTGCCGAGCCGGTGCACATTTTCGGCATAGAGACGGTAATGGATGTCGAGCAGGCGCCGGTCGCGACCCGTCTCCACATCAAGGTCATTGCCCAGCCCCTTGCGCACCTCGGCGCGATGCTTGCGCGGCACGGCGAGCAATTGCGCTTCGTCATCGGCCTCCAGCGGCTTGGCAAAGTTGAGATAAGCCCCGGTCTTCAGCGTCCAGCCGGTTTCAGGAAGGCGGCCGCCCCGCAGCTCCGCCGTGGGGCAGCCCTGACGCTCCGCCACCTGCCAGCACTGGCTGGCGAGCGCCTCGACCACCGCGCCGTCATCGGCGAGGATGCCGCCATCGACGGCGAATCCGCTCGATACCAGCGCGCGGCCGAACAGGTGCGAGGCGACGAGGGTGAGCGGCAGCACGCCGACGATCCCGCCGCCCCGGCGCGCGACGAGCATCATCGCCCGCTGGCGGCATCCACGCGCGACCGCGCCGATCCAGGCCGGGCGATGAAACGGGGTAGACTCCTCGTGAGCGCAGATCCAGTCATCGACCTCACGCGCCTGCGCAGGGTCGGAAAGATCGACTTCCTCGACCGTCAACGCGTGGGCCAGCATGGCGCGCCCTCCTTCTGCCCGGCGAGCAGCGCATCGATGCGCCCCCAGCGGAAATCGCCCATCAGGCGGCTCAATTTAGGCGCCATGACGCCAAGATTGGTATAATGGCGGACGCGAGAGCGCAACGGCGCGCCAGCCACCCTGGGCTGCGCGGTATCGATTTCCCAAGGGTGGAAATACAGGATCGCGGGCCGCGCATCCCGGCTGTTGACCTGCCGGACCGCCCAGCGCGAAAAACCATAAGGCAGCAGCCGGAAAAAGCCTCCCCCGCCCGCCGCCAGCGTGCGGCCGCCAAGCTTCGCCGTCGTCACCGGCAATTCGACAAGATCGCTGCCTTCCACCGGATGAAAAGCGAATCGCGGCGCTTCGGGCCAGCCATAATGATCGTGAACAATGGGCGCGACGCTGCTCGAATAATCATAGCCTTCCTCGGCCAATATCCGGTGTGCCCAGGGGGTCCGCGCATCGATCGAGAAGCTCGGCGCGCGATAGCCGGTCACGGCCACCCCGCCCGCCTGCTCCAGCAGAGCACGGGACTTGCGCAGATCGGCGCGAAATTCCTCCGGCGTGAAGGTGAACACGCGCTGATGATCATAGCCATGGCTCGCAAGCTCGTGCCCGGCTTCGACAATGCGACGGATCGCAGCGGGATAGCGCTCCGCCACCCAGCCCAGCGTGAAGAATGTGCCCTTCACGCCATGATTGTCGAACAGATCCAGCACCGCGTCCACATTGCGCTCGACACGACATTCGAGGCTGTCCCAGTCGCGGCGATGTATCGTCCGTTCGAACGCGCCAACCTGAAACCAGTCCTCGACATCGACTGACAAGGCGTTAATCATCCCGATCACCGATGCTCCCCGGCGCTTCCTTTGCAAAAGCGCCCTTTTACGTCAGGCCGCGCGGGCCGCCCCAGTGCTTCCGTCCTTTTCGACCCAGTCGATCAGCAGCGTCAGCACCCGGCGCAACGCCGCATCCTGCTCCTCGGCTTGCCTTTCGAGCCGGGTCAGGCGATCGCTCACAATGGCGAGCTTTTCGGCCAGCAGGTGCTGATCGCCGATAAGCTCTCCGCTCTGGCTGATCAGGTCGCGCAGTTCTTCCCGTTCTTTTGGTTCCGTCACGGGCCGGGCGCCGGTGTTGTCGCGCCTTTTATCCTCGACAGCGGCATCATCGGACCCAAGATCGGTGGCGGCGGATCGAATCGTCTGCTCGTCAATCTCGTTCAGTCTTTCGACCGCGCCGAGCAGCAGGACATGGCTCATCAACGTATTGATACGGCGCGGAACACCGCCCGTCGCCTCGAAAATCGCCGCATAGGCCCCCGCCGTGAAGGTCGGATTGCCTTTCCATCCGACCAGCGACAGGCGATGGAGGATATAGGGCTCGATTTCCTCCGCCAGCATCGGTTCGAGATGATGGGTCGCGATCACCCGCTGGCGCAGCTGCTTCATTTCCGGGCCATGCATCACGTCGCGAAACTCAGGCTGACCAAGCAGGAAAATCTGCAACAGAGCCTGCCCGCCGAGCTGAAAATTGGAGAGCATGCGCAATTCCTCGATCGAGGAAGGCGGCAGGTTCTGCGCCTCGTCCACGATCAGCAGCGTGCGCAAGCCCTTGCGCGCCTGCGAATAGAGGAACGCCTCGATCCGTTGCAGCATCTGCGCCTTGGGCAGTTGATCCTCGGTGATCTGGAACCCCTGCGCGACCAGACGCAGCAGGTCATCGCCCTGCACCTGCGTGGATACGATTTTGATCGCGGTAAGGCGCGCCGGATCGATGCTGTTCATCACATGGCCGACAAGCGTGGTCTTGCCCGCGCCGATCTCGCCGGTGATGACGATGAAGCCCTCCCCCTGCGCCAGACCATAGCCGAGATAGGACAGCGCCTTACGGTGCGTGCCGCTTTCAAAATAGAAATGCGGATCGGGCGTAAGCTGGAACGGGCGGCCCTCGAACTGATAAAATTGATTGTACATCGCCTTAGCCTCCTAAAGGACCTTTCGGCCCACGCTTGCCATCAAAACTGATACCGTACGCCGACCCGGCCCAGCAGGCTGATGACCTGCTCGATATCGCTGGCATCGACCGAATCCAGACCGATGGACGCCTGGCCGAGGAAACGGCTCCCCAACCGCCGTTGATATGTGACATATCCGCCGTAATTGGTGATGTTGGAGCTAACCACCCCGGAATCCATGTAATTGGCGTAGACATTGCCGGAGAGGCTCGATTCCTGATCGAGAGTCACGCCGACAAAGCCCGTGCCGAAATAATAATTGTCCTTCACGCCATTGACGGCAGCGAACAGTCCGGTGGCCGGCGCCAGGAATTTACGCTTTGTCCATCCGACGGCGACACCCCAATCCAGACGGCCGCGCGACATGCTATATTGCGCGGTGACGCCACGGCTGCGGTAATTCGCACCGTTGATGCCCGCCAGCATGCCGTTGAGACACTGTACTCCATCCTGACCGCTCACGCAGGTGGAAAGATCGCCGGTAAAGGGATCGCGCATCGTCGTGAAGGTGAAAGGCAAGGACGACAGGCTGTTGGATAGCCCGCGCCCGAAGCTGTCGATGGTGTCGAAAAAGGTGATCTGCACCGTGCTGCTCGCGGACGGTTCCCAGACGAACGAACCGCTATAGTTCATGTCGCCGTAGCGCCGCCCGATCCGAGCCTCCAGCGTGGTATGACGGCTGGGGCGCCAGAGCACACCGGCATCCCAGATCATGCCGCTTGTTTCATAAGCGATCTGCCGCGGAACGGAAGGATCGCCGACATAGTTGCCCTCGTCATTGACGACCGGAACGCCGGTTCCATCCACCAGCACCGATTGCTGGGAAATCTTCAGCTTTTCATAGCCCACGCCGCCGACCAGCGCGACGCTCTGCGTCACCGGTATGGTGAGGTCGAGGCGGCCCCAGAGGTCCGAGAAGCGCTGCTTCAGCTCATCGACATTTTCGCGGTCATATCCGCCGCTCACCGTCCAGGCGAAAGGCAGCTGGCCGGTCTTCATCCCGACCGAGCCGTTCAACGAATGATAAATGCTGTCGCCGAACGTGCCATAACGATAGGGCGCGCCAGCAGCACTGACATCGTCATTATTGTCGATCGTCGTATAGCTCAGCCGATAAGCGGCGGTCACATCCAGATTGTTGATGCTCGTCGTCAGCGATGGCCCGGCGCTGATCGAATAAATATCGTCGCCCATGCCGCCAGAGCTGGCGAGCGACGTATTGGCGCCATAGAAGCTATCGCCGCGCACGCGGGTCGCAAAGCCCGTGGCCTCCAGCGAAAGCGTCTCGGGGATCGCCCAATAGCGCGCGCGCGCGATGCCGGAGACGATATCCTGATCCTTATAGCCGCTGCTCCAGGGGAACAGATGCTCGTAACGCAGGCTCACCTGCGCTTCGGCCCGGCGCGACGTCACACTGCCATCGACGCCCACCGCTGCTGTCGTATAGGTTAGAATATCGTCACGGCCGCTATTGCCCTTGACGTCGGCAACCACCGTTTGATCAAGCTCTATATAAGGCGCGATCTCCGCTTTCGCATGAGCGGCCACAGGCATTGCGGCAATGGCGGCAAGCGCCAGCGCGCTGCCAAGATGATAAGAAATGGACGAACGAATAGCGGAGTGGCGCATCATTCGGCCTCCCTTCCATAATAACTGCCGAACTGACGGCCACTGGTAGAAAACTGGACTCCATTCAGGAGCAGATGGACATGGGGGCATTCCTTGAGCAGCCCGGCGGCATCGCGCAGCGCGCCCTCCGTAGTGCGGTCGGCCCGGACCACCAGAACCGTCTGCCCCACATGGGCCGCGAGCACCGAGGCGGGAGACGCCGCCAGCAAAGGAGGCGAATCGAAGATCAATATGCGTTCGGGCCGCTGGGCGACCAGCGCCCCGATCAGTTCGCCCATCCGCGCCGAAGCGAGACGTTCGGCATCTTTATCCGTGCTCTGCCCGGCAGGCAGAACCGAGAAAGTCGGCACATCGGTGCGGATCACCAGTTCCTCGACGGGAAGATGGCGGTCGACGAGCGCATCCATCAGCCCCTTGCCTGTCGTCAGGCCAAGATTGGCCGCGATGCTGGGCTTGGCGATGTCGGCATCGATCAGCAGCACCTCCAGCCCGCTTTCCGCAGCGAGCGAAAGCGCGAGATTGACCGAGCAATAGGTCTTGCCATCCCCCGCATGCGCCGAGGCGATGAGGAGGATATTTCCGTTGGGAATGGCCTCTTGCTGGCGTCCGCCGCGAATGCGGGAGAGCAGCTCGCGCTTGATGATGCGGAACTCCTCGCTCGTGCGATTGACGGGCGCGCCCGGCACCATATAGCCGAACTCCGCCATCTTTTCATGGTTGAGCTTCTGCACCGGGCCGTTCCAGTCACGCGCACGCGGCAGGACTTCGGCGGGGGTGGCTGCTCCGCCAGGTGCGGGGCTTGCGACTATGCTGCTGACATAGCCCTTCGCCAGATCGGTCACGAGCCCGGAAGGCGCCGCCTCGCTTGCCTCGAAATCGGACGAGGGAGATGCGTTGCCTTTGTTTCCGGCCGGTTTCAGCGGAGGAAGCGGCGGCGGAATCAACTCGACCGGAATATCGAGCGGGGGAAGATTCTCTCCCCGGATCGCATCCTCGAACCGGAACAGGTCGTTGGCGCGTTCCAGAACGCTCTTGGCCGAAGCCGGACGAACCGACGGCGAGTCACCCCTCATAGGGAAATTCTGCTTACCCATGCTATCTTTCCCTTTCATGCCAGGCCGCGCTGGACAAATTCCACCACGATCAGCAACAGACAGGCACATCCGAGCGCCGCACATCCGCCCATGAACATCTTGAACTTGCGGCTACGGTCCGCCAATTGAACCGGACCGATGTTTTCCGTCACCGATCCCAGAACGGGCACCCCGGCGACCTTGGCCAGTTTCTGCGCCGTGGGGAAAGTCTGGCGCAGCTGACCCATGGCAAAGGCCGCCGCCACGCCCGCCCCTATGCCAGCGATCAGCACGCCGATCAGCAGCAAAGGCCGGTTGGGCGAGAAAGGCACGCTGGGCAGAGCGGGGGGGTCCATCACGCGGAAGGTCGTGCCCGTGGTTTCACTCTGCACATCACCGCGCAGACGCACTTCCTCGCGATCGGACAGCAGCTTGTCATATTGATTCTTCAGCACGTCATAATCGCGATTGAGCTTTTCCTGCTCGGTCGCGAGGCCCGGCTCGCTGACCTGCTGCGAAACCATCCTGTTGAGGTCCGCGTCCAGCTGCGCCTTGCGGTTCTGGAGCGTCTGCACCGTCGCCGAGCGCTCCGCCTGCATCGATTTCAGGGAGGCATAAGCGGGATTGGTGGTCCCGGCGGTGGCCGTGCCGCCAGTGCCCAGACCCTGCGCCCTCAAATTGGCAACTTGCCGCTCCAGCGCGATGACGTCGGGATGCTCCCTGGTCCAGCCTCGCGCGCGAGCGGCGGCGAGGTCGGCCTGCGCCTGCGCAAGCGGGCTGACGCCGCCACCCACCACTGTGCCGGCGATGGTCGCGGGCGTGGAGGCGAGCTGGCTTTCGGTCGCGGCAAGCGCGCTCCTTGCGGCGGCAAGCTGGGGATTGATCTGGTTGATCTCGCTACGAGCGGCAGCCATGCGATCGCCGATCGATCCCGATCCCGGCGCCAGGCCGATGCGCTGCTCGAATTCGACCTTCTTCTGCTCGACCGCGGCCAGCGACTTGCCGGTCTGGGCAATCTGCTGATCGAGGAAAGCGATGCCCTGCTGCGTTTCATCCCGGCTGCCGGAAATATTGGCCTGCTGGAACAGGTCGATCATCTTCTGCGTGACCTGCTGGGCGATCCGCGCATTGGCGCGATCGGACAGCGAACCATCCGCCATCACCGTCGCGATTTCGAACATATTGTCCTCATTCGAGACGATGGTGATATTCTGCCGCAACATGCCCGCGCGGCTGGCAATGTCGGCATCGCTTGCCACGGTCCCGGCAAGCTCGGTGCCCCGCACCACCTTTTCCAGATTGTCGGAACTCAACAGGGTCTGACGCAACGCGTCGAGGCTCTTGGCCTGCTCGGCGGCGGAAATACCCACCTTGTCCTGAATGACGGACTGGGTGGTGACATAAACCTTTGCCCTGGACTGATAGCTGTTGGGGATGGTGGACACCGCCAGCCAGCCCAGCGCGCACACCACCCAGGCGACGCCCAGCGCCAACCAGCGGCGGTTCCACACCCCATGCAGCGCGATCAGCAATTCATCATAAAGGCTAGGCATATGTCGGTTCTTTTCCGTTGTTCGTGCAGGCGGTCAGGCCTCGGCGCGCTTGCGCGTGTCAGAACATGCTTTCGGGAATGATGATCACATCGCCGGGGGCGAGCAGCACATTGGCCCGGGTATCGCCCTTCTTGATGAGATCGTTGATGCGCAGCGCGAATTCCTGCTGCTTGCCGGTTTCCCGATCGTAACGGACCAGGCGAGCGCGGTTGCCCGCCGCATATTCCGAAAGGCCGCCGACCGCGATCATCGCATCGAGCAGGGTCATATTGGCGCGATAGGGCAGCGAAGCGGGCTTTTCGGTCGCGCCGACGATGCGCACCTGCTGGCTGAACGTACCGGAAAACTTATCGACAATCACCGAAACCAGCGGATTTTCGATATATTGCGACAGGGCCTTGCGGATATCCTCGGCCAGTACCTTCGAGGTCTTGCCGACCGCGGGCATATCCGTGATGAGCGGCGTGGTGATCCTGCCATCGGGGCGCACCTGCACCTTCGAGCCCAGTTCCGGATTGCGCCAGACGAAGATCGTCAGCTCGTCCAGCGGGCCTATCACATATTCCTCGCCGGGGCCTTCCTGCGTCGAAACGAAGGAGGCTGGCGGCAATTGCGGTCCCGACGTTGATGCCATGCAGCCGGACAATACCAGCGCGGACAGAACCAAGCCGATGAAAACCCTAAATTTATGGCTAAATGCCATGTCATTCACCTCAATGTTGCCTGCCTCGTTTTACCCTCTATTCCTGTCAGAATGAAGGCGTAACGCTAGGACTCTTACTATGCCTAGTGGCGCAAAAGGGTGAAAATAGCGTTAGCCTCTCTGTAAAAACCTGTATCGATTCGGTACTTCAATTGCCCAGCAGCAGTTCCCGCGCTGGCTGATGGCCCAGAAAGGCCGAGGGAGAAGCCGTCGCGCCATAGGCCCCGGCCATGAAGATAGCGATGATATCTCCTTCCTCCACCGGTGGCAACAGCACCTTGTCGGCGAGCCGGTCGAGGGGCGTGCACAGGCATCCGGCGATGGTGACAGGCTTGCTCGCTGCCTCGGCACCGAATTTATTGGCGACGGCCACAGGATAGTTGCGCCGCACCACCGTGCCGAAATTGCCGCTCGCCGCCAATTGGTGATGAAGCCCGCCGTCCACGATCGCGAAACGCTCTCCATGGCTCTGCTTCACATCGATCACGCGGGTCAGATACACGCCCGCCTCGGCGACGAGATAACGCCCAAGCTCCATCGCGAAGGCGCTTTCCTCCAGAATGTCCGGGGGGATGGTGATGCTCTCTTCCAGCGCCAGCCCGATAGCGCGCGCATCGACCGGCAGATCGCCGGGGAAATAGGGCACGCCCAGCCCGCCGCCTATATTGACAAGCGGCGGCGTGCGGCCGACCTCTTCGGAGAGGCGCGCGGCGAGCGCGACCGTCTGCGCCTGCGCCTCGATGATCGCCATGGTGTCGAGTGCCTGACTGCCCGCGAAAATATGCCAGCCGCACCACTCTGCCCCGGCGTCGATCACCATCTTCGCCAAAGCCCCGGCGCGATCGGCGTCGATACCAAAGGGCTTGGCGCCGCCGCCCATCTTCATGCCCGACCCCTTGAGGTCGAAATCCGGATTGACCCGCACGGCAAGGCGCGGTGTCGCCCCAACCTGTCCTGCAATGGCAAGCGCCCGCCGCGCTTCCCCTTCCGACTCCAGATTGATCGTCACGCCCGCCTCTATCGCGGCGCGCAGTTCATCGTCGCGCTTGCCCGGCCCCGCGAAGCTGATCCTCTCCGCACTCATTCCCGCCGCCAGCGCCATCGCCAGTTCCCCGCCCGAAGCGATGTCGAACCCATCGACCAGTCCCGCCATCCCGGCAAGCAGCGGCGCATAAGGGTTGGCCTTGATCGCATAATGAAGGTGCAAGCTGTCCGGCATCGCCACCCGCAGCCGCCCGATGGTCGAACGGACCACACCCATGTCATAGACAAAGAGCGGCGTATCGCCCCCCTCGTCGATCAGCGAATAAAGGCCGCAATCGCCGATCAGCAAAATGCCCTCCTCCGCTTCGAACCAGAGAGGAATGGGACCGGAAGGTTTCATCGGGACGTCTCCTCTTCGGGCGGGGCGTGGATGGCGGCAAGGGCGACGCGATCGATCTTGCCATTGGGATTTTTGGGGAACCGGTCTAGCATCCGGATTTCACCCGGCATCATATAATTGGGAAGCTCCGTGCGGAAGCGGGTGCGTATCGCTTCCTCCAATCGGGACGCATCGGCATCGCCTCCCATCCCCGCGCGCACCAGCAGCAGGATCGCCTGCCCCAACCGCGCATCGGGCACGCCGAGCGCCACGGCTTCGGCGACGCCGGGAACGGCCTGCGCCGCTTCCTCTATCTCGGTCGGGCTGATACGGTTGCCAGCGGACTTGATCATCGCATCGGCGCGCCCGACGAAGGTGAGCAGCCCCTCGGCATCACGCCGCACCGTGTCGCCGGACCAGACCGCCATGCCGCCATAAAGTGACGCGGGCGGCGCGGAGCGGAAGCGCTCCGCCGTGCGCGCAGCGTCCCGCCAATAGCCCTGCGCCACCAGCGGCCCGCAATGCACCAGCTCTCCCGGCTCATCGTCCGCCGCGATGCTGCCATCGGGACGGCAGACGAGGATCTCGGCATAGGGGATCGCCCGCCCCATGCTTTCGGGATGGCTCTCGACCAGTTCGGGCGGCAAATAGGTGGAGCGAAACGCCTCGGTCAGCCCATACATCGGATAGAGATCGGCATTGGGGAACAGTGCGCGCAATTTCGCCACCAGCGGCCGCGTCAGCGCGCCGCCGCTATTGGTGAGGCGGCGCAATCGCGCGGCCGTCTCAACCGGCCATTGCGCCTCAGTCAGCTGCACCCAAAGCGGCGGCACCCCGGCAAGGCTGGTGATAGCTTGCCCCTCAACCGCCTTTATCACATCGCGGGCGGTCAGATAATCGAGCGGCACCACGCAGCCGCCCGCCGCCCAGGTGGAGAGCAATTGGTTCTGCCCATAATCGAAGCTGAAGGGCAGCACCGCCAGCACCCGGTCCTCCGGCGACAGGCGAAGATACTCCGCCACCGACACCGCCCCCAACCAGAGATTGGCATGGGTAATCATTACCCCCTTGGGTCGTCCGGTGGAACCGCTGGTATAGAGCAGCGCGGCCAGATCGTCGGGCGCGCCATCGCCGGGAGGCAGCGGGGCAAGCGCATCGGCCTCCTCCAGCACCCGCACTTCCTCGTAAAGCGCGCATCCCTGCGGCACATCCCCGGCGCCAAGCCCTGAAATACGGGCGGCAGTTCCGATCAGCAGCGCGGCACCGCTATCGGCGAGAATGTGCGCGACCTGCGCATGTTTGAGCAGCGGATTGATCGGTACATGGACCAGCCCGGCGCGCGGAGCGGCGAGCGGCATCAGGCAAGCGAACCTTCCCTTGGCGACCCAGCTCGCGACCCGGTCGCCGCGTGACAGGCCATGCGCCGCAAGCCACGCCGCAAGCCGCCCCACAGCGTCCTCCAGTTCGGCATAGTTCAGACTGCCCGCCTTGCCCGACAGCGCAGGCGCATCCGCCTTGCCCATTGCGGGAAGATGGTCGATCGGTCGCAAAGGCGACTCCCTTAACTTCATCTGCACTCTTCCCCGCTATAATATTCGCAGATCGCGGAATAGAGACATTGCCATGGCAAGGGAAGACAGCCCCGAAATGAGACGATAATGAATAAGGATATGGCGCAAACTATCCCTCCACTTGAGCACCGGGATGAGGCCGAATTTAGCGCGGCGGACAGTTTCGCGCGTCCGGCCTGGTTCGAAATGCTTGCCCGCCACTGCTATGCGGACAGCACTGTCCTCTGGCCCCGGGCCGAACAGGAAGGCGCAGCGGCGGTCCTGCCGCTGATCCAAGATGGCAGTGAACTGAACGCGCTCGCCAATTATTACAGCTTTTCCTATGCGCCGATATTCGAAGGCGCACCCTCGCCCGCCCGCCAACAGGCGCTCATCGGCGAGATCGCGGCCCGGCTGCGGAAGAGCCATAGCCGGGTGAGCTTTTATCCGCTGCTCGATCCCGCGCTTGCGCAGATGATGCGCAAGGCCTTTGCCTCCGCGGGCTGGATCGCTTTGCTGACCGATCAGAACAGCAATCATTATCTCGACCTCAACGGCCGCGATTTCACGCGATATTGGGCCGATCGCCCCGGCCAGCTGCGCTCGTCGGTCAAGCGCAAGGGCAAGTCGAAGCCCTATGCCTTGAGCCTGGAGGAGCAGCTGACCGACCGGCTCTGGGACGAGTATATGGCGGTCTACAGCGCGAGCTGGAAAAACTCCGAGGCCTATCCGGATATGGTGCGCGCGCTGGCGGAGGAAGCCGCCACGCGCGGCGCGCTGCGCATGGGGTTCGCCCGCGCCGGGGACGTGGCGGTGGCGGCCCAGATCTGGACGATCGAAAACGGCATCGCCTGCATCCACAAGCTCGCCCATGACGGCGCGCATGACCGCAACTCGCCCGGCACGCTGCTCAGCCATTATATGTTCGAGCATGTGATCGGCCGGGACGGGATTTTCCGCATCGACTATGGCACCGGCAACAATGCCTATAAGCGCGACTGGATGGAGCAGGTGCGCCCGATGCAGCGGCTCGACTGCTTCAACCCGCGCAAGGCGAGCATGTGGTTGCCAGCGCTGCGCACCCGCATTTCCCAACTTGTCCGGCGCCCCGGATAACGCTAGAGCGACCGGGATGCGTGCAGAACCCTTGAAAGAAGGCACCCCGCCCATGTCGCTGGACGAGGCATTGCGGACGGTGTTGCAGGACGTCCTTGGCCTTGCTCCGGAGAGCGTGGCGGCCTTTACAGCGGACACCCCGTTGTTCGGAGCCTTGCCCGAACTGGATTCCATGGCGGTGGCGACATTGCTGACGGAAATAGAGGATCGTTTCTCGGTCCTGATCGACGATGACGATGTCGATGGGGAAACCTTCGAGACATTCGGCTCGTTGCTGGCGTTCATCCACCAGAAGCTGGGATAAGGGCGCTGGCCGGATAGCGGGCGGTTTCGCCGGTTGTCCTCTCATTGCGGCATCAGGACCGATAGCAGATGCGCGCCACAGTCGTTCGTGCCAGAATTCCGTGCGTACTTGGCTTACCCCGCAAAGGCGGGCGCCGTTCCGCAGCGCCTCTTCCTCTCGCCCGGAAGCTTGCAAAGCTCCTGATCCCGGCTGCTCTTTGACCGGAAAAGGCCAAGACGCCACCCGGCTTAACCCGCCAGGGTGGCGCCCTGCCGATCCTCATTCGGCGGCGGCTGCCCTCGCCGCTTCGAAATCCGCTTCGGCCAGAAAACGCTCCACATCGAGCGCGGCCATGCACCCCATGCCCGCCGCCGTCACGGCCTGACGATAAATCTTGTCGGTGACGTCGCCTGCCGCGAACACGCCGGGAATGGCGGTCTTCGACGTGCCTTTTTCCACCATGATATAGCCGTCATCCAGCTCCAGCTTGCTTTCGAAGAGTTCGGTCGAGGGCTTGTGGCCGATCGCGACGAAGGCGCCATCGGTCGGCTCATGGCTTTCCTCGCCGGTCACGGTATCGACCAGATCGACGCCGATCAGGCCCTCGGCCCCCTCGCCGCCGACAAAGCGCTTGATCGCCTTGTTCCACAATATCCTGATATTGGGATGGGCGAGCAGCCGCTCCTGAAGAATCTTCTCCGACCGCAGCGAATCGCGGCGATGGATCAGCGTCACGTCCTGCGAATGATTGGTGAGGTAGAGCGCTTCCTCCACGGCGGTATTGCCGCCGCCGATCACCACCACCTTCTTGCCGCGATAAAAGAAGCCATCGCAGGTCGCGCAAGCGGAAACACCCTTGCCCGACAGCGCTTCCTCGCCCTCGGCGCCGAGCCATTTGGCCTGCGCGCCGGTGCAGATGACCAGCGTATCGGCGGTGTAGACGCTGCCGCCATCGCCGGTGAGGCGGAAGGGGCGCTGCGAAAGATCGACATCGACGATCTGGTCCCACACCATCTGCGCCCCGACATGCTCGGCCTGCGCCTGCATCTCCTCCATCAGCCAAGGGCCTTGAATCACGTCGCGAAAGCCGGGATAATTTTCGACATCGGTGGTGATGGTAAGCTGACCACCGGGCTGCATCCCCTGCACCACGATCGGCTTCAGGCCCGCGCGCGCGCCATAAATGGCGGCGGACAGCCCCGCCGGCCCCGATCCGAGGATCAACATGCGGCTATGCGTGGTGGTCGTCATCCGGTCTTCCCTGTTTATGAAACTGTGCACAGCACATAGGTCCCCCGGCCGGGAGCGCAAGAGGGGAACAATATCGCGCAGCGGGAATAATAGGCGCGCGCTGCGTTCCGCCTGAATGTTCGGCAAACCATCGGGCAGAGCATCCTTAGCGGTATGCGTCCTGCCTCACATCCCGGCCATTTGACCGCGCACCACTTGTCTACTTAAACAATTGAGATACTATATACCTATGTCGGGACGTATACCGAGTCGACCGGTCGCTTCTTTTTCGAAAGGAATATCGGCTATGCACATATCGACCTTTTTGACGCCCTCGGATGGCAATGGCGATGCGCCCCATATTCTCACCGTACCGGGGTTGAACAATAGCGGCCCCGCCCATTGGCAGAGCCTGTGGGAAAACTCGCTGCCCAATTGCAGCCGGGTCGATCTGGGCAACTGGGAAAAACCGGATGCGGAAAGCTGGCCCGATCGCCTCAATGCCGCAATCGAGCAGGCGAAAAGCCCCCTATTCCTCGTCGCCCACAGCCTTGGGTGCCACGCCATAGCGCGCTGGGCACAGCAGCAGAAACCGGGCTTCGGCAATCCGGTCGCAGCAGCGCTGCTCGTCGCGCCGCCGGAGCTGGATCATGCATCGATCGATCCGCGCCTCCTGCCTTTCGCTCCGGCAGCGCGGGGCATATTGCCCTTCCCCTCCATCCTCGTCGCCAGCCGGAACGATCCCTATATCGATTTCGGCCGGGCGCGGCGGCTGGCCTTCTTCTGGGGCAGCGATTTCGCCGATGCGGGCAATAGCGGCCATATCAACGCCGACTCCGGCCTCGGCAGCTGGGATTTCGGCCTCTATCTGATGCGGCGGCTCATCCGCAGGACCAGGACGGATTCGGCGCTGGCGCAGGGCAACGCCTTCCTCCCTCCCGCCGCGCCTTCACCGCTGGCGCTGAGCATCTGACAGGCAAGGAACCGGGCGGATGAGGGTTTTCAAGGCCGGATCTGCCCGGTTTTCCGTCATTTTCGCAGCAGCCTAAAGGAAAACTAGGGAAGCCCAAACTTATTCGCTTATTGTCTACTATTTGAATAGATATAAAGCTGCGTCGCAAGGAGATACATCCATGACCCTATCGCAGACAGCGAAGACCGCGACCACTTCGGCGCCTGATCTGCTGGACGAAAGCCTCGCCTCCATCCGGCAAGCGCTGGAGGGGCTGCGCTTCGGCAGCATCGCCGTCACGGTCCATGAAGGCCGGGTCGTCCAGATCGACGTCACCGAAAAGCGGCGTTTCACGCCGCGCTGAAAAGGAGAACCGAGCGCCACGAGGCGCAGGTCGTCCCTTTTCAACCATCCCCTCGCGGGGAACCAAAAAAAACATCAAACCTGACCGGACCGCCGGAAGCGCTGATCAACCAGAAGTTCAAGGGGTAAAGAATGATCGCTCGTTTCCATTGGCTCGCCGGTGCGGCCGCCGTTGCCGTGCTGGCAGGCGCTGCATCGGGCAGCGCGCAGGCGGAGGATACCGGGTCACCGGCGCTGACCGTCGCGA
>CAYLKZ010000067.1:0-17267 GCA_964384275.1 uncultured Sphingobium sp. | reverse complement strand
CGGCGACCTTGATCATGTTCTGCACTTCCTTGCGGCCGCCCTCATGGTCATACTCGCCGGACTTGGCGAGGACGATCTGCGCTTCAGTCTCGGCGGGCAGGTAATTGAGGGTGACGACGAGGTTCCAGCGGTCCATCTGGCCCTGGTTGATCTGCTGCGTGCCGTGATAGAGGCCGGTGGTGTCGCCCAGACCCACGGTGTTGGCGGTGGCGAACAGGCGGAACCACGGGTTCGGCCGGATCACGCGGTTCTGGTCGAGCAGGGTCATCTTGCCGTCCGCTTCCAGCACGCGCTGGATCACGAACATCACGTCCGGGCGCCCGGCGTCATATTCGTCGAACACCAGCGCGACCGGGTGCTGCATCGCCCAGGGGAGCAGGCCCTCGCGGAATTCCGTCACCTGCACGCCGTCCTTCAGCACGATGGCGTCGCGGCCGACCAGATCGATGCGGCTGATATGCGCGTCGAGGTTGATGCGCACGCAGGGCCAGTTCAACCGCGCGGCGACCTGCTCGATATGGCTCGACTTGCCGGTGCCGTGATAGCCCTGCACCATCACGCGGCGGTTGTAGGAAAAGCCCGCCAGGATCGCCAGCGTGGTGTCCGGGTCGAACACATAAGCGGGATCGAGATCGGGCACGCGCTCGTCGGCTTCCGAAAAGGCGGGCACGGTCATGTCGATATCGATGCCGAACAGATCGCGCACGCTCACATCCTTGTCCGGCGCGTCCATCAGCGTCTCGCTGCGCATGTCGGGGGTGGCGTTGGGAATGTCGGTCATGATCGATCTGGCCTTGAAATGGATAAAGCTGTCAAAAAGAGGACTCAGGCAAATGCCGGGGCCTTGCGCAAGTGCGTATAGGCCGCGATCACATCCTGCAACGCCTTTTCATGGGCGCGATCGCCGCCATTATGGTCCGGGTGATAGCGGCGGACGAGCGCGGTATAGGCGGTGCGCAGCGCCTTGCGATCGGCATCGACGGGCAGGTCGAGCGTGCGCAGCGCCTTGCGGTCCATGTCGGATAGCGGGCGGCCATCCTGCCGCATCGCCCGGGCCTCTCGCGCCTCCTTCATCTTCTGGCGGAAGCCCGCGCCGATCGCGTCGAGCGGGTCGGCGAAATCCGACCAGCGCGGCCCCGGCGACGCGGCGCTGGAGGAGAAAGCGCGCGTTTCCCGTTCCCACCCGGCATGGGGGCGCTGCGCCTCGAAAATCTCATCCTCGCTCATGCCCGCGAAGAAATTATAGCCGGCGTTGAACTCCCGCACATGTTCGAGGCAGAGCCAGCGCCATTGCGCGGGCTGGTCGGCGGGGGCCGCCCTGTCGCGCGAGGAGGGTGCGCGAAATTCGCCCGCCTGATCGCAGCCAGCGACCGCGCAGGCCTGCGCTGCCCCTTCCATCCGTCCATGGAAACGGGTGTGGCGCATGCGGTGATCGGTGGAGCGGGCAACCAATTATCGGATATCCTCTTGAGACGAAAAGACCTATATAGGGAAGATGGACACGCAAGCAAAAGGCCCTGTGGCCACCGAGATCGAAAGCCGGTTGCGTCTGACGCTCAATCCGTCGCATCTGCTTGTCATCAACGACAGCCACCAGCATGCGGGCCATGCCGGGCATGACGGATCGGGCGAGAGCCACTTCACGGTGGAACTGGTGTCGACCGCTTTCGTCGGCCAGAGCCGCGTCGCCCGCCAGCGCATGGTAAACGAGGCGCTGAAGGAATTGCTGGCCGGGCGGGTCCATGCACTGCGCATCCGCGCGCTGGCGCCGGGCGAGCAATAAGCCGGGCTGGCGGTCCATGGCCGGGCAGGGTGGCGATGCTCCTTTTCCGGAGCCTCCTTATTATGCGGTGATCTTCACCTCTCTCCGGTCGGGTGAGGATGAGCAAGGCTATCAGGCGATGGCGGCGCGGATGATGGAACTGGCGCAAGCACGGCCGGGCTATCTCGGCATGGAGAGCGCGCGTGGAGGAGACGGCATGGGCATCACCGTCTCGTGCTGGTCGGACCTTGAGGCGATTGCGGCATGGAAGCGGGACGCCGAACATCTGGAAGCGCAAGGGCAGGGGCGGCGGCTCTGGTATCATCGCTATCGCGTGCGCATCGCGCGGGTCGAGCGGGCCTATGATTTCGGGTCTGGCGATTTCGAAATTGGCGATTTCGAGCGGGACCATGAAACCGAAACGACGCCGGAATGACGGGCCGCCCCGCGATCAACGCTTGATTGCCGCAGTGCGGCTGGGGCACTCTCCCTTCCCATGAACTCCATCGATTCCCGACGCGGCCGGCATATGGTGAAAGCGGCCCGCCTGTTTCCCGGCGGCGGCTCGCGCCTGTGGGGCAGGGCGATCGCGCCCTTCGGCCACCTGTTGCTCGACCGCATCGACCGGGGGCTGGAACAGGGGCGGCTGGAGGCATGGCTGCCCGATGGCAGCTTCCGCATATTGGGGGCGCGGGGCGAGGGGCCGGTCTGCGAGGTGCGGCTGCGTGACTGGAATGCGCTGGCGCGGCTGGCGCTGGGCGGATCGGTCGGCTGGTATCGCGCCTGGGAGGCGGGCGAATGGGACAGCCCCGACCCGGTGCCGCTTTTCGCCCTGTTCATGCGCAATGCGCGGTCGCTCGGTTCGGTGGCGCGCTCACGCGGCCCGCTGCGCTGGCTGGCGCGGGCCTTTCATGCGCTGCGAAAGAATAGCCGGGCGGGGTCGCGCGACAATATCGCCTTCCATTATGACCTTGGCAATGATTTCTACGCGCTCTGGCTCGATGAGGGGATGAACTATTCGAGCGCGTTGTTCGCCGATCCGGCGCGGCCCGAAGAAGGGCTGGCCGCCGGGCAGATCGCCAAGATCGATGCCGCGCTCGACCGGCTGGACCTGAAAGATGGCGACCGCCTGCTGGAAATAGGTTGCGGCTGGGGCGGCTTTGCGGCGCGGGCGCTGGAGCGGACGGATATCGGCTATGACGGCCTAACCCTCTCACGCGAACAGGCGGATTGGGCGCGGGCGCATCTCCCCGCCGGGCGCGCCGCGATCCACCTTACCGATTATCGCGATGCGACCGGCGGTTATGATGCAATCGCCAGCATCGAGATGGTCGAGGCGGTCGGGCAGGCCTATTGGCCCGCTTATCTGGAAGCGATTGCCCGGCTGTTGAAGCCCGGTGGCCGCGCGGTGGTGCAATATATCTGCATCGAGGACGCGATTTTCGAGCGCTATGCCGCGAGCGCCGATTTCATCCAGACCTATATCTTCCCCGGCGGCATGCTGATTTCCGAGAGCCGCTTTCGCGGACTGGCGGAGCAGGCGGGGCTGCGCTGGCAGGATCGGCGCGGCTTCGGCCAGCATTATGCGACGACGCTGCGGCTGTGGCGGGAGCGGTTCGACGCGGTGGTGGAAGATGGGCGCCTGCCTGCCGCCTTCGACGAGCATTTCGTGCGGCTGTGGCGCTATTATCTGATGTATTGCGAGGGCGGTTTCGCCGGGGGCGGCATTGATGTCGCGCAGGTGACTTTGGTCAGAGAAGGGTAGGCGGGGTGAGGCAGGGATAGCTCTGCCTGCGCCGCGCCCCGGTTCATTCCTTGGCCGGAGAAATGCTCTGCCCGCGTAGCGGCTCGCCTTCCGACACCGCTTCGCCATCGGCGGTATAATCGTGGAAGAAGGCAGGCAGCCCTTCGCCTCTTCCCGGATTCCGCGTGGTCTGGAGGTGGAAGTGCAGATGCGGCTCTGAACTGTTGCCGCTATTGCCGCAGCGACCGAGTTCCTGCCCCGCCACGACCTTTTCCCCTTTCCGCACGGCGACGCTGCCCTGCCGCAGATGCGCGAAGAACGCATATTCGGAATGGCCAAGATCGAGCACCACATGATTGCCGAGGGGATTGTGCGCGTCCATCGCGCCGATGGTATTGTCGGGCAGGCCGTCCACCGCGCGGACGACCTTGCCGGACGCGGCGGCCAGGATCGGGCGGCCCCAGCAATGATAGTCCTCCAGCGCGCGGCCCTCGCCGCCATGGGTGGCGTTGTCGTGGACGATAAGGAAATCATAGGCGAAGCGCTGGCGCGGATGGGTGGAATGATAGTTGTCCTCCGGCGTGCGGCCGCCCCAGGTGACGTGCCATTCGCCGTCAAAGGGCAGGCGCAGCTTCGCCTTGTCGCGATAATCGAGGAAGGGGGAGGGCGCGGCCTGCTGACGCGGGCGGATGAAGAAGCCCGCTATCCGCCCTTCGCGATCGATCGCCCATCGCGTGACGATGGCGCCGGGGCTGTTCTCATATTCGGAAATGCGCAGGTAAAAATCATAGTCGAGATAGCGCTTCACTTCCTCGGACAGGATCGCACGTTCCGCGCCGAATCGGATTCCGACATCGCGGGCGACCTCGCCCAGCGCCGCGGCGGAACCCAGAAGGGCCTGCATTTCCCCGGTCATCCGGGCCCAGATTCGCTCGAAACGGCCTTGCTGGAAATCGGCCGTCAGCGCGCGCCCGGTGGCGAGATCCTGCTCCTTGCCGGCATGGGCGGGCGCGGTGGAGAGGGCAAGCCAAAGGGCGAGCAGCAGCGCGGCGAGAGGGCGGAGGGTCATGGCGCCTGCCAGCCTATCCTGTCGCGCCCTGGCCCTCAACATCGGCGAACGGTTTTGCGTCCGATCCGGGAAAGGGGCGGCGGCGCCTTACCCCTCGACCCGCATATAAAAGCCGGTCGGCGCGTCGCCCTGTATCAGTCCCAGCACCGCCTCCGCCACCGCTTCGGGGCCTTTCAGCGTTGCCGGGTCTTCGCCGGGGAAAGCCTTGGCGCGCATCGTGGTGCGGGTGGCGCCGGGATCGACGATATGCGTGCGGATGGCGGAGATGTTCTTCACCTCCTCGCCATAGGCCAGCACCAGAGCCTCCAGCGCCGCCTTGGTCGCCGCATAGCTGCCCCAATAGGGCCGCGCATGGCGCGCGACGCTGCTGGTCAGCGCGACGACGCGAGCATCGGCGCTGGCGCGCATCATCGGATCGAAGGCGGCGATCAGCGCCTGCTGCGCGCTCACATTGAGGGTGAGGGTGCGAGCGAATTCCTTGGTGTCGATTGCGGGAACGGAGGCAAGGCTGCCCAGCGCGGCTGCGTTGAGCACCAGATAGTCGAGCGCCTTCCAGCGTTCCGCTATCGCGGTGGCGAGGCGGCCGATGCTCTCTCCGTCGATGAGGTCGAGCGGGGCGATGGTGGCCGATCCGCCCGCCGCATGGATGCGTTCCTCCACCCCTTCGAGCCCGGCCGCCGTCCGCGCGACGAGCAGCACATGCGCGCCCGCAGCGCCCAGCGCGACGGCGATCTCGGCGCCGATGCCCCGGCTGGCGCCGGTCACAAGGGCGAGCTTGCCGGAAAGCGGCTTATTCTGCGTATCGCTCATGCGGTTCAGACGACCCGCTCGGACAGGAGTTCGAGTTGATCGCGCACCTCGGCCTCATCCTGATCGGTAAGCGAGGTCGGATAATCGCCGGTGAAGCAGGCGTCGCAATATTGCGGGCGGATATCGGCCCGCTGCGTCTCGCCCAGCGCCTTGTAGAGGCCGTCGATCGACAGGAAGGCGAGGCTATCCGCCTGAATGAAATTGCGCATGCCCTCGATGTTGAGCTTGTGCGCGAGCAGCTTGGCGCGCTCGGGCGTGTCGACGCCGTAGAAGCAGCTGTGCCGCGTCGGCGGGCTGGCGATGCGCATGTGCACCTCCTTGGCGCCGGCCTCCCGCATCATCTGCACGATCTTGAGAGAGGTGGTGCCCCGGACGATCGAATCGTCGATGAGGACGATGCGCTTGCCGTTGATCAGCGCGCGATTGGCATTGTGCTTCAACTTCACGCCGAGGTGGCGGACCTTGTCGCCCGGCTGGATGAAGGTGCGGCCGATATAGTGGGAGCGGATGATGCCCAGCTCGAACGGGATGCCCGATTGCTGAGCATAGCCAATCGCGGCGGGAACGCCCGAATCCGGCACCGGGATCACATAGTCGGCATCGACAGGATTTTCGAGGGCGAGCTGCGCGCCGATTTCCTTGCGCACCGAATAGACGCTGCTGCCGTCCACGATCGAATCGGGGCGGGAGAAATAGACATGCTCGAAAATGCAGGGCCGGGGGGAAACGTCGCCGAACGGGCGATGAATGCGGATGTCGTCCGCGGTCCCGCCATGGGGCACGACGATCAGTTCCCCCGGCTCGACCGAACGGACGAATTCCGCGCCCACCACGTCGAACGCGACTGTCTCCGACGCGAACAGCACCGCATCGCCGAGGCGGCCCATCACCAGCGGCCGGATGCCGAGCGGATCGCGGCAGGCGATCATGCCCTCGGGCGTCATGCAGATGAGCGAATAAGCGCCCTCGACCTGCTTGAGCGCGTCGATGAAACGGTCGAGCAGCGTGCGGTAACTGGAGGTCGCGACCAGATGGATGATGACTTCGGTGTCGCTGGTGGACTGGAAGATCGAACCCCGGCGCACCAGATCGCGGCGCAGCTTGATCGCGTTGGAGATATTGCCGTTATGCGCGACGGCAAAGCCGCCCGTCGCCAGATCGGCGTAGAGCGGCTGGACGTTGCGCAGGGATGTCTCCCCCGTGGTAGCATAGCGGACATGGCCGCAGGCTGCTTCTCCGGGCAGGCTGCGGATGATTTCGTCATTGTCGAAATTGCCCGCCACATGGCCCATGGCGCGATGGGTGTGGAAACTGCGCCCGTCCCAGCTGGTGATGCCCGCGGCTTCCTGACCGCGATGCTGGAGGGCATGAAGGCCGAGCGCGGCCATCGCCGAAGCGGTGGAGGCGCCGGAAACGCCGAAAACGCCGCACTCCTCGCGCAGCTTGTCGTCATCGAAAGGATGGGTGGTAAGCATGATCTGTCGGTCCACTGCGACTGTCGTGGGTGCCGTCCAAAGCGGCCTGATGGAGCGCATATAGGAACATTGTTCCGGTTTGTCGCCCCCCTTGATGGTGCCATTATGCCACAGTCGATCCAATAAGTCTCGACGCGCCTGCGGGCGTGATCGGGCGCGCGATGGAAACTAGCCAGACTAACGCAACGCCGCTATGAGGGCGCTCATGCATGTCTTTGCCAATCCGGCTCGATTTCTTGGGATAGCGCGCCCGCTGACGCCCTGGCTGCTTTGGGGTGGTCTTGCGCTGCTGGTGGCAGGTGGGCTTAGCGGCTTGCTGCTGACGCCGCCTGACTATCTTCAGGGTGATTCGGTGCGGATTCTTTATATCCATGTGCCTGCCGCATGGCTCGGCATGGGCGGGTGGACCGGCATCGCCGTCGCCGCACTGGTGCAGATGGTGTGGCGGCATCCGCTCGCCGGAGTGGCGGGCAGAGCGATCGCGGTTCCCGGCGCGCTATTCACTGCGATCTGCCTTGCGACAGGTTCCATCTGGGGACGGCCCACATGGGGCACCTGGTGGGAATGGGACGGGCGAATGACCTCCATGCTCGTGCTGTTGTTCCTCTATTGCGGCTATATCGCTTTGGCCCGCGCCAGCGTCGCCGACGGGCGCGGGATCGGCGACAATGGCGGGGTGAGCCGCGTCACCGCGATCTTCGCGCTGGTGGGCGCGATCAACCTGCCGATCATCAACCGCTCCGTCGTGTGGTGGAACAGCCTGCATCAGGGGCCGAGCATCACCCTGCGCGGATCGACCATAGATGTGGCGATCCTCTGGCCGCTGGGGCTGACGGTGCTGGGCTTCTCGCTGTGGTTCGGCGCTATTGTGCTGATGCGCATGCGGGCGATACTGGCGGAAAACAAGGTGGAGGCGCGCCTTGCCCGGATGGCCCGCGAAGGGATGAGCGGGGACGCGCGAGAGGGACAGCCAGAAGGACAGGTTGCGTGAATCATTGGCCTTTCATTCTTGCCGCTTATGGGCTGACCGCGCTCGGCACCCTCGGGCTGAGCTTTGCGAGCTGGCGCGCGATGTGCAGCGCGGAAAGCCGCGCCGACGCGCTGCGGCGCGACCGTTAAGAACCGGCGGACCTGATCCATGGCGATGAAATCCAAGCATCAGCGGCTCATCCTCGCGATCATCGCGATCATCGCGGTGATCGGCGCCGGGCTGCTCGCGGCCTCGGCGTTGAAGGATGAAGCGGCCTATTTCTATACCCCGCATGACGTGAAGGCGAAGGGCGTGGAGCCGGACAAGGCGATCCGTCTGGGCGGCATGGTCGTGGGCGGCAGCCTGAAGAAGCAGGCGGACGGCGTCACCATCGCCTTTGACGTGACCGACGGCAAGGCGACCGTGCCAGCGCGCTTCACGGGCATCGCGCCGGACCTGTTCCGCGAAGGATCGGGCGTGGTCGCGGAAGGCGCGTTCGACCAGGGCGGCACCTTCATCGCCACCGAACTGCTCGCCAAGCATGATGAGCGCTACATGCCCCGGGAGCTGGAAGGCATGACCTATAATGTGGCGAGCCATGAAATGAACCGGACGAAAAAGCCATGATCGCCGAGATCGGACTGGCGGCTCTGTGGATGGCGGCGGCGCTGGCGGCGTTGCAATTGCTGCTCGCGGGGCTGGGCCTTGCGCAGCGCAAGGAAGAGCTGGTCGCGGGCGTGCGTCCGGTCGCGGTGACGCAGGGGCTGCTGGTCGCGCTCGCCTTTCTGTGCCTGCTGCTGCTGTTCCTGCGATCCGACATGTCGGTACTGCTGGTGGCGATGAATAGCCATAGCGCCAAGCCGTGGCTCTACAAATTCGCGGGCACATGGGGCAATCATGAAGGCTCGATGCTGCTCTGGGTGACGGTGATGGGCGTCGCGGGCGCGGCGGTCGCGCTGTTCGAGCGGGCGCTGAAGCGCGACACCCATGTGGCGACGTTGGGCGCGCAGGCGGCGATCAGCCTTGGCTTCTATGCGTTCCTGCTCTTCTCCTCCAACCCCTTTGCGCGCATCGACCCCGCGCCATTGGATGGGCAGGGGCTGAACCCGCTGTTGCAGGACCCCGGCCTCGCCTTCCATCCGCCCACGCTTTATTTCGGCTATGTCGGCCTGTCGGTCGCCTTCTCCTTCGCGGTCGGCGCGCTGCTGACGCGGCGGGTGGATGCGCTGTTCGCCCGCGCGATGCGGCCGTGGGTGCTGGCGGCGTGGGTGCTGCTGACCATCGGCATCACGGCGGGCAGCTATTGGGCCTATTATGAGCTGGGCTGGGGCGGCTGGTGGTTCTGGGATCCGGTCGAGAACGCCTCGCTGATGCCGTGGCTCGCCGCGACCGCGCTGCTCCACAGCGTCACCGTGCTGGCGACGCGCGACGCCTTGCGAGCGTGGACGGTGATGCTGGCGGTGGTCGCTTTCTCTATGTCCATGGTCGGCACCTTCCTCGTGCGGTCGGGCATTCTTACCAGCGTCCACGCCTTTGCGGTGGACCCGGAACGCGGCGGCTTCATCCTCGCGCTGCTGATCCTCTATATCGGCGGCGCGCTGGCGCTTTTCGGCCTGCGGGTGGGCACGGTACGCGAAGGATCGCAGTTCGAGCTGGTGAGCCGCGAGGCGTTGCTCGTCGTCAATAATCTGTTGCTGACGGTGATTCTCGGCGTGGTGCTGATCGGCACGCTCTATCCGCTGATGACCGAGGCGTTCGGCCATAAGGTGTCGGTGGGGCCGCCCTATTTCAACCGCATCGCCGGGCCGCTGGCGCTGGCGCTGATGCTGGCGATGGTGGTGGGGCCGCTCACCCGCTGGCGGCGCGACAAGGCGGGCGTGGTCGGCGGGCGGCTGCTCTGGCCGTTGATGGCGATGCTGGGCACCGCCGCGCTGCTCGCCGTGTTCGAGCGCGACCGGCTGAGCCTGCTGTCTTTCCTCGGCCTCGTGATCGCCGCAGGCGTGGCTTTGGGCAGCGTCATCCCGCTGTTCAAGCGCAACTGGCGGCGCACGCCGCTGTTCGTCCACGGCATGGTCGTCGCGCATCTGGGGTGCGCGGTGGCGCTGGCAGGCATGGCGTCGGACAGCGCCTTCACCACCGAGAAGCTGATCGCGATGGCGCCGGGCGACCGCGTGGAAAGCGCCGGATGGACGCTGCACTTCGATAAGGTCGGGCCGATCGCGGGCGACAACTGGACGGCGATGCAGGCGGATATCTCCGCCAGCCGGGGCGGGGGCGGCAAGGTCGTGCTTCACCCGCAAAGCCGCTTCTTCACCAGCCCGCCCACGACCACCACCGAGTCGGCGATGCTGACCCGCTGGAACGGGCAGCTCTATGTCGTGCTGGGCGAGCAGCTGGAGGACGGCCGCTGGCAGATGCGCATCTGGTGGAAGCCGTTTGTCACGCTGATCTGGTTCGGCGGCCTGCTGATCGCGCTGGGCGGTGTGTTGACGCTGATCGGGCGGGAACGGCGCGGCTGGGCGCTCAAGCTGCGCAAGTCCGCATCGTGGGAGGAGATGGCATGAAGCGCTGGCTGCTCTGGCTGCCGCTGCTGCTGTTCGCGGCGCTGGCGGTGATGTTCGCGGGGCGATTGAGCCAGCCCGATGACGGGCTCATCACCTCGAAGATGGTCGGCAAGCCGCTGCCGGAATTTTCCCTGCCGCAAGCCGCGAGCGACCGCCCGCCGCTTTCCAGCGCCGAATTCACCAAGGGCAAGCCGCGCTTCCTCAACATCTTCGCAAGCTGGTGCGTGCCCTGCGCCGCCGAGGCCCCGCAGCTCGAAGCGCTGGCGAAGGCGGGCGTGCCCATCGATGGCATCGCGATCCGCGACGCGCGCGAGGATGTCGATGCGTTCCTCCAGCGCTGGGGCAATCCCTACAACCATATCGGCCTCGACGCCCGCTCTCAGGTGCAGATCGCGCTCGGCTCGTCGGGCGTGCCGGAAACCTTCCTTATCGACGGGCAAGGGCGCATCCTGCACCAGCATATCGGCGATATCCGCGTCGACGATGTGCCGGGCCTGATCGCCAAATGGAAGGCCGCGCAATGAGGGGGCTTTTCCTGCTGCTGGCGGCGATGATCGCGCAGCCGCTCTTCAGCCATTCCGCGCTCGCCCAGAGCGCGCTGCCGCCCGCGCCCTATGCCTATCGCCAGCTCGACGACCCGGCGCAGGAGAAGAAGGCGCATGACCTGATGGTCACGATCCGCTGCCTCACCTGCCAGAGCCAGTCGATCGCCGACAGCGACGCCAGCATGGCGAGCGACCTGCGCTCCGAAATCCGTGAGCGCATCGCGCGCGGGGAGGAGCCTGAGCATATCCGCCGCTGGCTGATTGAGCGTTATGGCGACTGGATCAGCTATGAGCCGGGCGCCGATCCGCTGCTCTGGCCGCTCTGGGGCGTGCCGTTGCTGCTGCTCATCGGCGGCGGGGCGCTCGCCGCGACGCGCATCCGGCGGCGGCGCAAGGGGGAGAAGGCGCAATGAGCTGGGCTTTCATCGCGCTGCTGACGATCATCGTCATCACCGGCCTCGTGCTGCTGGGGCGCCTGCCGCGTGGGCTGTGGAGCCTGGTCGGCGCGGCGCTGCTCACCGGGCTGGCGGGCTATGCCTGGCAGGGACATGCGGGCCTCAAGGGCCAGCCGCGCAATGCTGCCTCCGTCGCGCCGCGCTTCGACGAGGATCTGGCGAAGCTGCGCAACAGCTTCGGTGGCGCTTATGGTACGGCCGGGCAATGGCTGACGCTTTCCGATGGCCTTGCCCGGCAGGGCAAGACGAAGGAAGCCGCCAATGTGCTCGTCGCCGCGCTGCGCTCCTCGCCAGAGGACGCGACCTTGTGGGTGGGGCTGGGCAATGCGCTGATGCAGCATGGCGGCCTGCTCTCCCCGGCTGCCGACTATAGTTATCGACAGGCGATCCGGGTCGCGCCGCAAAGCGCCGCCGGCCCCTTCTTCCGCGGCCTTGCTCTCGCGTCCTCCGGACAGTTCCGGGAAGCGCGAACGATCTGGACCGATCTGCTGGCGCGGCTGCCCGAAAAGGCCCCTCTTCATGCCCAGCTTCAGGCCGATATCAAGCGGCTCGATCTCCTGCTGGAACGGCAGTCCGATCCGGCCGGACGCTGACCTGAAAGGCTGTGTTGCGCGCCCTATGGCCCTGTGCTAACCGGCGTCGATTGGTCGCCCGTTAGGAAGCGAAGACATTTGCCCATGGCTGATGAGACAAGCAAAGTGGACGGGAGCGACCCGTCCGCGCTCCCGGCGGTAGCGGACAATTCTCCGGCCGCTCATTCCGCCCATGGACAACGGGAAGGAATGGCGAAGCTGGTGGTTGGCGCCATCGGCATCGTCTTCGGCGATATCGGCACCAGCCCGCTCTATGCGTTTCGGGAAACCTTCGCCGGACATCATCCCCTTACGCTCGACCGGCTGCACATCCTTGGCGTCATCAGCCTGATGTTCTGGTCGATGATGCTGGTGGTGACGCTGAAATATGTCGCCATCATCATGCGCGCCGACAATAAGGGCGAGGGCGGCAGCCTCGCGCTGCTGGCGCTGATCAACCAGAGCGAAAGCAAGAAATGGACAACCGGCATCGTGCTGCTGGGCGTGTTCGCGACCGCGCTTTTCTATGGCGATTCGATGATCACGCCCGCCGTTTCGGTGCTGTCGGCGGTGGAAGGTCTGGCGATTTATAATCCCGGGCTGCAACCGATGATCCTGCCTGCGGCGGTGCTGTTGCTGCTGGGGTTGTTCAGCATCCAGCGCGGCGGCACCAGCAAGGTCGGCACCCTGTTCGGGCCGATCATGCTCACTTATTTCTGCACGATCGCCACGCTGGGTGTGCTCAGCATCGCGAAGACGCCGGACATATTGTTCGCGCTCAATCCCTATTGGGCGGTGCGCTTCTTCATCGACACGCCGCTGGCCGCCTTTCTCGCGCTGGGGTCGGTCGTGCTGGCGGTGACGGGCGCGGAGGCGCTCTATGCCGATATGGGGCATTTCGGGCGCAATCCCATTCGCGTGTCATGGCTGGCCTTCGTGCTGCCCGCGCTGATGCTCAATTATATGGGGCAGGGCGCGCTGCTGGAGCGGGAAGGCTATGCGGCGCTGGAAAGCCCGTTCTACAATCTGGCGCCCAACTGGTTTCAGCTGCCGTTGATCGGGCTGGCGACGATGGCGGCGGTCATCGCCAGCCAGGCGGTCATCACCGGCGCCTTCTCCGTCACGCAGCAGGCGATCCAGCTCGGTTTCATGCCGCGCTTGCGGATCGCGCATACCAGCGCGGCGACCGTGGGGCAGATCTATATTCCGCTCGTCAACTGGGGGTTGATGGTCGCGGTGATCCTGCTGGTGCTGAGCTTCCGCACCTCGTCCAACCTGACGGCGGCCTATGGCATCGCGGTGACGGGCGCGATGTTCATCGACAACGTGCTGCTGACGGTGGTGCTGTTCCGGCTGTGGAAATGGCATTGGGCGGGCGCGGTGGCGTTGCTCAGCGTCTTCTATGTGGTCGATGGCCTCTATTTCGCGGCGAACCTCACCAAGGTGCCCGATGGCGGCTGGGTGCCGTTGTTCATCGGCTTCGTCGTCTTCACGTTGCTGACCACCTGGTCGCGCGGGCGGCAATTGATGGTCGAGCGGCTGAAGGAATCGGCGATGCCGATCCCCGTCTTCGTCGCCAGCGCCGCCAACAGCGCGGTGCGCGTGCCGGGGACGGCGGTGTTCATGACCTCGACCCCGCAGGGCGTGCCCCATGCGCTGCTCCATAATCTGAAGCACAACAAGGTGCTGCATGAACGCGTGGTGTTGCTGACCGTCAAGATCACCGATGTTCCTGTTGTCCCCGATGAGGAGCGCTACAAGCTGGAGGATCTGGGGCGCGGTTTCTTCCGCCTGCGGCTCGACTATGGCTTCATGCAGGAGCCGGACGTGCCCGCCGCGCTGAAGCGCGTCCATGATTGCGGGCAAAGCTTCAAGATGCTGGATACGAGCTTCTTCCTCGCGCGCCAGACCTTGCTGCCGTCTTCGCGCCCCGGCATGGCGGTGTGGCGTGAAAAGGTCTTCGCCTGGATGCTGCGCAACGCGGAAAGTGCGATGGAGTTCTTCCGCCTGCCTACCAATCGCGTGGTGGAACTGGGCAGTCAGGTCGAAATCTGACCGCCCGGCGGGCAATCCGGTGGCGTTTTTAGAGAGCAATGAAGCGCGTCAACCGCGCCCTGTTTAAAGCCTGTGCCAAGGTGATGGCATGGGGTGTCGGCATTGCGCCGACTTTGGTCGCCGCGCCGCGTTTTGGTGGCTGGGCCGTGCTTTTGGACGCAGTCGCTGCGACGGCCCTGCTTGCCTTGACCCTGGATGAGCGCGGCGCGTCCGGCCAACGCGATCAGCCCTGCCGTTCGCGCGCCACTTCCCGCCAGCCGATGTCGCGGCGGCAGAAGCCGCTGGGGAACGCGATTCCGTCAACCGCGGCATAGGCCCGCGCCTGCGCCTCGCCGATCGAAGCCCCGGTCGCTGTGACGTTCAGCACACGCCCGCCATTGGCGACGAGTTTCCCGTCCTGTTCCGCCGTGCCCGCGTGAAAGACCTGCACATGTTCGCCCGAAACCGCGTCGATGCCTTCTATGGCACCGCCCTTTTCCGGCGTGCCGGGATAGCCCTTCGCCGCCATCACCACGGTGAGCGCGCAGTCCTCCGCCATCTTCACCGGCTCATGGCTCGCCAGCGTGCCGGTCGCGACAGCCATCAGCAATTCGGCCAGATCGCCCCGGAACCGCGTCATCAGCACCTGGCATTCCGGATCGCCGAAGCGGGCATTATATTCGATCAGCTTCGGGCCTTCCGCCGTCAGCATCAGCCCCGCGAACAGCACGCCGCTATAGGGGATGCCCTCGGCCGCGAGCGTCGCCACGGTCGGGCGGATGATGCGATCCATCACCTGCGCTTCGAGGTCCGGCGTCAGCACGCGGGCCGGGCTATAGGCGCCCATGCCGCCGGTGTTGGGGCCGGTATCGCCGTCGCCCACCCGCTTGTGATCCTGCGCGCTGCCGAAAGCGAGGATGTCCTTGCCGTCGGTGAGGGCGAAGAAGCTCGCCTCCTCGCCGGTCATGAATTCTTCCAGCACCACTTCCGCGCCCGCCGCGCCGAAGCCGCCGCCATACATGTCGACCAGCGCCGCGTCGGCTTCTTCCGCCGTTTCCGCGATGATGACGCCCTTGCCCGCCGCGAGGCCATCTGCCTTGATCACCACCGGCAGGCCGAATTTCGCCAGCTCCGCGCGCGCCTGTTCCAGCGAGGTCGTGCGGACATAGCCAGCCGTAGGAATGTCGGCGCGGGCGCACAAATCCTTGGTGAAGCCCTTGGAGCCTTCAAGCTGCGCGGGCGCCTTGTTGGGGCCGAACACCGCGATGCCCTTCGCCCGCAGGCTGTCGCCCAGCCCGTCGACCAGCGGGGCTTCCGGCCCGACGACGACGAGATCGATCGCCTTGTCGGCGCAAAAGGCCGCAACCGCGCCATGATCGGTCGCGTCCAGGGAGACGATCCGCGCGCTTTGCGCTATTCCGGGGTTGCCGGGCGCGGCATAGAGTGTATCGACGCGGGGCGATTGCGCCAGCTTCCAGGCCAGTGCATGCTCGCGTCCGCCAGACCCCAAAAGCAGGATGTTCATTTCTCTCATGTCCCCGGAATATGATGCCGCCGATGATGGTTCGGGCCGCCTGTTAGCCGAAGAGCGCAGCGGGGACAACGCGCCTGCGCTGTCCGTCTCCGAATTATCGGCGGTGCTGAAGCGCACAGTGGAGGACCGTTTCGGCCATGTGCGCCTGCGCGGCGAGATTTCCGGCTATAAGCGCGCCGCCTCGGGCCATGTCTATCTCTGCCTCAAGGATGAGAATGCGGTGCTGGACGCGGTGATGTGGAAGGGCACGGCGCAGCGACTCGCCTTCCAGCCGCAGGACGGCGTCGAGGTGATCGCCACCGGCAAGATCACCACCTATCCCGGCCGCTCCAAATATCAGATGGTGGTCGAGCGTATGGAGCTGGCGGGCGAGGGCGCGCTGATGCAATTGCTCGAACGGCTGAAGCGCCAGCTCGCCGCAGAGGGGCTGTTCGATCGGGAACGCAAGAGGCCGCTGCCGTTGCTGCCGCGCACCATCGGTGTCGTCACCTCGCCCACGGGCGCTGTGATTCGCGACATATTGCATCGGCTGGAGGATCGCTGCCCCACCCATGTGCTGCTCTGGCCGGTGCTGGTGCAGGGCGAGAACGCGGCGGCGCAGGTCGCGGCGGCGGTGCGGGGCTTTTCCGCGCTGCCGGAACAGGGCGGTCCGGTGCCGCGCCCCGATCTCGTTATCGTCGCGCGCGGCGGCGGCTCGATCGAGGACCTCTGGGCCTTCAATGAGGAGGCGGTGGTGCGCGCGGTCGCGGAGTGCACGATCCCGATCATCTCGGCGGTCGGGCATGAGACGGATACGACGCTCTGCGATTATGCCGCCGATGTGCGCGCGCCGACGCCCACCGCCGCCGCCGAGATGGCGGTGCCGGTGCGCGCCGACCTGATGGCCGCGCTGGCCGAGCTGGGCCTGCGCGCGGGAAGGGCGACGCGGCGCGGTGTGGAATCGCGGCGCGAACGGCTGGCGATGACCGCGCGCCTCCTGCCGACGCCGGAAACCCTGCTCAGCGCCCAGCGCCAGCGCGCCGACGATCTGGGCGAGCGGCTGGGACGCGGGCTGCGGCATCGGATCACGCTCGCCTGGCGGCACCTATCCGACGCGGGCGGCGCGTTGCGTCCCGGCCTGTTGCGCCAGCGCATCGGTCAGAATCGCATGCGGCTCGAAGGGGTGCGCCTGCGCCCCGATCTCGTCACGCGGGCCATCGCCCAGCGGCGCGAGCGGCTGGAGGCGAACTGGCGGCTCGCCCTTTCGCTTGACCCGCGCCGGCCGCTTTCCAAGGGCTTCGCACTGGTGACGGCGGGCGGTCATGTGCTGACCTCCGCCGCCGCCGCCCACGCCGCCGGTGAGATGACGCTGACCTTCCAGGACGGCTCCGTCGCGGTGTCGACGGGCGGCGGGGTTGAGCCGGGCGAACCAATTGGGCTATCATCGCCCGCGAAACCGGCGCGGAGACCCGCTCGCGCTGCCCAGACAGACCGGACGCAGCAGGATTTGTTCGCCGCCGGAGAAGAGAGAGAAGACTGATGTTGATGTCCGGCAAGGACAAGGCCGCGCGGCTGCACTATATGCCTTACAGCTTCCGGGTGCTCAGCCCCGGCGATCATGTGCTGTGCGCGGTGACGGGGCAGAAGATCGAACTCGACGATCTGCGTTACTGGTCGATCGAACGGCAGGAGCCTTATGCGGATGCGGAGGCTTCCACCGCCGCCGAGATACGCTGGCGCAAGGAGCAGGGGCT
>CAYLKZ010000066.1:0-17567 GCA_964384275.1 uncultured Sphingobium sp. | reverse complement strand
CCGAGGCGATCGTCTTCATGCTGTCGGATGCCGCCAGCTACATCACGGGAACGGCTCTGCCGGTCGATGGCGGGAAGGCGGCGCAGCTCTACATGCCGTCCTGACAGCTATTCGGTGACGGAAAACGAATTTCAAGACCAGTGATAAATCCGGGAGCCGGGCGGGCAGTCTTCAGATTGTCCGCCCTGCACATGCATTTTTTGATGACGATAGATAAACTTGGGGAGAATTTATAATGCCGAGAATTCGTTCTTATAATGCGCTTCATCTGTTTCTGGGGGCGAGCGCCCTGGCCCTTTCCGGCCAGGCTTTCGCGCAGACTGAAGCTTCGTCGGACACCGGTCTGGCCGACATCGTCGTGACGGCGCAGAAGCGCGCCCAGAACCTTCAGGAAGTTCCCATCGCGATCAGCGCGATCAGCGCCGACAAGATCGAGCAGCTGAGCATCTCCGATTCCCGTGACCTTAGCGGCCTTGCGCCCAATGTCACCGTGCTGCCCGGCACCACCAGCAACAGTGCGGCCGTCTTCTCCATGCGCGGCATTTCCAACGGCGGCAGCGAGAGCTTCGGCGTCGATACCGCCAATGGCCTGTATGTCGACGGCATCTATATCGCTCGCGCGGGCGCCATGGGCCTGGACGTGATGGATATCGAACGGGTCGAGGTGCTGCGTGGCCCGCAGGGCACGCTGTTCGGCCGCAACACCACCGGTGGCGCGCTCGCTTTCATCTCCCGCGCGCCCTCTTCCGATTTCCGCCTGAAGGTGGAAGCCGGTTATGGCAATTACAATGCCTGGAACGGCAAGATCCTCCTCGATCCGGGTGAAATCGCCGGCATCGCGACCAGCTTCTCCTATAGCCACGCCGATCGCGACGGCATTGTCGACAACATCCTCCAGCCCAAGGATTCGAAGGATCCGGGTTCCCGCCAGTCGGATGCCTTCCGCTTCGCGGCCCGCGGCAATCTGGGCGGAACGGGCAGCATCCAGTATATTTTCGACTGGAGCCGGGTTGTCGGCACCCCGATGCCGTTCCAGCTGACCAATGTGTCGGATGGCGCGGTACGCGCTCCCGCCATCGTCGATGGTCAGGAAGTCCGGGTGACGCAGCAGGCGCCCGTCGCGCAATATCTTGCCGGGGTGACGTTCGCGGAGCCGGGCTGCGCCGCGCTGGCCGCACCGACGCGGAAATATCGCAGCGAGATCTGCAATAACGTCCTCAGCGGCGCGCGCGACAAGGTCTGGGGCCACAACGTCCAGCTCCAGAATGATTTTGGCGCGTTCAAGATCAAGTCCACCACCGGCTATCGCCTGTGGCGCAGCTATGCACGGTCCGACATCGACGGCATGGGCACGATCACCGGTTCGCTTTTCACCAACGCTTCGCTGTTCAACGGCATGCCGGTATCGGTGCTGAGCAATCTCCCGACCACGACCCTTCCGGCGGCATTCCGTCCCGCTGTCGCGGCGGCGGCTGTGCCCACCACCACCCAGGGACTGTATGACACCATAAACCACCGTCGTCATAAGCAGTTCAGCCATGAACTGGAAATCTCCGGCGATACCAGCTCGCTCGACTGGGTTCTCGGCGGCTTCTATTTCTGGGAGCGCGGCTCGGAGGACGGCTATCAGAACAGCGGTTATGTCTATGACAGCAATGCCGTTTTCCTTGCCAATTTCGGTGGCTTGGGTCCGTCCTTCGTGGCCGCCAATCCGGCGCGCTATCGTCTCGTGCAGACCCTTGCCCGTCTCGCCTATACCGCGACGAGCGAAAGCACGGCGGTTTATGGCCAGTTCACCCTCTATCCCGGTGGCCGTGACAGCGGCATCCGCCTGACTGCGGGCGGGCGCTACACCTGGGACGAAAAGGGTCTGGTCCGCTACCAGAATGGCGCGGTTGCTCCGGCCACGGTGGAAAGCGGCCAGGCCAAGTTCAGCAAGTTCACCTGGAACCTGATGCTGGGCTATGACCTTGCCGATCGCGTCAATGTCTATGCGCGCGCGGCGACCGGCTATCGCTCCGGCGGTTTCAACTCGCAGGATACGGCTATCCCCGGCACGACCACGCTGGCGTATTTCGACTCGGAAAATGTGACGTCCTATGAAGTGGGCCTCAAGAGCGAGCTGTTCAACCGCCGCCTGCGCTTCAACATTGCCGGCTATCACAACATCTACAAGGATCTTGCGGTCAATGTGCCGCGGACCGATGCCCCTCAGGGAACCTTCTCCACCCGTATCGGCAATGCTGGTAAGGTCACCTATACCGGCTTCGAAATTGAAGGGCAGGCGATCCTGACCGACAATTTCTCGATCGACGGCAACCTCGGTTATGTCGATATCAAGTATAAGGAGTTCCTCGCCGGTCAGTCCACCACCTCCGGTGCGGCGCCGATCAACATCGCTTCGGTCGTGACCCCGGGCTACACCTCGCCGCTCACCGCCAACGTGGCGTTGAACGCGCAATTCCCGCTGAGTGGCGGCGCGAAGCTGCGCGGGCGCATCGGCTATACCCATGAGGATGGCAAGTATAGCTTCTCCACCACCATTTCGAGCCCTTATAACGAGGCTCTCAAGGGTGATGATCGCGACATCGTCGACGCGCAACTGGGGGTCGAAGGGCTCCAGCTGGGCGGCGCGGAGGCGGAAGTCCGCTTCTGGGTGAAGAACCTCACCAATGCCAAGGACTTCATCCGTGGTGTCGATTTCGGCGCGCTCGGTTATGCGGGTGGCATGTTCGCCGAACCGCGCACCTATGGCGTTACCATCGGCGCCAAGCTGTAAGGTCGGCTGACAGTCTGTTTATCGCCTGTTCGCAGGCGAGATCGCCGGGGCGTTTCGCAATGAGCCGAAACGCCCCGGTTCTTTTTTGGGCTTCCCGGCGGAGCGGGGCGCGCATCTTCAAACGCGCAACATGCCTGACAGGAAGGAGCCGGGGGTCGGGAAGGGCCGCGCGGGGGCCGCCGCCTTTCGCCTTTCGTCCCGCCGGGATCTTCACACCCGATAGCAACCGCTGGCCTCCTCTCCGCACGCTTGTCCATGGCTTGAGATTTCCTGTCTGCCCGCTCTTCCATGAGAGGTGTGCGGCACCGTCTGTCCTTGGGAAAGAATGACGGCATTGGAACTTCCGGAACAACAACGCCGCTCTTTTGTTCAGGGAGAGAAGGCGCGGCGTGCTGCCAGGCAAACAGGGGAGCGATTTGCGTTTCTATGTTGCCTGTCACAATTCTCTCTCGTGCAAGAGGGGTGCGAGGGGCGATGCCGGTTTCTGCGCCGTCCTTTCTCGAAAGGATCGCGGGAAAGCGGCATAGGAAAGGAAACATGTTCCCATGCCTCATGGTTCTGGCGGCGCGGGAAAAGAATTTGAAATAACCGGATGGCGGATAGACGGTCTCCTTCCATCGGGGCGATAAGGCGGGGAGCGATAATGGGGAAAGTGCATTGATGCAGAGGCGGGTCACGCAGCGGAGCGCGGTGCGGGCGAGGTCCGGTATCTCCTTGCTGGGCGTGATGGCCGTTCTGGCGTCTCCTGCCGTTTTTGGGCAGGCCGAGGTTTCTTCTTCCGTCCCTCCCCAAGCCGCTGCCACCCCTGCGGGGGAAGCGATTATCCCCGATGACGAGTTCGACAAGGCGATCCCGCCTATCGACGCCGATCCCGATGCCCCGATGGGCAGTGTCGCCGATTGGGAGGCGCAGGCCGCCGCGGCCGATCAGGCGCTGCCCGAACCCCCGGCGCTCGATCCGGAGATCGACAGGCCGCTCACCCCGCTCCAGTCCTTCGATGTCGAGCCTTTCGACGAAAGCCGTTATACGGAGGCCGATGACAGCCGCCAGAGCGAGGTGCGCTACAGCTATCGCATCGAGGGGCTGGAGAGCCTGTCGCAAAGCGGGGAAGACGGCATCAGTCCCATCCATGGCGAGGGCGTCAGGGCGCTGTTCCGCAGCCTTTCGGCGCTGGAGGAAGGCAAGGGCAAGGCCGCGAACGGCGCGATGATCAATGCGCGTTTGCAGGCCGACCAGATGCTGCTCACGGATATTCTTACCGGGCAGGGCTATTTCGATGCCACGGTGCTGGGCAGCCTCGATCTGCCGGAGCAGGGAGACGCGCAGGCGCCGCAGGACGGCATCGTCGTGCGGCTGGATGCAGCGCCGGGGCCACGCTACCGGCTCGGCGCGATCCGTTTCGATGCGCCCCCTGTCACGCCGCCTGACCTTATCGTGAAATCCTTTGTGCCCAAAACCGGCGAACCGATCGTCGCCGACCGCATCCTCTCTGCCGAGGCCAATATCGCCGTGCGCCTGCCGGAAAAAGCCTATCCCTTCGCGGTGGTCGGCGATCGCGATATCCTGCTCGACGCGGAGAGCCGGACCGGGGATTATACGCTGCCTATCACGCCCGGCCCGCGCAGCAGCTTCGGCGATATCGTGATCGCCGGGCCTCGGCCGGTGTTCGATGCGGGGCATATCGCGACCATCGCCCGCTTCAGCAAGGGCGAGCTTTACGACAGCCGCAAGGTAGACGATCTGCGCAAGGCGCTGGTGGCGACGGGGCTGTTCTCGGTGGTTTCGATCAGTCCGCAGCAAAGCGGCATGGCCAGCGGCGAGGACAGTCAATATGCGACGCTTGTCGTCAATCAGGAGGCGGGGCCGAAGCGCACTCTTGCCGGGCAGGCTGGCTATGCCACCGGGCAGGGGATCAAGCTGGAGGGCAGCTGGACCCATCGCAACCTCTTCCCGCCGGAGGGCGCGCTGATCGGTTCGGCCATAGCGGGAACGCAGGAACAGGGGCTGGGCGTGACCTTCCGCCGCTCCAATGCAGGCAGGCGTGACCGCAGCGTGGAATTCGGCGCCAGCATCAATCACACCGATACCGAGGCTTATGAAGCCTATACCGGCAGGCTCGCCGGGCGCGTTTCCTATAACGGCACGCCGATCTGGCAGAAGCGCCTGACCTACAGCTATGGCTTCGAACTGCTCGGCACCAATGAGCAGGATTATGATTTCGACGCCGGGGAAAAGCGCCGACGCACTTTCTCGGTGCTCGCGCTGCCGGGGCAGGTGACCTTCGACACGTCCAATTCGCTGCTCGATCCCACACGCGGTTTCCGCCTGACCGCCAAGCTCTCGCCCGAAGCCTCGCTGGGGAGCGGCGCGCAGGGCTATGCGCGTCTGCTCTTCGAGAGCACCGGCTATTATGGCGTGTCGGACGGCATCGTGCTGGCGGGCCGCGCGCGCGTCGGCATGATACAGGGAGCCAGGCGGGAGCAGATCGCGCCGTCGCGCCGCTATTATGCGGGTGGCGGCGGGTCGGTGCGCGGCTTCGGCTATCAGGAGCTTGGTCCCAAGGATCCGGACAACAACCCGATCGGTGGCCGCAGTCTTGTCGAGGCCGCCGCTGAGGTCCGCTACCGCTTCGGCGATTATGGCGTGGTCGGATTCATCGATGGCGGGCAGGTCTATACCAGTTCCCTTCCGCATTTTACCGACTGGCGTTTCGGTGTCGGTCTGGGCGGGCGCTTCTACACCAATTTCGGGCCGATGCGCCTCGATGTCGCGACCCCCATCGGCCGTAAGCCGGGGGAATCGCGCATTTCCATCTATATCTCTATCGGGCAGGCCTTCTGATGGCGGACGCGGATATCGATACCGGCGCAACGCCTGCCGCTCCGGCCCGCCCCCGTCCCAATTGGGCGCGCCGCATCCTCATCGCCTTTGCCGGGGTACTGGCGTTGCTCGCCGCGCTGGTGGCGGGGGGCTATGTCTGGCTCGGCACCGAGGGCGGGCGGGCCTTTGTCGCGCGCCAGGTGGAGGCGCTGGAGTTCGAAAACGGCATGAAGATCGGCGTCGGCCGGATCGAGGGATCGATCTTCGGTGCGATGCGCCTGCGCGATCTGGCGCTGCGTGATCCCAAGGGCGTGTTCCTTACCGTACCGCAGGCGGATCTCGACTGGCGGCCGCTGGCCTATCTGCGCAAGCATCTCGATATCAGATCGCTGATCGTCCCCTCGGCGCGGCTCCATCGCGCGCCCCGGTTCCGGGCGACGCCGCCGAGCGAGGGGCCGCTGCTGCCCGATCTCGATATCGACGTGAACCGGCTGGAAATCGGCCGGTTGCAGATCGACCCCGCGCTGACCGGTCAGCGCCATCTGCTCGCCTTTGCGGGCAAGGTCCATATCGCCGACCGCCGCGCGCAGATCAGCGCCGATGGCCGGGCGATCGCCGCGCCGGGCGCCGCTGGCGGCGACAAGTTGAAGCTGGTGCTCGACGCCGTGCCGGAGGCGAACCGGCTCGCGCTCGACATGCATATCGATGCGCCTGCCGATGGCGTGGTTTCAGGTTTGAGCGGGGTCAAGCAGCCGCTGGCGCTCGTCCTTGCGGGCAAGGGCGACTGGAAGGCATGGAATGGCCGCCTGTCCGGCACAATGGGCGCGGAACAGCTCGCCGATGTGACGATTGCCGCGCGCGATGGCAGCTTTGCGGTGAAGGGTCCGATCCGTCCCGGCCTGTTCCTCACTGGCCCCGGCCGGGCGATGCTGGAGCCGGTGACGCAGCTCGATATCGTCGCGAGGGCGGAGGAACGGCGCGTGCAGTTGCGCGGCGGGGCGGCCAGCGAGAATTTCACCTTCGGCGCCGATGGTCTTGTCGATCTGGGCGCGAGCAGCATGAAGGATCTCGCGCTCGATTTCCGATTGCTGAAGCCCGGCGCTATCGCTGAAAATCTGCGCGGGGCGGATATTCGCGCCAAGGCGACGCTCAACGGCAGCTTCGTCGCGCCGCGCATCGCCTACGCGCTCACCGCGCGGCAGATCGGCTTTGGCGCGACCACGCTGGAGGGACTGGCGGTGTCGGGCAGCGCCGCGCTGGACAAGGAGCAATGGCGCATCCCGGTGGAGGGGCGCGCGCGCCGCATCACCGGCATCAACCCGGGCATCGCGCCCTTGCTCACCAATGTCCGGCTGGACGGCGACCTGGCCTATGCCAATGGGCGGCTGATGTCGGACAATATGAAGCTGCGTTCGGACCGGATCGACGCGACGGCGGTGATCGTCGCCGATCTCGACCGCGCGCTGTATACCGGCGCGCTCAATGGCCGGGTCAACGGCTATCAGGTGGAGAGCGTCGGCGTCTTCAACGTGCGGACCGATATGGATCTGAAATCCGGCGCCAATGGCTATTTCCGGCTGGGCGGGCGGGTGACGGCGCGTTCGACCCGCCTGCTCAATGACGGCTTGCAGAGTTTTCTGGGCGGCAATGCGCTGATCGTCGCCGATATCGGCTATGACAGCAACGGCGTCGCCACGCTCGACCGGTTGCAGGTCGCCGCGCCCTCGTTCCGCGTGACCGAGGCGAAGGGGCGCTATGGCGCGGACGGCGCGGTGCGCTTCACCGCGCGGGCGAGTTCGAGTCAATATGGCCCGCTGGGCGTCGATGTGACGGGCAGCGCCGCCAATCCGCTGATCCGCGTGGCGGCGCCGCGTCCCGGCGTCGGCATCGGCCTTGCCGATGCGACCGCGACGATCCGCAGCGAAAAGGGCGTCTGGCTGATCGCGGGCAAGGGCGCCAGCGATTATGGCCCGCTCACCGCCAACATCGCCGCGACCACGGGACGCGGGCCGCTCGCTATCGAGGTGCGGCCGGGCACCAGCTTCTCGGGCGTCAACCTCACCGGCCGTCTCGTTCAGGGCGCGGCGGGGCCTTTTGCCGGAACGCTGTTCGCCAGCGGATCGGGGATCGACGGGCAGGTCGCGCTGTCCAATGCAGGCGGCTATCAGCACGCGCTCATCGACGCGAAGGCGGCGCAGGCGCGGCTGGAGGGGCCGGTCGGCCTGACGATCGACCGCGCCTTCCTGAAGGCCGACGCGGTCATGACCGCGCAGCCGCGGATCAAGGCCGATGTGCACGTCGCGGGGCTGCGCATGGGGGAAGCCTATCTCGCCGGTGCCCGCGCCGACATCGCCTATCAGGGCGGGCGGGGTCAGGCGAAGCTGCTGGCCGAGGGGCGCACGCGCTATCCTTTCCGCCTCGCCGCCAACGCGCAATTCGCGCCGGAGCTGTGGCGGGTCGCGCTCGATGGCCGGTTGAATGGCGTCGATGTCACGACACGCGCGCCGATGCTGATCGCGGTCGGCAAGGGCCGTTATACCCTCCGCCCGGCGACGCTGGCGGTGGGCAATGGCGCGCTGCGCCTCGCCGGTCATTATGGCGGGGGAAGCGCGGTGCAGGCGCGGCTCGACGCGGTCAATCTGGCGCTGCTTAATCCGTTCCTGCCGGGCCTTGGCCTTGGCGGCAAGGCGAACGGCAGCCTCGATTTCGCGCAGCCCTCGCCCGGTGCGCTGCCGACCGTCGACGCGCGCCTCAAGATCGATGATTTCACTCGCACCAGCCTCGCCGCCGTATCCGATCCGGTCGATATCGATCTGGCCAGCAGGCTCTCGGCGGAGGGCGGCAGCGCCAGCGCGGTCATCCGGCGGCGCGGCGCCGCGATCGGGCGGATGCAGGCGCATCTGCGCCCGCTGCCCGCCGGATCGGGCGACTGGTCCACTCGCCTGATGGCGGCGCCGCTTTCGGGCGGGGTTCGCTATAACGGCCCGGCCGACGTGCTCTTCTCGCTCGCCGCGCTCGCCGACCAGAGCCTCCGGGGGCCGATCGGGCTTGCCGCCGATTTCGGGGGATATGTGGGTGCGCCACGCCTGACCGGCGTGGTGCGCGCGAACAGGCTGACCTATGAAAATGCGGTCTACGGAACCAAACTCACCAATATGCAGCTGCGCGGCACCTTCACCAACGACCGGTTGCAGGTGGAGAGCCTCACCGCCACCGCGGGCAAGGGCACGGTTAGCGCCAGCGGCTTCGTTTCGCTCAACGGCGATCAGGGCTATCCGGTCCAGCTCGGCATCGATATGGACCATGCCCAGCTGGCGCAGGGGCAGGGCATGTCCGCCGTCGCATCGGGATCGCTGCGCATCGTCAACGGCGCCGGGCGGCAGCCGACCATCTCCGGCACGCTGAGCCTGCCCGAGACGCGTTATCAGATCGTCTATCAGGGCAGCACCCAGGTCGCGAAGCTGACTGGCGTGCGCCGCAAGCCGCCGGTGGGACGGGAGAGGATCAGCGGCGCGCCCGAGCCGATGCAGACCGTGCCCTCCAACTGGGGCCTCGATATTCGGGTGAAGGCTGACAACAAGGTCTATGTCAGCGGCATGGGCCTCGAATCTGAATGGGCTGCCGATATCCGCATGGCGGGCACCAGCGACGCGCCGAAGGTCACTGGCAATGTGAAGCTGGTGCGCGGGACGCTGGGGTTCGCGGGCCATAGCTTCGATCTGCAACAGGGGCGGCTGACCTTCAACGGCGGGGCGATGACCGACCCGGATATCGCCATCACCGCCTCTGGCGAGATCAATGACGTGACGATCACAATCGCGATCACCGGCACCGGCAGCAATCCTGAAATCGCGCTGACCTCCGTGCCCGATCTGCCGCAGGACGAGCTGATGGCGCGCATCCTGTTCGGCAATTCGGTGGGGGAACTGACGCCGATGCAGGCGGTGCAGCTTGCCGCCTCGCTCAACAGCCTGCGCGGCGGCAAGGGTGGCCTCAACCCGTTGGGCGTGCTGCAATCGGCAAGCGGCATCGACCGGCTGCGCCTGCTCGGCGCCGATGAGGAAAGCGGGCGCGGCACCTCGCTCGCGGTGGGGCAGTATATCAGCAACGACATCTATGTGGAGATTGTCACCGATGCGCGCGGCTATACTGCGACGCAGCTGGAGATCGCGCTGTCGAAGGCGCTGTCGGTGTTGAGCCAGGTGGGCAGCTTCGGCAGCTCCAGCGTCAACCTGCGCTATCGGAAGGATTATTGATGCGCGGCCTGTGCCTCTTCGCGCTGCCGCTGTTGCTTTCCGGCTGCGGGGGCGAGCCGGATTTCGACGAGCGCTATCGCCGCAAGGCCGGGGAAATGGAAAACGCGGCCACCGTGATGCAGCAGGAACTGGCCAACCGCATGGCGGCCAGCAATATTGTCGAGGCGGCGGAGGCTCCTCCCCCCCCGGTCCCCGGTTCCGCCAGCGGAGAGGAGAAGGCGCGATGAGCCTGCCCGACGAAGCCCCCTCCACAGGCACGGAAGCCCGCGAGCCTGGCTCCGAGGATATCGCCCGGCTGGAGCATATCGTGCCCGGCGCGACCGGAACCTCGCCGCTCGCTTTTCCCCCGAATGCCTGGTGGGCGATCGTGAAGCGCGTCTATGTGATGGTGGATTTTCACAACCTCAGTCTGCTGGCGGCGGGCGTCGCCTTTTTCGTTTTCCTCGCCTTCGTGCCGCTGATCGCCTCGGTGGTGCTGCTGTACGGGCTGATCGGCGATCCGCAGACGGTGGCGCAGAGCATTAGCTTGCTCGATGGGCTGGTCCCGCCCGAGGTGCTGACGATCCTGAAGGACCAGCTTCTGGCCATCGTCACCAGCAGCAAGACGGCGCAGGGATTCGGCCTGCTGGTCGCGTTGCTGGTGTCGGTCTATGGCGCGATGCGCGCGGCGACGGCCATGATGGGTGCGCTCAACATCATCTATGAGGAGCATGAGACGCGCAATTTCTTCCGCAGGACCGCCGTGGCCGCCGCGATCACCTTTGGCATGGCGCTGGTCGCGGTGATCGGCATCGTGGCGATGTCGCTCTTCGCCTATGTGACTGGCTTCCTCGCGCCCTATCTGGGCGATCTGGCGACGCTGCTGGTGCAACTGGCGACATGGGGGCTGGCGGGCGCTCTCGTCAGTTTCACCTTCGCGATCTTCTTCCGCTTCGCGCCGGACAGGCGGGCGGCCAAATGGCGCTGGCTGTCGCTGGGATCGGTGCTCTCGACCTTGTTCTGGACGGGAATCACGCTGGGCTTCGGCTTCTATGCCGCCAATTTCACCAATTACAATGCGACCTATGGATCGCTGGCGGCGGTGGTGATCTTCCTGATGTGGCTGTTCCTTTCCTCCTTTGCTGTATTGCTCGGCGCCGAACTCAACAGCGAGATGGAGCGGCAGACCATGATCGATTCGACCGTCGGCCCGGATCGGCCCATCGGCAGCCGGGGCGCCGTGATGGCGGACAGCATCGCGCTGGATGCGGTGAGCCGCGCCGCGCTCGATGACCGACGCAGCCGCGAGGGGGCGGAGCGGCGCGGGCGGGTTTCCTGATCGCCCCCTGCGGCAAGGACGGACTGGCCATCGGCAGGCAATCCATCGTGCTTGACAGACCCGTCCCGGTTGGAAAGAAAGTTCGCCAGTTGTCGGATCGTCGAATGCCTGGCTTTGCCTTGCCCCGCTTTCCCCAGCGGAAAAAGATGCCTTGACGAGTGGTGCCGATGAACGAACCCAGTTTCACGCCGACGGAACGCAAGGTAACGATAACGGCGGTGCTGATCGTCTTCCTGCTTTCCGCGCTCGACAACACGATCATTTCCACCGCCATGCCGCGTATCGTCGCCGAATTGCACGGGTTTTCGCTCTATGCCTGGGTGACGACCGCCTATCTTCTCACCTCTACCGTGTCGGTTCCGATCTGGGGCAAGCTCGGCGATATTTATGGCCGCAAGGCCGCGCTGACCGCCGCGATCGGGGTTTTTCTCGCCGGGTCGTGGCTCTCCGGATTGAGCGGCGAGTTCGGCTCGCTGCCGCTGGTCGGCGACGGCATGACGCAGCTGATCCTGTTCCGCGCGTTGCAGGGCGTGGGCGGCGGCGGCCTCTTCACGGTGGCCTATGCGCTCATCGGCGATCTTTATTCCCCGCGGGAGCGCGCGAAATTCGGCGGCATGTTCGGCGCGGTCTTCGCCGTGGCGAGCGCGGTCGGGCCGGTGATCGGCGGTTTCTTCAGCGATCATGGCACGGTGGAGATCGCTGGCCATGTGATTGCCGGCTGGCGCTGGGTCTTCTATGTGAATCTGCCGCTCAGCCTGCTCTCGCTGTTCATGGTCCTGACGAAGATGCCGCAAACCGCGCATCAGGCGAAAGGGCGGATCGATTTTATCGGCGCCTTCCTCATCATCCTGACCGTGGTGCCGTTGCTGCTCGCCCTGACCTTCGCCGGGCATGAGCATGGCTGGGGATCGCCGCTCATCCTCTCGCTGTTCGGCGCGGCGGCGCTGGGTCTTATCCTCTATATCGTCGCGGAGCGCTTCGCCCCGGACCCTATCCTGCCGCTCAACCTTTTCCGTGACCGCACTTTTACCGCCGCCCATCTTGCCAGCTTCTTCCTGTCGATGGCGTTCATGAGCACGGTCGCCTTCCTGCCGCTGTTCATGCAGATCGGTCAGGGCGTCCCCGCCACCACCAGCGGCCTCGCGACCCTGCCGCTGATGATCGGCCTGATTATCAGTTCCACATTGTCGGGCCGTCTGGTGAGCAGGACGGGCCGATACCGGATGGCCAATCTCCTGGGGATCGCCGTCACTTTCCTCGGTATTTTCCTGTTGAGCCGCATGACCGCCGCCACCAGCCGCGTCGATCTTGCCTTGCGATTGCTGGTGCTGGGCATCGGCCTTGGGCCGGGACAGAGCATGTTCAATCTCGCCGTGCAGAATGCAGTCCCTCGCGAAAGGCTGGGCGTGGCGACCAGTTCGATCCAGTTTTTCCGCCAGATCGGGTCGACCATCGGCGTCGCCCTGTTCGGAACCGCGCTGACCAACAGGATGAGTTCGGGCCTTGAAAAAGTGGCGCCTGGCGTCCGCCTCGACCAGTTGCAGGCGATGGGAGCGGAGCATGCGGCGGATATGGGACTCACGCTGCCCCCGGCGGTGCAGGAAATCGTCGCCGATTCGGTCACGCACGGCCTCACGCTGGCGCTGGTCGTGGTGGCGGCTAGCTTCACCTTCGCGCTGATGATGCCGCAGCGCGAGCTACGGCATCACGGGGAGTAGACCCGGAAGATAGGGCGGCTGGTGCGGGCGTCAGGCCCGGAAGACCACCGTGCGCGCGCCGTTGAGGAAGACGCGGCCTTCCAGATGGTGGCCGACCGCCGTCGCCAGCACCCGTCTTTCGATATCGCGGCCCTTGCGGATGAGATCGTCCGGCGTGTCGGCATGGCTGATCGCCTCGACATCCTGATGGATGATCGGGCCTTCGTCCAAGTCCTCGGTCACATAATGGGCGGTCGCGCCGATCATCTTCACGCCGCGCGCATGTGCCTGATGATAGGGTTTCGCGCCCTTGAAGCCGGGCAGGAAGCTGTGATGGATGTTGATGCAGCGCCCGGAGAGGAAGGCGGCCATATCGTCCGACAATATCTGCATATAGCGCGCGAGCACGACCAGATCCGCCCCGGTTTCGGTGACGATGCGCTTGATCTGCGCTTCCTGCTGCGGCTTGCTCTCCTTGCTGATCGGGAGGTGATGAAAGGGCGCGTCCCCATTTATCATGTGCAGCGCCTCGCGCGGATGGTTGGAGATGATGCCGACCACTTCCATGTCCAGCTCGCCGATGCGGTGGCGATAGAGCAGGTCGGTGAGGCAATGGTCGAACCTGCTGACGAGCAGCAGCACCTTTTGCGGGTCGCTGTTGCGGCGTAGCTTCCATTCCATCCGGTCGCGCGCGGCGAGCGGTGCGAACGCCGCCCGCAGCGTTTCCATCCTCCAGGCCCCGCCCAGCTCGAACACCACGCGCATGAAGAAGCGGCCGTTCAGCCGGTCGTTGAATTGCTGCGCGTCGATGATGTTGCCGTCATGGGTGGCGAGAAATTCGGCCACCAGCGCGACCAGCCCGGGCCGGTCGTCGCATTGCAGGGTAAGGGTACAGGCTTCCGTCACGATTTTCCTCCGCTGCGAGGCTCGTTATCGTCGCGCCGCAGTCTTTGCCAGCCTTCTTCTGCGTTGGAAGGGGTGAGAATGGGGTTAAAGGAGTGCGTCCCGATTGCGGGGCCATGACATGGCCGAGCGCGCGGACGAAAGGAAAGGGCCGCCTTGTCTTTCCACAAGGCGACCCTTCTGCCTCATCCGTATGCCGTGGGGCGGTTCAGGCGTTTTCCAGCGCAACCGCGCTGACGATGTGCGGCTGGGTATATTCATGCAGCCCCGCTTCGCCCATTTCGCCGCCGAAGCCGGACTGTTTGGCGCCGCGGAACGGGATATCGGGATGGATCGCCATATGCTGGTTCACCCAGACGGTGCCGCTGTCGATCCGGCGCGCAATCTCCATCGCGCGTTCGACATCCTTGCCCCAAACGGTGCCGCCAAGGCCATATTCGGAGGCATTGGAGCGCGCGATCACTTCATCGATATTCTTATATTTAAGGACGGGAAGGACCGGGCCGAACTGTTCCTCCTTCACCAGCGGCGCATCGTCGCCCAGGTCGCGGATGATCGTGGGCGGAATGAAATAGCCCGGCCGGTCGGGCACATCGCCACCCGCGACCACGGTGCCGCGCGTCTTGGCATCTTCCAGCAGGCTCTTAACCCGCTCATATTGCTGGCGGTTCTGGATCGGCCCGATGGTCGATCCCTGTTTCGCGCCGTCATCGACCACCGCCTGCGCGGCGAGCTGGGCGATTTCCTCGCAAAATTCGTCATACATCGCCTCGGGAACGAAGGCCCGCTTCACCGCGACGCAGACCTGCCCGGCATTGGTCATCGCGCCACCATAGATTTTCCTGGCGGCGAGCGCGGGCGGCACATCGTCCAGCACGATCGCGGCGTCATTGCCGCCCAGTTCCAGAGTCACCCGCTTCACGCCCTGCGCGACCGAGGCCATCACCTTCTTGCCGGTAGCGGTGGAGCCGGTGAACGCGACCTTGGCGACATCCGGATGGGCGGTGAGGAGCGGACCAAGATCATTCTCGTCGCAAATCATGTTGAACACGCCGGGCGGCAGAATGTCCTTCGCCAGTTCGGCGAACAGCAGCGAGGTGAGCGGCGTGGTGGGCGCGGGCTTGGCGACCATCGTGTTGCCGGTCAGCAGGCAGGGGCCGAGCTTGTTGGTCAGCAGCACCACCGGGAAATTCCATGGCGTGATCGCGGCGCACACGCCGAGCGGGGTGCGATGCTCGATCACCGTATTGCCATTTTCCTCCCGCAGCGTCCTTTCCGGGATGCGCATGTCGGCAAAGGCGCGCAGCGTGAAGATGCTGCCGACGATCTCATAGGTCGCCTGATCGAGCGGCTTGCCCTGCTCGGTGGTGAGCAGCCGGGCGAAATCGGCGGTGCGGGCCTCGATCGCGTCGGCAAGGCGGATGATATAATCCGCGCGCTCATCAACGCTTTTTGCCGACCAGCCGGGGAAGGCGGCCTTTGCGGCGGCGACGGCCCGGTTCAGCATGGCCTCGTCGGCCTTGGGGCATTGGGCGAAGGCTTCCTCGGTCGCGGGATTGATGACGTCGAATGTCGATACGCCTTCGACCAGCTCGCCGTCGATCAGCATCTTGAAATCGGCTTTCACACATTCTCTCCTTTGCAACGGGCCGGGACTCGGCTTTTTTTCGCAAGCGGCCCCAATGTCTATTCCGCCTGCTTCCATCAGGGAACAGCCGCGGCTGATTTTATTTATCGCCAGCAAAGGGCTATGGACGAAGAAGCGGCGCTGGGGCGGGCGTCATCGCCTTAGCGGTTGCATCTGACTTCAAAGTGTAACAAGGGCGAACGTCATGGCATTGGGGATCAAACCGATCAGGCAGATAGCGGCGCTGCCCTATCGCGCGGAGAGCGACGCGCTCGACGCGCCGATCCGGATTCTGCTGGTGACATCGCGGGAAAGCCGGCGCTGGGTGATCCCGAAGGGCAATCCCGCCAAGGGGCTGCTGCCGCATCAGGGCGCGGCGGTGGAGGCCGAGGAGGAAGCGGGCGTGCTGGGCGCAGTCTGCCCGACGCCGCTCGGTTCCTATCGCTATCGCAAACGGCGGGGCAATGGCGCGTCGCTGATGGTCGATGTGGAGGTCTTTCCCCTCGCCGTCACGCGAGAGCTTGGCAACTGGAAGGAAGAGGACGAGCGCCAGCGGCGCTGGTTCAGCCTGAAGGAAGCCGCAGAAGCGGTGGAGGAGGAGGATCTGCGCGGTCTCATCCGTTCCTTCGCGGCTTCGGAATTCAAGGCGGCTGCCGGTCGTCAGACACTGATCGGCGCGGTCGCGCAAAAATCGGGGATAAACAGGATGTTCGGCTGGTTTCAGCGCCTTTTGCCAAAGCAGGGCAATTTCTTCGACCTGTTTGAGGCGCATGTGCAGACAGTCGGCGCGGGCGCCGATGCGCTGTCGCGTCTTTTGCAGGAGGGCGAGCACCGTGCCGATCACATCCGTGAGGTGCAGGAACGCGAGAATGACGCGGACGAGATCATCCGCGAGGTGCTGCATCTGGTGCGCCGGACCTTCCTGACGCCGTTTGATCGCGGTGCGATCATCAGCCTCATCGGCTCGATGGACGATGCGATCGACGAGATGCAGGCGGCTGCCAATGTGATCGCACTCTACGATTTCAACGATTTCAGCCAGGAAATGCGCGATATGGCCGCGATCGTCGTCGATAGCACGCGGGTGCTGGCCGAGGCGCTGCCCCTGCTGCGCGACGTTGCGCAGAACGCCAAGCGGCTGCATGAGCTGACCGAGCGGATGGTGCGCATGGAAGGCCATGCCGATGCCATTCACGCCGTCGGTCTCAAAAAGGCGTTTCAGGAACAGGGGCCGGCCGATCCGATGGGCTTCATCGTCCGCAACGAGATTTTCAAGCATCTCGAACGCATTGTCGACGCGATGGAGGATGTCGCCAACGCGATTGACGGCATCGTGATCGACCACGCCTGAGCCGCGCGCACATGCACGATCTCGCTTTCCCGCTGCTCGCCGCGCTGATCTTCGTCGCGCTGGCCTTCGATTATCTGAACGGCCTGCACGACGCCGCCAACAGCATCGCGACGGTGGTGGCGACGCGCCTGCTGCGCCCGGTGCAGGCGGTGATGTTCGCGGCGTTCTTCAACTTCGCGGCCTATTTCCTGACATTGTTCTTCCCCGCGCTGCACAAGGTCGCCGAGACCATCGGTTCGGGCCTGATCGCCAAGGAACTGGTGACGCCCTCCGTCATCTTCGGCGCGCTTATCGGCGCGATGTTCTGGAATGTCGTCACCTGGCTGAAGGGCATTCCGTCCTCGTCCAGCCATGCGCTGGTCGGCGGGCTTATCGGCGCAGGTGTCGCCCATGCCGGGGTGAACGGCATCGAATGGAGCGGGCTCAACAAGACGCTGATCGCCATCGTTCTCTCGCCGCTGCTCGGCATGCTTCTCTCCATGCTCATCATGCTGGTGACGAGCTGGCTATGCCAGGGCGCGACATCGCGTGGGGCGGAAAAGGGCTTCCGCTTCCTCCACCTCGCCTCCTCGGCGACCTATTCGCTCTCCCACGGCCTGAACGACGCCCAGAAGACGATGGGCATCATTACGGTGCTGCTCTATTCGACCGGCTATCTGCACGGCGAGTTCGAAGTGCCGCACTGGGTCGCCATCTCCTGCTATCTGGCGATCGCGCTGGGCACGATGACGGGTGGCTGGAAGATCATCGAGACGATGGGGTCGCGCATCACCAAATTGTCGCAGCATCAGGGGTTCAGCGCCTCGCTCGGCGGAT
>CAYLKZ010000065.1:0-17791 GCA_964384275.1 uncultured Sphingobium sp. | reverse complement strand
TTCTTTGAAATGCTGGGCAATTTCAGCTTTGGCGATTATTTCAAGGAACAGGCGATCCATCACGCCTGGACGTTGATTACGAAGGAATGGGGGATATCCCCAGACCGGCTGACCGTGACGGTCTATCATGACGATAATGAGGCTTTCGGGCTGTGGCGCAAGATTGCCGGCCTCCCGGAAGAGCGCATCATCCGCATCGCCACTTCCGACAATTTCTGGTCGATGGGCGATACCGGCCCTTGCGGCCCTTGTTCCGAGATTTTCTACGATCATGGCGACCATATTTTCGGCGGCCCTCCCGGTTCCCCCGATGAAGATGGCGACCGCTTCGTCGAGATCTGGAACCTCGTCTTCATGCAGTTCGATCAGGCGGCCGACGGCACCCGTATCGCGCTGCCACGTCCCAGCATCGATACCGGCATGGGGCTGGAGCGCATCGCCGCCGTAATGCAGGGCGTGCATGACAATTATGACACCGATATTTTCAAGGCGCTGATCGCCGAATCGGGCTCGCTCACTCATAGCGCGACCGATGGCGTCCATAAGGCCAGCCATCGCGTGATCGCCGACCATCTGCGTTCCTCCGGTTTCCTGATTGCCGATGTCGTGTTGCCCGCTAATGAGGGACGCGGTTATGTGCTGCGGCGGATCATGCGCCGGGCGATGCGGCATGCGCATCTGCTGGGCGCGAGCGAGCCCTTGATGTATCGGCTTGTCGGTTCGTTGGTTCGCGAGATGGGCGGTGCCTATCCTGAACTGCTGCGCGCCCAGCCGCTGATCGAGGATACGCTGCTGCGCGAGGAAACCCGTTTCCGTCAGACGCTCGACAAGGGGCTGAAGCTGCTTGACGAGGCGACGGCAGGCATGGCGAAGGGCGATGTGCTGCCGGGCGAGACTGCTTTCCGCCTCTATGACACTTATGGCTTTCCCTATGACCTCACCGAAGATGCGCTGCGCGCGCAGGGGTTGGGCGTCGATCGCACGGGTTTCGATTCCGCGATGGCGGAGCAGAAGGCCGCCGCCCGCGCCGCCTGGAAGGGATCGGGCGAAAAGGCGTCTGACGAGATCTGGTTCGATCTTGCCGAAGAACTGGGCGCGACGGAGTTCACCGGCTATGGCGCGACCAGCGGCGATGGACAGGTGGTGGCGATTATTCGCGACGGCGCGAGGGCCGAGAGCGCCGCTGCCGGCGAGACAGTGACGCTGCTCACCAATCAGTCGCCTTTTTATGGCGAAAGCGGCGGTCAGACCGGCGACAGCGGCAGCGTGACCAGCCTGGCGGGGCTTTCCGGCACCATCAGCGAAACCGGCAAGGCACTGGGGCGGCTCCACACCCATCAAGTGACGATCGACACCGGCGAGGTCAGCGTTGGCGACACGGTGCACCTCGTAGTCGATGTCGCGCGGCGTGATCGTATCCGCGCCAATCACAGCGCTACCCATTTGCTGCACGCCGCGCTGCGGGAACGTCTTGGCAAGCATGTGACGCAGAAGGGCAGCCTTGTCGCGGCTGAACGCTTGCGCTTCGATTTTTCGCATCCCGATGCGCTGACGCCGGAGCAGATCGCGCAGGTCGAGGCGGACGTGAACGAGCACATCCGGGGCAACGAGCAGGTGCTCACCCGGCTGATGACGCCGGACGATGCTATCGCGGCGGGCGCTATGGCGCTGTTCGGCGAGAAATATGGCGATGAGGTTCGCGTGCTCTCGATGGGGCTCGGAGATGCGAACAGCTATTCGGTCGAACTATGCGGTGGCACCCATGTCCGCGCGCTGGGTGATATCGGCCTGTTCAAGATCGTTGGCGAAAGCGCGGTCGCGAGCGGTGTGCGCCGTATAGAGGCGCTGACGGGGGAAGCGGCGCGGCTCTGGCTCTCGGAGCGCGAGGATGCGCTGAAAGCGACGGCCTCGGCGCTGCGCACGACGCCGGAGGATGTGCCCGTCCGCGTTGCGGCGTTGGTCGATCAGGCCCGCAAGCTCGAGCGGGAGCTAGCGGAGGCGAAGAAGGCACTGGCGCTGGGCGGTGGCGGCGCGGCCGCCGCTGATAAGGGGCCGGAAACCATTGGCGATGTCGCCTTTATCGGGCAGGTTATCGAGGGGCTCGATCCCAAAGAATTGCGTGGATTGGTCGATGAGAACAAGAAGCGCATGGGCACTGGCATCTCGGCGGTGATCGCGGTGACCGATGGCCGCGCTTCAATTGCCGCTGGCGTTACCGATGATCTGACGGAGCGCTTCAGTTCCGTCGATCTGGTGCGCGCTGGCGTAGAGAAGCTGGGCGGCAAGGGTGGCGGCGGTCGTCCCGACATGGCGCAAGGCGGTGGCCCCGATGGTGGCGAGGCGCAAGCGGCCCTTGCTGCGGTGCGGGCGCTGATCGCCGGATAATCTGGCTCCAGCCCGGTTTTGGTGGATGAGCTAAATGGCTCGGACTGCAAAGGTCCGGGCCATTTATGTTTGTCCGATCTCGACTGCATTTCGGGCTATGGTCGCCGGGTTAAGGGCCGGTCGTTTGGTTCGCCTTGGGCGGATCGGAGGCAAGGGATTGCCTTGACACCGCTATTCCCCCCAACGGAGATGCCCGATTTCTGAAATCCGGCGGTGCTCCCCGATGGCAAGATCGATCATGGCGAGGCTTCGGGATCGAAGTGGGACAAAGGCTTGCCGACCCTCGCTGGCTCTGCGTCAAGCCACGCACTCCAGGCGAGAGCCGCCAGCGGGTAATCTGCCTGCTGAATCTGTTGCAGTGCGAATGTCGCATCGGTACGCCAGCTTCGACGAGAGGCACGGCACACGATAACGCCTGCGCCGCATCGGCAATCAGCCTTTCCCGACCAGCCCGATCTCACGCAGTCGCTCCAGCAGATATTCATTGGCGGTGATCGCATCATAACGGCGCGGATTTGCCTCACTGATGCAGCCGGGCAGCGCGTCGATGAGGAAATCGGGACGCAGGTGCAGAAAGAATGGCATGGAATAGCGCGAATGCCGCTGCCTCTCGCGTGAGGGGTTCACCACCCGATGCGTGGTCGAAGGCAGCACATGATTGGTCAGCCGTTGCAGCATGTCGCCGATATTGACGACGAGAGCGCCTTCGGGCGGGCGGATGTCGCGCCATTGCCCTCCCTTGTCGAGCAGTTGCAGCCCGGCTTCCTCGGCGCCGAGCAGCAGCGTGATAAGGTTGATATCCTCATGTGCGCCGGCGCGGACCGCGCCCGGTTCTGCCTTGTCGTCCTCGCCGATGGGGGGATAATGGAGCAGCCGCAAGATGCTGTTTCCTTGCTGCGTCGGCCCGGCGAACCAATCCGGCTCCAGCCCCAGATCCACCGCGATCGCCTGAAGCAGCCGCGCGCCGAGCTGATCGAACTCCCCGAACAAGCGGACGAAGGGCGCGCGAAAGTCGGGCATCTGGTCTTCCGGCCATATATTGAAGGGCATGGCTTCCGGCAGCGACTGTCCATCCGCCGCCTCGCGGCCGATATGCCAGAATTCCTTGAGATCATGCGCTTTGGCATGCTTGGCGATTTCCTGCCCGAAAGGCGTGTAACCGCGCTGCCCCGCGCCGCCAGCCATCTCATAATGCCGCTTGACCGCATCGGGCAGGGCGAAAAGGCGCGCCGTCAACTCCCACCCCTGCGCGATCAGATCGGCGGGGATGCCGTGATCGGCGATGATCGCGAAGCCATGGTCGCGAAAGCTCTGGCCCAATGCGGCGGCAAAATCGGCAAAAGGCATGTCCGCGATGGAAAGGGCGGGAATCGGTGCGTCATTCTGGGTCATACCGGGCGGTTTAGTGCGTTTTCCGATCCGATGGAACCGGAGGGACACAAAGGCCTGTTCCGTGCTTGATCTGGGCGGCGGCGCTGTGCATTGGCGTGAGGCACACTCTGCTCGCGAAATTGCCGGAAAGGAACCCTATGCATTATTGGCTGATGAAATCGGAGCCCGACGCCTTTTCCTGGGACAATCTGGTCACGCAGCAGAAGGCGGAATGGGACGGGGTGCGCAATCATCTCGCCCAGCGTCATATGAAGGAAATGAAGAAGGGCGACCGCGCGCTGTTTTATCACAGCAATATTGGGCTGGAAGTTGTCGGCATCATGGAAATCGTCGAGGAGGCCGCGCCTGATAGCACCGATGAGACAGGCCGCTGGATCGCGGTGCATGTGTCGCCGGTGGAGAAGATGCCGCGCCCGGTGAAGCTCAAGGAAATTAAGGCAGACCCTGAACTGGCGGATATGGTGATGCTGCGCCAGTCGCGCCTTTCCGTTTCCCCCGTTGCCGAGACCGAATATCGCCATATCCTGTCGCTCGGCGGACTGTAGGCGAATTCCCGGTCAGGACGGGCGAGGAAAAAAGGACCCCGGCTGTTCCATCGGGAACAACTGGGGTCTTAAAGTGATAGAGAGGGGGTGTACGTCAAAATAATCGCCAATTTCAGCCGAAGAGGCTGAGATACGCCATCGCAGGCGCGCTGAGCGAGATCACACCGGCAAAAACGGTGAAGCTGATCTGAGAAAGGTTCGTCATTTGCATTTACTCCTGTGAACGCCCTCACAGTTCCTCTTCTTTGTTCTTATCCTGTGTGTGAGGGGGCATATGGGTTGCAAAGGGCAAAGTCTCAAACGCAAAGGGCGGTGACATGATTGCACATTTTGCAATGCAGCATAAATTCGCCTGAATGTGGCATTGATCCTGAAGAGTTGGATAGAGTTCATGAAAATGCAGGATTTTTTGTCAGAAAAAGTGGCGTTGCGGATCGCTGGGCAGCTATGTGATCAATATGTCGCATCGGGTGCTTTGTTGCACTTGCACCTTATGCTGTCGATCGATGGCGACATCGTTCTCGATCATGTCGCGGGCAAGGCGCGCGCCGACGGCACCCCGCTTGCGCCCGATATGCTTTATCGAATCGCTTCCATGTCGAAGCCGCTCACCATCGCGGCGGCGTTGATCCTGATCGAACAGGGCGTGCTTGCGCTCGATACCCCGGTGAGCGAGATATTGCCGGAGTTTCGCAGACTTCCATTATGGACGGGAGAGGTAGCCGACGACGGTAGCCTTCCTGCGGTGCCCTGCGAGGGGACGATGACGGTACTCGACCTTATGCGGCATATGGCAGGCTTCACCTATTCGATCCATCATGCCGATGCGCTGGATCAAGCCTATGCCGCGCGCTATCTGGACACGTTCCAGCAACGCCGATCACGGGACGACTATATCGCCGCTCTGGCCGAGTTACCATTGCTGCACCCGCCGGGGGAGCGTTTCTGCTATTCCGTCTCCATCGATGTGCTGGGCCTGCTGCTGGAGCGCGTGACCGGGCAAGGGATTGAGGAGATCCTTCGCGAGCGATTGTTCGACCCGCTCGGCATGACCGACAGCTTTTTCGTCGTCCCACCTGACAGGCTCGATCGGCTGACCGATGCATGGATGATGGATGAGGAGGGAGGCGAGCCTGTCCTTTATGATCGCGGCGCCCATAGCCGCTGGCGCATGCGGCCCGGCACGGCGTCGGCGGGCGGGGGGCTGGTGTCGAGCGCGCGGGATTATCACCGCTTTCTCCAAATGATGATGAATGGTGGGGAACTGCACGGCATACGCGTGCTCTCGCCCCAAAGCGTCGCTCTGATGATGCGCAACCACCTTCCCGGCAATGCCGATCTTGCGGCGATGGACGCGCGCCCGCTGCCCGAAGCGCCGCTGGAAGGTGTCGGCATGGGGTTGGGCGCTGCGGTGTTGCTCGATGCCCCGCGCGCGGGGCTGGCCGGGCCGCCGGGGCTGTGGTTCTGGGGCGGCCTGCTTTCCACCGGCTTTTTTCTCGATCCGGAGCGGCGCATGATCGGTCTGGTGATGACGCAGCTTATGCCTTCGGGCATGACGCAGGTGCGGGAGGATTTCCGCGCCGCCCTTTATGATGCAATCGGATGCTCGAATGATGGATGAAAACGGAAAAGCAGACGCGCCGGTAATGACGCCGCAGCAACTGGTCGAGGAACTGGCGGAACTGATCGATGTCCGGCAGACGGGCGAGCATGATTTCCAGGGCATGCGCAAGCGCGGAGGCGTGGGGCGCGTCTATGGTGGGCAGGTGGTGGCGCAGGCGCTCGCTGCCGCGGTCAAGACCGTCGACCCGGCGCGCCATGTTCATTCTCTGCATTCCTACTTCCTGCGCGGCGGCAGTGAGGATCATGAGATAGACTATCATGTCGAGGCCGATTTCGACGGCGGCAGTTTTTCCAACCGCCGCGTGATCGCGAGCCAGCAAGGGCAGGTCATCTTCAACCTTGCCGCTTCCTTCCATCGCGTTGAGAAGGGGCGCTTCCACCAGCCGGAAATGCCGGAGGTTCCGGCGCCCGAAGAATTGCCGACCGTGCCGCAATTTCTCCGGGATCATCCTGAATATCCACCGCTGGTGCCCAGCCTCATCTATAGGCGGGAGACGCCCATCGACGTGCGCTGCGTCGGTATCCCGCCTTTTTGCGCGCAACCGGCAGGCGATCCCAGGCTGGAGATGTGGTTCCGTGCGAAGGCGCCGATGCGCGCGGAGCAATGGCTGCATCGTGCCATCGTCGCCTATACCAGCGATTTCGCGATGATAAGCACCGCGCTGCGCCCGCATGGCCGCGTCGATATGCAGGGCGCGAGCATCGACCATTGCGTCTGGTTTCATGAGGACGTGGATGTCGGCGACTGGCTGCTCTACACGACGCAGAGCCCTTGGGCGGGACAGGCGCGGGGTTTGAGTTTCGGCCAGATCTTCGATCGATCCGGCAGGCTGGTGGCCAGCGTCGCGCAGGAAGGGCTGATGCGCGATCTGTCGATGAAATGAAGCGGCGCCCTTGGCGAAGGCTGACAGTCGGGCAGGAAGAAGGGGCAGGGGGTGAGACTTCTCATCGTCGATGATGACCGGGAATTGAGCGCGATGCTGGGCGAATATCTCGCCGGGGAGGGCTTCGAGACCGAGATCGCGCATGATGGCGAAGCCGCTGTCGCCGCCACGGCTGCCGGGCGCTTTGATGCGCTGGTGCTTGACGTCATGATGCCCCGGCTCAATGGGCTGGAGGCGCTGCGCCGCATTCGTTGCTTCAGCGATGTGCCCGTCATCATGCTGACCGCGCGCGGAGACGATATGGATCGGGTGACGGGGCTGGAATGGGGCGCGGACGATTATGTCGCCAAGCCTTATTTTCCGCCTGAACTGGTCGCCCGCATCCGCGCCGTGTTGCGCCGTCGCCCGCAGCTGGAGCGTCCGCGTGAGAGCGAGCTGCTGATGCTGGGCGGGCTGGAAATGCGACCGGCCCAGCGGCGGGTCAATTGGCGGGGGTGTGACATCGACCTCACTCCTTCCGAATATAATGTGTTGGAGGCGCTGATGCGCTCCTGCGAGGAAGTGGTGTCGAAGGATGCGCTATCCCTCGAAGCGCTGGGCCGCCCGCGCGAGGCTTTCGACCGCAGCCTCGACGTGCATATCAGCAATATCCGGCATAAGCTGGCCGCGGCGAACGCCACAGGGGTGAGCGTGGAGACGGCGCGCGGCGTTGGCTATCGCATAGTGCCGCGATGAAAAGCCGCCTGTTCTGGAAAATATGCCTCGCCTTCTGGTGCGCGGTGGTGCTGGTCAATCAGGCGAGCTGGCTGCTCTTTTCCTTTTATTGGGATCGTCCTCCCCCGCCGCAGCGCATGGCGCTGGAAAGGCTGGCGCCGGTGCAACTGGCTTCGGCCCGTTATGCGATAGAAACGGGCGGGGTGGCGGCATTCGAACAAATGCAGGAGCGCTGGCCCGCGAGCGAGAGGCGGGCGGTCATGCTTGCGCCGGAAGGCACCGTTCCCCGGCTGCGGGACGAGCGGGCCGAAGCGGTGCGCGCACCGGATGGAAAGGCGCTGACGCTGATCTATCGCGCGGAACGGCGGCCGCCTCCTCCCCCGCCGGGGCTGGGTGACTTGCTGCGCCGGTCCACCAATTTCATCATCGCCGCGGCGCTGGGCGGCCTGCTCTTCGCGGCGGCTCTCGCCTGGTATCTGACGCGGCCGATCCGTACCATCCAGCGCGGTTTCGAGCGGCTCGCCGGTGGTGAGCTTTCTGCCCGCCTGTCCCCGACGGTGGGACGCAGGCGGGATGAGGTTGCCGATCTGGCCCGGGATTTCGACGCGATGGCGATGCGGCTGGAGCAGCTTGTCGCCATGCGGGACCAGTTGCTCCACGATGTCAGCCATGAATTGCGCTCGCCGCTGGCCCGCCTCGCGCTCGCGGTGGCACTGATGCGGCAGAACCCGGACCGGGCGGCAAGTTCGGTAGAGCGTATCGAGATGGAGGTGCGGCGGCTGGACGAACTGGTCGGCGAATTGCTGTCGCTCGCCCGGCTGGAAAGCGGGGAAGCGGATGCGGACCGCTATTTCGAACTGGGCGCGCTGGTCGATGCGGTGGCGGCGACCGCCCGTTTCGAGGCAAGGGCGAAGGGCGTCGCTATCCTTTGCCAGAGCGCGGCGGGGCAGGGCGAGATCATCCTGCGCGGCGATGGCGAACTGATGCGGCGCGCGCTCGAAAATATCGTTCGCAATGCGATCCGCCACTCGGCGCAGGGCCAGACGGTCGGCATCGATATCGCGCGCGAGGGTGAGGATATTCTGGTGAGCGTAAGCGATCAGGGGCCGGGCGTGCCGGAGGATCGCCTTGCCGCGATGTTCGACCCCTTCGTGCGGATCGAGCAAGGGGACGCGGCAGGGCAGGCGGAAGGTTTTGGATTGGGCCTCACCATCGCGCGGCGAGCGATAGTGGCGCTGGGCGGGCGGATAGAGGCGCGCAATCGCATGCCGTCCGGCCTGGAGGTGAGAATGATCCTGCCCTTTCCGGGGTAAGCAAGGAGCCGAGGCGGCAAGGGATGTTCCCCAGCGCCTCGACGTCCTTTTCGAAGGATCAGACCGGCCAGCCCTCGCGCCTGTAGGCGGAATCCCAGAACATCCATTCATAGCGCGTGGCGGTGCGGAAGGCCCGCGCCATGGCGGCGCGTGTGGCGGCGCTGCCCTGCGCGGCGGCGGCATCGACCAGCGCGCGCACCCGGTCGGTCGCCTCGCCGAAGGAGGGGGCGGCATAGGTGTCGATCCACGCCGCATAGGGATTGGGCGAGGCGGCGAGCGGCTTGATCGCGCATCCCACCTCCCAATAGACCCAGAAGCAGGGCAATATGCCCGCGATCAGTTCCTCATAGCCGCGAGTGGCGGCCAGACTGGCCAGATAGCTGGAATAGCCGAGGCAGGCAGGCGTGGCTTCGGCGGCATGGGCGATTTCCGGCGCGACGCCGAATTGCGCGAAGAAGGACTGGTGAAGCGCTTCTTCGACCTGCACCGCGACCTTGGCGCCATCGGAAAATTCGATCCGGCCCGCCGCATCGGGTGACTTGGCGGCTGCAATGGCGAGTACGCGCGCATATTCGCCGAGGTAAAGGCTGTCCTGCACGATATAATGACGAAAGCTGTCGAGCGGCAGCTTGCCCGCGGCCAGTTCGGCGAGGAAAGGCTGGTCGAGGATCGCGCGGCGCAGCGGGGCGACTTCTTCCCAGATGGTATCGCAAAAGCTCATGGCTTGTCCTTTCCGTCTTGCCTTAGAAGCGCCAGGAGGCGGTTGCGCCGAACTGGCGTCCGCTGTTGATCGTGAAGCTGTCGAACGGACCGTTCGGACCCAGTCCCAGCAGCAGCGGCAATTGCTGTTGCCCGAAGGCGGAGATCGCCCAGCGCTTGTCCAGCAGGTTCTTCGCCCAGATTTCCAGCGCCCACGGCCCGCGCGCGAAGGCTAGGCGGCCATCGACCGAGGCATAGCCCGGCGTGTGGAGGATATTGTCGATCTCGAAATCGATGCGCGACACATAGGCGACGCTCGCCCGCGCATCGATGCCGACCGGGCCTGCCTCGCCCCGCCAGCCGAGGCCGCCATTCACCATCCAGTCCGGCGCATTGGGCGTGCGCCTGCCCTTGAGGTCGAGCATGGCAGGCTCGCCCGGCTCCGGCGTCGGATTGGGGGTTGTGTAATTGCCGACGCGGCTGTGCGTCCAGGCAAGGCCGCCATCGAAGCGGAAGCCCGCGCCCAGATCGGCTTCTGCCGAAGCCTCTATCCCATGCACATCGACCTGCGGCACCGACAGCACGACCGAATTGCCGAGGAAGACGGTGTTCTGAAAATTCTCATAATCGGTGACGAACCCGGCCAAGGACAGCCGCACCCGGCCATCGGCAAGGCGGGTCTTGACGCCTGCCTCGACAGAGCGGGTGGTCTCGGCGGCGAAATCCGCCTGCCAGATGTCGCTCAGCCCCGGCAGCGGGTTGAAACCGCCCGCCTTGAAACCGATCGCGCCGGTCACATAGGCGGTGAAATCCCCGGTCGGGCGCCATGCCAGCGACAGCTTCGGCTGCCATTTGTCGTAGGTGTGAGCGCGCGCGGCATAGATGGCGCCGCTCTGCGTGCCGACCGTATCCTCCTTGCGCCGGTCGCTGTCATAGCGCAGCGCGGCGGTCAGTTCGATCTGCGGCGTCAGGTCATAGCTTGCCTGCGCGAAGACGCCGATCTGGTTGGAGCGCGTCTCCGCCCTCGGCGCTTCGGCTCCGAACAGCAGCGGCCCGAATTCGTCGGTGCGGTCGCGTTCCAGCCGCTGGAAGAAGAAGCCCGTATGCCAGCGCAGCGGCCCCGCCCCGCGTGAGACGAGGCGCAGTTCGCTGGTCCAGGCGCGGATATCGACCGGCTGGGCGATCGGCTGGAGGCCGCCGGGAAAGGGGAAGCCGTCCACGGTGACTGGATCATGGCGGAAATCCAGTTCCTCGATGAAATCCTTGTGATAATCGTCATAGCCGCCGGTCCAGTGCAGTTGCAGGCTTTCGCCCAACTCCTGTTCCCAGATCGCCTGCGCTCCCCACCAGGTGCGTGAGGCGCGGCCCTCGAAATCGCCCTGCGGGTCGGTCAGCGCCGCGCCCGACAGCTTGCCGCCATGCAGGCCGGTGACATTGCCAGAGGAAACATAGGCCGCGCCGCCTTCCTCATTCGCCCAGCCGATGCGGAATTTGAAGGTGCCGGTCTCCGACAGCGCTACCTTGCCCTTGAGGCGCAAATTGCGGCTGATGCTGCCGTCGACCTTTTTGTCGAGATAGCTGTTGCGGATGAAGCCGTCGCTGTTGCGATAGGAGCCGGAAAGGCGCAGCTGCACCTGCTCCGAAAGCGGCGCGTTGACCACGCCGTCCGCCGTCCAGGTGAAGCCGTTGCCGATGCCGACCGCCGCTTCGCCGCCCCATTCGGGCGCGGGATCATTGGTCATCATGTTGATTGCCCCGCCCGAAGCGGAGCGGCCGAACAGCGCGCCTTGCGGGCCTTTCAATATCTCGACGGCGGCAATGTCATAGGGGCGGAGCGTGAACAGCTCCGCATCGGCGAGCGCGAGGCCATCGACGATATAGGCGATGGATGGCGACTGGTTGCGGTTGGTCGAAACGCCGCGCACCGAGATCATGTTGGTGCCCGGATCCTGATCGTTGATCATGAAGATGCCGGGCGTGGCCGAGATGAACTCATCTATCGTGGTGAGTTTGCGCGCGGCGATATCGGCCGGTGTGTAGACGGCGATGCTGTCGGGCACCGCGATGACGGCCTCGGCGCGGCCGCGGGCGGTGACAGTGATGTCCCCGCTTTCGTTGATGTCCGCAGCCTCCCCCGCGAGCGCCGCCGATGGGAGCGCCACGCCGGTGAGCGCGCCGGTGAAAGTCGATAAAGCAAAGAAGATGATGGCGTTCGAACGCATTTCCCTATTCCTCCGCCGGTGTGAGCCGGATCAGGTTCTCGGGTTTACGAACTAGACGCGCTTGTCGCGCCCGATCCGTCTCTCAGCCCTGGTCGCACCAGGACACCCCGTGGGTTGAAGATGCGCCTTCCTTATGGTTTCCTGTGCGGGACGTCAATGGTCCGGCTGGCCAGGACGATGCGGCCGATGGCGGCCTCCATGAAAATGATAACCAGAAGCAAAGGGGAAGTGATGAACAGGAAATCGGAGGCTGTGCGAAAGAGCGGCCGTGTGGCCGGTAAGGTGGCGCTGGTTACAGGCGCGGCCAGCGGTCTTGGCGAAGCCATTGCTCGCATGCTCGCCAGCGAGGGAGCTGCGGTGGTCGTCGCGGATATCAATGAGGATGCGGGCCGCGCCACTGCCGAGGACATCGGACAGCAGGACGGGAAAGCCGTTTTCGAGCGGCTCGACGTTACGGAAGAGGCCGTGTGGGACGAAATCGTCGGAAAGATACTCGCCCGGTTTGGAAAGTTGAACATATTGGTTAACAATGCCGGCATCGCGCCTGTAGGAGACATGGACATGTCTTTCGACCTGTGGCGCAAGGTCATGGCCGTCAATCTGGACAGCGTGTTTCTGGGAACGCGCGCCGCGATAAGGGCGATGGGCATGAACGGCGGATCGATCATAAACATGTCCTCGACGATGGGATTCGTCGCGGAATCCACCACCGCCGCCTATAGCGCGAGCAAGGGCGGGGTGCGTCTGCTCACGAAGGCTGCGGCGCTTCATTGTTCGGCCAAGCGGCTGCCTGTCCGCGTGAACTCCGTGCATCCCGGCATGTGTGTGACGCCGCTGGTCCGTGCCTATCTGGATGTTCACCCCGGCGCGGAAGAGGCGCAGATCGCGAATCACCCGATCGGCCATCTCGGCGATCCCAAGGATATCGCCTATGGGGTTTTATATCTCGCCTCCGACGAATCCAGCTTCTCCACGGGCACGGAACTGGTGATCGATGGAGGGTTTCTGGCCCGCTGATGCTGGGGTCCGGCTTCGGTCGTCAGCACAGGAGAATAGACCCTGCGCATCAGCCAACTTGTAGGTTTTCATGAAGCTTGGTCGGCGGTGCTGATTAGCACCCGTATCCCTAGAATACCCCAAAGATGGTGCGCTTTCCCGAGCTTTCGTCGGAAACTCGTGGGAGCGTTGCTAAGGGAAATTTCGCGAGATTCCAAGCGCTTTGGGCGCTTATGGGAAGTTACGAGAAGTGTGAATGGCTCCCCGAGTAGGATTCGAACCTACGGCCGTTCGATTAACAGTCGAATGCTCTACCGCTGAGCTATCGGGGAGTGGCCCCGGCACTGCCGGGGTGGAGCGCCTATAGCAGCGCTCTTCGAGATATGACAAGGGGGATTATGCAATAAATTGTTCGGCGGCGATGCGGTCGTCCAGCGTATGTTCCGGATCGAACAGCAGGGTAAGCGGAGAAGAGCGGTCTACCGCCACTTCCACACAGTTTACGTCGCGCACTTCGCGCTGATCGGCCACCGCGCTGACGGGGCGTTTTTGCGGGTCGAGCACGCGAAAGCGGACGCGCGTGTTTTCGGGCAAGATCGCCCCGCGCCAGCGGCGGGGGCGGAAGGGGCTGATCGGCGTCAGCGCGATCAGGCTGGAGCCGAGCGGAAGAATCGGGCCATGGGCGGAAAGATTATAGGCGGTCGATCCCGCCGGGGTCGCCACCAGCACCCCGTCGCACACCAGTTCGGGCAGGGCGACGCGATCGTTCACCGTCACTTCGAGCTTGGCGGTCTGCCGGGTTTCGCGCAACAACGAGACTTCGTTGATCGCGGGCAGCGAGAAATCCTCGCCGTCGAGGGTGGTGACATGCATCCGCAGCGGATTGACCTTGAACGGCTTGGCGGCCTCGATCCGCTGTTCGAGTCGCTCCAGCCGCCATTCATTCATCAGGAAGCCCACGGTGCCGAGGTTCATGCCGAACACGGGCACCTGATGGCGGCGGGCTTCCATCAACTGATGCAGGGTTTGCAGCATGAAGCCATCCCCCCCCAGCACGACGATGATGTCGGCCTGCGCGGGATCGACGAAATCATAATTGGCGCGCAGTCTTTCCTCCGCTGCGCGCGCGGCAGGGGTGGAGGACGCGACCAGCGCGCGCCGGGGCTCGATACCATTCATCCGTCGATCATGCTCATGAAGGACGGGGGATGGCTGGCCCGGCGGCAGATGCCATAGGCCATGGGCATGGCGGCGGAGTAAGGAACAGATTTCATCGCGTCCTTGCTATGCGAAGCCATGAGCCGGTGCAAGGCTGGTGCGGAATGGGATGGCAGGCGGCTTTTAATAGGGAAGCAATGTCGCGATTGCGGTTCGCCGGTCCTGCCGGTAACGTCGGCTCAAATCATAAGGGCTGGAACAATGCAGCAGGTCGCGAACTATTGGCCGGATGAGACGGAATGACAGCGGAGCAGCGCCGACGACTTTATCTTGCCTCGCCTTCTTCCTCCATTTCGGGTCAGGAGGAAAATGGTCCTCTGGCACGCATCGCCATGTTGGCGTGGCAGGTTCTTCCCGCTTCGGAAAGTGAGCGAGAGGTTGGAGCACGCCTGTTTCTGCTCGATGCGCGTGAAGGAGAGGCCTCCGCGCTCTGGCAGGGCAGGCGCGCGACCGAGGATGAGGAGCGGCGCGATGCCTGCCTGGCGCTGGTCGGTCGGGGGCAGGGCGAGGCGGATCGCATCGCCGCGCTGCTTGGCGCCGGTGTCACCCATTTGTTGCATTGGCCCGCCAGCGACGAGGATCTCTCGCTTGCTCTGGAAGCCGCTTTCGCGCTCGCCGGGCGGGCAGGGGGAGGCGAGGCGGAAGGGGAGGAGATCGACCCCCTGACCGATCTTGTCAGCCGCGAGGGAGCGCGGCAGGGACTTGCCCGGATGCTTCGCGGTGAAGGGGAAAGGATAGCCTGCCTGCTGATCGGGATCAGCCAGTTCGACAGCATAAACGCGGCCTATGGCAAGGCGGTCGGCGATCAATTGCTTGCGCAGGTCGCGCGGCGGATCAGCCAGTGCGTCAAGAAGGATGCCGCGCCTGAAGCGATGGTCGCGCGCATGGGCGGGACCGAATATCTGGTCGCGATGTCCGGTCATAGCGGCATGGAGGAGGAAGCGCGTGACCTGGCGCGGCTCATCCTGACCGATGTGGCGCGGCCCTATGTGGCGGACGATAATGTGATCCGGCTCACCGCTCGCTGCGGAATCGCCGAATGCGCGCCGGGCGATGACGGGGACCGCTTGCTCCGGCGGGCGAATGCCGCCCTGGCCGATGCGCGGCGATCGGGCGCGAGCGATATCTGGTTCCGGGCAGGCGGACGCGGGAGCGACGCCGGCAAGGGCGATCCGGACCGGCTGGACGCGGATTTGCGGCTGGCGCTTGATCGTGACGAGATCGCCATCGTCTATCAACCGCAATATGACAGCTATCAGGACAGGGTCATCGGCGTGGAGGCGCTGGCGCGGTGGAACCATCCGCAGTTAGGCCAGCTCGATGCTGGCACCCTGTTCGCGGCGGCCGACCGGTCGGACTATCTGCTGCCGCTTTCGCTCCACATCCAGCAGCGCGCGCTGACCGAAGCGGGGCAGTGGCCTGCGACGCTCAATCAACTGCGCCTGTCGATCAATGTCACCGCGATCGATCTGGCGCAGGAGGATTTCCTGCCCGCGCTGCTCGCGATGGTGGAGAAGAGCGGTTTTCCGCCCGAGCGGCTCACCGTGGAGATTACCGAAAGCGGACTGATCGAGAATATCGACCGTGCGGCGCTGTTGCTGAAAGGGCTGCGCCAGCGGGGCATTCGCGTCGCCATCGATGATTTCGGCACCGGCTATTCCAGCCTCGCCTATCTGAAGGCGCTCTATCCCGATTATCTCAAGATCGACTATAGCCTTAGCCGCGACATATTGGGCACCTCGCGGGACAGGATCATCCTCCGCGCAATCATCGCCATGGCGCGCTCGCTGGCCTTGACGGTGATCGCCGAAGGCGTGGAGAGCGAGGACCAGCTTACCTTGCTCGCCCGCGAAGGCTGCGATATCTATCAGGGCTTCTTGCGGTCGGCGGCGTTATCCTCGGCCGATCTCGTTAGCTTGCTCTCAAAGGATTAGGGTTATCAAGGGGATAGGTCGATTCGGACGGCCTTATCCCGCGACCTTGGCGAGTCCCTTGGAAAGCTGCAACGCCGCGTGCAGGCGCGCCGCGCCGTCTTTCCAGACACGGGTGATGACGAGCTTGTTGTCCGGGCGCAGCTTTGCCGTGCCCTGTAGCCGCTGGACATAGCCGATAAGGCCCGCCGGATTGGCGAACTGGTCGTTGTGGAAGCCGACCAGCGCGCCCTTCGGCCCGACATCGAGGCGGGCGATCCCCGCCTTCACGCAATTCTGCTTGATCTGGATGAGGGTGAGCAGGTTCTGCGTCGCGGGCGGCAGTTTGCCGAAACGGTCGATCAGTTCGGCGGCGAACGCCTCTATCTCCTGCGATCCTTCCAGATCGTTGAGGCGGCGATAGAGGCCCATGCGCAGGTCGAGGTCCGGCACATAGTCCTCCGGTATCTGCACCGGAGCGTCGATGGTGATCTGCGGAGAGAAGGCGTCCTTCGGCACGAAATCGGTGCTGCCGCCAGATTTGGCCTCCAATATCGCCTCTTCCAGCATCGACTGGTAGAGTTCGAAGCCGACTTCCTTGATATGACCGGATTGCTCGTCGCCCACCAGATTGCCCGCGCCGCGAATGTCGAGATCATGGCTTGCCAACTGGAAACCCGCGCCCAAAGTGTCGAGATCGGACAGCACCTTCAGGCGCTTTTCCGCCGTTTCGGTGATGATGCGGTCGGCGGGCGTGGTGAAATAGGCATAGGCCCGCGTTTTCGAGCGGCCCACGCGCCCACGCAGTTGGTAAAGCTGGGCCAGCCCGAAGCGGTCGGCGCGGTGGATGATGAGGGTATTGGCGCTCGGAATGTCGAGGCCGCTTTCGACGATGGTGGTGGAAAGCAGCACGTCATATTTCTTGTCGTAGAAAGCCGACATGCGCTCTTCGACCTCGCCCGCCGCCATCTGGCCATGGGCTACGACCGGGCGGACCTCCGGCACCTGATCGCGCAGAAACTCCTCGATATCGGCAATGTCGGAGATGCGCGGCACGACGAAGAAGCTTTGCCCGCCGCGATAATGCTCGCGCAGCAGCGCCTCGCGGATCACCACGCCATCCCACGGCATCACATAGGTGCGCACGGCAAGGCGATCGACCGGCGGGGTCTGGATGACGGACAACTCGCGCAGCCCTGACATCGCCATTTGCAGCGTGCGGGGGATGGGCGTCGCGGTTAGCGTCAGCACATGGACATCGGTGCGAAGCTGCTTCAGCCGTTCCTTGTGGACGACGCCGAAGCGCTGTTCCTCGTCGACGATCACGAGGCCGAGGCGCTTGAACTCCAGCCCTTTGGCGAGCAGCGCATGGGTGCCGACCACCACGTCGATGGTGCCCGCCGCCAGCCCTTCCTTGGTCGCCTTCGCCTCGGCGGCGGGGACGAGGCGGGAGAGGCGGCCGATGTTGAGCGGGAAGCCTGCAAAGCGCTCCACGAAATTGCGGTGATGCTGGCGGGCAAGCAGGGTGGTGGGGCATATGAGCACAACCTGAAGCCCGGCCATCGCCGCGACGAAGGCGGCGCGTAGGGCGACCTCGGTCTTGCCGAATCCGACATCGCCGCAGACGAGCCGGTCCATCGGGCGGCCCGCGCCCAGATCCTCGATCACGTCGCTGATCGCGCGATCCTGATCCTCGGTCTCGTCATAGGGGAAGCGGTCGGCAAAGGCGGGATAACCACCGCTGTCCGGCTCCGCCACCGGGGCGGGGCGCAGCGCGCGCGCCGCCGCGACTTTCAGAAGTTCACCCGCGATCTCGCGGATGCGCTCCTTCATCTTCGCCTTGCGCCGCTGCCACGCCTCGCCGCCCAGCCTGTCCAGCGCCGCGCCTTC
>CAYLKZ010000064.1:0-17828 GCA_964384275.1 uncultured Sphingobium sp. | reverse complement strand
GGTCGAGCAGGTCGAGCGCGCGCAACGCCTCCACGACCTTCGCCCGCGCGTCGAAACGATCGAGGCCCAGATAATCGGCGGGAATGAGGCCATCGACGGTCTGCACCACCTTCGCATCGGCATCGAGCATGTTGAGCATCTCGCTCGCTTTGATACCAGCGCGCTTGCCGACCTCGAAGTCGTTGAAATCATGCCCCGGCGTGATCTTCACCGCGCCCGATCCCAGTTCCGGGTCGGCATGCTCATCGGCGACGATCGGGATGCGGCGGCCGGTGATCGGCAGCTCGACATATTTACCAATCACGCTCTTGTAGCGCGCATCCTCGCCATTCACCGCGACAGCCATGTCGGCCAGCATGGTTTCCGGGCGGGTGGTGGCGACGACGATATGATCGCGGCCATCGTCCAGCGTCACGCCATCGGCGAGCGGATAGCGGAAATGCCAGAATTTGCCCCGCACCTCCTTCGTCTCGACCTCCAGGTCAGAGATCGCGGTCTTGAGGCCGGGGTCCCAGTTCACCAGCCGCTTGTCGCGATAAAGCAAGCCGCGATTATACAGCTCGACAAACACCTTCACCACCGCGCGGGTGAAATGCGGGTCCATGGTGAACTGCTCGCGGCTCCAGTCCATCGAGCAGCCGAGGCGGCGCAGCTGGCCGGTGATGGTGCCACCGCTCTCCGCTTTCCATTCCCAAACCTTGTCGATGAACTGCTCGCGCGTATAGTCGGTGCGCTTCTCGCCCTTGGCGTTCATCTGGCGCTCGACCACCATCTGCGTGGCGATGCCCGCATGGTCGGTGCCGACCACCCAAAGCGCATCCTTGCCGCGCAGCCGCTCATAGCGGATCACGATATCCTGCAACGTATTATCGAGCGCATGGCCGATATGCAGGCTGCCGGTCACATTGGGCGGCGGGTTGACGATGGTGAAGGGCTGAGCGGCCGGACGGTCGGGGCGGAACAGGCCCTGTCCTTCCCAATGGGCATACCAGCGCGCCTCGATGGAGGCCGGATCGAATGTCTTGGCGAGTTCAGTCATAGGCGCGAGCCTTTAACGGGGTTTGCCGGAAAAGGGAACAGCGAGCGGCGGTCTTTGCATTCCGGGCAATGGCAACGAACCGGAAGCGACGCCCTGCCACGCGGCCCTATAAAAAGACGCGATGGGTAAAGACCGGCAGCGGATAAACCCAACGAACTGGTCGATATCGGGAGCTGGAACGCCCGGTATCAGGCGTCGGCGCACGGAATCAGAGGGGACGGCCGGTGATGCGAGCGATTTCCCGGGCCACCATGCCTTCCACCATGGTCGGCAAATTGACATCGAGCCAATCCTTGAGCATCGGGCGCAGCATTTCGCGCACCAGACCTTCCAGGGTGGCGGCTTCGCCCTGATCGGGGGCCTTGACGATCATCGAGGAAAGCGCCGCCAGCGAAGTGCGCGCGGCAAGCTCGCTTTCCACCGATACGATGGTTTCCGATACGGAAGCCGAAGCGCGGGCCGGAGCGGCCATATCGCCACGAACGACGGCGGCGGGCACATCCTGATCCATATCGGTTCCCTTGCCCATGCGCGGCATTTCGTCGGTCAGTTCGAGGACTTCATCGACATAGGATAAGGGTTCATCGCCGCTGTCGGCCACCATATTGGCGATAACGGCCTTGCGATGATTTTCTCGCTCGCTCTGCCTGCCGCTGTCCCGGCGTGTCCTCGCCTTGGCGTCGGTACGGGCGCGAGCGGATACGGCGCTTTCCGCATCCTCCGCGATGATACGTTTAATGGAGGAAAGAATCTCCTCCATGGACGGTTCCTTGTTCATCTCGCCCATCCCATGCCCCACCTCAAGCCATGCAGCCCTGTCTTTAACCGCGCACAATGGCAGCTTATCCCGCCCTGTCAAGCAGGCCCGATCTTGCTATTTAGTGATGAAGCCGCGCGAAAGAACCAGAACAACCTATTATATTCAGAACGTAAATTCACGCGGACGCGGCGCAAAGCCGGTCGCCTGCGCCATTTCAATATCTGCCAAACTGACGAAACCCAGGCTTTCGCCGACCTTGCGGCCCGCGACAAGGCGCGTGACGCCGCGTTCCAACAGACCGCTCACGATCCGGCCGCCATCGGCCAGTTGCGCCTTGAGCGCGTCTGAAATTTCCTCGACCGCGCCGTCGATCAGGATCACATCATAGGGGGCGCCCGCCGAATGACCTTCGCTCGCCTGCCCCTTGACCCAGGTGACAGCGGCCGGAACGGCAGCGGGGCGAGCGCCCTCGTCCACCGTCGTCACCACCGCGCCCATCGCGTCGAGCAAAGCGGAGGTATAGCCGGTCGCATCGCTCAGCAGTAGCACCTTGTCGCCAGCGATGATTTCCGCAGCGGTCAGCAAGCGTCCAGTGGCAAGCGGCGGATTGAGCGCGCGGCCATTGCCAAGCGGGATCGGCCGGTCGACATAAGCGGTCTCGCGCCGCGCCGCCGGCACATAATCCTCGCGCGGGGTTTTCAGCATGGCCGCGATCACCGCACTGTCATTGACATCGCTGGTACGCAGCTGGCTCGCCACCATGGCCGCGCGCATCGCTGCAAAATCAACCTCGCTCAAAAACCGCCTCCCGAATCACCGCGCTAAACAGCGCATCACGATCAAATCCGGCTCGCCCCTTAGAGCATTTTCCGGGCAGATGGAACCGCAGGACGACGAAGTCCGATCCCGCTGCCCGGAAAATATGTGCGCCCCGAAGCCGGTTGCAAGCGCCAGTTATTGGACCGTCAGGTCACTGGGCCGTCCAGCCGCCATCCACCGATATATTGGTGCCGGTGATATTCGCCGCCGCGTCGGAACAGAGGAACAGCGCCACCGCCGCCACCTGCTCGGAGGTGACGAACTGCTTGGTGGGCTGCCCGGCGAGCAGCACGTCGTTCATCACCTGCTCGCGCGTCATGTTGCGGGCCTTCATCGTGTCGGGGATCTGCTTTTCGACCAGCGGCGTCCACACATAGCCTGGCGAAATGCAATTGGCGGTGACGCCGAAGGTCGCCAGTTCGAGCGCGACGGTCTTGGTGAAACCGGCAAGGCCGTGCTTCGCCGAGACATAGGCGCTCTTGAACGGCGAGGCGGTGAGCGAATGGGCCGAAGCGGTCTGGATGATCCGCCCCCATTTCTTCTCCTTCATATAAGGCACCGCGAGCCGTGTCGTATGAAAGGCCGACACCAGATTGAGCGCGATGATGAGATCCCATTTTTCGACCGGAAACTCCTCGACCGGCGCGACATGCTGGACCCCGGCATTGTTGATGAGGATATCGACGCCACCGAAAGCGGCTGCGGCCTCCTGCATCATCGCCTCGATTTCAGCAGGCTTGCTAAGATCATGTCCCGAATAAAGCGCCTTCGCCCCGCTTATCTCCTCCAGCCCCTTGCGCTCCTGCTCGATCGCATCGGCATCGCCAAAGCCGTTGATGACGATATTCGCCCCTGCCCCCGCCAGCACCTTCGCATAGGCAAGGCCGATGCCCGAGGTGGACCCGGTAATGAGCGCCGTCTTGCCCTTAAGGGAAAGGCTGTCGGTCATGCTTTCTTCTCCTTGAGATGATCCGGCCGGTCGAGGTCGAACGTAGCGGTCGATCCGTCCACTATATTGCGGGCGATGAGGTCGCCCTTGTGCATCACATCCTCCACCGCTTCCATGCCCTGCATCCAGTGATCGAGCATCGTGGAGCGGGAAAATTCAAAATCGCGCGCGCCGCTTTCCCATTCGCGGCTGCGGTAGATGAGGTGGACGATGTTGACCGCGCCTTCCCCGCCGACCACGTCCCGCAACGCCTGCACGTCTGGATCGTCGGCCATGTCCGGCGGCAGCTTGTCGAGCAGCGCGCGGATCGTCCCATGCTCCTTGCGGAAACGCAGATAAAGATCGGTGACTTGCCGGGTGCGGCTGGAAAACTGGATGTCCTTCATCCGCGACCAGGTATCGGTCAGCTCACGCGGCATCGGCCCCTCGGCCGGGAACAGGTCGACCTGAAAGGCGAGCATGTTCTCATTGCACTGATTGTCGAGCACATAGGCGAGCGGCGTGTTGGAAACCAGGCCACCGTCCCAATAATGGCATCCGTCGATCTCGACCGGCGGCAAGCCCGGGGGCAACGCGCCCGATGCCATGATGTGCCGCGCATCGATCCGCCCGTTGAGCCGCTTGCCGTCTCTGGGCGTGCGATTGTCGAAATAGACGAAATTGCCCGATTCCACATTGACCGCGCCGACCGACAAGCGCACCGGCCCATCATTGAGCAGATCCCAGTCCACCAGCTCATTGAGCGTATCGACCAGCGGCGCGCTGTCATAAAGGCTGATCGCCTCGCGAGAGCCGGAGGGCATAAAGGGCGCGAACATCCCATGAGGGCGGAACAGGCCCGGCACGCCGAACATCGTCACCGACGCGGCGGCGGCCAGATGCGCCGCCTCGCGGATATGATGATTGTCGGGCAGCCAGAAATTGGGCATCCCGCCGCTCACCCTGTTCCAGAAGGCGCGCAACCGCTCCAGTCGCTTTTCGGGCGGATTGCCGGCGATGATCGCGGCATTGACGGCGCCGATGGAGATGCCGGCAACCCAGTCCACCTCCACGTCGAGAGCGGCAAGCTGTTCATAAACCCCGGCCTGGAACGATCCCAGAGCGCCGCCGCCCTGAAAGACCAGAACCACATGATCGGGAAGCGGCATGGGCGCCTTGGTGTGGCGCAATGAGCGGTGCCGAATAGCGTCCATAGCGGCGGGACTATAGAATGCCGCAACGCAGCATGCATAGTCAAAAAAGGCAGGCCCGCTCTTTTTCCGGCAACCGGTCTTTTTCTGGCAATCGGTGCGCGGGTAGCTTAATCATGCATGGGAAAGGATCAGCTATGCGGCTCGACGACGAACAGGAAAGCAGCAATTTCGAGGTACAGAGCGGCCGGTCCGGAGGATTTGGCGGCGGAATAGGCGGCGGCGGAGGCAATCTCCTCGGCATGCTGCTGCCGCTGATCGGCTCGCGTTTCGGCTGCGGAGGCATCGCCGTCGTACTCATCCTGATGGCGGTGATGGGCGGCGGCCTCAATCTTGGCTCGATCGTCGGCGGGCTTGGCGGCGGCGCGCCGCAGCAGCAGGCGGAGAGCAGCCGGGACGCGGACACGCTGAGCGACATCCAGCGCACCTCCTTGCAGGTGCTGGGATCGACCGAGCGCCGCTGGCAGGAAATCTTTTCCGAAAAGGGAGGGGATTATCCGGCGCCGACACTGGTTTTCTACAGCCAGAACGGCATGTCGGGCTGCGGCGCGGCGCAATCGGCCATGGGGCCTTTCTACTGCCCGGCCGACCGGAAGATCTATCTCGACACCGATTTCTTCGAGCAGTTGAAAACGCAGATGAACGTGCCGGGCGATTTCCCGATCGGCTATGTGATCGCGCATGAGGTCGGCCACCACATCCAGACCATCACCGGCATTTCCGACAAGGTCCGCGCCGCCCAACAGCGCGCCAGCGAGGCGGAAGGCAATGCCTTGCAGGTCCGCATGGAATTGCAGGCGGATTGCTATGCGGGCGTCTGGGCTGCGCGCGACCAGAATCTGATGGAGCCGGGCGATCTGGAGGAAGGCATGCAGGCCGCCCATGCGATCGGCGACGATACGCTGATGCGCGGCGCCGGGCGCGCTCCGGTCGAGAGCATGTTCACCCATGGCACGTCCGAACAGCGCATGCGCTGGCTGCGGCGCGGGCTGGAAAGCGGCAATCCCGCCGATTGCGACAGTTTCTCCGCAAAGACCCTTTGACGCCGCAGGTCACGGAATGGGAACGGGAAAGGGAGGCGGATATCCGCGCCTCCTTTTTTCGTTTTTTATCTTGGAAGGCCCCTTTCCGGCTGCCCTTTCCGGCTGGTGGCCGATCCGCCCCACCCCTCGCGACATGAGGGCGCATCAGTCCTAACGGAGCGACTCTGATCGGCTTCAAGTCTGCTTCCACCGCCCCGTCCAGAAAGAAGGGCCTCAGTGGACAGCCGAACAACCAACATGCCCCCCTGCCCGCTAAACGGAAACCAGCGGACCGGCATCGCCACCCTCAAATTTTCATGAGTATCTTCATCTCGCGGCCAGATCCTCCGGTCACTTCGAGCAGGCCGAGGGCTGAGCAGATCAGGGTTGGTCATTGGCTAGCGACCCGAACAGCGACGCAGCGACCACCAATGACCCGTGCCGCGCCACCTGTTGACTTGTGGGGAAGACAATTCGGGATGGCGTGCAGATAGAGAACTCATGAGTACAGCGCATGTCCCGCACTTACGGGACACCACGGATATTCCTCGCAAAAAGGCCGCCCGAACGCTGCCGGGCGGCCCTATTTTACCATCCTTTACAGATGAGGAGGGATCAATCCTGCGTCAGGAAATCCGGCAGACCACCGGGCGCATCGCCATCCTTGTCGTCGCGTTCCGGGCGCGGGCCACGGTTGCGGCGGCGGTCGCCACCGCGATCCCCGCCCCGATCTCCGCCACGGCCACCGCGGTCGCCCCGCTCGCCGCGGTCCCGCTTTTCACGAGGCTCGCGCGCCGGACGGGTATCTTCCAGTTCCTCGCCGTTTTCCTGATCCACCACGCGCATCGACAGACGGACCTTGCCGCGATTGTCGATTTCGAGAACCTTGACCTTGACCTCCTGCCCTTCGGACACGACGTCGGTCGGCTTCTCGACGCGCTCGTTGCGCATTTCGGAAACGTGGACGAGACCGTCCTTGCCGCCCATGAAGTTCACGAACGCGCCGAAATCGACGATGTTCACGACCTTGCCGGTGTAGATCTTACCGACTTCGGCTTCCTCGACGATACCGAGGATCCATGCCTTCGCCGCCTCGATCTGGTTGATGTCGGACGAGCTGATCTTGATGACGCCATCGTCGTCGATATCCACCTTCGCGCCGGTTTCCGCGACGATCTCGCGGATGACCTTGCCGCCGGTGCCGATGACGTCGCGGATCTTCGACTTGTCGATCTGCATCGTCTCGATACGGGGGGCATGGGCGGAAAGCTCGGTGCGGGATTCGCCCAGCGCCTTCTTCATTTCGCCGAGGATATGCGCGCGGCCTTCCTTCGCCTGAGCGAGTGCCTGGCGCATGATCTCTTCGGTGATGCCCGCGACCTTGATGTCCATCTGAAGGCTGGTGATGCCTTCTTCGGTGCCCGCGACCTTGAAGTCCATGTCGCCCAGATGATCCTCGTCGCCGAGAATATCCGAAAGCACCGTGAACTCCTTGCCTTCAAGGATGAGGCCCATGGCGATACCCGACACCGGACGCTTCAGCGGAACGCCCGCGTCCATCATCGAAAGGCAGCCGCCGCAGACCGTCGCCATCGAGGACGAGCCGTTGGACTCGGTGATGTCGGAAAGGACGCGGATGGTGTAGGGGAACTCTTCCTTGGTCGGCAGCACCGGGTGCAGCGCGCGCCATGCCAGCTTGCCATGGCCGACTTCGCGGCGGCCCGGCGCGCCGAAGCGGCCCACTTCACCGACCGAATAGGGCGGGAAGTTATAGTGCAGCATGAAGCTTTCATAACGCAGGCCGTCGAGGCCGTCGATCATCTGCTCCGCGTCCTTGGTGCCCAGCGTGGTGGTGCAGATCGCCTGCGTTTCGCCACGGGTGAACAGCGACGAACCATGGGTGCGCGGCAGGAAACCGACCATCGATTCGATCGGGCGGACCTGCGTGGTGGTGCGCCCGTCGATGCGCTGGCCGTCCTTCAGGATCGCCGTGCGGACGATTTCCGATTCCAGCTTCTTGGTGATCTTGATCGCGGTCATCAGCGTCTGGCCGTCGGCCTCTGCGAACTTCGCCTTCACCTTGTCGCGCGCGACGTTGATCGCGTTGGAACGGGCCGACTTGTCGGTCAGCTTGTACGCCGCCGCGATATCCGCGCCGATCAGGCCCTTGATCTCGGCCTTGAGGTCGGCGGTGTTGTCGCTCAGGTCGATTTCCCAAGGCTCCTTCGCCGCCTTTTCGGCGAGCTTGATGATCGCGTCGATCACCTTGCGGGATTCGGCATGGGCGAACATGACGGCGCCCAGCATCTCGTCCTCGGTCAGTTCCTTGGCTTCGGACTCGACCATCATCACCGCGTCCTGCGTCGCGGCGACGACGAGGTCGAGGCGACCTTCGGCGGCTTCGCTGAGCGAGGGGTTCAGCTGATATTCGCCATCCTTGAAACCGACGCGCGCCGCGCCGATCGGCCCCATGAAGGGCACGCCGGAGATGGTGAGCGCAGCCGACGCCGCGACCAGCGCGACGATATCCGGCTCGGTCTCACCGTCATAGCTCATCACCTGGGCGATGACGTTGATTTCGTTGTAGAAGCCTTCAGGGAACAGCGGACGGACCGGACGGTCGATCAGGCGGGAAACCAGCGTTTCCTTTTCCGTCGCGCCGCGCTCACGCTTGAAGAAGCCACCGGGAATGCGGCCGGCAGCGGAATATTTTTCCTGATAGTGAACGGTGAGCGGGAAGAAATCCTGCCCTTCCTTCACCGACTTGGCGGCCGTGACGGCGCACAGCACAACCGTTTCGCCATAGGTCGCGAGCACTGCGCCATCGGCCTGACGGGCAACACGGCCCGTTTCGAGCGTCAGGGTCTTTCCGCCCCACTCGATTTCCACTTTCTTCACATCAAACATTTGATTTCCTTCCACCCGCTGCGCCCTATTGCACGGCGGGGCTTACGGTGCGGGCTGTCCGGCCCGCGGCGGTGCGGAGGCATTCTTCTCGCCCCCTTTGGGGAAAGCCGCCGAATTGCGGCCCCTCCGGATTGGGTGCGGGGCTTATACCATCAAAGCCCCAGAATCGAAACGGCCCCGAAAGCGGGGCCGTCCCTTTTGCCGGACTTACTTGCGCAGGCCCAGCTTGCCGATCAGAACCTCATAGCGGCCCTGATCCTTTTTCTTCAGATAATCGAGCAGGCTGCGACGCTTGTTGACCAGCATCAGCAGGCCGCGACGGCTGTGATTATCCTTGTGATGACCCTTGAAATGCTCGGTCAGGTTGGAGATGCGCTCGGAGAGGATCGCAACCTGCACTTCCGGCGAACCGGTATCGCCCTCGGCGCGGGCATATTCCTTGATCAGCGCTTCCTTGCGCTCAGCAGCAATCGACATCGGCTTCCTTTCTATAACATCTAGAGATTGAAGCCCCGCACGACCCGGATTTCCGGGCCGAAAGCCTCCACCAGCGCGACGGGCGTCTCGCCCTCCATCGCCAGCATCAGCCCCTGCTCACGGGGGTTCCCGGCGAGCACGCGCCCCTGTCGGAGCATCAATGCCTCATCGCGGGAGACGGCAAGAGCCGGGATGTCGTCCAGCCCTGTCGCCAAAGGCAGCACAAGCCGCCTAATATCGCGCGCCTTAGCAGCTTCGTTCAATTTGTCCAGCGGAATTGCCTGTTCCAGCGTGAACGGCCCCGCCTTGGTCCTCCGCAGCATCGTCACATACCCCACCGTGCCGAGCGCCAGCGCGATGTCGCGGGCAAGGCTGCGGATATAGGTGCCCTTGGAGACGCTGGCGGAGAATGTCGCGCTCTCGCCATCATGCTCCAGCAGACTCAGCGCGTGGATGGTGACGGGCCGCGTCTTGAGCACGACCTCCTCCCCTGCCCGCGCCAGATCATAAGCCCGCCTGCCATCGACCTTCAGCGCCGAATAAGCGGGCGGCATCTGTTCGATCGGGCCGGTGAAGCGCGGCAGCACCGCCTCCACCTCCGCCCCCGTTGGCCGATGATCGCTGGTCGCCACCACCTCGCCCTCGACATCCAGCGTGTCGGTCTGCGCCCCGAAGCGGACGGTGAAATCATAAACCTTGTCGCTGTCGAGCATCCGTCCGGCAAGCTTGGTCGCCTCGCCCAGCGCGATCGGCAGCACCCCGGTCGCCAGCGGATCGAGCGTGCCGCCATGGCCTACCTTCGTCTTGGCCTCACCCGCTTCGCGCAGGCAGCGCTTCGTCGCCCCGACCGCCTGCGTCGAACCAAGCTCATAGGGCTTGTCGAGGATCACCCAACCATGGATCGGCATCGGCGCGTCGCTCATGCCCGCCACTCGTCGGCAAGGATCGAAAAGAGCGCGGTGTCCCGCACATGGCCGGTCCAGGTCACGCGGTTTCGACGCAACACCCCTTCCTGCGTCGCACCAAGCTTGCGCATAGCCGCGATGGATCGCTGATTGCGCGTATCGACGGTGAATTCGATGCGCCAGAACCCGCAGGCGAAGGCGTGATCGATCATCAGATGCTTCATGCGCCGGTTGAAATCCGTACCGCGCACGGAGGGCTCGATATAGGTGCCGCCGATCATCACCGTGCCGTTGGCGGGATCGGGATGGATATAGCTGGTGGTGCCGACCAGATGATCGCCATGAAAGGCGGCGAACCGCACCCAGCCATCCTCGCCGTGAAAGGCGCGCAGCCGGGCATCGGCATCCTCGGCCAGCATGTTGACGGGATAGATCGCCCAGATCTCGCGATCCTGCTCGCATGCGCTGCGCAACGGCGCGACATGGTCTTCGGCAAAGGGGAGGATGCGCACCTCGCCATCGATCAGCGGCGCGGACAGCGCGCCCGCATTGGCAGCCTTGGGAGCCATCGCCTCAATCCTCGTGGTCGAGATCCCGCGCGACATGCGGATCGCGCAGCAGCGCGTCGATATGGCTGCCCTCGTCGAAGCTCTCATCGGCAATGAACTTCAGCTTCGCCGCATATTTGAGCTTGATCCGATGCGCCACCTCGCGCTGGAGATAGGCGGTGTTGGTCCGCAGCGCCTTCAGCACTTCGGCCTCATCCTGCCCCAGCAGCGACTTCACGAACACCGTCGCATGGCGCAGATCGGGCGCCATGCGCACTTCGGTCACGCTCACCACATGGCGGGCGAGCACATCGTCGTGCACGTCGCCGCGCTGGAGAATATCCGCGAGCACATGACGAACCTGCTCGCCGACGCGCAGCACGCGGACAGAGGGGCCTTCATTGCCGCTCATTGCCTGTCACCTTTCCTGAACCACGCCGCGCGATCGCCACTCGGTTCCATTCCTGTTGCCGCCCCCTTGCGCACCATCTTGCGCGGGATGCTCCCAAAAAGGCGCGGCGCGCGGCCTTTGCTCAAGCCACGCGCCGCTCGTTCACGGGATCGGAACCGGACGTCAGAGCGTCCGTGCCCGCTCCTCGACCTCGAACAGCTCGAGCATGTCGCCCGCCTTGATGTCATTGGTGTCATGCAGCACCGCACCGCATTCCAGACCGGCCCGCACCTCGGCCACATCGTCCTTGAAGCGACGCAGCGAAGCGATGACGGTCTTGGACACGATGACATCGTCGCGGGTGAGGCGCGCATTGATGCCCTTGCGGATGAAGCCATCCACCACGAGCAGACCCGCGGCCTTGTCCTTCTTGCCCGCCGGGAACACTTCCTTGACCTCGGCGCGGCCGACGATGGTTTCGATGCGTTCGGGCGCAAGCTGGCCCGCCATCTCGCCCTTCACCTCTTCGAGCAGGTCGTAGATCACGTCATAATAGCGCAGCGAAATCTTCTCGCGCTCGGCCAGCACCCGCGCCTTGGCATTGGGGCGGACGTTGAAGCCGATCAGCGGCGCGCGGCTGGCAGCGGCCAGCGTGACGTCGCTTTCAGTGATCGCGCCGACACCCGAATGGAGCACCCGCACCTTGATTTCGTCCGTCGACGCCTTGTTCAGCGCGCTGATGATCGCCTCGACCGAACCCTGCACATCGCCCTTGACGACAATCGGATATTCGATGGTCGTGGTGTTGAGAGCGGAGAACATGTTTTCGAAGCTGGTCGGCGCGGCCGTGGTGCGCTTCTTGGTCGCCTGTTCCTGACGATAGGCAGCGACTTCGCGAGCGCGAGCCTCATTCTCGACGACCGAAAGCGGATCGCCCGCCAGCGGAACGCCGCCAAGACCCAGCACCTCGACCGGCACGGACGGGCCGGCTTCCTTGACGTTCTGGCCCTTGTCATTGACCATCGCGCGGACCTTGCCCGAATGCTCACCGACGACGAGCACGTCGCCAACCTTGAGCGTGCCGCGCTTCACGAGGATGGTCGCGACCGGACCACGGCCCTTGTCGAGCTTCGCCTCGACTACAGTGCCTTCGGCGGCGCGATCGGGGTTGGCCTTGAGGTCCATCAACTCGGCCTGAAGCATGATCTTCTCGATCAGGTCGTCAAGGCCGGTTTTCTTGAGCGCGGAGACTTCCACGTCCTGCGTCTCGCCGCCCATATCCTCGACGATCACTTCATGTTCGAGCAGGCGTTCACGAACCTTCTGCGGGTTGGCTTCCGGCTTGTCACACTTGTTGATCGCAACGATCATCGGCACGCCCGCCGCCTTGGTGTGGTTGATCGCCTCGATCGTCTGCGGCATCAGGCCATCGTCGGCGGCAACGACCAGCACGACGATATCCGTCACATTGGCGCCGCGCGCGCGCATTTCGCTGAACGCTTCGTGGCCCGGAGTGTCGAGGAAGGTCAGGATGTCGCCGCTCCTGGCCTTCACCTGATAGGCGCCGATATGCTGGGTGATGCCGCCAGCCTCGCCCGCCTGCACATTCGCGCCACGCAGCGCATCGAGCAGGCTGGTCTTGCCATGATCGACATGGCCCATGATGGTGACGACCGGCGGACGGGTCTTCAGCGTCTCGACCGCATCGACATCCGCTTCGGTGTCGATTTCGACATCAGCGTCGGACACGCGCTGAATATTATGGCCAAATTCGGTAACGAGCAGTTCGGCGGTATCCTGGTCGATGGTCTGGTTGACCGTGACCATCATGCCCATCTTGAACAGCGCCTTCACCAGATCCGCGCCCTTTTCGGCCATGCGGTTGGCGAGTTCCTGCACCGTGATGCCTTCCGGCACCACGACGTCGCGCACCTGCTTCTCCCGCGGCTGCTGATAGCCGCCGCCCATGTGGCGGCGCTCCTTCTCGCGGGCGCGCTTCAGCGCGGCGAGACTGCGGGCGCGGGCGCTGTCGTCATCGGACAGCGCGCGATTGACAGTGAGCTTGCCCGACTGACGGCGATCGGCCTCGCCACCACGCTTGGCGCGATCCGGCTTTGGCGGTTCGGGGCGCTTGGCGGGCGTGACCGGGGTGAAACGACGCGGCGGCGGCGCGGCGGCAGCGGCCTCGCGCGGCTTGTCCTCGCTCGCGGGAGCGGCAGGAGCAACAGCCACGGGCTGCCCGGCCTCTTCCTTCGCGGGCGCGGCGGCAGCGGGCGCTTCCGCTTCAGGCGCGGCGGCGGGCGCGACCGGCGCTTCCACTTCCTCGGCGACGCGGCGATTTTCCTCGGCCCGGCGCTTTTCTTCCTCGCTCGCGGCAAGCCGCTGGGCTTCCTCGCGGCGGCGCGCTTCCTCCAGCGCGGTCATGCGGGCTTCCTCCGCCTCGCGCAGCAGCTTGGCCTGCAATTCCTGACGCGACATCAGATCGTTACGCGGCGCGGGGCTCGGCGCAGGGCGGCGCTGTTCCGGCGCTGCGGGGCGAGCGGGCGCGGGCTGCGACTGCTGGGCCTGCGGAGCGGGAGCCGGGGCCACCGGAGCGGACGCCTCAGCCTCGGCCGGGGGCGGAGTCGCTGCCCCGCCCTCACCGGGCTTGCCGATGACGCGACGGCGCTTCACCTCCACCACGACGGTGTTCTTCCGTCCGTGGCTGAAGCTCTGCTGAACCTGACCGGACTCGACCGTCCGCTTGATTCCCAGCGGTTTACGGCCCAATACCGGTTTGTCTTCCTTGCTGTCACTCATCGACTGAATTCAACCTTCTCAACTGCAACGCCAAATGCGGCCCGACCCATCGCAGGCCAGCCGCTCATCCTATATGTCCGGCGGACATTCCACAGGCTGCGCCTCCGGCGGAGGCATTTGCTGCCCCCCGTTAGCGCATCCGGCATAGCTTTGCCAGCGACTTAACACAGAGTTCAGCCGCTCGGCCGCTTTACCGTTCGTGACCGCGATATGCACGACATTCTCGCGCCCCATCGCCCTAGATAGGGCGCCGCGGGCGACAGGCAAGACCTGCCCCGCATGATCGCTGCCTTCCGCCTCTTCGCCAACCCGCCAGGCCTGATCGAGTTTGCGGCGGCCATCGGCGGCGGCATCGGCGGCATGGAGCAGCATATGCACCTGCCCCCGCCGCGCCGCGACCTCGATTTTCTCGGAGCCGGTGACGAGGTTGGAGGCACGCCCTTCCAGCCCCAGCCGGTCCATCGCCTGCTGCTCCAGCGCGGCGGCGATCATTTCGGGAAGATCGGTCGGAATGACGATCGCCCCGCCCTTGAAGGCGCGGGCAAGCGCGCCCTTCAACTTTCCATTGGCAATCGCCTGTTCCAGCTCCGCGCGCGACACGCCGAGCCATGCCCCCCGCCCCGGCGCCTTGGCGCGCACATCGGGCATGACAATGCCTTCGGGCGAAATGGCAAGACGCACCAGATGCTCCGGCGCGGCGCGTTCGCCTGTCAGGATGCAGCGGCGCTCGCTCATGCCAGCGCCTCCCTGCCCATTTGGATTATCGGGGCTGTTGTCCGATCATCGGGAAGTGTCCGCAGCATTGGCGTCCTCCCCGATTCCAGCAACGGTCGCGGAGGGGGCGGCGCGATCCGCCACCAGCATGCCCTCCGCACCATAATTTTCGAGCGAATATTCGGTGATCGTCACCTGCACGGCAGCCGCCCGCTTACCCAGTCGCTCCACGAGCGACCGGGTGACATCTGCAACAAGCGCGGCCTTCTGCTCACGCGTTGCCGTGCCGGCCAGACGGATGTCGACAAAAGGCATGGACGATCAGGCCTCCCCGTCTTCGAACCAATGGGCGCGGGCAGCCATGATGATGTCATTGCCCTGCTCTTCGCCAAGACCATATTCGGCAAGGATGCCGCCCTTGTCCTCGGCATTGTCGCCCCGGCCGCGACGGCGATCCGACTGGCGCTTCTTCGCGACCAGTTCATCGGTCGCGAGATCGGCGAGATCATCGAGCGTCCTGATGCCGGCCTTGCCCAGCGTCACCAGCATCGCTTCGGTGAGGTGCGGCATGTCGGCCAGCGCATCCTCGACGCCCAGCGCGCGGCGCTCCTCGCGAGAGGCGGCCTCGCGGCGGTCGAGCGCTTCCAGCGCCCGGTTCTGAAGCTCCTGCGCCAGTTCCTCGTCAAAGCCCTCGATGCCCGCCAGTTCGTCGATGCCGACATAGGCGACTTCTTCCAGTTCACCGAAGCCTTCGGCGACCAGCAACTGCGACAGCGTCTCGTCCACGTCCAGTTCGTTCTGGAACATTTCGGAGCGTTCGAGGAATTCCTTCTGCCGCTTCTCGCTGGCGTCGGCTTCGGTCATGATGTCGATGGCCTTGCCGGTCAGCTGGCTGGCGAGGCGGACATTCTGGCCGCGGCGGCCGATGGCGAGCGAAAGCTGATCGTCGGGCACGACCACTTCGATGCGGCCTTCATCCTCGTCGATGACGACGCGGGAGACGGTCGCGGGCTGGAGTGCGTTGACGACGAAGGTCGCGGTGTCCTCGCTCCACGGAATAATGTCGATCTTCTCGCCCTGCATTTCCTGCACGACGGCCTGCACGCGGCTGCCCTTCATGCCGACGCAGGCGCCGACCGGATCGATGCTGCCGTCATGGCTGATGACGCCGATCTTCGCGCGGCTGCCCGGATCGCGGGCAGCCGCCTTGATCTCGATGATCCCATCGTAGATTTCCGGCACTTCCTGCGTGAAAAGCTTCTTCATGAACTCGGGATGCGCGCGGGACAGGAAAATCTGCGGCCCGCGATTTTCGCGACGGACGTTGAGCACCACCGAACGCACGCGATCGCCGACGCGCACCACTTCGCGCGGGATTTGCTGATCACGACGGATCACGCCCTCGGCGCGGCCGAGATTCACCACCACATGGCCGAACTCGACCGACTTGACGACGCCGGTGATGATCTCGCCCACGCGGTCCTTGAACTCTTCGAACTGACGGTCACGCTCAGCGTCACGGACCTTCTGGAAGATCACCTGCTTGGCCGACTGCGCGTCGATGCGGCCCAGATCGATCGGCGGCAGCGGATCGACGATGAAGTCGCCGATAGCCGCGCCCGGCTGCAATTTCTGCGCCTGCTTCTGGTCCACCTGACGGAAATAATCGTCCACCTGCTCGACCACCTCAACGACGCGCCACAAGCGCAGGTCGCCGGTATCGGGATCGAGCTTCGCGCGAATGTCGTTTTCCGCGCCATAGCGGGCGCGGGCGGCGCGCTGGATCGCGTCTTCCATCGCCTCGATCACGATGGAACGGTCGATCATCTTTTCCGAGGCGACCGAATTCGCAATCGCGATCAGCTCAGCCCTGTTGGCGGAAATGGCGGTAGCCATAATCCCTTATCCTTCCGTCTCAATCTCGTCCGCCCCATCGGAGGAAAGCGGCATGGTAGCAGAAATCAGCGCATCGGTCAGCACCAGCTTGGCGCTGAACAGATTATCGAAGCCTATTTCGACGCGGCCCAGCTTGGGATCGTCGAGCAATATGATGTCGCCCTCCACCCCGGCGAGGATGGACTTGAACTGCTTGCGGCCGCTCACGCCCTCGACCACATTGACCCGCGCCTCATGCCCCGCCCAGTCGGCGAAGTCCCTGAGACGGGTCAGCGGGCGATCGATGCCGGGGGAGGAAACTTCCAGCCGATAGGCCTCCTCGATCGGATCCTTCTCGTCCAGCATGTCGGAGAGGCGGCGCGAAATCTTCGCGCAATCCTCGATCCTCAGCTGCCGCGTATCGCCCCGCTCCGCCATCACCTGAAGCGTCACATCGTCGCCGCCGAACATCTTCACGCGCACCAACTCATAGCCCAGAGCGCGTACTTCGGGTTCAATCAACTGCGTCAGGACGGCCAGATCGACCAAATAAGCATCCTTTCCTTCAAACATCCGATCCAATCAGCAGGCATGAGACTTCGCCGCCGGAGCCTTTCGGTTCCGACCCTGCCATTGTGCCGATGTCAGGAGAACAGCCCGGCTATACTGTAAGTCAGGTTTTTTCACAACCTTTATTCGACTGGTCCGTTATACTCGGCAAGACAGGATGGCGAGAGAGGGATTCCATGTATAAAAGCGCGTATTTCCTTGGCCTTGCACTGATGGCCTCCACCGCCTGCCAGGCCGGGCAAGTGCCGGACAAGGGAGAGAACAACACCCTCTCGCCAGCCGCCGATGGCGGTTTCAGAGAATCGGCCGCTCGCCCTTTCACCGCCACGCCTGTCGCGACCTTCGAGGAACCATGGGCGATGAGTTTCATCGCGGGCGGCCCCTGGGCGCTGGTGACGGAGCGCAAGGGCAAGCTCATCCTGCTCGACACCCGCTCGGGCGCGAAGCATGAGGTAAGCGGCGTACCGGAAGTGGCCTATGGCGGACAGGGCGGCCTCGGCGATGTGGTCACCGCGCCCGATCCCGACCCGACCGACAAGATTCACCCCCTCTATCTCAGTTGGGCCGAGCCGGGGACAAGCGACACGCGGGGCGCGGTGGTCGCCCGCGCCGATATCACGATCAACAGCATGGCCGAGCAGATCGGCTCGCTGGGCAATCTCCAGATCATCTGGCGGCAGGCCCCCAAGGTGAGCGGGCAAGGCCATTATTCCCACCGAATCGTCCTGGCGCCCGACCGGAAGCATATTTTCGTCTCCTCCGGCGAACGGCAGAAATTCGACCCAGCGCAGGATATGAGCGGCAATCTCGGCAAGATCATCCGTCTCAATCTCGACGGCAGCGTGCCAGCCGACAATCCCTTC
>CAYLKZ010000063.1:0-17846 GCA_964384275.1 uncultured Sphingobium sp. | reverse complement strand
ATGACCTCATCCCCTTCGCGCAGAAGCACAAGCTCAAGATCGGCACGATCCGCGACCTCATCGCCTATCGCCGCAGCCACGATCATCTGGTCGAGCGCCGCATCGAAACCCGATTCGAAAGCCAGTGGGGCGGCGAGTGGAAGGCGATCAGCTTCTACAACACCGCGACCGGCACCGAGCAGATGGTGCTGCAAAAGGGCAAGGTCGATCCAGATCAGCCGACGCTGGTGCGCGTGCATCAATTGTCGCTGCTCGACGATGTCTATGGCCAGTCCGGGCGGCGTTCCAACCTGCTCTCCCGCTCGATGGAGATCATCGGCGAGGCGGGCAACGGCATCATATTGATGCTGCACAGCACGGAGCCGTCCGATTTCATCTCCCGCACGCTGCGCAGCCATGCCGGGCAGGCGCAGGATGAAGGGATGGACGAACTGCGCAACTATGGCGTGGGCGCGCAGATTCTCTCGGAACTGGGCGTGCAGGACATGATCCTGCTTTCCAACAGCCATCACAGCCTGATCGCGCTCGACGGCTATGGCCTCGCGGTTGTCGGCCAGCATCCCATCGACCTCTGATCCGGCCCAGCCGCAAGAAAGGCGCCCCATGGCAAAATTCCTCATCGTCGAAGCCCGCTTCTATGACCATCTGAACGATCTGCTGATCGCCGGCGCCAAGGCCGCGCTGGAAGAGGCCGGGCATGAGCATGAAGTGCTGACGGTTCCCGGCGCGCTCGAAATTCCCGGCGCGGTGTCGCTCGCGGTAGACAGCGGCCAATATGACGGCTTCGTCGCCATCGGCGTCATCATTCGCGGCGAGACCTATCATTTCGAGGTGGTGTCCAACGAAAGCGCGCGCGGCCTGATGGCGCTCGCCATGGATGGCGTGGCGATCGGCAACGGCATCCTCACCGTCGAGAACGAAGCTCAGGCCCTCACCCGCGCCCGCCCGGACGAGAAGGACAAGGGCGGCGAAGCGGCCAAGGCTGCGATCCGCATGTTCGAAATCCGCAAGCGCTTCGGCGGCTGAACGAAACGCCTTCCCTTTTCCCGGCGGAGAGGTGGTTCCCTCCGCTTGGAAAAGCCTCTAGACAGGCTGGCGGAGAACCATGATGACCGACCTGCCAGCCGATCCCACCGTCGATGAAATCCGCGCCGCTCTGGCGCCTCTGGTCGCGCGCAACGCCGCCTTCGATGGCTGGTCGGCCGCGGCCGTCGAAGCTGCGGCGAAACAGGCGGGCGTCGCCCCCGCCGTCGCCCGCCTCGCTTTCGAAGGCGATGCCATGGCGATGATCGACGCCTGGTTCGCTGATATCGACGCGCAGATGCTTGCCGCCTGCCCTGCCGAGCACCTCTCCACCCTGTCGATACGCGGCCGGATACAGGCGCTGGTCGAGGCGCGGCTAGCCCTGCTCGTCCGCAACCGCGAGGCGTTGCGCCGTGCGCTCGCCATCCTCGCCATGCCCACCCATCTGGTGCGGGCTGGCAAGCTGGGCTGGCGCGCTGCCGACATCATGTGGCGCGCGGCGGGCGATAACGCGGCAGACCTCAACCATTACAGCAAGCGCGCTTCGCTGACCGCCATCTATTCGGCGACCCTCCTCACCTTCCTGAACGACGAGAGCGAGGATCATGCCGACACCCGCGCCTTCCTCGCCCGGCGCCTCGCCACCGTGCTTCAGATCGAAAAGGCCAAGGCCCGCTGGCGCGCGCGCTCGGACCACCGGCCAAGCCTCGCCCGCTTTGTCGGGCGCCTGCGCTATCATGCCCGCTGAACCCCGGCAGATCGCCAGTTCAGTGCAGGTTCAATTCCGCGTCGCCAAAATCAAGGGCCAGAACTGGGGACGAACAAGGAGTATATCTATGCGCTTTTCCGGCATCGGCAAAATAGCCCTGCTGACCGGCCTGATGGCCTTCGCGCCGATGGGCCTGCCCCTGTCGGCGGCCCCTGCGCTCGCACAGACGAAGGACGCGGACGATCTTGCCAAGGTCGCCAACTATATCCGCGAAGTGAAGAGTCTCACCGCCAGTTTCTCCCAGACCGATCGCAACGGCCAGACCCTGACCGGCCAGTTGACGCTGAAGCAGCCCGGAAAGATCCGGTTCCAATATCAGAAGGACGTGCCGCTGCTGATCGTCGGCGACGGCAAGGCGCTGACCATGATCGATTATGAGGTGCGGCAGGTACAGCGCTGGCCGATCGGCAGTTCTCCGCTCGGCGCCCTGATCGATCCGTCGCGCGACTTCACCAAATTCAGCAAGGTGGTGCAGACCGGCGATCCCAATGTGCTGTCGATCGAGGCGCGCGATGCCAGGCGGCCGGAATTCGGCACCATCACGCTGGTCTTCCGCCGCTCCGCCGGCGCGCCTGCGGGCCTCGACCTTTATGGCTGGGTCGCGCGCGATGCGCAGGGCAATCGGACCGCCGTTCGCCTGTCGGGCACCCGCTATAATGTGCCGGTTGAGGATTCCGCCTTCCGCTGGAAAGACCCGCGTGTGCAAAGCCGACCAGGCGGTCATTGAGAGCGATGAAAGGACAGGGAAAATCGCGTGCCTGAATTCCGTTCATCCTGGCGACAGACAGAATCAGATAGAAAGGTTTTCAGCAGAGGCAACGTACCGGGCTTCCCCCCTGTTACCCCGTACAGCCCAGCCCCTGCGGCTCGCGCCTCTGGCGCATTTAAGAGGCCCTCGCTCCATGCCCCCCGGAGCGGGGGCCTTTCACTGCATCGCGCTCCCCGTCCTTTCCCCATCATCCTTTCCGGGCCGCGCGCCAGCACGCTTGCGTCCCTGCGCCGTGCCCCCTAGGGGGAATTTCATGTCTCAAAAACTCAAAATCGCTTCGTGGAACATCAATAGCGTAAGAGCGCGCATCGATCTCGTCAGCCGCTTTCTGACGGAGGAAGCGCCGGACATTTTGTGCCTGCAGGAAACCAAGGTCGTCAACGACACCTTCCCCGGCGGCATGTTCCGTCAGCTGGGCTATAATCATCAGGTGCTGCATGGCCAGCCGATGCATCATGGCGTCGCCATCGTCAGCAAGGTGCCGATGCGCGAGGACGACAGGCTCGACTGGCAGGCCAATGGCGAGGCGCGGCATGTCGGCGTCTGCCTCGACAATGGGGTGCGGGTGGAAAATGTCTATGTCCCGGCGGGCGGCGACATTCCCGACCGGACGCTGAACCCCAAATTCGGGCAGAAGCTCGACTTTCTCGAACGCATGATCGATTGGTCGGGCGCGCTCGACAAACCCACCATCCTCACCGGCGATTTCAACATCGCGCCGCTGGAATCGGACGTTTGGAGCCACAAGCAGCTGATCGACGTCGTCAGCCATACCCCCATGGAGTGCGAGGTGCTGTCCCGGCTTCAGGCCGCGCATGGCTGGGTCGATCTGGGCCGCAAATTCTATCCCGCGCCGCAGCGCCTCTACACCTGGTGGAGCTATCGCGCGCGCGACTGGCAGGCGTCCGACCGGGGCCGCCGCCTCGACCATATGTGGGCAAGCCCGGCAATCGCCGACAAGGCGGTGACTCACCGGGTGCTGGAGGGCTGCCGCAGCTGGATGCGGCCGTCCGACCATGCGCCGCTGGTTACGGAATTCGAATTCTGATGGACGGCGCGGCTGCCTCTGCGGATCGTTCCGTCGCCCGCGCCATCGACGCGCTGCGTCGCGGCTGGGCCGTGGAAGTGGTTGCGGGCGACGAGCGCCTGTCGCTGCTGGCCGTCGAAGGCGCGGAGGCGCAAAACCTCGCCGCCTTCGATCCGGATGCGACCGCCGATCTGCTGATCTCTGCGGCGCGGGCGCAGACCTTGCGCCTCGCCAACCAGCGCGAAGCCGCCGAGCCGGAGGCACCGGTGCTGGTACAGCGCGAACGCTGGATCGACGCGGCAGGCGCGATGGCGCTCGCCGATCCGGTGCGGGATCTCGCGACGCCGCTCAAAGGCCCCTATCGCGCACTGACGCTGCGGGCACCTGCTGCCGCGCGCGCGGCGCTTCGCCTCGCCCGGCAGGCGGGCATCCTCCCCGCCTTCTTCGTCGCCCAAGGTGCGCCAACCTGCGAGGCCAGCGTCGCGGCCGAGGCGGTGAATGCCTATGACGGCGGCGCGCGCCTCCACATCGCGACGCGGGCGCGGCTGCCGGTATCGGCGGCGGAGAATAGCGAGATCGTCGCCTTCCGCACGCCCGGCGACCCGCGCGAGCATATCGCGCTCATTATCGGCCGGAACGACGGCAGTGTGCCGGTGGTGCGGCTGCACAGCGAATGCCTGACCGGCGACGTGCTCGGTTCCCTGAAATGCGATTGCGGTCCGCAGCTTCATGCCGCGATGCGGCGCATAGCCGGGAGCGGCTGGGGCATCCTCCTCTATCTGCGGCAGGAAGGGCGCGGCATCGGCCTCATCAACAAGCTGCGCGCCTATGCGTTGCAGGATCAGGGCTTCGACACGGTGGACGCCAATGTGCGGCTCGGCTTTTCGATCGACGCGCGCGATTTCTCGGTCGCGGCGCAGATGCTGAAGCTGCTTTCCGTCCCGCAGGTGAAGCTCCTCACCAACAATCCGGCCAAGGTAGCCGGACTCGAGGCCGAAGGCGTCAAGGTTGCCGAGCGCCTGCCGCTCGCCATCGCCGCCAATCCGCATAATGAGCGGTATCTCGACACCAAGCGCGACCGCACCGGCCACCAATTGTGAGCGCGGTCCGCGTCGACACCGCCGCGCGCCTGCTCCATTTCGAGGGCGAGGCCATCCCCTGCTCGATCGGCAAGGGCGGCGCCTGCCCGGCCAGCGCGAAGCGCGAGGGCGACGGCTGCACCCCGCTCGGCACCTGGCCGATCCGGGGCGCGCTGCTGCGCCCCGGCCGGGTGAAGCTGGCCGAAACGCCGCTGCTGCCCTGGCGCTGGACAAGGGCAGAGGATGGCTGGTCGGATGGCGCGGACGATCCAGCCTATAACCGTCCCGTGCATCTGCCCCATGGCTTCTCGCATGAGCGGCTGCATCGCGAGGACGCGGCCTATGACATTATCGTCGTGCTCGGCCATAATGACGCGCCGCCGGTTCCGGGCGCGGGCAGCGCGATCTTCTGGCATCTTCAGGTCGCGAGCGAGGATGGGATGCCCAAGGCCACCGAAGGCTGCATCGCCATCGCGCGGGGAGATATGGAGCGCATCCTGCCGCGTCTGCGCCCCGGCATGGCGATGGAGATCGTCTGAATCGCCGACATGCGGCTCAGTTTGGCGGCTTACTCCGCCGCCGCCATCTCATCGACGCCCCGCACCTCCGTCGCGGTGAGCAAGCGCTTTTCCAGCGTTTGCAGGCGCCCCTTGCTCTCGATCTTCCCGCCGAGCAGATCGGTAATGTAGAACGTATCGACCGCCCGCTCGCCATAGGTGGAGATGTGCGCGCTATGCACCGTCACCTTGGACTGGAACAACGCATAGGCGAGGTTGAACAACAGCGCAGGCTTGTCGCGCGCATGGATTTCGATGACCGTGAAGCGGTTGGACGCCATATTGTCGATCAGCACATTGGGCACGATCTGAAAGGCCTCGGCCCGGGTGCGCGACAACGGGCGGGCTTCCAGCTTGGGCTGCAACTTCTGCTTGTTGGCGAGCGCATCGGTGATCGCCATGCGGATGCGCGCCAGTTGCTCGGGGCGGTCGAACGGCCTGCCGAGAGGATCCTGCACGAGGAAATTGTCGATCGCCCGCCCGTCCCGCAGGGTGTGGATGCGCGCGTCAATGATGCTGCCGCCCGCAAGGTGGATCGCCCCCGCGATGCGATAGAACAGGCCCGGATGGTCCGACGCGAACACGGTGACGAGCGAAGCCCCGCGCTCGGGGTAGACCTCCGCCTCGATCGAGAGCGGCTTGTCGCCCGCCGCCAGTATTTGCCGCGCATTCTGCGCCAGAATATCGGGCGATTCGGCGATCAGATAGCTGTCCGGCAGGCGCTTCACATAAGGTTGGAAGATATCGTCCGGAATGGCGAGCGCGGCCTGCAACGCCTCCTTCTTCGCCTCGATCCGCTCCTGACGCCCGGTGGACTTATGGCCGAGACGCAGCACTTCCTCCGCCGCGCGGTAAAGGTCGGTGAGGAGTTGGCGCTTCCAGCTGTTCCACACGCCGGGGCCGACCGCGCGGATATCGACGACGGTGAGGATAGTGAGCAGGCGCAGGCGTTCGGCGCTCTGCACCAGATCGGTGAAATCCATGATCGTCTTGTAGTCGGACAGATCGCGCTTGAACGAGGTATCGCTCATCAGCAGATGATAGCGCACCAGCCAGGCGATCGTTTCCGTCTCCGCGGCGGTGAGGCCGAGGCGCGGGCAGAGCTTCTCCGCGACTTCCGCGCCCAATATACTGTGATCCCCGGCCCGTCCCTTGGCGATGTCGTGCAGCAGCACCGCGACATAAAGGGCACGGCGCGAAAGCAGCTTGCTCATCAGGCCGGTGGCGAGCGGATGATCCTCGGGCAACTCGCCGCGCTCGATGCGGGAAAGCAGGCCGATGGCGCGGATCGTATGCTCATCGACCGTATAATGATGATACATGTCGAACTGCATCTGGGCGACGACCCGCCCGAAATCCGGCACGAAGCGGCCAAACACCCCCGCCCCGTTCATCCAGCGCAACACCCGTTCCGGATCGCGCGGGGACGTCAGCACATCGAGGAAAAACGCGTTGGCGCGCGGGTCGCGGCGGATCTCATTGTCGATCAGCTGCGCATCGCGGCTCGCGGCGATCATCGCGCTGGGGTGGATTTCCAACCCATGCCGGTCGGCCACCGCGAAGATTTCCAGCAGCCGCACCAGATCCTTCTGGAAGAAATCGTCGCTGGGCAGCGCCAGCCGCCCGCGATCCAGCACATAGCCGTCGAGCTTGCGCGGGCGGCGCAGGATGGAGGGCACGAAACGCCGCCCTTTGCTTGCCCATTGGTCGTCCAGATGGGCAAGGAACACCGCCGTCAAATCCCCCACCTTCTTCGCGGTGAGGAAATAATAATGCATGAAGCGCTCCACCGAGGAGCGGCCCGAGCGCGCGGTGAAGTTCATATGCTGCGCGACTTCAAGCTGAAGGTCGAAGGTCAGCCGATCCTCGGCGCGGCCAGTCAGATAATGCAGATGGCAGCGCACAGCCCAGAGGAAATTCTCCGCCTTCTGGAACTGGCGCAATTCCTGCGGCGTCAGCAGACCGGCTTCGACAAGGCCGGAGACGTTGCGGACCCGGTTCACATATTTGCCGATCCAGAACAGCGTGTGCAGATCGCGCAGCCCGCCCTTGCCTTCCTTCACATTGGGCTCCACCACATAGCGGCTGTCGCCCATGCGCTTGTGCCGCTGGTCGCGCTCGGCCAGCTTCTCGGCCACGAAGGCGCGGGCGCTGTCCTGCACCACTTCGGCATCGAAACGGGCCAGCGCCTCGTCATAGACGGCGCGATCGCCCCAGACATAGCGCGCCTCCAATATCGCGGTGCGCACGGTGAGATCGGCATTGGACATCCGGATCATCTCATCGATGGAGCGGCTGCTGTGCCCCACCTTCAGCCCCAGATCCCAAAGCGAATAGAGCATGGATTCGATGACCTGCTCGGTCCAGCTCGTCGGCTTATAGGGGGTGACGAAGGCGATATCGACATCGCTGTGCGGCGCCATTTCGCCCCGGCCATAGCCGCCCACCGCAAGCAGCGCCAATTGCTGGCCCGACGTGCGGCTGCCGGTGGGGTAGAGAAAATGGGTGGTCGCATCGTAAAGGATGCGCACGATCTGATCGGTGAGGAAAGCCAGCGCCTGCACCGCCTCGCGCCCGTTGGTCGGGCGATATTCCAGACGGCGCTTCGCCTCTGCCCGCCCTTCCTTCAGCGCCTCGATGAGGACGGCGACGATCTTCTGCCGCAAATGCCCCACATCGCCGTGACTTTCCGCCGCCAGCGCCTCGATCCTGTCGGCGATGATCCGGCGATTGATGATGGAGCGTCGGTTCGGCAGGCTGGCGAAAAGATCGTTCATAAGGGGCAAGTTAGTGCCCCTGTCCCTCCTGCACCAGCAATTTAAGCCGATAAATATGATCGAGCGCCTCACGCGGGGACAAGGCGTCGGCATCGATCGCATCGAGCGCGGCGCGCAGCGGATCGACCGGCGTGTCCTCCTGCGCGGCTAGGCTGGCGGCGAAGAGCGGCAGATCGTCGAGACCCGCCGCTATGCCGCCGGTCTTGGCCCTGCCAGCCTCCAGCCGCGACAGCACATTCTTCGCCCGCGCCAGCACCGCCGGGGGCAGGCCCGCAAGCCGCGCCACCGCGATGCCGTAGCTGCGGTCGGCCGGGCCGTCGGCAACCTCGTGCAACAACACCAGATCGCCCTTCCACTCCCGCGCGCGGACATTGTGCAACGACAGCGCCTTGAGGCTCTCGGCAAGGCGCGTCAACTCATGATAGTGCGTCGCGAACAGGCAGCGGCAGCGATTGACCTCATGCACCGCTTCCACCACCGCCCATGCCAGAGCAAGGCCGTCATAGGTGGAGGTGCCGCGCCCGACCTCATCCAATATGACGAAGCTGCGCTCGGTCGCCTGCGAAAGAATGGCCGCCGTCTCGACCATTTCCACCATGAAGGTGGAGCGTCCCCGCGCCAGATTGTCGGACGCGCCCACCCGGCTGAACAGGCGATCGACAAGGCTCATCGTCGCGGCCTGCGCGGGCACGAAGCTCCCCGCCTGCGCCAGCAGCACGACCAGCGCATTCTGCCGCAGGAAGGTCGATTTACCGCCCATATTGGGGCCGGTGACAAGCCAGAGCCGGTCCGCGCCGGACAGCGCGCAATCATTGGCGACGAAGGGCTGACCTTCCTTGCGCAGCGCATCCTCGACCACCGGATGACGACCGCCTGTGATCTCCAGCCGCTGATCGGGCACGAAATGGGGCCGCGCCCAGCCGCCCTCGGCCGCCCGCTCCGCCAGCGCCGCCGCCACATCGAGACGGGCGAGCGCCTGCGCTGCGCGGGTGATCGCTTCCTTGCGCGTCAGCACCTGCTCGATCAGCGCTTCGAGGTGCGCGGCCTCGGCGGCGAGCGCATGGGCGCCCGCCTGCATCACCCGGCCAGCCTCTTCGTGCAGGTCCACCGAGTTGAAGCGCACCACCCCGGCGAGCGTCTGGCGATGGGTGAAGCCCGACCCGTCCTTCATCAACGCATCGCCATGGCGCGCGGGCACCTCGACATGATAGCCGAGCACCGCATTATGACGGATCTTCAGCGCGGAGATGCCGGTCTCGTCGCGATAGCGCGCCTCCAGCAGCGCGATGGCGCGGCGCCCGTCGCTGCCCAGTCGGCGCAGATCGTCGAGAGCGGCGTCATAGCCCTCGGCGATATAGCCGCCGCTCGCCGTTTCGGTCGGCGGCGTGGCGACGAGCGCGTGCGTCAGTTCATCAACCATCTCGCCATGGCCGTCGAGCGCGGGCAGCAGCCGGTCGAGCAGCGGCGGCCGCGCTTGCGTTTTCGCAAGTCTTTCGCGCAGCATCCGCGCTTCGCCGAGGCCATCGCGGATCTGGCCGAGGTCGCGCGGCGACCCGCGCCCCATCGCGACGCGGCCCAGCGCCCGGCCGATATCGGGCAGCGCCCGCAAGGCGGCGCGCAGTGCCTCGCGCTGGCCGCCCTGATCGTGCAGCCAATGCACCAGATCGAGCCGCGCCTCGATCTCCCGCCCGTCGAGCAAAGGCGCGGCCAGATCGGCGGCGAGCATCCGCGCGCCAGCGCCCGTCACCGTGCGATCCACCGCATGCAGCAGGCTGCCCTGCCGCGATCCCGCCATAGTGGCGACGATCTCCAGACTTTCGCGCGTCGCCGCGTCGATCGCCATATGGCTGCCCGGCGCGATATGCACCGGCGGGGCGAGATGGGGCAGCGTCCCCTGCCCGGCATGGTCGAGATAGGACAACAGGCCGCCGATCGCCGACAACTCCGCCCGCCCGAAAGTGCCGAAGCCGTCGAGCGTCGCGACGCCGAACATCGCCTTCAGCCGCGCTTCCGCCCGTTGGGAAGAGAAGGCCGCCTTATCGAAACCATGCGCATCCACCAGATCGAGCGCCGATCCTTCCGCGACCACGATCTCGCTCGCGCCCAGCCGCGCTATCTCGGCGGAGAGGGAGGCCACGTCCACCGTCATCGTCTCGAACCGGCCGGTCGAGATATCAGCGGCGGCGATGCCGATCTCTCCGCCCGCCTCGCCGACTGCGACCAGCATATTGTCGATGCGGGAGTCGAGCAGCGTATCCTCGGTTAGCGTGCCCGGCGTCACATAGCGGATGATGCCGCGCGCGACGAGCGCCTTGGACCCGCCCCGCGCCTTGGCTTCGGCAGGCGTCTCGGTCTGCTCGGCGATGGCGACGCGGTGGCCCGCGCGAATGAGGCGCGCGAGATAGGCCTCCGCGCTGTGCACCGGCACGCCGCACATCGGGATGGGCGCGCCTTCATGCTCCCCCCGTGAGGTCAGCGCGATATCCAGCGTCGCGGCGGCGGCCTTCGCATCGTCGAAGAACAGCTCGAAAAAGTCGCCCATGCGATAGAAGAGCAGGCAATCGGTCGCTTGCGCCTTCAATTCCAGATATTGCGCCATCATAGGCGTCGGGGCAGCAGAGCCGGTCTTGGAAACAGGGTTAGCCATCATCGCGAAGCGATAGCGGCAGATACCGGGGAACAAAAGCCCCGCCATCCGGGAAAAGATGTTCCGTATAATTAATTGGGCCGGCGGACTTGTGGCCGCAACATGATTGGGTCTAGGGCCATCTTCGTAAACGGAGCGGTCGCCCGTTCCTGCGCAGTGCGATGAAGGAGATACAATGACCGAGAAAGCGAGCGTCGAATTTTCCGAACGCGAGGCCCTGCATTTTCACTCCCATGGCCGTCCGGGCAAGATAGAGATAGTCGCTTCCAAGCCGATGGCGACCCAGCGCGACCTTGCCCTCGCTTACTCCCCCGGCGTCGCCGTTCCGGTAAAGGCAATCGCCGACGATCCCTCCGCCGCCTATGACTATACCGCGAAAGGCAATCTGGTCGCGGTCATCTCCAACGGCACCGCCATCCTCGGCCTCGGCAATCTGGGTGCGCTCGCCTCCAAGCCGGTGATGGAAGGCAAGGCGGTGCTGTTCAAGCGCTTCGCCGACGTGGACTCCATCGATATCGAGGTCGGCACCGAAGATCCGCAAGCCTTCATCGACGCGGTCGCCCTGCTCGAACCCAGCTTCGGCGGCATCAACCTTGAAGACATCAAGGCGCCCGAATGCTTCATGATCGAACAGGCGCTCAAGGAGCGGATGAACATTCCGGTCATGCATGACGACCAGCATGGCACCGCGATCATCTGCGCCGCCGGGCTCATCAACGCGCTGCACATCACCGGCCGCGACATTCGCGACATCAACGTCGTCGTCAACGGCGCGGGCGCGGCGGCGATCGCCTGCACCGAACTGATCAAGGCCATGGGCGCTCCGGCCGATCGCGTGATCATGTGCGACCGTCAGGGCGTCATCTATCAAGGCCGTCCCGCGGGCATGGACCAGTGGAAATCGGCCCATGCGGTAAAGACGGAAGCCCGCACGCTGGAGGAAGCGCTCAAGGGCGCCGACGTGTTCCTCGGCCTGTCCGCCGCCGATGCGCTGAAGCCGCATATGGTGAAGGACATGGCCGCCCAGCCGATCATCTTCGCGATGGCGAACCCCGATCCGGAAATCACGCCGCCCGCCGCCAAGGCCGCGCGCCCGGATGCGATCGTCGCCACCGGCCGTTCGGATTATCCCAACCAGGTCAATAACGTCCTGGGCTTCCCGTTCATCTTCCGCGGCGCGCTCGACGTGCGCGCGACCGCGATCAACGAGGCGATGAAGATCGCGGCGGCCAATGCGATCGCCGCGCTCGCCCGCCAGCAGGTGCCGGAGGAAGTCGCCGCGGCCTATGGCCAGGCCCATCAGTTCGGGCCGGACTATATCATCCCGGCTCCGTTCGACCCGCGTCTCATCGAGGTCGTATCGATCGCCGTGGCGCAAGCCGCGATGGACAGCGGCGTCGCGCAAAAGCCGATCGAGGACATGGAGGCCTACGCCAAATCCCTCCGCGCGCGCCTCAACCCGACCACCTCGGTCGTCGCCCAGGCCTATGAAAATGCGAAGGCCAATCCCAAGCGCGTCGTCTTCGCCGAAGCCGAAGAGGAAGTCGTGCTGCGCGCGGCAATCCAGTTCCGCGATGGCGGCTACGGCATTCCGGTGCTGGTCGGCCGTCAGGATGTCTATGACCGGCTGCGCGACCTCGGCGTCTCCGATCCGCACAGCTTCGAGGTGCACAACAGCGTCAACTCGCCGCTGGTGCCCGCGATGGTGGACAAGCTCTATGCGCGCCTGCAACGGCGCGGCTATCTGCTGCGCGACTGCCAGCGCATGGTCAATCGCGACCGCAACATCTTCGGCTCGCTGCTCGTCAAGATGGGCGAGGCGGATGCGATGATCACCGGCATCACCCGCACCTTCCCCGAAACCATGCGTCAGGTGCGCCGCGTGATCGACCCGCTGCCGGGCCAGACCAATTTCGCGGTCCATGTGCTCGTCGGCCAGAGCCATACCGTGTTCATGTCCGACACGATGGTCAACGAACGGCCCAGCGCCGAGGAACTGGCGAACATCGCCGAAGGCACCGCCGCCGTCGCCCGCCGCATGGGCCACAAGCCGCGCGTCGCTTTTCTTTCCTATTCGACCTTCGGCAACCCGGCGGGCACCTGGCTGGAAAATCTGCGCGAGGCGGTTTCCATCCTCGACCAGCGCGGCGTCGATTTCGAATATGAAGGCGAGATGGCGCCCGACGCCGCCCTCAACCCGACGGTGATGAAGAAATATCCGTTCAGCCGCCTGTCCGGCCCCGCCAATTGCCTTGTCATGCCCGGCATGCAGTCGGCGAACCTTTCGGCCAAGCTGCTGCGCGAACTGGGCGGCGACGCGGTGATCGGCCCGATCCTCGTCGGCATGGAAGAGCCGGTGCAGGTCGCGCCCATGGCCTCCACCGCGAGCGACCTGCTGACGATGGCGGTCCTCGCCGCCAGCGGCATCGCGGGATAAAACCCGGCTCCAGCGACATAATAGGAGGGGGAGGAGCAGTCACCCAACTGTCCCTCCCCCTTTTTCTTTTCCCTGCTTTGCGAGACAGCGGCGGAACCACGCCGCTTTATCCGCCTTCTGTCAAAAGAGCGCTCAGCCCGCCTCCGCGCCCGACACCAGCACGACAATGTCATCAAGCAAGGCCAACCGCTTTTTCTTCAGGTCTTCCAGCCGCTGGTCCGAACTCGGCTCGATGCCGTCCTCGATCTTCTCGATCTCCCAGGTCGCTTCCTGATATTGGTCCGACAAGTTGCGGAAATGGCCGTTGTTCATCTTCAAATCATGGAGCGTGTCACCGGCATCGGCGAAAATGCTGTGCAGATCATGTCCCTTTGCGCTCATTCGAACCTCCCTTGGCGTGGATCTTCAGACTATAGGGTCAGTATAATCCCCAGAGAGGCGGGTGATTTGATCTGGATCATGCCCTTCCAAAAAGACGAGGCGCAGTAAAAAACGTCGCACACGCCTCCAATCCTTTCCCGGCGCCGCAGCTTTAGCCCTCTTCGTCCGCCGTCTGCTCCGCCCGTCCCTTGAAGCCCTGCGCGATGACATACCATTCGCTGCTGCCCTTGCGGCTGGCGGGCGGCTTGGCATGTTTGACGGTGGTGAAATTGCGTTTGAGCACGGTCAGCAGATCCTGATCGGTCCCACCCGCGAACACCTTGGCGACGAAAGCGCCGCCCGGTTTCAGATGCTCGATCGCGAACCACGCCGCCGCCTCGACCAACCCCATCGTGCGCAGATGGTCGGTCTGCGCATGGCCGACGGTATTGGCGGCCATGTCGGACAGCACCAGATCGGGCGCGTCGCCCAGCGCTTCGGCGAGCAGCGCGTCGGCCTTCTCGTCCATGAAATCCATCTGGAAGATGATCGCACCCTCGATCGGGTCGACCGGCAGCAGATCGATGCCGACGATCTTCGCCTGCGGTGCATATTTGCGCACCACCTGCGTCCAGCCGCCCGGCGCGATGCCGAGATCGACCACCGTCCGCGCCTTTTTCAGCAGCGTGAATTTCTCATCGAGTTCGATCAGCTTGAACGCGGCGCGGCTGCGCCAGCCTTCCGCCCTCGCCTTCTTCACATAGGGGTCGTTAAGCTGCCGTTGCAGCCAGCGCGTCGATTGCGCGCTACGATTGCGGGCGGTCTTCACCCGCACCTTGCCGCCGCCGGTACCCCGCGTCACAGCCTCTGATCCATCAAACAGCGCAAAATGCCCTCACGTATTCCACGGTCGGCGATGCCCAGACGGGCGGCCGGCCAAATGTCGAGTATGCCTTCCAGAATCGCGCAACCCGCGACCACCAGATCCGCCCGTTCCGCCCCGACACTGGGAAGCGCGCGGCGTTCGTCCAACGTCATGCCGGACAGGCGCTGCGTGATCCCGCGCATCGACTCGGTCGGCACGATCAGCCCATCGATCAGCTGCCGGTTATAGCGCGGCAGGTCGAGGTGAATGCTCGCCAGCGTCGTCACCGTGCCCGATGTGCCAAGCAGGCGCGCAAATCCGCCGCCTTGCGGCAGTCGCCCGGCAAAAGGGACGAAGCTCTCCGCGACGCGGGCGCGCATATTGGCATAGGCCTGCATCCGCGCCTGCGGGTTGCCGTTTTCGGCGGGCTCGCTCTCGGTCAGCGACACCACGCCCCAGGGCGCGCTCAGCCAGTCGATGATGCGCGGCGCCGGGCCGCTGCTGTCGACCAGCACCAGTTCGGTGGAGCCGCCGCCAATGTCGAAAATCAGCGCGGGTCCGTCACCGGGTTCCAGCAACGCATGGCAGCCGAGCACGGCGAGCCGCGCCTCTTCCTGCGCGGAAATGATATCGAGCGCGATGCCGGTTTCGCGATAGACCCGCTCGATGAACGCCTGGCCATTGGAAGCCTGACGGCAGGCCTCTGTCGCGACCGAGCGGGCGAGCGTCACCTGACGGCGGCGCAATTTTTCCGCGCATACGGAAAGCGCGCTGATCGCGCGGTCGATCGCCGCCTCGCTCAACGCCCCGGTGGACGCCAGCCCTTCCCCCAGACGCACGATGCGCGAAAAGGCATCCACCACCACAAAGCCGTCGGCGGAAGGCTTGGCGATGAGCAGGCGGCAATTATTGGTTCCCAGATCGATGGCGGCGTAGCTTTTGCGGGCGGGCCAGCGCGCCGTTCGCAGCGCCGCCGCCCCTCCCACTGCCGATACACCATTATTCCGCGGCCGCATGGAACCGCGGTCGTCGGAAGGCGCCGCCGGGCGGCCTTCATGCGCCATAACTTGTCACTCACTTATGCTTTCCGACCTCTCGGAGGCCGGTACTTGATAACCAAGCTATGTTGTGTCGCCCGATTACGCAAGTGCGGTATCCCGCACATTTGAAGAAGACGGCTCCGGCCGGAAATCGAGGCAGATTTGATCGACAACCCCCTTGACCTTCGCCCGGACCTGTCTTATCTGCGCCTTCCCAAGCGGGCGACGCCTGCTTTTGATGCCCGATCGTCTAAAGGTAAGACTACGGACTCTGACTCCGTCAATTGAGGTTCGAATCCTCATCGGGCATCCACTTCTCCGACATCGAGACAGGCAGGCCACCCCGGTTCCCGCGCGATAGCGCTGCGCATGATCTGCCGACGCTCCTCCCCTCAAGCACATGCTTGTGGCAATGCGGGATTGGGCATCGCGCGCATCGGCGAGGACGGGCCAAGCCACGCCGGACTTGCGCCTCATTCCCCGCGAGCAGGGTTCATTCGGCGGACGGAAGCGTCAGGAATGTTAGCAAAAATAATGCGGTGGATCTGAATACGCCTCGTTTCGCTCAGCGCTTGCCCAACAGTGTGGCGAACTTCAAATCCGGGGCGTCCGCCGCGGGAATGGGGGACAACGGCCATCACCCGTTTATTTGCTGACGAAAACACCCTTGGCGCGGTCTTTCGCCACGGCTCCGGCCGGGAAGATGGTGCCGCTCATCGCGACATAGATTCCGGGCGGCGCGATCTGGGCGGTGGCGAACGCCATGCCGAGGTTGAACGGCGCGTCCGTCTCGGCGAAGCGGGCGGGCTGCATCGCACCGACGAAAACGACGGTCTTGCCCACCGCCGCCGCGCCCAGCGCCTGCGCCGTTTGCGTCATCGTGTCGCTGCCATGGATGATGACGATTCGGGTGGCCTCCGTTTCCGCAATGGCTTGCGCGATCAGCGCCCGGTCGGCATCGTCCATATCGAGGCTGTCCTTGCGGAGCAGTTCCCGCACCTCATATGAGCAGGCGACCCGCGCCGTTTCCAGCAGGCGCGGGGCCTGCGGGTCGCCGATCCTGTAGTCGGACAGCGCATCGAAATAGAGCTTGTCGAAGGTGCCGCCGGTGGTCAGCACCAAAATGGTGTCGGCCGCGTCCGCCATTGCCTTGCCGTCAGCGCTTCTTCACGAACTCGGCGCGCAGGACGAGGCCCTTTATGCCCTCATAGCGGCAATCGATTTCCTGCGGATCGCCGGTCAGCCGGATCGACTTGATGAGCGTGCCGCGCTTCAGCGTCTGGCCCGCGCCCTTCACCTCCAGATCCTTGATGAGCGTCACCTGATCGCCATCGGCCAGCAGATTGCCGACCGCATCGCGCACCTCGACGCTATCGGCAGCCGCCTGCTTCGCCGCCACTTCCGAAGCCGGAAGCCATTCGCCCGATTCCTCGTCGAACACATAATCCTCGTCGCCGCTCATCAGCCTTCATCCCCCATGCGCAGCGCGGCGATGAACGCCTCCTGCGGAATCTGCACGCTGCCATATTCGCGCATGCGCTTCTTGCCCTCTTTCTGCTTCTCCAGCAGCTTCTTCTTGCGGCTGATGTCGCCGCCATAGCATTTGGCGGTCACATCCTTGCGCATAGCGGCGATGGTTTCGCGCGCGATCACCTTGCCGCCGATCGCCGCCTGAATCGGAATCTTGAACAGGTGGCGGGGGATGAGGTCCTTCAGCCGTTCGCACATATGACGCCCCCGCGCCTCGGCCGCGCTGCGGTGGACGATCATCGACAGCGCATCGACAGGCTCGTTGTTGACGAGGATGCTCATCTTGACGAGATCGCCTTCCCGCGCGCCGACCTGATGATAATCGAAGCTCGCATAACCGCGCGAGATGGATTTCAGCCGGTCGTAGAAATCGAACACCACTTCGTTGAGGGGCAGTTCATATTTGATCTGCGCCCGCCCGCCGACATAGGTGAGGTCCTTCTGGATGCCGCGCCTGTCCTGGCACAGCTTCAGCAGCGAGCCGAGATATTCGTCCGGCACATAGATGGTCGCCTCGATCCACGGTTCCTCGATCATCTCGATATGATTGGGGTCGGGCATGTCGGCGGGGTTATGAAGATGCATCACCGTCCCGTCGCGCATGTGCATGTCGTACACCACCGACGGCGCGGTGGTGATGAGGTCGAGATCATATTCGCGGGAGAGGCGCTCCTGAATGATCTCCAGATGGAGGAGGCCGAGGAAGCCGCAGCGGAAGCCGAAGCCAAGCGCCGCGCTCGTCTCCATCTCAAAGCTGAACGACGCATCGTTGAGGCGCAGCTTGTGGATCGAATCGCGCAGCTTCTCGAAATCATTGGCATCGACCGGGAAGAGGCCGCAGAACACCACCGGCTGCACTTCCTTGAAGCCGGGCAGCGCTTCGGCCGCCGGGCCTTTGACCGTAGTGATGGTGTCGCCGACGCGGGTCTGGGCGATTTCCTTGATCTGCGCGGTGATGAAGCCGAT
>CAYLKZ010000062.1:0-18165 GCA_964384275.1 uncultured Sphingobium sp. | reverse complement strand
CGCTGATGACGCTCTTCGCGCTCGGCCTGATGTTCTGGCAGATCAGGGCAGGCCCCGCCGCGCAGTTGCTCGCCATTCCGGCGGTCGCCTGGGCAGGCGATGCCGCGCTGCGCCGGATTGCGACCGGCGGCTGGGGCGCGAAGCTGGCGGGCGTCGCGGGCGCGGCCGCGATGCTGGCGCTGTTCAACGCCGACGATGTCTATGCGCAACTCACCCGCTGGCAGACGAGCCTCACCGGCCCCACGCCCGCCCCCGATGCGCTTGCGCGCGCGCAAGCGGAGTCACGCAAGGCCCGGCTCGACCGCATCCGCCGCGCCAATGCGCGCTGCCGTACGCTGCCCGCGCTCAAGGTTCTCGACCAGCTGCCCCCGGCGACGATCTTTACGCTGGTCGATCTTAGCCCGCGCCTGATCGCGGTGACGCATCACAGCGCCATCGCCGGGCCTTATCATCGGAACGATAAGGCGATCCTCGACATTCACCACGCCTTCGACGGCACCCCGGACACTTTCCGCGCTATCGCCGGGCGTCACCATGCGCGCTATTTCCTGATCTGCCCGGATTTCCCCGAAGGCACCATTTATCGCGCGCGCAGCCCACAGGGCTTCTACAGCCTTGTCGAAAAGGGCAAGGCGCCGTCATGGCTGCATGAGGTGAAGCTCGATGATTCGGACAAGCTGCCCTATCGGCTTTACCGAATCGATTATTGACCGGTTCCGCGCCGAGCCGCGAAAAACTTCACCAGCAGCGCCGCCGCCTCCCCTTCGCCAAGGCCGCCATAGACCTCCGGCCGGTGGTGACATTGCGGATGGGCGAAGACGCGCGCGCCATGCTCCACCCCGCCCCCTTTGGGGTCTTCCGCGCCATAATAGAGCCGGGCGATTCGCGCATGGGATATCGCCCCGGCGCACATCGGGCATGGCTCCAGCGTCACATAGAGATCGCAATCCGTGAGGCGGAAATCGCCGACATGGGCGGCGGCGGCGCGAATCGCGACGATTTCGGCATGGGCGGTCGGGTCCCGGTCGCGCCGGTTGCGATTTTCGCCTTCGCCGATGATGACGCCCCCGCGCGTCACGACCGCGCCGATCGGCACCTCCTGCGCGGCGGCGGCGGCGCGGGCAAGCTCCAGCGCGCGGGCCATCGCGGCAGGCAAGGGGAAAACGGGGGGGGATGAGACGGGCGGCATCGCCCTTCCCTATCGTCGCATCCTCCGATATGGCAAGCGCGCAAGCCGCCCCGATACCCGCCTGATGCACGGCGCGACTTGACGAACGGAGCCGATATCGCTATCCGCGCGGCTTTCCGATTGTCTGTCCCTCACCGGGGACGGGTTCATGCATTGGCCGTTGAACAGGATTGATTGATATGTCGCGCATTTGCGAGCTGACCGGCAAGGGTCGCCAGGTGGGACACAATGTTTCCCACGCGAACAACAAGACCAAGCGCGTCTTTCTGCCGAATCTGCAGAATGTGACGCTTCTCTCCGAAACGCTGGAACGCGGCGTAAAGCTGCGCGTCTCCACGCACGGCCTGCGCTCGGTCGAGCATAATGGCGGCCTCGACAACTGGCTGCTGAAGACCTCCGACGAAAAGCTGTCGCTGAAGGCCCGTCGCCTGAAGCGCGAAATCAGCAAGAAGCGCGTTCCCGTCGCTGCCTGATTCGCCTGTCGGCGTGAAGATGATGAAAGAGCGGTCCTTCGGGGCCGCTTTTTTTATGGCTGCGCCAGATGGAAAATGTCCTGCCTGCTCCCCCGCCTGTCCTTCCCCGATCGAATCAGGGTTCAGAACGAATCGGGCAGCGCGAATTTGAGCAGCAGCGTGCGCTGGAAGAACAGGTGGTTGTCATCCGACAGCACCCAAAGGATGTGCTGCCCATCTGGACCGCGCTCCAGCGCCAGCCCCTCGAAATTATCCGCGAGCACCGGCGGGGTCAGACGCGCGACGTCCCGGCCGGGTAACGGCTTGCCCGGCCTCGCACCTCCAATATCGACCAGCGTGATGATCGCCGTGAAGCCCTCATAAACCGTCGCGCGGCGATTGAGCACCAGCAGCTTGCCGTTGCCGATCGATACCGCATCGGTGGGGTCATATCCGGCGGGCGGATTATACTGCATCACTATCGGAGAGGGCGTATCTTCGCGGGCGGGGTCACCCTCGAACAGCAGCGCGTCCCGCCCCTCGTCGGCACCATGGCCGCCCTCGGCGATGACGAGGAAACGCCCGTCCTCCAGACGCGCCATTGATTCGATGCTGGACGTTTCCGTCCAGTTCCGCATTTCCGGCCATGTCCGGCAAGCCGTCGCATTCGCCATGTCGGCGGTGTAGCGGCATATCATCTGCGTCATCTCGAACCCTACCCATACCGCCCCGGTCCGGGGATCATGGGCCATGGATTCGCTGTCAGTCGTGCCCGGCTTCCACCGCCCCTTGCGCGTGCGGATCTCCGGCAGCCAGCGCACTTCCCCTATCCCCGGCCCTATCCCCGCCGCCCCCGGCTGGGGGAAGGTGAACAGCGTCGCGGTATCATTAAGCGCGCGGATGCGGCCATCGGGCAGGATATAGAGCGAGGACAGGCCGCCGAACGAACGGTCCGGCCCGATCAGTTCCCAGGCACCCAGAAAATGCAAATCTCCCAGCCGTGTCCGTTCAGGGTGGGAACTGTCGAGCACCAGCGGCTTCGCCGTGATCTCTATCCGGCCCGGCTCCGCCCGAGGCGGCTTCTTGACCTCTTCGAGACCATAGCGGCCAGCCATCGCCGCCAGAAAGAAGAGGATAAGAGCAAGAAGACCACGCATTGCCGCAGCCTCCTAAAGCCCTTTTGCCCGAAAGGGAACAGCACTGCGCCACCCTTTTCCGCCACGAACCCCGGCCTGTTGCGGTGGAAGGCCCCTTCGCCGCGCCGGTCCGCGCGAAGCTGAACCACCGCTGACAGCGCCATTCAGGGAAGGCTCAACGGGGCCTTGGCATAAACAAGACATGACGGGAAAAGATGATTCGCCAGCCCGGCGGTCTCCTCCCTACCGGAGTTCAAAGGAGTCGATATGAGCAGCACTATTATTCGCAAGCTGGGCGCGGCGATGGGGATCGGCCTCATGTCGATCGGCGCCTTCAGCGTGACCCCGGCCGCCGCGCGCGATCATTACCGCCCCGGCGACCATTATCGCGGTCAGGACTATCGCGCCTATCAAGGCCGCAATTTCAATCGCGGCAACCAGTATCGCAATTATCGCGACGCGCGCGCCTATCGTGGCGATTATTATCGGGGCTATCGCGGCGACTCTTATCGCTGCCGTGACGATGGCACCGGCGGCGCGATCATCGGCGCGGTCGCTGGCGGCCTGCTCGGCAACAGCGTCGCGCGGCCCGGCGACCGGACCACGGGTTCGGTGATCGGCGCCGCCGTGGGCGCTCTCGCCGGTCATGCGATAGACCGCAATGACGGCCGCCGCTGCTGACGGAATTGCTTTACGCCAATAGAGTTCCCTCCCCTGAACCTTGGGCGCCCCGATCCGGCAAAGGATCGAGGCGCTTATTTTTTTGGAGAGAGAGCGCCGATCAAAGCCGTGCGGTCCCGGCCGCGGCCGCCCCGAGCAAGCCGACCTCGGGATAATCGGCATAATAGACTGGCAGCTTTTCCATGAGGGTCCGATACCGTCCCTTATCACAGAAACGCTCATGAAAATTGCGGAAAGGCGGCGCATCCCGCATTCGTGCGGTGAGACCCCCGGCAAGCACCACAGCGGATGCGCCATGCGCCAAGGCCAGATCTCCCGCCACGGCGCCATAGCTCCGGCACAGGCGCACCAGCGCCTCCCGCGCCAGCCCATCATCGTCTCCCAGCGCCGCCTGCCATAGCAACGCATCCTCCGGCGTCTCCTCCGCGCTGCCAGCAAGCTGCGCCAGCGCCGCATGGAGATAGCCCAGCCCGCGCCCCGACACGACCCGCTCCACCGACACCCGGCCAAAACGCCTGCGCAGTTGCGCGAGCAGCCGATCGTCCTCCTCATCCACCGGGGCAAAGCTCATATGGCCGCCCTCGCTGGGCAGGATGCGGACATTGCCCCCCGCGCGCGAAACCAGCCCGACGCCAAGCCCGGTTCCGGGGCCGAGGATCGTTATCGCACCCTCCACCGGCAGGCCTTCGTCCGGCCCGAACAGATGGGCCAGATGCTGGCGCGGCAGGGCCATGACGCCATGGGCCATCGCCTCGAAATCATTGACGAGCAGCAGCCGGTCCAGCGCCAACTCGCGTTTCAGACTCGCCGGATCGACCACCCAGGGGCTGTTGGTAAGCTTGATCGGCGTGGTGCCGACAGGCGCGGCCAGCGCGATTACCGCCTTGCCGGGCAGCGCCTCTGCCTCGTCCCGCGCGAAATGCCGCCATGCATCGGCCAGCGTCGCATGGTCCGCCACCTTATATTTGCGGATAGTACCCAGATGCGGGGCGCCTTCCTTCCCGGTCCACGCCCGGCAGAAGCGGGCATTGGTTCCCCCGATATCGACGGCAATGATAGGATCGGTCATGAGTGGCACCTGCAAAGCAGAACAGCCTAACGGCATTCGGCCCCTCTTGCAAAATCGGCAAGCAGGTGAGGATGAATATGCGCAAGCGGTTGCGTTGTCTCTCCGGCTCCGCTAAAGCCGCCTTCCGTGCCGTCCGGCACGGCCTTGCCCCTGTGGTGAAATTGGTAGACGCGCTCGACTCAAAATCGAGTTCCTTCGGGAGTGCTGGTTCGAGTCCGGCCAGGGGCACCATTTCCAATATAATCCGTCCATTGCCGCCGCCTCGCGCCGCCGGACGTACATTTTCCCCACGCAAGAAATCGGGCTATACCTGCTGATCGATATGCCCTGCTCCGCTGTCAGATAGGATATCCGCAGGCAGGCGGCGCTCCACCCCTGCGGTGAGAACCCTCCCCGGTTCAACGGGAACCGAAGAGGGTCCGAAAGCGCATCAGAAGCTGACGCGCACCCCGCCATAGGCGCTCAGGCCCAGCGTGTTGGTGCCATAGCTCATCTGATACCATTTATCGAAAAGGTTCACGACGCGGCCATAAACCTCGATCCGGTCAGTGATCCCATATGAGCCCAGCAGGTCCACCACGGCATAGGATGGGGTCGAGCCGCCATAGCTGGAATCATTGCGATCCCGATAGCGCGCCCGCGCCGTCAGCGTCAGGCGCTCAGCCGGGGTCAGCGTCACCGAGGTGCTGCCCGAATGCCTCGGGCGGCTCATGTCCAGATACCGGCCATCATTATCCGCATCGGATGTGGCATCGAGATAGGTGAAGCTCTGGCGGATGTTGATCCACTCGGCAGGCGTCAGAACCAGCGCCACCTCGACACCCGATTTGCGGGTGCGGCCATATTGGCGATAAATGCCATCCCAGCCGATCTCATTCTTCGTCTTGTTGAAGAACCAGGAGATCTGCGCCGCGAAACGGTCGAAATTCATATCCATGCCGATGTCGCCGCCCCGGCTGGTCTCGGCCTTCAGGTCAGGATTGCCATAGGTGGGATCGAACAGCTGATAAAGACCGGGAGCCTTTGCGCCGGTGCCGTAGCTGGCGCGGAATTTCACCGAATCGGCGCCCAGGGCGCCGGGGACGACATAGGCGATGGTGCCGCGATAGGTATCGAAGCTGCCGAACATGCTGTTATCGTCGATCCGCGCCGCACCCGTCAGCGTCAGATTTTCGACCGGATGCAAGGCCAGTTCGCCAAAGGCCGCCCTTATTTCGATCTTCTCGCTGAAAATGCCGGAATAGTTGGTGATCTGGCGGGTTTCTTCCTGCTGCCAGTTCACGCCGGCCGCGACGCTCCACATCCCGCCGTCATAGCCCAGATTGAGGTTCGCATAATCCATCGTCCCCTTGTAGAGATCACCCTGGGGTCGGTTATAAAGACCGGCATAGAGGCCGCGCGATACATAGCGGCTGATGCTGGCCTCCGCCTTGAACTTCCGGTCGAGGCTGACATAGTCGGCCTGCAAGGCGCCTGCATATTCGCGCTTGTTGACCGTGTCGAAATTATCCGCCGAAAAGATATCGCCGGTCAGATAATCATAAGACGCCGCGTCATCGAGATCGGACATGGCCTTCTGCCAGAAACCGATAGCCTGCAAGGACAGGGTATCGCTGACCGCCAGACCGACGCGGCCGCTAAGGCCATAGCGCCAATAGTCGTCATCCTCGGTGATCGGGTTGGAAGCGTTGCCCGTGCGCGGATCGGCGAGCGAAGGCCCGTCATGGCGATATCCGGTGGCGGTCAGGCGGAAATCGAGCGCCCCGCTCTTGCCCAGAACCGACGCCCCGCCGTTCACCGTGCCATGAGAACCGGCCTCGCCCTCGGCATTGAAGCGAATGCCCTCTTCCGTGGCGCGCCGGGTGATGATGTTGATGACGCCGCCGATCGCATCCGAACCGTAAAGCGAGCTCTGGTTGCCGCGCAGCACCTCCATCCGCGCAATATCGCGCGAAACCAGATGGTCGGGCTGGAACTGGGTGCTGATGCCGCTCGGATCGCCCAGACGGATGCCGTCGATCAGCCACAGCACCTGATCGTTGTCGGAACCGCGAATGCTGACGCTGGTCAAATCGCCCGGACGGTCGGTCGTCACCTGCACACCGGCCAGATCCTGAAGAACGTCCTTGAGGAAGGTCGCTTGCCCTTGTTCGAGATCCTGCTGCGTGATGACGGTGACGGCGCTGCCGATCTGGCGGGCTTCGCTGACCACGCGCGAGGCCGTGACGATGATCGTGCTGTCATTGTCCGCAATGCCGCCGGATATCGGGGCCTGCGCGAAAGCCGGTCCCGCCGCGACGAGAGCGATAAAAGAAATTCCCTTTTTAATCATATTACTATCCCTGCGCCGAGCAACTTGAATGGCAGGGGCGTGCCGACGACCGGACGTGTTGCGCACGCGACGATCGACAGCCGGCGCACGACAAGGGGCAGGCGCTGAAGCCCGTCATCGCGCACCGATGCGGCCCCGGCCGCATGCTTGTCGTCGCTCAGACGGAGAATTACCGTGCCATGGCCATCCCCTGGACCGCAGCAAGAGCGACCAAAACGCCGGCAGGTCTCCTGGCTCGCGGGTCATCGCTCGATACACGGCCTTCCCAGAACCTCGCCTGATTCGGCATTCGGCCCCAGTGGCTGCTTCCATCCCTTCATGGGGGAAGCCTTGTGCATCACGCTCACCGCTTACAGTTGCAGGGACAGCTGCGGATTAGGATGGACGATTGCATCGCCATCCGCACCGCCTTCCCTTTTAAGCCTCTTTCGAGGCACCGGCGCGATCATGAACGGCGCCGTTTGACAGGAACCGTTCGCCCCGCCCCATAATGCCATTCGCAGCCTTTGCCAATCGCCAATCCGCTATCGGCCTATCCGCTCACGCAAGGAGATGTGATGGATGGGATGCAGCGCGCACGCAGGCGGTCAGGCGTCGCATCCCGGCTGATGGAACAGGATCAGACCTGGGCGCCCGTCTCCCATGCCGGTCGCGCGGCAGGACGCGCGCGGCGAGAAGCCACGGCGCAACAGCGGAAAAGCCGATGGCGCGCCGGTCTGGCCCCTGTTTCCCTCCAGAGGCTATGACTTAATAGATCTGCCCAAGGTCGCCGCCATCCCCGTCAGTCCCCTTGACCTTGGGCATGGCCGGATCATGGGTCTCAGCCGAAGCCTCCGGCCGCGACCGCCGCGCGGTCATGCCGACCGCGGCCGCGTCGTCCAGCACCTGCTGATCTTCGGAAAGTTCCGGTGGCGGGGCGGGTCTGGCTTCGGCCTGCACATTGCGGATTTCTTCCGCCGGTTCGGGCTCGGGCGCCACCGTCACCGGCGCGACCGGCTGCTCCTCGACGGTGCTCTCATTCTCGATCTCCGGCTGCTCCGGTTCCCGGTCATGACAGGCGCCGAGGGCGATAAGGCCCGCCAGCGGCATCAACAAGGCAAGACGTGAAGAGGAACGAAGACGGGGGCGAAACGACATGAATCAGGGTTCCTTGGAAACGGGCGGGGAAAGGCGCTGGCGGGACGATTCGATCTTCGCGGCGAGCAGCTTGTCCCAGCCATAGGGATCGCTGCGGAAATTCATCACACCGTTATTTCCGGCAAAAGCGGTCCAGTAGAGCAGATAGACGGCGACCTTCTGCGACAACGAAACGCGCTGCGTCTTCCCCGCGTCGATCAGCGACTGCACATCACCGGCAAAGCCCGGATTGCTCTGCAACATCAGTTCGGCCAGCGAGACCGGCTTTTCGAGACGAATGCAGCCATGGCTCGCCAGCCGGTCATAGCTCGCGAATTTCCCGCGCGCCGGTGTATCGTGCAGATAGACGGCGAAGGGATTGTCGAAATCGAACTTCAGCCGCCCCAGCGAATTGCCCGGCCCCGGCGCCTGCTGAAGCCGCTCGCCGCCATCGGGCGTCTTGATGAAACGATAGCCCTTGCTGATGAGCGCCCCACGCCCCTGCGGCAGCAATTCCTTCGTGGCGATGGAACTTGGCACGTTCCACGGCGGATTGACGACGACGGAATGAATATTGCTCACCAGCATCGGCGTCTCGTTGCCGGGGCGACCAGTGACGGCGCGCATGGAGGTGACGGGGCGGTCGCCCTCGAACACGGTGAGGATGGCTGCGGCGATGTTCACCTGAACGCGGTTGACCGGCATTTCGCGCGGCATCCAGCGCCAGCGCTCCATATTCGCCATGATCGAGGCGATGCGGCCTTCCACCGGCACATTGAGCGCGGCGAGCGTGGCGGCATCGAGCGTGCCGGTAGGTTTCAGCCCATAGCGGCGCTGCGCCTGCTGAAGCGCGGCGGCGAGCATGTCGCCCGGCGCGCCGGTCTTGTCCTCTATCGCCAGACGCTTGCGGATCGCGCTTTCGCTCGCCCCGGCGGCGAGCTGCGGCCAGCCGCCCTCGTCGCGGATGCGGCGATAGGTCTGCAATCCCTGCCGCAGTCCGTCATAGCCTTCATAGGGCGGCGCCTGATCGTCCGCCCATTGTTGCAGCCGGTCCTCGGCCACTGCCCTGGCAAAGCCGGGGCGCGGATCATAAGGCGCGGGCCGCAACGCCCAGATCTTCAGGAAGTCGGACGGATCCACCCGGCCATTATGCAACGCATGGGCGCGATCGAGCACCGCCTGAATCAACGCGCCCTCGGACGGCACCCTGGCATCCAGCGACGCCGTGCCGATACCCTGCGCATCGACGCCCTTCACCCATTTTGTCAGAAAGGCCGCCTGTGCCGGGGATAGCGGCGGGATCGGCACCGGCGGCACAAGAACCGGCGGCGGCGCGGGGGTAGCCACGGGCGGCGCTGCTGGCGCGGCCTTCGACTGGTCCGGCAACGGCTGCCCCTGCGCGAGCGAGGGCTGCGCGGACAGAAGGGTGGAGAAGGTGGCGGCCAGCAGGGCGGCGGCGGCAGGCTTGAATCTGAACTCGGAATCCATGCCGCACTCGATAGACCATTTGCGCGCAATGCTCAAAGCTTTGCTGCATCGGACCGAACGGGGCCGGACGGCGCAACGGCGGCGCGCTCCGGCGTTCTCCGCCCGGCGCGGCAAACGAGCGGCAAGGCCTTGTTAAATCGGCATTGCAAGATGCCCTGCGATGCGGCAGGATTTTCCCCGAAGCCCGAAGAGAGAGGCCCACTCCATGAAACATCTGCCCTGGATCGTCCTCGCCATCATCGGTGCCGTCGCCCTGACCGTTACCGCCACGGTGCGCGGGGAACAGATCAGCGCGCTCTGGATCGTCGTCGCGGCGATCTGCACCTTCCTCGTCGCCTACCGCTATTACGCGCTGTTCATCTCTCGTCAGGTGATGGGGCTCAATCCGGCGCGGCCCACGCCCGCCATTTATCGGGCCGACGGGCTCGATTATGTGGCGACCGACAAGCGGGTTCTCTTCGGCCATCATTTCGCGGCGATCGCGGGCGCGGGGCCGCTGGTGGGGCCGGTGCTCGCGGCGCAGATGGGCTATCTGCCCGGCACGCTCTGGATCATCGCGGGCGTCGTGCTGGCGGGCGCGGTGCAGGATTTCATGGTCCTTTTCATCTCGATGCGGCGCGACGGGCGATCGCTGGGCGAGCTGGTGCGCATGGAAATGGGCGCGGTCGCGGGCACCATCACGCTGATCGGCACGTTCATGATCATGGTCATCATCCTCGCGGTGCTGGCGCTGATCGTGGTGAAGGCGCTGGCCGAAAGCCCGTGGGGCATGTTCACCGTCGCGGCAACGGTGCCGCTCGCCATGCTGATGGGCGCCTATACGCGCTGGATCAGGCCGGGCCGTATCGGCGAAGTCTCGATCCTCGGCTTCATCGGCCTCATCCTCGCCATCGTCTTCGGACAGAATATCGCCGCCTCTCCCTTCTGGGGGCCGGTCTTCACCTTCACGCCGGTGCAGCTCTGCTGGATATTGATCGGCTATGGCGCGATTGCCTCGGTGCTGCCGGTGTGGCTGCTGCTGGCGCCGCGCGACTATCTCTCCACCTTCCTCAAGATCGGGGCGATCGCCGCGCTGGCGATCGGCATCTTCATCATGGCGCCCCCGCTCAAGATGCCTGCCCTCACTCAGTTCACTGGCGGCGGCGGGCCGGTGTGGTCGGGCGCGCTCTTCCCGTTCCTGTTCATCACCATCGCCTGCGGCGCGGTGTCAGGCTTCCACGCGCTCATCGCCAGCGGCACCACGCCCAAGCTGATCGCCAGCGAGGGCGATGCGCCGATGATCGGCTATGGCGGCATGTTGATGGAAGCATTCGTCGCGATCATGGCGCTGGTCGGCGCGTCGATCCTCGACCCCGGCATCTATTTCGCGATGAACAGCCCGGCGGCCATCCTCGGCGCCACGCCGGAAACGGCGGCGGCAGCCGTCACCGCCATGGGCTTCCCGATCCATCCGGAGCTGCTGGTCCAGACCGCGAAGGATGTGGGCGAACATTCGATCATCTCCCGCACCGGCGGCGCACCCACCCTCGCTGTCGCGATGGCGGAAATCTTCAGCCATGTAGTCGGCGGCCCGGCGATGAAGGCCTTTTGGTATCATTTCGCGATCCTGTTCGAAGCGCTGTTCATCCTGACCGCCGTGGATGCGGGCACCCGCGCCGGGCGATTCATGTTGCAGGACCTGATCGGCCTTGCCGTGCCGTCCTTCCGCGTCCACAGCTCGGTCGCGCCGGGGATGATCGCCACCGCGATCTGCGTCGCGGCCTGGGGCTTCTTCCTTTATCAAGGCGTTACCGATCCGCTTGGCGGCGTCAACACGCTCTGGCCGGTGTTCGGCATCTCCAACCAGATGCTCGCCGCCGTGGCGCTGATGCTGTCGACAGTGGTGCTCTTCCGCATGAAGAAGGACCGCTTCGCCTGGGTGACGGTGGTGCCGACCCTGTGGCTGCTGCTCTGCACGTTGACGGCAGGCGCGCTGAAGCTGGCCTCCGCCGATCCGAAGGTGGGCTTCCTCGCCCATGCGTCGATCTTCTCCGAAGCGGCGGCGCGGGGCGAGGTGCTGGCGCCCGCAAAGTCTATGGACGAAATGCGGGCGATCATCTTCAACGACCGGGTGGATGCGGCGCTCTGCGCGCTGTTCCTCTTCGTGGTGCTCTCGCTGCTCTTCTTCACCATCCGCACCTGCATCGCCGCGCGGCAGGCCAACAGGCCGACCGCGCATGAGATCACGCCCGACATGGTGCCCGCGGAATGAGGAAGCTGCTGGGCCAGCTGCGCGAAATGGCGCTGCTCATGGTCGGCCAGCCGAGCTATGAGACCTATCTGCGCCACATGGCCCTGCGCCACCCGGAGCGCGCGCCGATGGACCGCGTAGCCTTCTTTCGCAACCGGGAGCAGGCGCGCTACGGCAATGGCGGCGGCAGGTGCTGCTAGGCATTGGCGGGCGCAGGACGGGTTGTAGGGACGCCGCGCACCTTGTAGGGCCGCAGCCCGTCCCGCCCATTCCCCATCAGGAGTTCCGACATGAGCAAGATCGAGCATAACCTCCAGCAACTCGGCATAGAACTGCCCACGCCGCTGGCGCCGGTCGCCAATTATCTGCCCTATGTGCGGAGCGGTAATCTCGTTTATATTTCCGGCCAGATCTGCGCCGGAGCGGATGGCACCATCGCCGACGCGCACAAGGGCAAGGTCGGCGGCGCCGTCACCAGGGAAGCGGGGCAGGAAGCCGCTGCCCTCTGCGTAATCAATCTGATCGCGCAACTGAAGCTCGCCGTCGATGGCGATTTCAGCCGGGTGGTGCGCTGCGTGCGCCTCGGCGGGTTCATCAACTCGACCCCCAGCTTCGCCGCGCTGCCCGCCGTGATGAACGGCGCGTCGGACCTGATGGTCGCCATCATGGGCGAAGCGGGCCGCCATGCGCGCTCGACCGTCGGCGTCGCCGAACTGCCACTCGATTGCGCGGTCGAGGTCGAGGGCATTTTCGAGATCGCCTGATCCGGCCCGGTTCGGGACGGCGAGGCGAGGCCAATCCTCCGCCGCGCCCTTTCCATAGAGCAAGCATCATGATCCGTACGCCTGCCCCTCTTGCGATGAGCCGCCGCTGATGGCCGCCACGCCTGCCTGGCCGCCGCGCAGCGCGCCGCGCCTTCATGTCGAGCAACCGCTCGGCCCCGCGCGCGCCATCCCCGTGGAGGGCAATGCCGCGCATTACCTGATCTCCGTGATGAGGGTGAAGGAGGGCGACGCCGTGTTGCTCTTCAACGGGCATGACGGCGAATGGGCGGCGCGCGCCACCGCGATCCGCAAGCGCGACCTCGTGCTGGAGTGCGTCGAACCGACAAAGGCGCAGGAGGCCGCGCCCGATTTCTGGCTCTGCGCCGCGCCGATCAAGAAGGGCCGGATCGATCTGGTCGCCGAAAAGGCGTGCGAGCTGGGCGTCGCCCGGCTGCGCCCGGTGCTGACGGCACGCGCGGTGGTGGACAAGCTCAACCTCGACCGCCTGCGCGCGCATATGGTGGAAGCCGCCGAGCAATGCGGCCGCACCGCCCTGCCCGAACTCGACGAACTGGAAAAGCTGCCCGCGCTGCTCCGCGACTGGCCGGAGGGGCGGCACCTGTTCTTCGCCGACGAGCTGGGCGGCACGCCGGCAAAGGCCGCCTTCGCCGCGCATCCCGGCCCGGCGGCGCTGCTGATCGGCCCGGAAGGCGGCTTCACCACGCAGGAGCGGGAGGCGATCCGCGCCCATCCCGCCGCCGTGGCGATCGCCCTTGGCCCGCGCATATTGCGCGCCGAAACCGCCGCCATCGCCGCCACCGCCTGCTGGATGGCGATGAACGGCGACTGGCAGGCGGAGTGATCCTGCCTGTTCCGGAACGGGGCCGCTTTTCTTCATCATGGCGTAATCGATTGATCCCACGCCCGCTGATCCCTATTTGCACCAGCACATACAGGGGGTAAGGGCGCGCATATGAGCACCAGAACGGATACAGGGGCGAACGATCCCGTCATCGAAAGCCGGGATCAGTTGATCTCCGTCTTCGCGCGCGGTGAAAAACCGGCGGAAAAATGGCGCATCGGCACCGAACATGAAAAGTTCGTCTATGCTCTCGCCGATCATCACGCCCCCTCCTATGACGAACAGGGCGGCATCCGCGCGCTGCTCGACGGGCTGACCCGCTTTGGCTGGAAGCCGATTCTCGAAGGCGATAATGTGATCGCGCTGGCGGGGGCGGACGGCACGATCAGCCTCGAACCGGCGGGCCAGCTCGAACTGTCGGGCGCGCCGCTCGAAAATCTGCACGCCACCTGCGCGGAAACGGACCGCCATCTGCAACAGGTGAAAGAGGTCGGCGACGCGCTCGGCATCGGCTTTCTCAGCCTCGGCATGTGGCCGGACAAGCGCCGCGAAGACCTGCCCGTCATGCCCAAGGGGCGCTATGGCATCATGCTGCGCCACATGCCGCGGGTCGGCACCATGGGCCTCGACATGATGCTGCGCACCTGCACCATCCAGACCAATCTCGATTATGGCAGCGAGGCCGACATGGTGCGGAAATTCCGCACCTCGCTGGCGCTGCAACCGCTGGCGACCGGCCTTTTCGCTAATTCGCCCTTCACCGAGGGCAAGCCCAACGGCTACCTCTCCTACCGCAGCCATATCTGGTCGGATACCGACCCCGCGCGCACCGGGATGCTGCCCTTCGTGTTCGAGGACGGCTTCGGCTATGAGCGCTATGCCGATTATGCGCTCGATGTGCCGATGTACTTCGTCTACCGCGAAGGCCGCTATATCGATGCGGCGGGCCAGAGCTTCCGCGATTTCCTCAAAGGCCGACTGCCCGCGCTGCCCGGCGAAAAGCCGACGGTCAGCGACTGGAACGATCATCTCTCGACCGCCTTCCCCGAGGTGCGCCTGAAGAGCTTTCTCGAAATGCGCGGAGCCGATGGAGGGCCGCGGAACCGCATCTGCGCGCTGCCCGCGCTGTGGGTCGGCCTGCTCTACGATCAGGGCGCGCTCGACGCCGCGTGGGATCTGGTGAAGGGCTGGTCCATCGAGGACCGGCAGGTGTTGCGCGATTCGGTGCCGAAGCTCGGCCTCGACGCGCCGCTGCCCGGTGGCCAGACGCTGCGCGACATCGCGCCGCAGGTGCTGGAGATCGCGCGGGGAGGTCTAGCGAGCCGGGCACGGCTCGACGCCAGCGGGAATAACGAGACCGGCTATCTCGACCCGCTGCACGAAGTGGTGGCGCGCGGCAGGACGCCGGCCGAGATCCTGCTCGACCGCTATCATGGCGAATGGGGCGGCGATCTGGGCCATGTCTATGCGGAGGAGAGCTTCTAGCTATCGTGCCCGCGCCTCTTGTCTGCCCCCTTTCCCATCCCTACACTTGAACCATGGGCACCCATCATCACCATGAATTTAGCGGAGCTTCGCTGCGCGAGGCTGCGCAGCAGGCGCTGCAACGGCAGGGCGAGCAATGGACGCCAATGCGCGCATCCATCTTCGATGCGCTTGCGGCACAGGCCCGGCCCACCTCCGCCTATGACATCGCCGACGCCGTTTCAACGGCGCGCGGCAAGCGCGTGGCGCCAAACAGCGTCTATCGCATCCTCGATCTGTTCGTGGCGTCCAACCTCGCGACTCGCGTGGAAAGCGCCAATGCCTATATCGCCAACGCCCATCCCGGCTGCCTGCACGACTGCATCTTCCTCGTCTGCACCGGTTGCGGCAAGGCGATCCACGTCGATGACGACAAGCTGACCGCCGCCGTGCGGGAGAGGGCCGGGCGCGAAGGCTTCATCGCCGACCGCCCGGTGATCGAGGTGCAGGGCAGATGCACGGAGTGCGCCCCGCGATGAGTGCCCCTTCGGGAGGTTCGACAAGAGCGTCCGCAATGTCTATGGGCTGGGATTGGAGAACCGAAGTCAAATGAACGAAAGTCCCGCCACCCCCTTGCTCGATCAGGTCAACGATCCGGCCGATCTGCGCAGGCTGAAGCCCGAACAGCTGCACCAGCTGGCCGATGAACTGCGCGCGGAGACGATCAGCGCCGTCGGCGTCACCGGCGGCCATCTAGGCTCCGGCCTCGGCGTGGTCGAGTTGACCACCGCGATCCACTATGTGTTCGATACGCCCAATGACAAGCTGATCTGGGATGTCGGCCACCAATGCTATCCGCACAAGATCCTGACCGGCCGCCGCGACCGTATCCGCACGCTGCGGCAGGAAGGCGGGCTTTCCGGCTTCACCAGGCGCAGCGAAAGCGATTATGATCCGTTCGGCGCGGCGCACAGCTCCACCAGCATCAGCGCGGCGCTGGGCTTCGCCATCGCCAACAAGCTTGCGGGCAAGCCGGGCAAGGGCATCGCCGTCATCGGCGACGGGGCGATGTCGGCGGGCATGGCCTATGAAGCGATGAACAATGCAGAGGCGGCGGGCAATCGCCTCATCGTCATCCTCAACGACAATGACATGTCGATCGCCCCGCCGGTGGGCGGCCTTTCCGCCTATCTGGCGCGGCTGGTGTCGAGCCGGGAATTTCTCGGCCTGCGCGACCTTGCCAAGCGGATCGCGCGCAAGCTGCCCCGGCCGCTCCACAAGGCGGCGAAGAAGACGGACGAATTCGCACGCGGCATGGCGATGGGCGGCACCCTGTTCGAGGAACTGGGCTTCTATTATGTCGGCCCGGTCGACGGGCATAATCTCGATCAGCTTATCCCGGTGCTCGAAAATGTGCGCGATGCGGCGGAAGGCCCCTGCCTCGTCCATGTCGTGACGCAAAAGGGCAAGGGCTATGCCCCGGCCGAAGCCGCCGCCGACAAATATCATGGCGTGCAGAAATTCGACGTGGTGACGGGCGCGCAAGCCAAGGCCCCGCCGGGACCGCCAAGCTATACCGGCGTGTTCGCCAAGGCGCTGATCGCCGAAGCCGAGCGCGACGAAAAAATCTGCGCGATCACCGCCGCCATGCCGTCCGGCACGGGACTCGACAAGTTCGAGGCCGCCTTCCCCGACCGCTGCTTCGATGTCGGCATCGCCGAACAGCATGCGGTGACGTTCGCGGCGGGCCTCGCCGCGCAGGGCATGCGGCCCTTCTGCGCGATCTATTCGACCTTCCTGCAACGCGCCTACGATCAGGTGGTGCATGACGTGGCGATCCAGAACCTGCCGGTGCGCTTCGGCATCGACCGCGCGGGGCTGGTCGGCGCGGACGGCAGCACCCATGCGGGCAGCTTCGACATCACCTATCTCGCCACGCTGCCCAACATGGTGGTGATGGCCGCAGCCGACGAAGCGGAGCTGGTGCATATGGTGCACACCTGCGCGCTCCATGACGACGGCCCGATCGCGGTGCGCTATCCGCGCGGCAATGGCGTCGGCGTGCCGTTGCCCGAAACGCCGGTGCGCCTCAAGATCGGCGAGGGGCGCGTGGTGCGCGAGGGCAAGAAGGTGGCGATCCTCTCGCTCGGCACCCGGCTGGAAGAGGCGCTGAAGGCCGCCGACGCGCTCGACGCGCGCGGTCTTTCAACCACCGTCGCCGACCTGCGATTCGCCAAGCCGCTGGACGAAGCGCTGATCCGCCGCCTGCTCACCAGCCATGATGTCGCGGTGACGGTGGAGGAAGGCGCGGTCGGGGGGCTAGGCGCGCATGTGCTGACGCTCGCCAGCGACGAAGGGCTGATCGACGGGGGGCTGAAGCTGCGCACACTGCGCCTGCCCGACATCTTTCAGGATCAGAACAAGCCCGAAAAGCAATATGCCGAGGCCGGTCTTGACGCCGACGGCATCGTCGCCACGGTGCTGAAGGCGCTGCGCCATAACAGCACTGGCGTCGATGAAGCGGGCGCGCGGGCCTGAACGGCCTTCGCCCCGCCCCATCATGCCCCCTGCGATGACCAGCGCTTATCCCCGCAAGATCGGCCTGCTCGGCGGCTCGTTCAACCCGGCCCATGGCGGGCACCGGGCGATCAGCCTGTTCGCGAAGGAAGCTCTTGGCCTTGATGAAGTCTGGTGGCTGGTCAGCCCCGGCAATCCGCTGAAGCCGGTGGACGGCATGGCGCCCCTTCCCGTCCGCCTCGCCCATGCGCAGCGCGTGGCGACGCGCGCGCCGATCCGCCCCAGCGCGATCGAGCGGCAGCTCGGCACCCGCTACACCGTGGACACGCTGCGCGCGCTTCTTGGCCGCTACCCGCGCCACCGCTTCTGCTGGCTGATGGGCGCGGACAATCTGCGCCAGTTCGGCGCATGGAAGAACTGGCGCTCCATTGCGCGCATGATGCCCATTGCCGTAATCGCGCGTCCGGGTTATGATGAACGCAGTCATGGCGGTTCCGCCATGAACTGGCTGCGGCGTTTCGTCCGGCCCGCGCGCCAGAGCAGGCACTGGACGGACTGGAGAGCACCGGCGCTTGTGCTATTGCGCTTCCGCCCTGATCCACGATCGGCAACCCTGTTGCGGCAGGCCGACCCTTTCTGGCACCGCGAATATCGAACCCGGCGCGTGCGTGATCCGCTCACGCACCGTCCCGTCACATCAGCACCACCATTGAAGGAGCGATTTTGAACCAGACCCACCCCGCCAGTGTCCCGGCATCCGATGCCGGTTCCCCGGCAGACCTCCACGCCATCGTGATGCAGTCGCTGGATGACGATCAGGCGCAGGAAACCATCTCCATCCCGCTCGCCGGCAAAAGCAGCATCG
>CAYLKZ010000061.1:0-18305 GCA_964384275.1 uncultured Sphingobium sp. | reverse complement strand
GCGAGGTCATGGAGAACGACGATCACCAGCGCGCCGCGACGCGCTTCCTCGCGCAGCAATGTCATGATGTTGAGGCCGTGCCGGGGATCGAGCGCGCCGACCGGCTCGTCCGCGATCAGGATGGGCGCTTCGACCGCAAGCGCTCTGGCAAGAAGGACACGCGCGCGCTCGCCGCCCGATAGCCGGGTCACGTCCCGGTCGGCCATGGCGGCGATGCCGGTCCGCTCCATTGCCCGGTCGATCGCCTCGCGGTCCGTGGCCGATCCCCGGCCAAGAGCGGAAAGGTGGGGCGCACGGCCAAGCCCGACCACGCCGCGGGCGGACAGCGGCCAATGCACCGCATCGCCTTGCGCCAGATAGGCGATGGTCCTTGCGGCCTCATGGGCGGACAATCCGTCGATGGGCCGCCCGTCCACGGCGATCGTCCCCGCCGAGGGCTTGAGGAGACCGGCTATCGCGCGGGCGAGCGTGGATTTTCCAGCGCCATTGGGGCCGACCAGGCCGATGAGCTTCCCGCCCTCTGCCCGAAGGGAAATGTCGTGCAGAACGGGATAGCGTCCGATCGGGACGGAGAGATGCTCGACGGTAAGCCGGGTCATCGTAGCCGCCTCCGCAAGTGCAGGACGAGGTAGAGAAAGAACGGGGTGCCTACGAGCGAGGTCAGCACACCCAGTTGCAGTTCCGGCCCCACCGCGATCAGCCGGACGGCGATGTCCGCCGCCAACACCAGCGCGCCGCCGCCGATGATGCTGGGCAGCACCAGCCGGCTGGGAATATTGCCCACGAGCGGCCGGACAAGATGCGGCATCATCAGACCGACGAAACCGACCGAGCCGGACACCGCCACACCCGCGCCAACGGCAAGGCTGGTTCCCAAAATGGCGAGAACGCGGGTGCGCATGATGTTGAGGCCAAGGCTGCGAGCCGTATCTTCGCCCAGCGACAGAGTATCGAGCGAGGGAGCCGCCGCGAGCAGCATGGCAAGCCCGACGCCGATGAAAGGGGCAGCGAGGCGCACTTCATCGAAAGTGCGGTCCTTCACCGAACCGAGCAGCCACATCGCGATCTCGCTCACCGCCCAGGGATTGGGCGAGAGGTTCATCGCCAGCGAGGTCAGCGCGATCGAAATGCCGCCGATGCCGACGCCAACAAGGATCAGCGTCAGCGTTGCCGCGCCGTCCCGCGCGACAATCAGCAAGAGGATCGTGGCCAGTCCTGCGCCCAGCATCGCGCAGACCGGCAACCAGAACGGCAGAATCGCCACCAGTCCGAAATATATGGCGATAACCGCGCCGAGGCTGGCAGCGCCAGTAATGCCGAGCGTGCCGGGTTCGGCCAGCGGATTGTGCAGCAGTCCTTGCAACACCGCGCCGGCCCCGCCCAACGACATGCCGATGAACACGGCGAGCAACATACGCGGCATACGCAGTTGCTGGACGATCAGCACCGTGGAATGGTCAGCGAGGCCGAAAGCACTTTTTACCAGCTTGGAGAGCGGGATTTCGACATAGCCGATGGTCAGCGAGGCCACCATCAGCGCGACGAGGAGCAGCGTGAGGCCGCCGCAAAGCACATCCTGTCTGATGCGCGGTGTCGATGTTGCATCGTTCATCGCGGATGCCTTTCGCGACGCTGGTGCATCACGCCCGCGCGCTCGCGTGCCAGCAGCTCGACCGCTTCGACCAGCAGGGGGCTGCCGCAATTCCAGTATTTGCCGGGCACATTCAGCACCGGCCGCGTTCGGGCGTGCCCCCACAGCACCGGGTTGCGGCGTAGAACCGACGACGCATTGTTGCTCGTGTCGAAGTAGCTCACGGCGAAGAGATCGGGGGGCTGGCGAACGATCTGTTCGACCGGGACGCCGCTCCACAGCGGCGGCCCCCATTCGGCCTGGAGATTGCGGAAACCGGCGGTGCGCAGACTTTCATCGACAAAGGTGCCGGTGCCCGCGCCGCCGCCGTCGGGCCGATAGTAGATGACTGTCGGCCACTGGGCGGGTGGTTCGGCGGGGCGCAGACGAGCAAGGCGGCGGTGCATATCCGCGATGACCGCTTCCCCGCGCGCTTCCCGGCCGATCGCGCGGGCGACAAGCCGCGTCATGGCATCTACCTCCGCCCAGCTATTGGCGAAGGGCACGCTGATGGTCCTGATGCCGAAACTGGCGAGTGCATCGGCGCTGCGCTTGTTCATGGCGTCGCTATGGAGCAGCACCGTCGCGCCTGAGGCGATGACTTCCTCCGCCGATCCGCGATTGGCCGGGAAGGCGCGAGCGCGATCCGCATAGACCGAAAGCGGGCCGGTGGCTTGATCCGAAACGGACGCAATCTGGCCGGGAGCGGCCATCATCAGCAGCATCTGATCCGCGCACAGCCCGAAGGAGGCCACCCGCGGCAAAGGACGTCCGGCCGCCGTCGCTGGCGCGGCGATCAGCGCCGTGATCAGCATCAGGGTTGGCAGCACCAGGGCTGGCAGCATCAAGGCAGGAAGGACCAGCCGGGGAATCAATGGCCGAAACCCTTGCCGAGCATGTCGCGGCCATCGGCTTCGTGCCCGGCATAGGTTGTCAGGACATGCTGCCAGAGCGCGAGACGGCTCCAGTCGGGCTGCTCCGCCAACCCGTCCTCGTCGGTCAGGAAGGGGTTCGGGAAATAGATGCTGAGCGTGGACTCGCCCTTGCCGTTCTCCACCCGCAGGGACCAGGTGACGGGATGACCGTGCTTGTCCGCACCGCGCACGAGTTCCGCCTTCGACGGGCGGCGATGCGCGACCGTTTCCGGGTCGGCTTTCGATTCCCCGATGCAGAGGTGGAAATGCCCGCCACGACCCCAATGGACCGTGAAATATCCGCCGCCCACGGATATGGACTTGGGCGCGGCCGGGCAACGCAGCTCATAGGCGCCGCCCTGGATCATCGGGCCGAAAGTCAGCCCGGCCCAATGGTTCTCGAACAGGTCGCGGAACAGGCGCTCCAGAAAATCTTCGTCCAGCGGCAGAGGCCAGACTTCGGCTTTCAGCCTGCCATCCTCATGCCGTTCCTCGATTTTGGCGATCGAAGCCATGTGCTTTTCCTTTCGGGAAAAGCAGGGCGGCGTCGCTGTCCGCCGCCCTGCAAGGGAGGTCAGAAGCTGACGCGGACACCGCCATAAGCGCTGAGGCCCAGCGCCTGCGTGCCGTAGCTGACCTGATACCACCGATCGAACAGGTTCACGACACGCCCGTAGATCTCGATCTTGTCGGTGATCCCGTAGGAGCCGAGCAAATCTACGACCGTGTAGGCTTGTGTGGCCGGGCTGTAGCTGGAGGAGGAATCCCCGTCGCGATTGCGCATACGCACGGTGAGCGACGCGCGTTCGGCAGGGATAATCGTCACTGATGTCGTGGCGCTGAGCTTCGGTCGTCCGCTGTCCACGAAAGGCCGGTCGCCGGTGGTCGAATTATCGACTTCGTGATCGACATAGGTAAGGCTCTGGCTGATGCTCAGCCACGGCGCTGGCGTAACCAGCAATCCGGCCTCGATACCTTGGGCGCGGGTGCGGCCAAACTGGCTGTATCCGCCGAAAGGCGGCTTGCTGCCATCGAAATTGATTTCGTTGTTCTTGCGGCTGAAGAAATAGGAGACCTGCGCCGTCACGGTGTTGCTGACCGCGAAGTCGAAGCCGACATCGCCGCCCTTGCTCGTCTCCACCTTCAACGCCGGGTTGCCGTAGGTGGGATCGAAAAGCTGATAGAGACCCGGTGCCTTCGCTCCAGTGCCATAGCTAGCACGAAGCTTCAGGTTGCCGATAAGGTAGGCGATGGTGCCGCGATAGGTGTCGAACGTGCCAAAACGGCTATTGTCGTCGATCCGCGCCGCCCCGGTGATGGTCATGCCCTCGACCGGACGGATTGCTATCTCGCCATAACCTGCCTTCGTGCTGACATGGGCATCGAAATTGCCCGAATAGAAGGTGATCTGATTGGTTTTTTCGCGCTCGAGATTGCCACCGACGGCAAGGCTTATCGGCCCTGTCCCACCATAGGCTATCGCAAGACCCAGATTGTCGCGGGTGCCCTTGTAGAGATCGCCCTCAGCGCGGTTGCTGGTGCCGAAATAGAGGCGGCGCGCTACATAGCGGCTGGCGGTCAGATCAACCTTAAGATTGCCGTCGGCGGTCGTATAGCTCCCTTGGGCCGCATAGGCGTATTCGCGCTTCCTTACGGTGTTGGTCGTGTCCGATCTCGTATTGTCGAGGTCCGAGAAGCTGTCGAGCCAGAAGCCCAGAGTCTGGAACGACAGCCCTTCGGTCGCCTGTAGGCCGGCCCGGCCACTGAACCCGTAGCGCCAATATTCGTCATCCTCGGTCCCGGACCCAACCGGATTGGCGGTCTTGGGATCGGTGAGGGACGGGCCGTCATGGCGATAGCCGGTCGCAGTAACCCGGAAGTCGAGCGGGCCAGTTTTCCCAAGCACTGACGCGCCGCCATTCAGCGCTCCATAGGAACCGCTTTCGGCTTCGGCGTTGACGCGGAAGCCTTCCTCGGTCGCGCGCTGGGTGATGACGTTGACGACGCCGCCGATGGCGTCCGAGCCATAGAGTGAACTCTGGTTGCCACGCAGAACCTCGATCCTTGCGATGTCGCGTGAGGTGAGATGATCGGCCTGGAACTGAGTGCTGGTTGAGCTGGGATCACCCAGCTTGATGCCGTCGACAAGCCAGAGCACCTCGTCATTGTTCGACCCACGGATGCTGACACTGGTGTAATTGCCGGGGCGGTCCGTGGAAACGATCACGCCTGGAACGTCCTGGAGAATATCTTTTACGAAGGTGATCTGATTGTGTTGCAGATCATCGCGGCCGATGACGGAAATGGAGCTACCGATTTCTCGCGCCTCGGTGGTGGCGCGCGATGCGGTGACGATGATTTCGGCGCGGTCATCCGCAGACGCATCGGCGGTTTCGGCATGGACCGGATGCGAATGCAGCCCTGCGACAGACAGGGCCAACAGTGATACGAAACTGACTTTCCTCATGGGTATTCCCCCTGGTGCCGAGCAACTGAGCGGCAACAGGGGCAACCGGAATCGTCCCGCTAACTCCGGCGACGAGCCGGGCAGGCGCACGAACGGTCGGTCGGCGCCTCGCGAATGGGCACAATTCACCCGCGCAGCGCCAACCCTGCGGCCCCAGCCGCAATGGTTCGTCGCTCAGACGGAGGTTTACCGTGCCATGACCATCCCTTGGATCGCGGCAAGAGCGACCAAGCACCGGCAGGTCTCCTGGCTCACGGGTCATGGCTTGATGCACGGCCTTCCCAGGCCCCGCATGATTTAGCGTCCGGCCCAGTGGCTGCTTCCCTCAAATCGGAGGGAAGCGATGTGTATCGCGCTCACCGCTTACAGTTGCAAGGACAGCCTCGGATTCGGATCGGCCCGGCGAATATCGCCTGCCCGTTCCTCACCGTGTTCCACAATTATGCCCTCTCGGGCACCGGCGCGTGTATGTCGTTACGGATCATCGACCCGCAACGGGCGCGTTCCTTAATGGCAATCGCGCGAAATGCCAATCCCTCAAGCGTGCGTTTTGTCATTCGCGCGCCAAAGCGCGATGATTTCAGGCCGATCCAGCAAGGCTTCCACTATGTCTGGAGGATAGGTCGCCAATCGAATCATGTTCGGGCCTTTGCGAATCACGGCGTCGCCGGATCGGGGAAGCCGGCCGTCCTTCGCCCAGCGATTGCGTTCCGTTGACGTGATACCAAGCAGGCGCTCGATCTGGCGCGGGCTGAGTGGCTTGCGCGCCAGCAAGTTGAGCTGATGTTGGAGCTTTGCCCGCAGGGCCTGCGCCAGCGCATGATTGGCAGCGTGAAACTGGCATGTCCTGCCCGAACGGAAGATCGTCCCGTGCGCCTGTTTGATAATCCGCCGCAAGGAAGCGTCGCGTTCCCCTTTATGGATTTGCAGGCCAAGCGGAAGCGGGGACGCAAGATTGATCGACACCGTTATGACATCGCCGTCTTTCTTCATCGTTACCAGGCGCTTGACGCGCAATGGAGTAACATCGGGCAAGTTTGGTATCGGCATGGATTTTCCGCTCTGGCGCAAACGATCGGACGAATGAGCCGACAAGCAGCGGGAACTGCGTGCCGCACCCAACAATCTCCGCCGACGAGGTGGAACCCCGGCAACGGCGTCGCTCAGACGGAAAGACCCGTGCCTCGACCATCCCCTGGACCAAAGCAAAAGCGACCAAGCGCCGGCAGGTCTCCTGGCTTGCGGGTCATGGCTTGATGCACGGCCTTCCCAGGCCCCGCATGATTTAGCGTCCGGCCCAGTGGCTACTTCCCCTGATTTTGGGGAAGCGATGTGCATCGCGCTCGCCGCTCACAGTTGCAGGGACAGCCTCGGATTCGGATTGGCCAAGGCCAAATCCTCACCGCGTTCCCGATTAAGCCCTCTCGGGCACCGGCGCGTGTCAGGCTCCAGGCGAAGCCTGTAGCCGAGGCCATCTAATCAATTTGCCTCACAAAGCCAATGCACAGTTAGAACGAATAACGAGCAAGATTTAGTGCTTAGGGTTCCTGAACTCCGACACTAACACGCCATTGCGTCCCGGTTTTCCGTCATTCACCGGGCTATTCCGAGAGACACTTAGGGCAATTTCAGAAAGTTTACAGGCTGCCAGCCGCTCGTTCACGCGCCTGGCAAGGCACCGACGACGGTGCCGATAGGCCGCCGGGCACACTTTCGATGTCCAATATGCGTCGGCCAAGGGAGATGGGCATGACAGCGACTATTGGGACGGATGCCGTGGCGTCCGCATGGCGCGAGCGTGCGCGCTACGACTACTTGCTGGGCTTCGATCGCCCGACATGGGCGTGGGAATGTCTGCGCCGTGCCTTGGGCCGCAAACTTGGTGGTCCCTGCCGCTTCTCCTGGTTGCTGCTGCGCGCTCGACCGCCACTCTGCGTCCTAACGGTCCGCAACTGCGACTGCGCGTGCAGCCGTGTCCTGCCGCTTTCGACCGTGGAGGGTTTGAACGATTTCGCGGGCCATGTGGTCTGGTGCGCTGGCGTGCCTGCGCCGGTCCTCGCCGTGAACGCGAGGCCAGCGTCGATGGAGGCGGACGATGTTTTCGATCTTCGCGCACTTTGTCACCCCACCGTCGTTCTTCGCTCGGCTGGAGCCGGTGAGCATATGTTGATTGCCGACGGTCCACGCTGCATCCGGATCGAAGTTCGTTCCGGCACGCTGCTCGATGGGCCGGTGCAGATCGACTATCATGTTCCCGGCGACAGCCATGTTGAGGCCAAGATAATGACGCTGCGTCGTCTTACCGCATTGTGCCGTCTCGGCCGCTTTCCGGTGAAGCTGTTTCCACCGGAACGACGGGCGCGGCGCTGGGCGATGGCGCTCCAAGCATGGGACGGCAGGCAGGCCGGGGCCAGCCACCGTGAGATTGCCTCTGTCATCCACGGAAAGGCGATCGTCCGACGCGATTGGCTGGGAACTTCCGATTATCTGCGAACCCACGTCAAACGGCTATTGAGGACCGCCGACGCGCTGATTGGCGGAGGCTGGCGGCTGTTGCTGCGATAGCCGCCAAAGCGAAAGGATGGCGTCTCGCCCGCGAGCGGGCGACCGCGCTCTACTCCGCTAGGCTCCTTCGTCGCCAAGCTCCGCCGGGCCGCCTGCGGCGTCCCGTCCGTTCCGGTAACGATCGACTGACGCGGGTGCTTGCGGCGACGTCGGCGGCCTCCTGCTGGCGGTGGCGTCGGCCGACAGGCTGCTTGCAGCTTCGCTAAGGAATCGCGCGCAGAGCGCGCGATGAGGATCTTGAGCCAGTCACTTCCATCACCCCCTTCGCCGTCTCTCAGCATCCCTGGCGTGCCACACGGATTTTCATCGGCAAGGAGTTGCGTCGGAGGGAAGCTCCGCTAGGCGAAACGGGGCTGGCGGCGCTTGTTTGTTTTTGAAGAAGCGCCAGCCCCGTTTCACCAAGCTGCGCGTAAACCCTCCTCCCGTGCCTCTTGCCGACAAGAAATCCGCGCGGCCCTTGGGAAGCTGCGAGGACGGCTCCGGGTGCGATGGAAGTGACCGGCCCTGCGCTCCATCTCCTTGTAGAAGCGGAATCGTCCGCAGGGGCGGCCGATGCGTCTTTGTCGTTTGCTGGGCGCTGGTCGCGCCCCTTCTATTTGCTCGGACTCACCAGGTGCGATGGGAATCTGTCAAGAAAACAATGTGATGGCCGATTTATATCAAAACTTGTATAAGTGTAGCTGTCAGAGGCCAAGACGAGATCGCAACCCCTGACAGACTCGAACCGACTTCACGGAGTAACGACAATGATTGGTGAAATGATCCGCAACGAAGATGGCAGCGTGACCGGCTATATTGCTGAACCGAACTATGGTTTTTCGCACGTCTATCTGGAAAAGGTGGTGTCCGACAACACGCGCGCGCCGCTGTTCGACCTCAAGACCCCGACGCCTATCGGCACCGCGTTTCGGCTTGGCTCGATCTGGGAACGCACGGCGAAGAAAACCGGCGAAGTCTATTTCGGCGGCTATATCGACAGCAGCCGGTCGGGCTATATTCCGCTGCGCCTGTTTCGTTCGCGGCAGAATCCGAATGTCTGGCGCGTCGTTCGCCGGGACGAGCTGGGCAAGCAAGGCCAGCACACCGGCGCGCAGGAAACCGACATGCCCGCGCCGCCCGCGCCCAAGCGCGCCGCGAAGCGCACCGCCCCCAAGCAGGCCGAGCCTGTAACCGCCTGATCGACTGGACGGGGAGCGCATCGCCGCTCCCCCATAGTCCCCCGACATAAGGAACCCTCGCCATGAGGAAGGACACGACTGCGCGCCGGGCGCGCGGCGATGGACCCGTGCGCGATATTTACGCCGAGGTCACAGCCAAGATCATCAGCCAGCTTGAGGAAGGCCGCTTTCCTTGGGTCCAGCCTTGGGACGGCAGCGCGGCGGGCGGCCCCGGCTTGCCCCGCAATGCCCTGACCGGGCGGCGCTATAGCGGCGTCAACGTCCTGTTGCTTTGGGGCGCGGCCATCGAGGGCGCTTATCCCTCGCAGCATTGGCTTACCTTCAAGCAGGCGCTGGAAGCGGGCGGCAATGTCCGCAAGGGCGAGCGCGGGACAACGGTTGTCTATGCCGATCGCTTCATTCCCGAAGCAGAGAAGGCCCGCGCCGCCCAGAGCGGCGAGGATGCCCGCGCCGTGCCGTTCCTCAAACGCTTTACCGTGTTCAACGTCTCGCAATGCGAGGGGCTGCGGCCCGGCATTGTGACCGATCCCGCGCCCTTGCCGGAACGCGAGATTATCCCCCATGCGGAAGCCCTGATAGAAGCGACCGGCGCGGATTTCCGCATCGGCGGAGCCAAAGCCTATTATGCGCCGGGGGCGGATTTCGTTCAGGTGCCGCCGCAACCGGCCTTCCGCGATCAGATCAATTACTATCGCACCGCCTTCCACGAGCTTTCGCATTGGACCGGCCACGCCAAGCGGCTGAACCGCGACCAGTCGGGCCGGTTCGGATCGCAGCCCTATGCCCGCGAGGAACTATGTGCGGAGATTAGCGCCGCCTTCATTTGCGCCGCCTTGGGCATCGTGCCGACCGTCCGCCATGCCGATTATGTTGGGTCATGGTTGGAGGTATTGCGCGAGGACAACCGCGCCATCTTCCGCGCCGCCAGTCAGGCGAGCAAGGCCGCCGACTATATCCTTGCCTTTGCCGACGCGGAACAAGCCGCCGCCGTCGCCCCGGAATGGAGGGCAGCGGCATGATGCTCCTATCCCCCGAACTGCGCGCGGCATTGCGCGCCAACGCCGAGGCCCACCACGCCGCGCAGCGCGACGGCAGGGCCGAACCCGACCCGTTGCCGGTTCTTAAACTGTTCAACCCGATGGGCGCGGCAACTTGGCTGGCGAGCGAACTGGACGAGGACGGCGATACCCTGTTCGGGTTGACCGACCTTGGTTTCGGGTGCCCCGAACTCGGATATTTCAGCCTGTCGGAAATCGAGTCCGTCCGCCTGCCCGGAGGGCTTGGCATCGAGCGCGACCTGTATTTCGTGCCGCGCTTTCCGCTGTCGGCCTATGCCGAAGCTGCGCGGATCGTTGGCCGGATCACCGAGGCCGAAGCCCTCTTATCGACCGCCGCGCGGGCGCGCCAACTTGCCCGCCGTTCCCAGATTCCGCCCGCACTGGACGGATGAGCCGCGCCGCTCATTCGGCGCTATCCCGGCCCGCCTGCACCATCTTGGCAGACCACGCAGACGGGCCGGTCCACCCCAAGAAGGAGTGAACCACCATGCAACTCTTAAACGTCGAGATTGGCAAGCTGTTCGTCAGCAAGACGAACATGCGCCACGCCGAGAAGAACCCGGACGTATCGGACATTTTGCCGAGCATCCGGCAACGCGGCGTCATTCAGCCGCTTCTCATTCGCCCTGGCATCCTTGAGGGCCAGCCGGAATCGTTCGGCGTCGTCGCCGGAGCGCGCCGACGCTACGCCACCGAAATCGCCCTGTCCGAAGGGATCGACAACGGCCCGCTGCCGTGCGTTCTCATGGAGGACGGCGACGATGCCGCCGCGCTCGAAGCCTCCATTCTGGAAAATGTCGCCCGGCTGGACCCGGACGAGGTGGCCCAATGGGAGGGCTTCACCCGGTTGATCCAGAAGGAGCGGCGCAGCATCGAGGATGTTTGCCGGACGTTCGGCGTGACCGATCTTTATGTCCGGCGCATCCTCGCCCTTGGCAATCTGTTGCCCCGCGTCCGCCGCCTTTACCGCAAGGAGCAGATCAACGCGGCCACCATCCGCCACCTGACTCTTGCCACCAAGGCGCAGCAAAAGGACTGGCTGGCGCTGTTCGATAGCCCCGATGCCTATGCGCCCACCGGCCAGCACCTCAAATCATGGCTGTTCGGCGGCGCGTCGATTTCGGTCAAATCCGCGATCTTCCCGCTGGAGGAATACAAGGGCCAGATCGTGACCGACCTGTTCGGGGAGGACGGCTTTTTCGCGGATGCCGATCTATTCTGGCAGGCGCAGAACGCCGCCATCGCCGCCAGGCGCGATGCCTGCCTTGCGGACGGCTGGGCCGAGGTGGACGTCATGGAGCCGGGCCGTTCCTTCCATTCGTGGGAATATGAAAAGACCCCCAAGGCCAAGGGCGGCAAGGTCTATATCACCGTGCAGCACGGCGGCGCGGTGGAAGTCCATGAGGGCTATCTGTCCGGCAAGGAGGCGAAGAAAGCGCGGGCGCAGGACGCCAAGGCCGCGACGACCGAAGCCGACAAGCAGGCCGCGCAGGCGGCGCGCAGCGAGACGACCGGCCCCTTGCAGACCTATATCGACCTGCACCGCCATGCCGCCGCGCGGGCGCACTTGACCGGCTTCCCCGATGTCGCGCTGCGCCTCATGGTGGCCCATGCCATCGTCGGTTCGCCGCTATGGACGGTGCGCATCGAGCCGCAGCATTGCCGCAACGAGGCGACCGCCGAAAGCATCGAGACATGCGAGGGCGAAACGATCTTCGACCAAAATCGCCGCCGCGTGCTGGACTATCTCGGCATGTCGGCGGAAGAACCGACCGTGACCGGCGGCGATGGCAAGGAGGACGGCATTGTCGCCATATTCGTCCGATTGCTGGCCCTTACCGATGATGCGGTGACGGAGATCGTCGCTATCGTCATGGGCGAGACGCTGGCGAGTGGCAGCGCTGTTGTCGAGGCCGTGGGCGTTTATCTCGGTCTGGACATGGCGAACTGGTGGCAACCGGACGACGCCTTTTTCGACCTTATCCGCGACCGTCAGGTGGTCAACGCCATGTTGCGCGAAGTGGCGGGCAAAAAGGTGGCGGACGGCAATATTGCCGAGAAGGTCAAGGCGCAGAAGGGTATCATCCGCGACTGCCTTGCGGGCGAGAACGGGCGCAAGAAGGTCGAGGGCTGGACGCCCAAATGGCTGCGCTTCCCCGCCGCCAGCTACACCGCGCGCCCCTTCGCCACACTGGCGGCATGGAAAAAGGTGGAACGGCATTTCGAGGGGCAGACGTTGCCGTTCACGCCGTTGACCTACAGACCCGCCGAACCGGAAACCTACGCCATCGCGGCGGAATGATCCACCGGAGGGGCGGCCCGTCCGCCCCTCCATCGCCGCTGTCCAAAGCCATCGCCGCCCGCGCCCTTCGGACGCGGGCGGCTTTGTTTTTTCGACGCATAGGCCGCGCCTGGCCCGCACCGTGACGCCCGGTTGCCGGGTCGAAAAACGATGGTCGCGCCTTCGACCCTGCCGGGCGAGCGTCCCGGCCCGCACCTTCCCGCCCGGTTGCTGACGGTCCCTTGCCGTCAGCCCGCATACGGGAAGGAACCCAGCAATGGACGATGAAGATGAGAACATCCGCGCCGACCGGGCGCGGAAAGGAAGTCCGTTTCTCAACGCCAAGCAGGCCGCGCATTTCCTCGGCCTCAAGGTCCAGACGCTCGCAAACATGCGCTGGCTGCGCGAAGGCCCGCCCTATCGGCGGCATGGCGGACAGGTCCGCTATCACATCAACGATCTGGAGGCATGGTCCCTCCAGAACGACCGCAAGGGGAAGCGCGATGCGTAAGCCGCTCCCTAAACCCAAGCCCGCGCCGTTGCTCGAATGGCATCCGCCGCTGGCCCGCCAGCTTCGCGCCCGCCGTCGTCCGATCCTGATAACGGGAGGCTTCGGCCTCGCCATGCTCTGCCTTGCAGCCTTCGCGGATTTGGCCCGGCCCGCGCCGCGCCTGATCTGGAACGCCTCGGCCAGCGCGCCCATCGGCTTCTGGCGCGTCGATCCTCATGCCCGTTTCCGCACCGGCGACATGGTGCTGGCCCGCACGCCCGCCAGCGTCCGCGACCTGGCCGCCCGGCGTCACTATCTGCCCGCCAACGTCCCGCTGTTGAAGCGGATCGCGGCGCGCGATGGCGACGATGTTTGCGCGCTGGGGCAGGAGATTTTCGTCAACGGGCGGTGGATCGCGGAGCGCCGCCCCGTCGACCGGCAGGGCCGTCCCTTACCGTGGTGGCAGGGCTGCGAACTGCTCCGGGGCGGGCGCGTGTTCCTGTTGATGGATGCGCCGGACTCGTTCGACGGGCGCTATTTCGGGCCGGTCGATGAGGAGGCGGTTATCGGGAAGGCGGTGCCGTTGTGGCTGCGTTGACCCGTCCTCTCGCGCCGCTGCTGGCCGTCTCGCTGGCGCTCGCCATGCCTATGGCCGCGCTCGCCAGCGACCCGCCGCAGGCATCGCCCGCCGCCGTTCCCGTGTCGCCAGCGGTGGAACGCTGGCGACCGATCATTGCCGAAGCCTCGCAGCGTTTCGGCGTCCCGCAGGCATGGATTGCCGCCGTCATGCAGGCCGAAAGCGCCGGGCAGACGCACCGGAATGGCCGTCCGATCATCAGTCACGCGGGCGCGATGGGCTTGATGCAGGTCATGCCCGGCACATGGCAAGCCATGCGCCGTCAGCATGGCCTCGGTCCCGATCCCTATCAGCCGCGCGACAATATCATGGCGGGAACCGCCTATCTGCGCGCCATGTTCGACCGCTTTGGCTACCCCGGATTGTTCGCCGCCTATAATGCCGGACCCGCCCGTTATGCCGAGCATTTGCGCACCGGCAGGCCGCTTCCGGGCGAGACGCGCAGCTATATCGCGCAGCTTGCGAGGGCACCCGCGACCCCCTCGATGCCGCCCGCGATTCTGTCGGGGACGCGGCTGTTTTTTCCGCTGGGCAGCGCGCAAAATCCGGCCCGATCCGATGCCGAAACGGCACCCGGCGCGGCTCAATCCGCGCCCGGCCAAACCCCATCGGGCGGCTTGTTCGTGCCTCTGGCCGTTCCGGCTGGGGCGAAGCCATGACCGGCGCGGAAGGATGGCGACGGGCGGTGCTGGCGCGCCTGCCCGGTCGGGGGATGGCGGATTTGTGCGATCGGACGGTTTTGCTGGGGGATAGGGCGCGAAGTGCAAGATTAAAGGTCGATCCCGCAAGCGGTATCAACCCATTGTCTGCACATCGTAATTTGACGAGACAGGGGCACGGGCCTGCGAGACAGGCCCGCGTCAAGTGCTTGATAGTGTTGGTGGCGCCGGGAGACTCGTCGTATTGCCGCCAGAGGGGCCGCCCCCGGCCATGAGCGACGACGACGATTTCACGCCCCGCCTGGGCAAACCGCGCGCCGGTGGAAGCCGCAAGGCCCGCACCTATCTTCAGCGCGTCCTTCAGGCCCGCGCGCTGGCGGGAGGCGCACGGCGGCTTGGCCGCGCGTTCACCGGCACCCGGATCGCGCGGGGGACCGTCGCCGGGCGGCAGCTTGCCACCCGCGATCGTTTCGCCGCCCACCGCCAGCGCCGCGTGATGGTCAAATACCGGATAGCCAAGCTCAACAAGCCGAACAGCATGGGCGCGGCCCGCGCGCACCTCCGCTATATCCAGCGCGACGGCGTGACCCGCGACGGCGCGCCCGGCCAGCTCTATTCGGCCGAGCAGGACAAGACCGATGGCCGCGCCTTCCTTGAGCAAGCCGAGGGCGACCGGCACCAGTTCCGGTTCATCGTGTCGCCGGAAGACGGCCAGCACTATGACGACCTCAGATCGCTGACCCGCCGCCTGATGGCGCAGATGGAGCAGGATTTGGGGACGAAGCTCGATTGGGTCGCGGTCGATCATTTCAACACCGGCCATCCGCATACCCATATCGTCGTGCGCGGGAAGGATGATCGCGGGCAGGATCTAGTCATTGGCGGCGAGTATCTGACCAGCGGTATCCGCGAGCGCGCGGTCGAGCTGGTGTCGCTCGACCTGGGACCGCGAACGGACATTGAGATCGCGGACCGTCTCGCCCTTGAGATCGAGCAGGAACGATTGACCAGCATCGACCGGCGCTTGGTGCGCGATATGGACTCAGGGAGGATCGTGGACGCCGCCGAACGCGATCCCTTCTATCAATCCTTGCGCGCCGGTCGTCTGCAAAAGCTGGCGCGGCTTGGCCTGGCCGACGAGATCACGCCGGGCCGGTGGCAGTTGGCCGAGGGCGTGGACGACACGTTGAAGCGCATGGGTGAGCGCGGCGATATTATCCGCACCATGCAGCGCACATTCACCGAACACGGGCTGGAACGCAATCTGTCCGACTATGCGATTGCCGATCCCGCGATCATGACGCCGATCGTCGGGCGCGTCGTGGAGCGCGGCCTGTCCGACGAATATAACGACCGCCACTATGTCATTGTCGATGCGACCGATGGGCGCAGCCATTATGTCGATATAGGCAGGGGCGATGCGACGGACTTCATTCCGACCGGCGCGGTGGTGCGGATCGCGCCCAAGCCGATCGAGGCTCGCGCCGTCGATCGCACGGTTGCCGAGATCGCTGCCGCCAATGGCGGGCACTACAGCATCGACATTCATTTGCGTCACGATCCGACCGCGCGGGAGACGTTCGCGGAAACGCATATCCGCCGACTGGAAGCGATGCGCAAGGCGATGGCCAGAAACGGCGGCATCGAGCGCGAGGCGGACGGCACATGGATCATCGCGCCCGACCATTTGGAGAAGGCGGTTGCCTATGAGGCGCAGCGGGCGAAGGCCGCGCCGGTCCTGGTCGATACGCTGTCCGCGCTTCCGCTGGACCGGCAGGCCGGAACCGATGGCGCGACCTGGCTGGACCGCCAGCTTGTCGGCGGCGATCCCGAACCGCTGCGCGATGCCGGATTCGGTCGCGAGACGCGCGAAGCACTGGACCGGCGGCGGCAATGGTTGATGGCCGAAGGACTGGCGCAAGAGGAACAGGGGCGCGTCGTCGTCCGCGCCAACCTGCTGGCGACCTTGCGCCGGCGCGAGTTGAACCGGATCGCCGGGCAGCTCTCCGACGAATTGGGATTGGGTTATGCCGAGGCCAAGGCGGGCGAACGGATCGAAGGTATCTATCGCCGCCCGGTCGAACTGGCGTCAGGCCGCTATGCCTTGATCGAGAGAAGCCGGGAGTTCACGCTTGTTCCGTGGCGGCCGGTGCTGGATCGCCATCTTGATAAGCCGGTGTCCGGCATCATGCGCGGCGACAGCATCAACTGGACCATCGGCCGGCAGCGGGGACCGTCGATTTCGTGAGGCGGCGTTGCGCGTCTTATATAGAAACTGATATAATAGCTGGCATGGGCATGGATGCGGGGACGATGGAGAGCTTCGAGAAGAAACGGGATTCGGCGGGGGACAGTCCGGCCGCTGCGAGTCTGGAGATGCGCTCCCGCTTGTTGACCGCGATCGGGCATCAGGTGCGCGATTGGAACGTGCGGCAGGCCGACGCTGCCCGGCGGCTTGGCATCACCCAACCGCGCCTGAATGATTTGCTACGCGGGAAGATCGACAAGTTCAGCTTGGAAATGCTGGTCAATCTCGCAGGTCAGGCCGGTCTATCGGTGCGCTTGGAGATCGCGGAGCCGGGCTGACCGCTTGCTATATGTTCTCTTAATGTTCTATTGTGCCTTCCTGCCGCCGATGAGGCGATTCGACTTGAGATCAGGAAACCGCGATGCAGCATGACGTGTGCCTGCGCGCTGCGGCGCGCGCAATTTACGACACCTGCTATCCCACCGACGAGCTTGCGCCGGTCGGGTTTGACGGCGCCGAGCGATATGGAACGATCCTCTATCGCCGGGCGGTCGAAGCCGCGCAGAACGCCCGGCGGCACTTGCAATATGAGCGAGAGTCCCAACCGAGCCTGTTCTAACCGGCGCGCCCGCTCGAATGTCCCTCGCTGCCTTGGCGTGATCCGGTCTGCCTGCTAGATAGGCCGGGCGCTGCAACAAGGGCAGCGCCGGGACTGCTAATCCCGACGAAACGAAACCTCCTCGGAAACTATGTTTCCGGGGCGCCGTCGTATATGTCCAAGTCTTCGGACCAAAAACGCCGGCGCATGTCGTTTCGTCATGTTAGCAGCCCCGGGCGGCTCCCGCGTCTAGTGCGCGGGAGTTCGGTGCCTGTCTCGGCGCAAATTGCTCCGGTGAACCCTTGTCGGCAATCCTGTTCGATCGAGATGCGCCATGAGCGAACCACAAGACTTGGATGATGAGAAATACGACCCCGGCCTGGTCATGGCTCGCGTCGCGCATCTTCCGTCGCAGGCCCAGCGGGAAGTCGAACAGATCAGCCGGATAGTTCGTGCCGCCTTCGGGTATGGCGGACCGGACTTGCCCGAAGCCGGACAGATCATCCGCATAGTGCTGACCGCGCCCACCGAAGCGCCGGGCGTCGACGCGATCGCGGACTATGAGGTGCATGTCGTCGTCAATCTGCCGGAGTGCGCCGACGAGGCGCACTGGCATTTCGCACGCCGGTTGATCGCGGGCGAGATCGACGCGCGCCGCCCGGTGACGCTCCGTGTGACGACCGGAGACAGACCGGCCGGAATCACCCTCTACGATGCGACGACAGACGTGCCGCTCAACACGCGGGAACTGCCTCTGCCCCGATAATTTTTCCCGATGGGAACATCCGGGATAATGGCAGAAAACTAAGGGTATCACGCCCGCTTCCTGACCTGACGCAGCCTTGATCCAGCACGAGCCGCACGGTGCGGCCCGCGAGTCGGATCACGGAAAAATGACCCCAACAAAGCTGCTTGTCGGCCAGATTTTCATCGTCTTTGGCATCGTCATCATCGGCGTGTGGGCCGCAACCCAATGGGCGGCCCACATGCTCGGCTATCAGGCGCAGCTTGGCGCGCCCTGGGCCATCGCTTTCGGCGTGCCGGTCTATCGGCCCTGGCAGCTTTTCCCCTGGTGGTATCACTACGAGGCGTATGCCCCGCAGGTGTTCGACAAGGCCGGGATGCTTGCCGGGGCAAGCGGCTTTCTCGGCTGCGCGTCCGCCATCGCCGGTTCGCTCTGGCGCGCCCGGCAGAACCGCAACGTCACCACCTATGGTTCCTCGCGCTGGGCGTCGCGCGGCGAGATCGCCAAGGCCGGGCTGTTCGGCGGCGCGGGCGTGTTCCTCGGCCGGCTGGGCGCGGACTATCTGCGCCATGACGGGCCGGAGCATGTCATGGCCTTCGCGCCCACCCGTTCGGGCAAGGGCGTCGGGCTTGTGGTGCCCTCGCTGCTGTCGTGGACCGGCAGCGTCGTCGTCCACGACATCAAGGGCGAGAACTGGACGCTGACCGCAGGCTGGCGCTCGCGCTTCTCGCATTGCCTGCTGTTCAACCCGACCGATCCGCGTTCGGCGCGCTACAATCCGCTGCTCGAAGTCCGCAAAGGACCGGATGAGGTCCGCGACGTTCAGAACATCGCG
>CAYLKZ010000060.1:13824-19026 GCA_964384275.1 uncultured Sphingobium sp. | reverse complement strand
AAGAAGTGAAGGCCATGCTTCCAGAAGCCGACGATCAGCACGATCGAGAAGCTGAGGATGGCAAGCGCGCCGGTCACGGTGAAGTGGCTGGTGAAGGTGAAGGGGTGCAGGCCGAAAATGCCGAGCGGCAGCAGGCCGAGGATGTTCCCCATCAGGATGAACATGAACAGCGTGAAGACATAGGGCACATATTTCTTGCCGCCATCGCCCACATTGTCGGTCAGCAGCTTTTCGATGAAGCCGGTGAAGAATTCCACCGCCATCTGCCAGCGGCCGGGAATGAGGCTGCGCTTCATGCCGCCCGCAACGAAAATCCACAGCGCCACGGCCGCGACCACCATCCACAACGCGCTGTTGGTGAAGGCGATGTTATGCCCGCCCAGCGAGAGGTTGGCCGTACCGAACAGGGGTTCGATCGCGAACTGGTGCATCGGGTCGATTTTACCGGATTCTGCCACTTTTAACCCCTGAAACAGTCACTGCCTGCGATGCAAACACCCCTATTTGGAGCGTCTGGTCGAAATCCTGATGATATTCCTGAAGGCCACGACAATCCCCAGAAAGAGGAAGGCCAGCAGGAGCCAGGGCGTTGTGCCGAGCATGCGGTCGAGAAACCAGCCTACCAGCGCACCACCGGCAAGACCCCCGATCAACTCGGCCAGCACGCGATTGCCAAGGCGGTTGTTTTCCTCCGCCACCGGGTCGCGCTGTCCAGTCCTCTTGCGTTCGAGATGCTCCACCTCTTCGATTCGCTTTTCCAGCGAAGCGATGCGCGGGTCTTCCCGAACCGGGTCTTGCCCGGGCTCAATCTCCGACATTCCTGCCCTCCTGTTCCATCGTCAGCGTGGAATGAGGAGAGACTTGAACCGCGAGGACTGCGCCCGTCAAGGCGCGGCCCGTTTAGAAAGGGGAAAGGATCAAGTCAACCGGACATTCGCGAGTCGCGACCAGTGCCGTGAAGCGGCGGAAATCCGGCTCCGCCCCGACCTTGCCGGAGCGGAGGCGCAAGGCGGCGGGATCAGTTCGCCGTGGCGCAATAACCGGGAAGCGCGATGGGGGCGGCGCCCTTGGTCTGCCAGGCGCCGGCGCCGATGCGATAAACCTGCCCATCGCGCACACGATTCGCGAGCGTCTGGCATCCGGTGGCGGCGGCCATGTCGGCAACCGTCACGCCGCGCTTGGCCGCCAGATCGGTGTAGGCGGCGCGGCGCTTGATGTTGATCGATTCGACCTCGGCGCGCACATCAGCCCCGACCGAGCCGTTGACGCCGAGATAGCCATCGGCCTGCTCGCCCACCTGCCCGGCGGACATCGCCGCGGCGACGACGCCCGATTGCGCGCGGGCGGGCGCCGTGGAAAGCAGCAGAGCCGCTCCGCCCATGACGGTCAGCCCCAGCGCGGCGAAGAGATACGAAGATTTGCGTGTCATTGCGGGAACAGCTCCGGGTTGTTCTGGATGAGGTCCTGCGCGTCCTTTTGCAGACGGACGACCACTTCCTGTTGCACTTTCACATTGAGGTTGATCTCGATAGGCTTGTCGGGCGCTTTCACCGTGATGCAGCCGCCCAGCAGCAGGGCCAGGCCCACCGCCGCGCCCGCCATCGTCGCGCCGCCCGGCGCAAAACCGCGCCGTCCCTTTGGCTGCCGACCTTCCAATTGCTCGCACATCTGGCTCATTTCTTCTCCTTGTTGAGCATATCTTCGCTTTCGCGCGGCTGAACGGCAACCCCATTCCGGCCGCTCGCCCGCAATTCGCTGTCGAGCTGATCGCGAATCAGCAGCGTCGGGTCGATGAAGGACTGGGCGGTGCTCATCAATCCCCGGAACGGCGCCTCTATCTTCACGTTGAACAGGAAGGGCAGGCCGATGAATTTCTGCGCGACGATCTTCGGCACGCTGGAAAGCTCGCCGCGATTGACGCCGTTGAAAAGCACCTGCGTCACCACCTCTCCATCCAGCGCGCCGTCCATCAATATGGTCAGGCATTTATATTGCAGATCCTTCAACGCATCGAAGGCAAGCTTGCCGGACATGCCAAGATCCTCGTTCGACACCTGCCCCACATAGGCGAGGTGCCCCGCCTCCCGGTTGGGATCGCAAGGGATGGTGAGCCCCTGCACATGATCAATGACGAGCGGCGGCATGCCCTGTTGCCGCGCCGTCAGCACCCCGCCGACGATACGCCCGCCCTGCGCGTCGAAGATCATCGGCAGCAGCCCGTCGAAGGTGCCTGTGGCGTTCACATTTTCCAGTTCGAGCAGGTCGATGAACGATCCCGCCTGAATGCCCAGCACCCGGAAGGTGAGGCTGCGCGAGCGTTCCGCGCTCATGTCGAGAACCGTGGGCAACAGAGTCAGCTCCCCACCCGCAAGCGGCCAGCGGCCATCCTCTATCGACACCCTGTAGTCGGGCAGCAGCTGATAATGGATGACGCCGTCACGCGCCTCTATGCCGGGATGGACGCTGGCGAGGCGCGCCTCCTGACGCGGTTCCGTCACCAGGCCGAGCAGGTCGGTGAAGCTCATCCGCGTGGACAGCCCCGTCACCGGGCCGAAGGCCGCGGCGAGGTTCATCCCCTGCGTCGAGAAGCGCCCTTCGCTCGTTACCCTCTCGCCGCGCCAGTCGATCCTGCCCGCGCCATCGACCACGCCCTCGACATTGGCGACGACGCCAAGGGCGAGGAAAGTCAGCTGATCGGGTTGCAGGCGCCCGTCGAAGCGCAGGCGATCGACGGCGAAGTCCGCCCGCCCGACGCCGGTGCCGAGGTTGTGACCGACCTTGACCGCCGCGATGGCCCGGTCGTTGCCGGGCAGATTGAGCGTACCTGCCGCCTCTATCCGTCCATCCGCCATGCGCAGCGAGAAATCGCGCGCCTCCAGCGGATTGAAGCGGTCGGGATTGGCGTCATCCAGCACGAGGATGCGCCCCTTTAGCGACAGCGCGCCCTGCGCAAAGCCCCAGTTCGCCTGCCCCTCGCGCACCAGCAGCGGCACCGTGCCGATCTTCGCCTCGACGCCCGCCATGTCGCCGCCAAAGCCGCCGGGCACCATCCGCCCGGAGAACGAGGTCGCGGCGAGATGCACCGGCGCAGCCCTGTCGCCGAGGCGCAGGTCCGCCCCCGCCAGCGCGAAATCGCCGCGCGCGACCGAGAAATCAGCCGAGGCGGCGGCAAGGCGCATCGCGGTATCGCCCAGCTTGCCGGTCAGATCGACCTGCCTCATCACGGCGCCGCCCGACAGCCTGCCGTCGCGAGAGGCAAGCAGCGCCCCGCCCTCGCCCGCGCAGAGCGACAGGCGGCGCGGGTCTAGCGTCAGCCCAGACGTACGCAGCGCCGTGAACGCGACCGGCGTACAGCCGGGATTGATCGCCCAATTGCCGGACCGGTCGAGCCGGGCGGCCAGCGGCAGGTCAAGCCCGCGCACCTCGCCTTCGGGCAAGGGACCGTCGAGCCGCAGCCGCGTCGTCACGCGGGTGCTGCCATCGGTCTGCGCGACGAAGCGCACCGGCTCCATATCGAGCCGCGCGCCCTTCGCCTCATAGGGCTGGAGGAACATCTGCCCGGAAACTCCGCCTTGCTTTGTCGCGCGCAAACGCAACGCCAGTTCGGGCAGATCGCCGCCGCCACCCGCAAGGCCGCCGTCGAGCCGCCAGCCGCCCTCCGGCCAGCGCAGCAACACCCGGCTGCCCGCGCTCAGGGCCAGTTGCTCGCCATGGGTGCCGCGCAGCGAAAGCTCCGGAATGGCGATCTCGCCTCCCTGCCCCTTGCCGGTCAGCCGCACCTTGCCCGCGAGGCGGTTGTCCTGCTGCAAGCCCGCAATCCCGCGCGCGAGCCGTTCGGCGAGCGGCCCCACCGGCGTCGCGGACGCATTGCGCGCAATCGCCGTCAGGCCGGACGCGTCGAAGGCCCGCACCCGGCGCAGGTCGAAAGCGGCGTCGGCGGCGAAAGCGCTTTCCTTCCCACCCTGCGCAGCGCTCCACCGCCAGTCGCCCTCGATCCGCGAGCCTTCCATCCGCGCCGCGCGATGGCGCAGACCCGCGAGCCCGACCTCCGCCCGACCCTCAAGCGCCTGCCATGTCCCGGCGAACCGCAGGTCGAGACGCGGCAGAGCAATGGTCGCCCCGCCCCCGCGCGCGGCCTTGGCCCCGCCCGTCACGCGGCCGGAGAGCCGTTCGAGAGCGCTGTCCAGCTTCAGATCGGTGCGAAGGGCGATATCGGCCGCGCCCATATCCCCACAGCGCAGCGCAGGCGCGCGCACCGGCCCGCTATATTCGGGCGCGCCGTCGTTGATCCTTATCGTGCCATAGGCGCTCGCGGATGGCGCGCCGCAGCCGCCCAGCCGGGCGTCGCGAATGACCGCGCCCGCCGTCCCGGCAAAGCCGTCGCGCAAGCGCCCCGCACCGTCGACAGACAGGCCGAGCGCGCCCGCGGGTGTCCTGATCCGCGCCCGCCCATCATCCAGCGTCAGGTGAATATCGGGCAGGCTGAACGGCCCCTTGGCGGCAGGGTCGCGGAATTTGTCGAGTTCGCCGAAATGCGCGCCCTTGTCGTCGATGGCGCCAAAGAGACGCACGCCGCGCGCCCGCACCGCGCCCAACCGGGGCATGAGCCCGCCATAATCAATGTCTACCTCGACCGAGCGGGCGACCAGATCGGGCCGGGCAGGATCGCCCAGCACCAGATTTTCGATGCGCTGGGTGCGAAAGGCGATCTGCGCGACCGAATAGCTGGCGCGCACGTTCCGCGCGGCGAGTTCGCGCTGGACATAATGTTCGACAATCGCCAGCCGCTGCCACCAGAGCAGCGCGACAGCCCCCGCAATAGACAGCGCGACGACCAGCAGGATGCGGCGGCGGGCACGCAAGCGTTCGGGCGGGAGCATCCTTCCCTCTTCGATCTCCGCACCATTCATTCGTTGCCGTCTCGCTCCCTGCCCTCACGCGATCGCGGCCGACTCGACCGGGTCTTTATTCCGGCCCTCGAACGCATGCGCTCCGGTAAATATCCACCCCGTAAATATCCTTGCCGAGCGATTTGGCAAAGCCTAGCGCTATACGGCATGGCGAAAGGGCGATCCGACAAGCAGCAAAGCGGCGAAAAAGGTTATCAGCAGGGGCAAGGCGAACCATCGCCGGCGCCCTTGCTGGGCGAGGCCGCCTTCTGGCCGCGACAGGCCACGCCCCTCTTTCCCGAGGAAGCGGATA
>CAYLKZ010000060.1:8989-13724 GCA_964384275.1 uncultured Sphingobium sp. | reverse complement strand
GAGGCCGCCTTCTGGCCGCGACAGGCCACGCCCCTCTTTCCCGAGGAAGCGGATATAGCGCGCAAAGAGGAAGAGCCGCGCCCCTCGGCGCCTCCCGCACCCGCGCGCCATGACGGCACAGGGCATCGCGCCCGGCTGCGCCAGCGTCTCGCCTCGGGCGGACCGGAAGCGCTGCTCGACCATGAACTGATCGAATATCTGCTCGCGCTCGCCATTCCCCGCCGCGACACGAAACCGCTCGCCAAGGCGCTGATCGCGCATTTCGGCGGCATTGGCGGCGTGCTGACCGCCGACTGGGAAGCGCTGGCCCGCTTTCCCGGCATGGGCGACACCAGCACCTCCGCGCTGAAGATCGTGCAGGCCGCCGCGCTGCGCCTGTTGCGCGCGCCGGTGGAGCAACAGCCGGTGCTGTCGAGCTGGCAGGCGCTGCTCGATTATCTGCGCGCCGACATGGCCTGGCTGAAGATAGAAAGGGTCCGCGTCCTGCATCTCAATGCCCGCAACATGCTGATCCGTGACGATCATATGGCGGACGGCTCCATCGATCAGGCGGCCATCTATGCGCGGGAGGTGATCCGCCGGGCGATCGATCTCGGTTCCTCGGCGGTGATACTGGTCCACAACCACCCGAGCGGATCGCCCCAGCCCAGCAAGCAGGATATCGACGTCACCCGCCACATCATCGAGGCGGGCAAGCCGCTCGGCATTGCCGTGCATGATCATATCATCATCGGCTCGGAAGGGTTTTCGAGCATGAGGGCCATGGGGTTATTCTAAGTTCCGCCCCGCTCAAATGGTGCGCCCACAAAAAAGGGGCGGCGCCGTGGCGCCACCCCATACCGGAAAGACATCCCCCGACGATTTCGGATGCCTTTCCCGCAGGAAATCCTGCTATCCGCGCGGATCAGCCGCCCAGATAGGTGGTCAGTTCGGACTTCGACACCATTCCGCTCTTGTCGGCATCAGCCGTCTGGAACGCTGCCGAAACCCATGCGGTCAGCTCCGCTTGGGGCAGAGTCTTGCCGCTGGCCTGCATTTCCTGCTGCTTGAGCGCAAGCAGCCATTTGGAAAATTCGGCCCTGTCCAGTTCTCCCGATTTGTCGGTGTCGTAAACCGGATATTCGCTCTCTACTATCGTTGCGACCTGAGAGGCTTGGTTGGCCGGGGCGGACGGGGTGGATTGCGCGGGCTGTGCCGCGCGGGTGGCGGCGTTCGCCGCCGGATCGGCTGCCGGCATCTGCTGGGCCATGGCAGGAACGGCAAAGGCGAGAACGGCACCGGAAATCATCATTCGAAGCATCATTAACTCCAATCAAAAATTCATTGTCCCACCCCGTCAAAACCAAGCTGCGAAACATGGGTTGCAGGCGCAAGCCAAGGATTTTGGCGGCCGCTCCTGTGATCGACGGGAGAGGGTCGCCCCGTCCCAAGGCCGTGCATAATTCGCGACGGGCGTCGGCAGAGGAAGAGAGGATGAAGTGCTCCGCAGGGCGCGATTGCCGCTTCCCACCCCCGTGAGGCGCGACTCGAGAGCGGGAATCGCAGGGCCGGGCGATCCGCATTTTAGCCATGCCTAACCGTCAGATGTTCCATCCGGCTTGAAAATGCTTTAGGCGCGCGCTCATTCCTTTCCTTCCAGCAGAAGAGTCGAGCCATGGTCCCCCGTTATGCCCGCCCTGAAATGACCGCCATCTGGGAAGCGGAAAACCGCTTCCGCATCTGGTTCGAAATCGAGGCGCACGCGACCGACGCCCTCGCCGAGCTGGGCGTGGTTCCCGCCTCTGCCGCCAAGGCTTTGTGGGACTGGTGGGCGACCAACCCGCGCATTGACGTCGCCGCGATCGACGCGATCGAAGCCATCACCAAGCATGATGTGATCGCCTTCCTCACCTGGGTCGCCGAACAGGTGGGCGAGGAAGCGCGCTTCATGCATCAGGGCATGACCAGCTCCGACGTGCTCGACACCTGCCTCGCGGTGCAGTTGACGCAGGCCGCAGATCTACTGCTCGCCGATCTCGACAAGCTGCTGGAGGCGATCAAGCGCCGCGCGTTCGAGCATAAGATGACGCCGACCATCGGCCGCAGCCACGGCATCCATGCCGAGCCCGTCACCTTCGGCCTCAAAATGGCGGAAGCCTATGCCGAGTTCGACCGTTGCAAGGCGCGCCTCGTCGCCGCCCGCGCCGACATCGCCACCTGCGCCATTTCGGGCGCGGTCGGCACCTTCGCCAATATCGACCCGCGCGTCGAGGAGCATGTCGCGGCCAAGCTGGGCCTCGCCGTCGAGCCTGTCTCCACGCAGGTGATCCCACGCGATCGCCACGCGATGTTCTTCGCGACGCTGGGCGTCATCGCCAGCTCGATCGAGCGCCTCGCCGTCGAGGTCCGCCACCTCCAGCGGACCGAGGTGCTGGAAGCCGAGGAATATTTCTCGCCCGGCCAGAAGGGCAGCTCGGCCATGCCGCACAAGCGCAACCCGGTGCTGACCGAAAACCTCACCGGCCTCGCCCGCATGGTGCGCAGCGCCGCCGTCCCGGCGATGGAGAATGTCGCGCTCTGGCATGAGCGCGATATCTCGCACAGCTCGGTCGAGCGCTTCATCGGCCCGGACGCGACCATCACCCTCGACTTCGCGCTCGGCCGCCTCACCGGCGTCATCGACAAGCTGCTCGTCTACCCCGAGCGGATGATGAAGAATCTCGACAAGATGGGCGGCCTCGTCCACTCGCAGCGCGTGCTGCTGGCGCTGACGCAGGCGGGCGTCAGCCGCGAGGACAGCTATCGCATGGTCCAGCGCAACGCGATGAAGGTGTGGGAATCGGACGGCCAGCTTTCGCTGATGGAATTGCTGAAGGCCGACGCGGATGTCGCTGCCGCGCTTTCCGCGCAGGAAATCGAGGACAAGTTCAACCTCGATTACCACTACAAGCATGTCGACACCATTTTCGCGCGGGTGTTCGGCGCCTGAGCAGGGACCGGACGACCAGCCCTTCCCCGGCTTTTCAAAAAAGGGGCGGGGCCGCAGCCGCCGGAGCGATACGCCAGACTGGCAGAAAGAATGTTTTTTGCTTAAGCTGGCCGCTCCGGTAAGCGGCCCGGCGCGGGGCGGACGATCAAGGAGGCCATGCCATGAATTTTCTGAAAACGGCCTTCTGGGTCATCATCGCCGTTGCGCTTGCGCTCTTCGCCAAGGCGAACTGGGCGATCGCGCCGAGCTATTCCGGCTATGTGCCGGTGAAGCTGTGGGGCGACATCATCCTCGAAACCCGCCTGCCGGTGCTGATTGTCGTCGCCTTCCTGCTCGGCCTGCTGCCGACATGGCTCTGGGGCCGCGCCTGCCGCTGGCAGTTGCAGCGCAAGCTTTCCAGCGCCGAGCGCGCGCTCGCCAGCACCACCCCCACAACGCCAGCCGTGCATCCCCCCGCGAACGCCGCCGATCCTGCCTCCGCAACCGATCTTTCCTCGCCCATCAATCCGAGCAACGCATGAGCAGCCCTGTCTATATCGCCATCGACACCCCCGATCTCGACCGCGCCCGCGAGCTCGCCCAGAAGGTCCGTCATCATGTCGGCGGCCTGAAGCTGGGGCTGGAATTTTTCTGCGCCAACGGTCATCATGGCGTGCTGGAAATGGCAAAGACAGGCCTGCCCATCTTCCTCGACCTGAAGCTGCACGACATTCCCAACACCGTCGCCAAGGCGATTCAGGCGCTGCATGTGCTGGAACCCGCGATCCTCACCGTCCATGCGGCGGGCGGCCGCGCGATGCTGGAGGAAGCCAAAGCGGCGGCTGGCATCAACACCAAGGTGGTGGCGGTCACGGTGCTGACCAGCCTCGATGCGGTGGACCTTTCCGATATCGGCGTCGCGCGCGACGCGACCGCGCAGGTCGAGCATCTGACCGACCTTGCCCGCGCGGCGGGACTCGACGGCATCGTCTGCTCCGGCGCGGAAGTGGGTTTGGCGAAGAAGCGCTGGCCCGGCGGCTATTTCGTCGTGCCGGGCGTTCGCCCCCCAGGCGGCGCGATCGGCGACCAGAAGCGCGTCGTCACGCCCCGCTCGGCGCTGGACGCGGGCGCTTCCGTCCTCGTCATCGGCCGTCCGATCACCCAGGCCAGCGACCCGGATCTGGCCGCCCGCGCGATCGAAGCCACGCTCTAGGGATCGACTCCGCTTCCGCCTGTCGCAAGCTGCCGATGGCGGCCCTTCCGGGCATCCAGCGCGCGCTGCCCCCTGGCGCGGCGCTCGGAATCCGCCATCCGGCGCGCCCTCACTCGAAGCCGGACACCGGCTTGGGAACTCCCGGCTCGTGGAGACTGCGGCCGCATGATCCGGGCCGCCAATGGCCGCCTCGCGGGGCTGGCCGACCACTCTTAGGGCGCAGTGCCCGGTCGCCACCTTCAAGAACATCGCGGCAAAGCCCCCGGCCTAAACCGGCTCGCCCCCAAAGACTTTCCGGGCCTGACTGAACCGAAAGACCCCGGATTATCCCTTCAATGCCGTGGCTTCCAATGCTGTGCCGACCCGCCTTTCCGCTTGCCTCGAAATCCCGCTAACCGGCGAGGCGGAGCGGCGGCGCTGCGCTCAAGAGGGCAAGATCGACAGGCTGGTCGAACTGGATACCCATGCGGTCATCGACCGACCAGCGCACCGTTGCCTCCACCCTTACGCCCATCGCCAGCTCCAGGCGGAAGACCGTGCCCACCGGCACATTCCACAGCCCTTCGATCATCGCT
>CAYLKZ010000060.1:0-8889 GCA_964384275.1 uncultured Sphingobium sp. | reverse complement strand
CTCCAGGCGGAAGACCGTGCCCACCGGCACATTCCACAGCCCTTCGATCATCGCTCCACCGCCGGAAATATTGCGCACACGGGCGATATAATTATGGTCCTGATGCACCAGCGTCACGGAACGCAGCATCGACAGACGCTTCGGGCGGCTGACCTGAAAGCCCACCGCCTGCGCCCGGCTTTCGCCCTCGGCAAAGCGCGCGTTGACGTTTTCCGCCCGTTCGCCCGCGCCATAGATGAAGCCCTGAATCTGCGAGCACCCCAGCGAGCGCATCAATGCCAGTTCATCATGGCTTTCCACCCCTTCGGCGGTGGTGTCCATGCCGAGCGCGGTAGCAAGGCTGATCATCGAATTGACGATGGCCGCATTGCGGCTGCCCTGTATCGCCGCCCCGCGCACGAAGCTCTGGTCGATCTTGATCTTGTCGAACGGCGCCTTGCGCAAATAGCCGAAGGAAGAATAGCCGGTGCCGAAATCGTCGAGCGCGATGCGCACGCCCAGCCCTTTCAGCCGCGCGAACATCTGATCGGTGGCTTCGCCTTCATGGATGAAAGCGTTTTCGGTGATCTCCAGCTCCAGCCTCTCGGGCGAGAGCCCCGACGCGGCGAGCGCATTCATCACGATGCCGGGCAACGCCGGATTGGTGAATTGCAGCGGCGAGACGTTGACGGCGATGCGCACATTCTCCGGCCATTGCGCGGCGTTATGACAGGCGGTGCGCATCACCCATTCGCCAACCGCGCCAATCAGCCCCGCCTCCTCCGCAATGGGGATGAACACGGCGGGAGAGATCGATCCGCGCACCGGATGATTCCAGCGCAGCAATGTCTCGAAGCCGATGATCCGTTCATCCTTCGCGTCGACGATCGGCTGGAACACCAGATGAAGGCCGTTATGGGCGAGCGCATGACGCAGGTCCTCCTCCAGCTGGCGGCGGTCCTCCGCGTCGGTCAGCATGTCCTCGGAATAGAAACGATGCACTCCCCGGCCGTCGTCCTTCGCCGCATAGAGCGCCAGATCGGCATTGCGCACCAGAGCCTCGCTGGTCATGCCATCGTCCGGACAGATCGCGATGCCCACCGACGCGCCGATCACGACCTGCGTGCCTTCGATCCTGTATGGCTTCGACACCGAATCGATGATCGCATCGGCCAGTTGAGCCAATTCGGCGCGGTCGATCCGGTCGGGCAGCACAACCTTGAATTCGTCCCCGCCGAGGCGGCCGACCATGCCCCACCCTTCCACGACGCGGACCAAGCGCTGGCTCACCTCGCGCAACAGAGCGTCGCCCGCCGGGTGGCCCATGGTGTCGTTCACATTCTTGAAGCGGTCGAGGTCGATCAGGAACAGCGCGCAATTGCCGGGCTTGCCGTTGGGCTGGAGCACGCTCTTGTCGAGCATCCGCTGCATCTGCACGCGATTGGCGAGGCCGGTCAACGAATCGAACTGCGCCAGCCGCGCGACCTCGGCCTGGCTGCGCTTCATTTCGGTGAGATCGTAGCCGCTGCCGCGAAAGCCGTAAAACTGGCCATATTCGTTGATGACCGGACAGCCCGATATCGCCCACCAGCGTTCGTCGCTGGCCAGCGCGACACGAACAGGCACATCGGCGAAACAGCTGCGGTTAGTAAGGTAGAAGCCGAGCGCCCGCCCCACTTCCTCATCGGCGCGGTCGCCCCGCATGACCAGCTCGGTAAGCTGGCGACCGATCAACTCCTCCGCCGTCATGTCCAGCGACCGGGCGAGCGGCTCGGAGATATAGGTGAGCGCTCCTCGACGGTCGGTTTCCCAGAACCAGCCGCGACCGGCCTCCTCATATTCGGTCAGCAACTGCCCGGCGCGGCGGCTGCGTCCTTCCATATTCTGCGTTGCGAGCAAGCGCTGCCCGTCCCAGCGCGCCTGCGCCAGCGTCGATATGCCGATGGTGCCGAGGGTCAGCAACACCAGCGCCGACAGCCCGGCTCCGCCCTCGCCGAAAAGACTGACGCCCAGCCCGATGCAATAGGTGAGGCCCAGCAGGCGCTGATGGCCGAAAATCGTCATCGCCAGCAGCGCCAGCGTCAACTGCGCCGCGACCACCGAAACCGATCCGTCGAGCAACATCGGATCGAGCCTGCTGAACCAGATCCCCGTTAAGAGACCAGACACCAGCACCAGCAGGATCATCACGCGCATCTGGTGATGAGGCTCCCGCCCGCGCAGAAAACGGTGTTGCGGCATGATCCAGATTGCAAGGTCGGCCAGCGCCGTCACGGCCAGCAGAGGCAGACCATAGCGCTCGCTATGGGTGACAAGTTCCGCCAGATTGACCGTAACGGCCATCAGGCAGACCTTAACCAGCAGGAACACCGGCCAGAATATCGAGACCATGCGGATGGATTCGCCCACCCAGATTGGCGACAGGTCGTTATCCGACCCGGACAGCCCCAGGATTCCCGCCAAAGAGGGGGTTTGAGGCCGGAGGAGACGTCTTTCGGATCGAGGGTCGTTTTGCGACATGTGCCCGCCATGCCTCAAACTCCTTACGCCACTCTTAACGATTGGGAGATTTCATCGCACCATCGCGCCCGGTCCTGCCGCTGCCCCTGTGCTCCCGCTCCTCCACCGGGGAAGATCGGGCGGAACAAGGGGAAACGGCCCGACGCGGCGACGACTCGGCTCGTCCCTCCTCCGGTTGCCGCAGGGAATGAAGCGCCATATCCCGCATCGCCAAAGCAATCAGGCCGCCGAAAGGAAAACATATGCGCACCACCCTGCTCGCCGGGCTTGCCCTCGTCCTCGCGCCATGGGGCGCCGTCGCCCATGCGGACTCGCTGGGCGCGGAGGCCAATTATGGCAGGGCCGACGGCCATTGGGGTACGGAAATCGGCGCAGGCTATGCGCTCGACCTCGGGGGTTTCAGCCTGACGCCGGGCGCGGGCGTCTATCTGCGCGACGGCGATACGAAGCTCTATGGCCGGATCGAGGCTGGCTATACGCTGCCCGCCTCCGCCACCATCGGCGCGGGGGTTCGCTTCAGCGCGGATCATGCCCGCCCCTATGCCACCATCGCCTTCCCACTCATTCCGAAGCTGGGGTTCAAGGCCAATGTCGGGCCGCATTATTATACCGTGGGGCTGAAGCTCGGCTACTGAACCCTCAGCGGCGCAGCAGGCGGCGGGCCAGCGCTTCCGCCTCCAGCCGCCAGTCGCGGCGTTCCAGCACGAGCCAATGGAGCTGCTCGGCGCCGGTCGAAAGGCTCTGCTTGTATCGGTCTGTTCCTGCAAGAAAGGAATAGAGCATTTCCCCCTGCGCGGCGGCGCGCTCTATCGCGGCGGCATGGCACATGAGGCCCGGCTTCGACCGGGCGGTACGGGGAGGAGCAAAGGCGGACTGATAATTCATCACCCGCCCGCCGCGCCGGAAATTGAGCAGATAGCCCAGCACCTCCCCTGCGGCATCGATGCGCACCAGCTCGACCGAAGCTTCCGCCAGCCCCGTGGTCGCGATGCGGCGCACGAAATCGCCGAAGAAATCATTGTCCCACGCATTATCCTCATGCCGCCCGGCATTGAGCTGCGCCATGTCCGCAAGCCAGTCGAGCAGCACCGCCTCCTCCCGCGCGGCCTCGACAGCGGGAGCCACGCCCGCCTCCTTCAACGAGCGGCGGATCTGGCTGCGCGTATTGGCGCTGAGCAAGGACAGATAATCGCCGCCTGCGCCGCGCACCGCGGCAAGATCGACATGGCAGGCGGGCGCGCTGTCCTCGATCCGGACGCGCCGGACCCCCGTTATGTCGGCGAAGGCATCCGGTTGCTCGACGCCGGAAAGGGCGAACATCGACCAGCCCCTCTCCGCCGCCATCGCCTTGCAAAAGGCCCGGTTCGCCTCTGCTTCCCGTCCCGCCGCGCAGAGCAGGCCATTATATTCGACATAGGGCCGGTCGCCATCCCGGTCGCCGCATTCATTGAGCCAGAGTGCGGGCACCCGGCCCAGCTTGCGCGGCGCGCGCCCGCGCCCCACACATGCCAGCGCGATATCCCCGCCCTCGCCATCCTGCACTTCCAGCAGGTCCGGCAAGGGGATGGCAGCCGCCTGCAACGCCGAGAGCCAGCTTCCCATCCATGTCCAGCCGAGGAAGAAGGAAGGCGCTGAGGTCCGCCTTTCCAGCGCGCGCCAGCGCCCTTCCAACGCGGCGAGATCATCGATCGGACGGAGCTTTGCGACAAGAGGCATGCGGCCTTCTGCCGCCTCGCCCGCCATCGGGTCAAGCAAGGCTTTGCATCTGAGCCATCGCTTGCCTAAAACCACGCGATGACCGATACCCCTTCCCTCGCCGTCGATGGCGCCAGCCGCCCGCAGCCAAAGCTCGACCCCAGCTGGGCCGCGCCGCTGGGTCCGATCTTCGCTTCCCCGCTGATGGAAGGGCTGCGCGATTTCCTGCTGTCGGAAAAGGCGGCGGGCAAGCAGATATTCCCCAAGGGCAGCGAATATTTCCGCGCGCTCGATCTGACGCCGCTCGACAAGGTGCGCGTGGTCATATTGGGGCAAGACCCCTATCATGGCGCGGGGCAGGCCCATGGCCTCTGCTTCTCGGTGCAGCGGGGCGTCCGCCCGCCGCCCAGCCTCGTCAACATCTACAAGGAAATGAAGACCGATCTCGGCATCGAACCGCCGCGCCATGGCAACCTCACCCATTGGGCGGAACAAGGCGTGCTGCTGCTCAACAGCGTGCTGACGGTGGAAATGAGCAAGGCCGCCTCGCATCAGGGGCGCGGGTGGGAAAAATTCACCGACGCGGTGATCGATCTGGTGGCGCGGCAGAAACGCTCCATCGTCTTCATCCTCTGGGGCGCCTATGCGCAGAAGAAGGCCGCGTTCGTGAAGGATGTATCGCAAGGCGGGCGGCACCTCGTCATCCGCTCCGCCCACCCTTCCCCGCTGTCGGCGCATAACGGCTTTCTGGGCAGCCGCCCGTTCAGCCGCGCCAATGCCTTTCTGACAGAGCATGGCGAAACGCCGATCGACTGGCGCCTGCCCGATTGAGCGCCGGAACCGGGGGGCCGGAACGGGGGGAAGGCGCGCCCTTCCCTCCGGTCGCCGCATCGCCTCAGGCCAACACCTCGTCCATAGGAGCGAGAGGAAGATCCAGCGCGGTGGCGACCGCCGGATGCGTCACCTTGCCATTCCAGATATTGAGCCCCTCGGCCAGATGCGGATCGGTGCGCAGCGCCTCTTTCCACCCCATCCCGGCAATGCGCAATACATGGGGCAGCGTCACATTATTGAGCGCATAGGTGCTGGTGCGCGCCACCGCGCCCGGCATGTTGGCGACGCAATAATGCACGATCCCATCGACAAGGAAGGTCGGGTCCGCATGGGTGGTCGGGCGCGAGGTCTCGAAACAGCCGCCCTGATCGATCGCCACATCGACCAGCACCGCCCCGCGCCGCATCGTGCCGAGCATCGCGCGCGTCACAAGCCGGGGCGCGGCCCCGCCGGGAATCAGCACAGCCCCAATCACGAGGTCGGCCTCCGCCACGCTGTCGGCCAGATTCGCCTGATTGGAAAAGCGCGTCTTCGCCCGCCCTTCGAAATGGACGGCCAGCCGCTCCAGCGCCTCCGGGCTGCGGTCGAGGATGGTGACATCCGCGCCGAGGCCGATCGCCATCTGCGCGGCATTGAAACCTACCACCCCGCCGCCTAATATCGCCACCTGCGCGGGCGGCACGCCCGGCACGCCGCCAAGCAATATGCCGCGCCCGCCATGCTCCTTCTGAAGCGCGGTCGCCCCTGCCTGGATTGCCATGCGCCCCGCCACCTGGCTCATGGGCTTCAACAGCGGCAGTCCGCCCGCCGCGTCCGTCACCGTTTCATAGGCGATGCAAACCGCGCCAGAGGCCATCAGCTCCCGCGCCTGCTCCGGATCGGGCGCAAGGTGAAGATAGGTGAAGAGCACCTGCCCCGCGCTCAGCATCGCGCGCTCGGCGGGCTGGGGTTCCTTCACCTTGACGATCAAGTCAGCCTGCGCGAACAGCGCCGCGGCATCCTGCACGATCCGCGCCCCTGCCGCCTCATAAGCCGAATCGCTCGCGCCTATCCCTTCGCCGGCGCCGCCTTCGACCAGCACGTCATGCCCCGCCAGCACCAGTTCCTTCACGCTTTCGGGGGTGAGGCCGACGCGATATTCATGGGTCTTCACCTCCCGCACGGTGCCGATGATCATTGTTGTTCCGCTTCCTTTTTCCAACTCTTCCACGAAGAACATCCGAGCCGCTGACAGGCTCCTTCCCGCCACCGTCTTTGATCTGCGTCAATGCCGCAATAGCATGATCCGTGTCAGCCTTCACTTTTCGCACGGTGCGGAGAGGAAGATACAATGTATAAAATCCGGTTCGAAGGATGCGGCTCCACAAGCGTCTGCGCCCGGTCGCGGGCACATGCACTGTTACTGGCGGATGGGCTGGTGCAGCGCGGGCGCACCAATGTCGTCATTTCCAGCCCGGATGGCACCCGTGTCACTCCCTCCGCAAGCCCGGCGCCCGCACGCGCCTGACACTTTCAAAGGTCCGCTGCCGCCCTCACGCGGTTGCGTGAACGGGCCGACGTTCCTACATCCCTCTTGAATATGAGGGAGATGCGGTAGTGAACGGAATGAAGACGGCCATGCTGCTGGCGGCGCTGACGGCGCTGTTCATGTCGCTGGGCTATATGTTCGGCGGGAGCGGCGGCGCGGTGATCGCGCTGGTGATCGCGGCGGGCATGAACCTCTTTACCTATTGGAATGCCGACAAGATCGTCCTTTCCATGCACAATGCGCGGGAAGTCGACGCCCGATCCGCACCGGATTTCTACACCCTCGTTGCCGACCTCGCCCATCGCGCCAACCTCCCCATGCCGAAGGTCTATATCGTCGAAGACGCGAGCCCCAACGCTTTCGCCACCGGGCGCAACCCGGAAAATGCCGCCGTCGCAGCGACGACCGGCCTGCTTTCCATGCTTTCGCGAGAGGAAGTGGCAGGCGTGATGGCGCATGAACTCGCCCATGTGCGCAACCGCGACACGCTCATCATGACGATGGTGGCGACAATCGCGGGGGCGATTTCGATGATCGCCAATTTCAGCCTGTTCTTTCGCGGGAACGGCGAGAGCAGCCCCAGCCCGCTCGCAGGCATCCTCGCGGTGGTGGTCGCGCCCTTTGCCGCGATGATCGTGCAGATGGCGATCAGCCGGACGCGCGAATATGGCGCCGACAAAGCGGGCGCCGAAATCTCCGGCTCGCCGCGCGCGCTGGCCTCCGCCCTCGCCCGCATCGCCGACCCGGCGCAGCGCATCCCCAGCCAGGGCGCGATGCACAATCCGGCCGCTGCCCAGCTCTACATCGTGCCGACTTCGGTATCCGACCTGTTTTCGACCCATCCGGCGACCGAAAAGCGCATCTCCGCGCTGATGGCGATGGAAGGAAGTGTCGGGACAGGAAACGCGGGCGGCAGCGGTCAGCCATTGCGCGGCGAAGCCTTCGCCCGGACAGCGGCTTCTGATCGGCCCTCCGTCTCCGTGCCGCGCGGCGCGGGCCGGGGTAGCCGACGCCCCTCCGCGCTCAACCCCAACGGATCGAAGGACTAGCGGAGGAATCCGGGCTGGAAGGCAATGCTCCGGCAGGGGGCTGGTCATGCCATTCGACCCTTGCCCGAGGTCCGGCGGCCCATCGCTCCAAACGCCAGCCCCCCGATCGCATCGGCGACTGCCCTGCTTTTCTTGACAAACGGGCTGATCCGGCGTCTGGGTGCGCGCACCGGAAACGACAGATATCCCCGCCATGCAGCATGACACCGGGCCAGAGCCAGCCCGCCCGCGCCCTTTCAGCCCTCAGGCCATCGCCGCCTTCCTGCGCGCGCAGGCGCCGGTCGGCCAACTCGACCGGGTACAGGCGGCGCTGGGCGCCTTTGTCGGCCTGCTCGTCTCGGGTTTGCTCAACCATTGGTGGCTCGGTCCTTCCGCGAGCCTGCCCGCGCTGATCGGCCCGATGGGCGCATCGGCGGTGCTGCTCTTCGCCCTTCCGGCAAGCCCGCTGGCCCAGCCATGGTCGGTAATCGGCGGCAATGTGATTTCCGCGCTGATCGGCATCGCCTGTGCCCGGCTGATCGACGCGCCGCTGCCTGCCGCCGCGCTGGCCTCCGCCCTGGCCATAGTCGGGATGAGCCTGTGCCGCTGCCTCCATCCCCCCGGCGGAGCGGTAGCGCTGACCGCGGTGGTCGGCGGCCCCTCGGTACTGGCGGCGGGTTGGTCCTTTGCGTTGATGCCAATCGGCGCAGGTTCCGTCCTGCTGCTGCTAATGGCGATGCTCTTTCACCGCGTAACCGGGCGGACCTATCCCCATCGCATCGCCGTCGCTCCGCCCAATCGCCATGGCACCGCCGACACGCCTCCGCTGGAACGCATCGGTTATCAGGAAGCCGATATCGACGCGGTGCTGGCGCAATATCACGACCTGCTCGATGTCAGCCGCGACGACCTCACGACGCTATTCCGTCAGATCGAAGCGCGCGCCCATCGCCGCCTGCATGGCGAAATCCGCTGCGAGCAGATCATGTCGCGCGATGTCATCCTCTCCCACGAGGAGGAGGGCGTCGGTCAGGCGCGCGATCGGCTGCTAGCCCATCACCTCTCCGCCATGCCGGTGGTGGGCGCGGGCGGCGAGGTGCTGGGCCTTGCCGGACATGCGCAGCTGCTGGCAGGCGCCGGGCGCACCGTGGGCGAAGTGATGGACCGCGCGCCCTGCATCGCCCGGACCGGCACCCCGATCGACGAACTGCTCCCGCAGCTTTCGAACGGACGTCATCATGAAGCGATCGTGATCGACGGGGTCGGACGACTCACCGGCATCATCACCCAGACCGACCTGCTGGC
>CAYLKZ010000059.1:0-19652 GCA_964384275.1 uncultured Sphingobium sp. | reverse complement strand
CGCTGGAAGAGGTGACGCTGGAGATTTTCGACCGGCTGATCGGCGTCAATCTGCGTGGCACCTTCATGGGCATCCAACAAGCGCGCGCGCGCCTGCGGCCGGGCGGCGCCTGCGTCGTCACCGCATCGGCGGCGGGCGTGATCGGCTTTGGGGAGGCCGCCGCCTATTCGACGTCCAAGCATGGGCTGCTCGGCCTCGTGCGGTCGTCCGCGGCGGGCTTCGCGGCACGGGGCGCGCGGATCAACGCCATCTGCCCCGGCATGGTGCTGACCGCGATGAACGGCATTACCGGCGTCGAGGCGATCGAGGCGCCGGACCAGCTCGCCGATCCCGAATATCGGGGCGCGCTTTCCGCACAGCAGATCGCGGAGGTCGCGCTGTTCCTGCTCAGCCGCCGCTCTGCGGGGGTCAACGGACAGGCGCAGATGGTTGACGCCGCGCTGCTTTCCGCCTTCCCGCCGCTGAACAGATAAGGCGGCACCGCCGTCAGGAGGATCGATTCATGTCCGATGCGCAACAGCTGCTTTCCGACCAGATACTCCTGCGGCAGACGGCGGATATATATGCTTTCGGCGCGGATCGCCGCGACAAGGCGCTATGGCGGCAGGTGCTGGCCGGGGACTGCGTGATCGAAGGCCCCGGCTTCACCACCGAAGGACTGGAAAACTGCCTCCTCTCGCTCGATGCGTTGGAAAAGATGTTTCGCGGCACCACCCACCGCGTCCATCAGCAACTGGCCAGCGTGGATGGCGACCGCGCGACGGGCGAGACTTATTGCACCGCCGATCATCTGCTCAGGCATGAGGACAGCATCCTCGTCTGGGTCATCCGCTATCAGGACGAATGGCGGCGCGAGCCGGATGGGTGGCGTTTCACCCGGCGCAAGCTGATCGTCGACTGGACCGAGACACGCCCCGTGGCGTTCCTGCCGGGCGTCTGATCATGCTCGCAGGGCAGACCGCCTTCATCACGGGTGCCACCGGCGCGATCGCCACGGCCTCGGCAATCGGTCTTGCCCGCGAGGGAGCGCGCATCGCGTTGATGGCGCGGCGGGAAGAAGGGCTGGCGCAGGCGCGCGCGGCCATTCTGGACGCGGTGCCGGACGCCGATATCCTGACGATCCCCGGCGACTGCTGCGACGAGGCAGCGGTAAAGGCCGCGCTTCGGCAAGCACATGACTGGCGCGGACGGCTCGATATCCTGTTCGCGACCGTGGGCGGAGGCAGCTTCACCCCGCTGCTGCTGCTGGAGGCCGATGCGCTCCGGCAGGAGTTCGAGAGCAATGTGATGAGCGCCTTCTTCGTGGTGCGCCATGGCGCGCCGCTGATGCAGCCGGGCGGATCGATCATCTGCACCTCGTCCAGCTCCGGACCGCTGACCTTCCGCTATCTGCCCGCCTATCACATCACCAAGAACGGAGTGGAGGCGCTCGTGCGCGCGGCCGCCGACGAGCTGGGCAGCGCGGGCATCCGCGTCAACGCGGTGCGTCCCGGCCTCACCCGTTCGGACAGCACGGGGCCACTCTTCACCCAGCCGGGGACGGCAGAACAGTTCCTGCCCGAATATCCGCTGGAGCGGCTGGGCGAGCCGGAGGATATAGCCGATGTGGTGCGCTTCCTCGCCAGCCCGGCGAGCCGCTGGATGACCGGAGAATGCCTCTCCGTCGATGGCGGCAATCATCTGCGCCGCAGCCCCGATCTTACCCCGATGGTCGAAGCGATCCATGGCAAAAGCCGGATCGACGCCATCCGCAACGCAAAGGAACCAGAAACATGAAACTCCTCGTCATAGGCGGCACCGGCGCCCTGGGCGGTCATGCCGCATTGCACATGGCCGCGCAGGGGCATGATGTCAGCATCGCCGGGCGCAACCCCGCCAATCCCGACACGCCGCTGGCCAGGCTGCCTTTCGTGCAGGGCGATTATGTCGCGGGCGACTTCACGCCGGACCGGCTCAAGGGCTTCGACTGGGTTATCTTCGCCGCTGGCAACGACCCGCGCCATGTGCCGCAGGGCAGCGATTTCGACGCCTTCCTGCTGAAGGCCAATCATGAGGCCGTGCCTGCCCTCTTCGCCGCCTGCCGCGAGGCTGGCGTGAAGCGCGCGGTTCAGCTCGGCAGCTTCTATCCGCAGGCCGCGCCGGATCTGCTCGCGGGCAACAGCTATATCCGCTCGCGTCTCGCCGCCTGCGAGGGCGCGCGGGCGCAGGGCGCGCCCGGTTTTGACGTGGTCAGCGTCAACGCGCCGTTCATGGTCGGCACCGTGCCGGGCCTGCCGAGCGCGATCTTCGGGCCTTATGTGCAATGGGCCGAGGGGCTGATCCCGATCGAGGCTTATGCACCGCCTGGCGGCACCAATTTCATGTCCTATCAATCGCTGTCGGAGGCGCTCGAAGGCGCGCTGCTGCGCGGGGAGCCGGGCAAGGCCTATCTGGTGGGCGACGAGAACCTGTCGTTCCGCGATTATTTCCAGCTCTTCTTCGACGCGGTGGGCCGGGACGTTCAGGTCGAGGAACGCGACGCCGAGCTGCCGCTGCTGCCGGATGTTGCCATCCCGCAGGGCCGCGGCAACTGGATTCGCTATGAACCCGACGCCGCCGAGACCGCCCTGCTTGGCTATCGCCGCAACGATATTGCGGCCGCCGTCAAGGAAATTGTCGCGCAATTCGGCAGCGTGAAGGCCTGACCGCAGGCTCCGGATCGTGACGGGTCCGGCTGGCTTTGTCCGCCACCGGACAGGCGTGAAATCCCATCTCCAGACCGCCGCCGGGGCCTTTCCCGGCGGCGTTTCTCTTTAGGTGCAATCAAAAGCGCCCCGCATCCCGCTCTACCCAACACACCCAGCCTCTGCGATGGCGCGCCGGGAAGCGGCGGGCCTTCCCCGCGCCGATCGCCCAGCCGCAGGCGGGATCATTCGCGATACCTTCGATGGATCATCAAAAGATACCTTCCGCGCCTGCCGCCTTGCCGGTCGTGACGGGCGAGGGGTAATCTCCTTCAGCACGATCGCCGACTCCCGGCGAAAGAGATGCTGGCTGCGGTCAAAGGACAATCTTTAGAGGAGAGTGGAATGAGCGATATGTTGATCCGTGGCGGCACGGTGATCGATGGCACCGGCGCGAAGGGCTTTCCCGCCGATGTGCGCATCGCCGGTGGCCGCATCGCCGAAATCGGCGCAGGTCTTGCCGCCGCGCCCGGCGAAGAGGTGGTGGATGCCAGTGGCTGTTATGTGACGCCCGGCTTCATCGAAAGCCACACCCATTATGACGCCACCATGTGGTGGCAGCCGGATCTCGATCCGTTGCCCGGCAATGGCGCGACGACGGTGATCCTCGGCAATTGCGGCTTTTCCGCCGCGCCGCTGTCGAAGGACAAGGCCGCGCAGCTGGAGATGATCAAGATCTTCTCCTTCTTCGAGGATATCCCGCTGAAACCCTTTCTGGAGCATGTGCCCTGGGACTGGGAGAAGTGGTCGGAATATAAGGACTCGATGAGCCGCAATATCAGCCTGCCGGCCAATTATTCCGCCTTTGTCGGCCATATTGCGCTGCGCCTTGCGGCCATGGGCATAGAGGCGTGGGAACGCGCGGCGACCAAGGAGGAAATCGCCCGCATGGCCGAGCTGCTCGACGATGCGCTGGCGGCGGGCGCGCTCGGCCTGTCCGACAATCTCCACGACCATGATGGCGACGACCGCGCGATCCCGACCCTGCTCGCCGCCGATGACGAGTTCGACGCGCTGTTCGAGGTGCTGAGCCGCTATCCCGGCACGACCTATCAGGTCATCATCGACACCTTCATGCGCAAGACCGGTCCGGACAGCATGGAGCGTCTGGGCCGCCTGACCAAGAACCGCAATATCCGCATGCAGGTGGCGGGCGCCATCCCCACGCTGGAATTCCAGAAGGACATCCTGCCCAGATTGCAGGAAACCGTCGCGCGGCTGAAGGCCGAAGGCATCGACATCTGGCCGGGCTATGCCCATGTCTCGCCCACCAGCACGTTGAGCCTCGTCAAGTCGCTGATCTTCGCCCAGTCGAACGATTATGTCTGGCACGAGGTGGTCGTCGCCGAGACGCATGAGGAAAAGGCCCGCCTGCTGGCCGATCCCGACTGGCGCGCCCGCGCCCGCGAAAGCTGGGATACCAAGGCATGGCCGCACTCACCGATGAACAATCCGCAGGATCTGTTTCTGCTCGACAGCGAAAATGGCGCCGGGCCGGTCGGGGGCACGCTGAAGGAGTTTGCCGAGGCGCGCGGGCTGCACCGTTCGGATGCGATGGCGCAATGGATTTTGGAGAACGGCACCAAATCCACCGTCCACATGGCTCCCTTCCCCAAGGATGAGGGCCTGACCGTCGACCTGATGCTCGATCCCCAGACGGTCGGCAATATCTCCGACGCGGGCGCCCATCTCCAGATGCTGTGCGGCGGCGGCGAGAATATCCTGCTCTTCACGCAATATGTGAAGCAGGGCCGCCTGTCGCTGGAGCAGGCGGTTCATGTGAAGACGGGCAAGCTCGCCAATTTCTTCGGCCTGCACGACACGGGCGAGCTGAAGGTCGGGCGCCGCGCCGATGTGGCGGTGTTCGATCTCAACGAGATCGGCTATCGCAACATGGAAAAGCGCTTCGATGTGCCCGATGGCGATGGCGGCACCACGTGGCGCTTCACCCGCCCGCCCGCGCCGATGCGGCTGACGCTGGTGAACGGCGTCGTGACCTTCGACGGCAAGGCCTATACCGGTGCGCGTCCGGGCCAGTATCTCGTCCCGACTGCCGCGGCCAATGACGCGGAAGCAGCGCAGGAAGCGGCGGAATAATTCAGCCATAGGATAAAGGAAGGGCTGGCCTTGATGGGCTGGCCCTTTTTTTGTTGGGGAGGAGCGAGATAGCGCGGGGTCGGGCCGCTCGCCCAACAGGATGGCGCAAGAAACGCTGGGAACAGCGCGGTTTCAGCGATCAAGGGAATGCGAGCCCGCTCACGGGCAAGGCAGCACCCTTTCCGATCCGGAATGATCGCCTATCCCCATCTTGCCACCCGGTGACTGAGCCAGCGCGACCCTCCTGTATGAGCCGCATAGCCCGCCTTTGAGCCAAAAACGAAGCAGCCCTGCCGAACGGAAAGAAGGGCAAACGCATAAGCCAGATGAAGACATTGGCCGGATCAGACTTAGGCCTACTCATCCCCAAAAACAAACCGGCCCCGGAGGATGCTCCGGGGCCGGTCTCTTTACGCAAGGATCAGCGCTTATTCCGCCGCCATGGCATGGCTGGGGCGCGGGTCTTCGCTCACCGCGTTAGTCCAGGCCCAGACGCCCGGCTCGGGCGGATTGGTGATGCCGAATTCCTCGCGAATATCGCTCACCTGCCAGTCGAGATAATCGCGATAGGGAATGATGAAGAGCGGATGCTTCCAGCTCCGCCCCTGCGCGGCGCCGATGTCCTCGGCATCCAGCTCGACCTTCACCGACTCCGGATAGAACAGGCCGCTCTTCATCATCGTCTTGGCGCGGAGATAGGAACTGACGCGATTGAAGAAGGAGGCCAGCTCCGGTACGAAATATTGATAGAGCGCCCGCATATTGGCGGCGAGCAACGCGACCTCTCCGGCATGGTTGGTTTCGAAGCCGGTGATCATATGCTCAATGTCATGGGTATGGGTCCGCTCCTTCATGTAGAAGTCGAAGTCGGTCTTGATCTCCATGCCCTGGAAGAAATGATCCATATTATAGCCGCTGTTGACGACGAAATCATGGATCACGGCGCGCAGCGTACCGGGCTTCGCGCCGGCAAGCTCCTCAGTCTTGAACAATGACACCTTGCGCCCTTCCAGCCACGCCTTGAACTCCGGCAGGCGGGCCTTTTCCTCCTCGAACAGCTGGAAGATGCGCGGCCAATTCTCCAGCTCCATCAATATCTTGACCACATCGGGTATATAGGCGGTGTTGGGAAGCTCCGCTCCGTTGCGCCGCAGCATTTCCTGCGCGATCAACGAGCGCAGCTGCGGATGGTTGAGATAGGGAGACGAACTGATCAGCACCGAGCTTTCGGTGGTGAAGTTGGAGCCCGCTCCGTTATAATAGGCGAAATCCTCGCTGCTGATGCGCGAGGCGATTTCCTCTTTCATCATCGCTCTCCTTTTTGCTTATGGACCCCCGCGGCACCAACGGCCAACGGGGGCATTGCCTCAAACACTATGTCGGCCGGTCAGAAAGAAAGGCCCAGCTCGACGCCATAAGTGCGTTTACGATCATAAGTAGCCACCAGTTGCAGAACCGTGGCGCCAAACGAAACATAGTCCTTGTTCAACAGATTCTGACCGAATACCGACAGGGACGCCTTGGTTCCGCCCAACGGAATATTCATCCAGCCGATCCGGCCATCGACCAGCCAATAGCCTTTCTGGAAGGCATGATCTTCCAGAGGGGACAGGGTGCGGGACATATCGTAGATCGGGGTCGACACCAGCGGCAAGCGGCTCCGGTAGCGGCCATCGAGGCGACCGGAAATAAAGCCGCCCGATGCCAGTTCCGGCGAATCATATTGCATCGACGCGCGGCCCTGCCATTTCGAAGCATAGGGCGTACGGGCGATATCGGCAACATCGACGCCATTCAGGATGAACTTCTTATAATCGAAATCCGTATGGCTGAGATTGCCGCTCAGCGTCAGCCCGCGCACCGGCATGAAATCGACCTCGACCTCGACGCCCTTGATGCTCGCCTTGCCCGCATTGTCGAAAAACTGGCGGCCGTTGATGAAGTTCTGGGTCTGAAGATCCTTATAGTCGCTGTAGAACAGGGCGATATTGGTGCGCAGGCGATTATCGAGCCCCTGTGCCTTCAGTCCCACTTCATAGGAGGTGAGAGTTTCCGGCCTGTAGCGATAGCCGCTGAGGATGCCGCCAGCGACATAGCCGGTGGACACCTTGCCATAAGCCATCACCCGATCGGTGGGCCGCCAGTTGACGATAGCGGTCCAGGTCGCCTTTTTGTAGTTGGCATTATATTGGCCAGCGCCCAGTTGCCCGCCCTGGCTGCCGACGACCTCGTAAATATCGGTCTTCCGCTTGTCGCTCGTGTAACGAAGGCCGCCGATAATATCGAGCGTATCGGTGAGATGGTAGGTCAGCTGGCCATAGGCCGCATAGGATTTGTTGATCGCCCGGGTGCGGGTGAGCCCCGCGCCGAACAGGCTGGCCAGCGAGGGATTGCTGTCCCGCGCGTCAACCACGCCATCCTGATTGAGATCGAACGAAAGCTGCCCGACCGGCAGACCGGCGAGATAGCCCACCTTGTTCATGTCGATAACCACGCCGTTGGCAATCGGCTGGAAGATGCCGAGATAGTCGGTCCCCGGCGAATTTTCGCGGAAATAGAACAGCCCGGCGGTCAGGTCGATCTTATCCGATGTCAGCTGGACCTGGAATTCCTGCGTGAACTGCTTTTGCCGGGTCGAGCGCGCGGTCATCAACGAGAAGAGGGAATCATTGGGGCCGGGCGCATTGGCCGGGTTCATGATGCCCGCCACATCGCCGAGCAGCAGCGCCTGCAATTGCGCGGTGGTGAATTTGAGGCCGCCGGTGGAGGCTAGGTCATAGACATTGGGATCCTGCCGGAACTTGCGGAAGGCGGTGATGCTCTTCAAGGTCAACGCATCGCTGACCGGATAGGCAAGGGTCAGGCTGTGCCCCTGAGTCACGACTCGCTCGATGGTCGAGGCGTTCGCCACCGTGGAGAGCCTGTCGTTGGAGATGTTGGAGATGCCGCCGAACAGCGGCTGCATCGCGACGATTCCGGACAGCAGCGCGCCCGAGCTGTCGGGCAGGATGCCCCGGCTCTGTATCGCGCGGCCACTCGATCGCGCGTCGGTATAATCGAAGCGATAATCTGCGAGCAGATCGCCCAGATCGAGCCGCGCGGCGACGCCCAGGCCATCGACATTGCGCCCGCCCAATTTGCTGACGATCCGCTGCTTGCCGAAGGAAGGAACGACCTGACTGAAATCGAGCACCCCGCTGATCGGGTTCCGGTAATCGCCCTCGATTTCGTCATGCATATAGGAAATTTTGAGCGACAACGGCCCAAAGGCAGGCAGATCGACCGCGATCTTGCCGCGCATCGCATCATAATTGCCGTAGGAAAGCGAACCGCGCACGCCCAACTCCCCCGAGGGAGCCGCCGTCGTCAGGCTGATCGCGCCGCTGGTCGCGTTGCGGCCGAAGAGCGTGCCCTGCGGCCCGCGCAGAACCTCGACCCGCTGGATGTCGGACAGATCGAAGATGGAGCCGACCGTGCGGCCTATATAGACGCCATCCAGATAGATGCCGACCTTCGGGTCCACCGCATTGTTCGACGAACCGGATGCGATGCCGCGAATGATGATGGTCGGGTTGGATTGCAGGCCCTGCGTGTTGATCTGAAGGCTGGGCGCGATGCCGGCAAGATTGCGGACATTGGTGATGCGCATCTGGTCGAGTTGTTCGGCCCCGATCGCGGTGACGGCGACAGGCACTTTTTGCAGGCTTTCCTCGCGCCGCTGCGCGGTGACGACGATATCCGCCAGCCCCGTGCCCGAAGCTGCGGAGCCCTGATCGTCCGGTTGAGCCAGAACCGCCGTCGAGGCAAATGTCGACACGCTGGCAAGAACAACCGCAATAAAAGAACGCATGGCAATCCCCTCCTCCTTATGGGGCGATGCCATCCCTCGAACGGGCCGGACCTCTTGCGGGAACCCGGTCCCCTGCCCATGCGCCATGCGTCACCGAACGCATGCCACCGGGCATTTGGCGGTTTGCCGCCATTATCCCACATCGATACATGCTGGAAATACCCGCGCGATGCAGCTTCGCCGCGCGTGGCCCCTTTCCGGAATGCATCCTCATCAGGCAGTTATGCACTGCATTATTATATGATCGGGGTTTATCCCCTGTTGAAATGCAGCGTGTGACGAAAACATCATTACGTCAAGAGAGGATATTATCTTCTTATCCCCAGCAACGGAACGGTCGGGCAGGCGACGGCCAATATCGCATACCATTGGCCCGGCAGGGAATTGGCGCGCCGATCCTCCTGCGCAATCTCCCGCAATTCGCCGCGAAAGCGCTCTATCCTCTCGGCGACGCGGGCCACGCCAACAGGGGAGAGCTTCATCGTTTCCGCGCCGAAAACCGTCGTCGGATCGCCATAATCCAGTTCGAAGAAGAGATGCTTCATATATTTCTCGAAATGCCGCCGCATCGGCTCCCGCTGCCAGACATGGGCGGGGTCGAGCCGCGCGCGCAGGCGCCCCCCCGGCAGCCGGTCCACCAGCGCCAGCCGTTCCAGCCGTTCGACATGCCCGGCGATCTGGGCGGGGGGAATGCCGAAGCCTTCCTCCGCTTCGGACACCGGCCATCCGTTGACGATGATGAAGAACACCGTCGACAATTCCGGGCTGGCCGTCAGCGCCTTTTCCTGCGCAAGAGTCAGCTTGTCGTCCGGCCGCTCCGCCACCGCGCTCTGCTCAGCCAGTTCGGCGAGGCTGACGTTGGCGAGAGCGCAAAGCTGGGACAGGGTACGCAACCCCAGCCCCTTGCCGTGCAACCATCTTTTGACCGTCGCGGTGCCGACCCCCAGCTTCCGGGCGATATCGGCCTGCGTCCATCCCGCCGTGCGCAAATGGCGCCGCAAAGTCGCCAGCAGCGCGTCATGTTCTGCGGCAAATGGGTCACTGGACGAAAAAGACGGGTTCACCTGATGATCCTTCCCTGTGTTAAGAGGATGGTGCGCGGTCTGATCCACGCTAGACTTGATGGTGCGATGTTTGATCCCGACAAAGTGGGGATCGATATCCATCCCTCGACTCTTCGGCTGTACGACCGAGTGCAGCCGAAGCTTGTCGAAGGGGGCCTCCGGGCCGGTCTGGCTATAGCCTGTTCCGCCCGAAAACCGATTGCGAAAATCCCCGATTTTTCCGACATCCCGACCTTTGTGAAGCCCGACCTTGATATATGAGGCTTCTTATAGAAGAAATCAGGGCGCATCGATCAGATATTTCCGGAGTTCCCTGCCATGTCACCCTTTAAAGGTCAGCCCATAACACAGATCGGCTATGTCGTCCCTTCGCTGGAGGAGGCCATGAACGGCTGGATGGCGGCGACCGGCATCGGTCCCTGGACAGTTTTCCGCAACGTGACGATGGAGGGCGATTATCGCGGTACGCCGACCGTGGTTCGCATTAACGTCGGCCTCGCCTATCAGGGGGAGGTGCAGATCGAGCTGATCGAGCCGATCAATGACGCGCCTTCGCCCTATCGCGACGGGGAGGGACGGCTGCTCACCGGCGCGCATCATCTCGCCTGGCTGACCGACGATCTCGACGCGGCGGTGGAGCGCGCCGTCGCCACCGGCCTGCATGTCGAGTTTCGCGCTGAGAATCCGGGAACCCGCGTGGCCTATCTGGCGATGGAGAGCATCCCCGCCATCCGCTATGAGCTGATCGAAAGCGCGGCCACGGCAGAGCTGATCCGCACAGGGATCGAGGCCGCCCGGCACTGGGACGGGAGCGAGCCCTTTCATATCATCGATTTCGCAGCGAATGGGTAAAGCCCGAAGGCATAGGCTTCCCGCCATCCCTATTGGCTGATGCGCGCATAATCCCTGCCATCCGACGGGAAAACAAAAGAGAGGGACGGCACCCCGGAAAACAGGGGGCGCCGTCCCTCTGTCATGCGACGCGATCAGGCAGCGACTTCACGGCCCGAAAACTGGAAATCCTCCATCACCGGCTTGGCCATCGCATCCGCAAAGGCTTCATAGCTCCACGGCCAGCTGGCGGGCACGCCCGTCGCATCGAGATACCAGCTCTGGCAGCCCGACCCGAAGATCGTGGTCTTGGCGGCGGCGATGCGGCGTTCCTCATAATCGGCATGGGCCTGCGCCATGGGCTCGACCGTCCGCGCTTCCCCAGCGCGCACGGGGGCGAGCAGCTGTTCGATATAATCCCACTGACGCTCGGCAATGTCGATCAACGAGAAATTGCCGACCGGGCCGGTCGGGCCGTTAAGCAGGAAGAAGTTGGGGAAGGACGGGACGGTAACGGCATAATAAGCGGTCGGGCGCACCGACCACACATCGTCGAGCGACACGCCATTGCGCCCCAACACCTCCGTCGGGCGAATGAAGCGATCCGCCTGGAAGCCGGTCGCAAAGACGATGGTGTCGAGTTCGATCAGGCGGCCATCCTTCAAGCGAACGCCCTCGGGTTCGATCCGGGCGATGCCCTCGCGTTCCACCGACACATTGGGATGCTGGACCGCGTCATAATAGCACCAGGAATAGATGAGCCGCTTGCAGGCCGCGCGATAATCCGGCCGCAGCTTCTCGCGCAGTTCGGGATCGCGGATGCTGTTTTCCAGATTGTCGAGGCACAGCTTCTCGATAACCGCGATATCCGGCCCGTCGATATCGGTGATGGCGCGGGTGAAGCGGTGGATATTATCCCAATATTCCTTGTTATAGCGAATCTCGTCGATCAGCGCCGGGTCATTGCGGAACGCTTCGCGCTCTTCCTCGCTATATTTGAAATAGGGGACCGGCATGACCCACTGCGGCGAGCGCTGGAAATGCACCAGATGCGACGTCCGCTCGTTGAGGGCAGTGATGATCTGGATGCCGGTCGAGCCATTGCCGATCACGCCGACGCGCGCGCCGTCGATCGGCGCATCATCTTCCCAGCGGGCGCTGTGGAAGGACCGGCCCGCGAAGCTCTCCCGCCCCTCGATATCGGGCAGGCGCGGGTGATGCAGCACGCCCGATGCGGCGATGACGATCTCCGCCTCCACCGTTTCGCCGTTCGACAGGCCCAGACGCCAGAGCGACTTGCCCTCATCCCATACGGTCGAGACGACTTCGCAGCCGAAGCGGATCGAAGGACGGATGCCATATTTGTCCGCGACATGCTCGAAATAGGTCTTAATCTCGCCGCCGGTCGCATAATAGGCTTCCCATTCGGCATTGGGCTCGAAGCTATAGGTATAGGCATGGGCGGGCACATCGCAGGTCAGGCCCGGATAGCGATTTTCACGCCAGGTTCCGCCGAGCTGGTCGGCCTTCTCAAAGACGGTGAATTCCTCGCCTTTCTCCTTGAGATGGATGGCGGCGAGGATGCCGGCCATGCCTGCGCCGATGACGGCATAGCGAAGATGGGGGCGCTGTTGATCCATGGTCTGGGTCTCTCCTGAAATTTCTTACACCCCTCAGATGCAACGCGCGCTGGGTCGGCGCATCCTGCGAATGGACTAGGCTCAGGCAGGAAAAAGGATCGGCAAAAGATCCGCAATTGGGTCATTAAAAGCCGCCGCCGCCCATCCTATGCATATCCGTCACCCGTTTTTCGTGCGAAGAAGAAGCGCCAAGGAAAAAATCAAGGAGAGCAGAAAATATGAGCGAGGAAGCACAAGGCTGGCGCATGGCGGGGAAAGTGGCGATCGTCGCTGGCGCCGCGACGGGCATCGGGCGGGCCAGCGCTTTGCGGCTTGCCCAGGAAGGCGCGGCCGTGGTGGCCGGTTCGCCCGCCGCCGAGCAAGCGCTGACCGACAGCCTCATCGCGGAGATCGTCACTGCGGGCGGGCAGGCGACCGGCTGCGCGTTCGATGCGACCGACGAAGCCTCCATAGCCGCGATGGTCGACCTCGCCGTCGCCACTTATGGCGGGCTGGACGCGGTGCATGCCAATTTCGCGGACCTGCAAATCATCTTTCAGGACAGCGATGCGATCAACGTCAGCGACGAGGTGCTGGAACGCACGCTCGACGTGAACCTGAAGGGCATGCTGCGGCTCACCCGCCATGCCCTGCCGCGCCTGCAACAGCGCGGCGGCGGCGCGATGGTCTATACCTCCTCCACCGCGGCGATCGGAGGCGAAGATACCCGCCCCTGCTATGCGATGGCGAAAAGCGGCCTCAACGCGCTGGTCCGCCATGTCGCCTCCCGCTACGGCAAGGAGGGCATCCGCGCCAATGCGATCATGCCCGGCCTCGTCATCACCCCGGAAAAGCGCGAGACCATGCCCGCCGATTTTCAGGCGCAGTGCCTGTCGGCGATGCGTTCGACACGGCTGGGCGAGCCGCGCGACATCGCCGCGATGGTGGCCCTCCTCGCTTCGCGCGATGGCGAATGGATCAACGGCCAGTGCATCGCCGTCAATGGCGGATCGATGCTGAACTGAACCGGCAGACGGCAAAAAGCGCGCGGGGACGGAAACATCCCCACGCGCTTTCGTTAAGTCCGCTTTTCGTTCAGGCGGTCGCGGCTTTGCGTCCCGCCCGACGGCCGAAGAAGGTGCAGTCGGCAAGGCTCATGCCGGAGCTATAGCCATGCCCCCAGGCCGGAAGCCCCGACGTGCTGCGCCCGGCCGCGAACAGGCCCGCCACCGGCGCTCCGCTGCGGTCCAGCACCTCGCCGTCGGTCGAGGTCTTGAGCCCGCCCAGCGTGAAGAAGCTGAAATAGCTGTTCTGGAAATGCAGCTCCAGCGCGATGAACGGCCCCTGATCGAGCGGCGTCAGGATCGGCGGACGCTTGCCGAACAGCGGATCATTCCCCTCGCGGGCATGGCTGTTGTAGAAGGCCATGGTGGTGCTCAGGGTGCCGGGCGCCATCTCCAGCTCCGCCTCGACCTCTTCCCAGGTATCGCCCGTCCCGGCGATGCCGATGCCCGCCAGTTCCAGCGGCTGCGAGAAATGCGCGTTGTCGAGCAGCAGGAACACCCGCCCGCCCAGCTGATCGACCGAGAAGCGGCTCACCCGACCATGATAGCAATCCTCGTTGATGAACCGCTGCCCCGCCTGATTGACCAGCACGCCATAGGCATGCGGTTCCGGCATGGTCCAGGGGCAGGTCGTGAAGAACTGGTCCATATGGATGGCGTCGCCGCCCGCGCCGACCCCCATTTCGATGCCCGAACCGTCGTCCTGATCCCCGATCGGGCTGTTGACGCGGAAAGTCTCCGGGCAATAGCGACGGCGCATCGCCTCGTTCATCACGAAGCCGCCGGTGCACAGGATGACGCCCTTGCCCGCCTTCACAAAGCGATTCTGGTTGTTGATGCGCACGACGAGACCGACGATGCGTTCGCCGTCCCGCACCAGCGCCACCGCGCGCGCATCGGTTACGACCTCGACACCGAGCGCCCGCGCCCGCGCTTCCAGCAGATCCACCAGCGGCCGCCCGCCGCCCCAGCCCATATGCTGGATCACATGGCCGCGCGGCGCCGGGGTCGCGAGATCGCAAAACGGCGCGGCAGCCTCGCTGCCCGACCAGATCAGGGTCGAATCGTCGGTCGGCTCGATATGCTTGCCGGGCAGATAATTGCCGCGATAGGGAATGCCCTGCGCCTTCAGCCAGTCATAATGATTGAGCGATTCCCGCGCATAAAGATCGCATTTCGCTTCGTCGGCGCAAGGGCCGCCAGCCGCCTTCAGATAGGCCGCCAGCGCCTCCACGCTGTCCTCGAAACCCGCCGCGCGCTGGGCATCGGTGCCGCCGCCGATATAGATTTCCCCGCCCGAGAGCGCCGAGGCGCCGCCGCTGCCCGATCCACGCTCGAACAGCATAACCCGCGCACCGGCATCGGCCGCCTCGATGGCGGCGCAAGCGCCAGCCGCACCGAAGCCGACCACCGCTACATCCGTTTCAAAATCCCATGCCGGAACCTCACTGGCCGGATAGGGCCTGTGGAGCGAAATATCAGTCACGCGTTCCTCTCCTTTTATCGGCGATCGGTCCTTGCCCGCCCCGCCTCCACGCTGGGAGACAGTCATAGTGCGGGCAAGGACCCTTGCCAATAATACGTTTTTCAAGAGCATCTATTTTTCGCAATCGGTCATATCAGATCGCGAAAACAGATATATCGCGTATTATTTCAGTCGAACCATGCTCCGCCGTTGACCGTCACGATGCTGCCGGTCGCGAAGCTGCCATCATCCCCCGCGAGAAAGGCCACCGCACCCGCGATCTCGTCGGGATGGGCGAGCCGCTTCATCAGGCTGTCCGCCGCGATCGCCTCCTTGAGTTCGGCGGGCAGGGGTGCATAGATCGGCGTCTCGGTTGCGCCGGGGTTGACCGCATTCACCCGGATGCCCCGATCGGCGAGTTCCCGCGCCATTGCCCGCGTCATGCCGAGCACGGCTGCCTTGGCCGCGCAATAGGGAATGGGGCCATCGCCCTTCACCCCGGCGGTCGAACCGATATTGACGATGGAGCCGCCCGTGCCTTGCTCCGCCATCAGCCGCACCGCCGCGCGGCTGCATTTGAACACGCCGTCGAGCGTCACCTTCATCACGCCGTCCCATCCCGCATCCTCGCAATGGATCGTCTGGTCCACGAAGATGTCAGGGGTCTCGCCCCGCGCCACCTGCTCGGCGCGCGCGGCCTGCGCGGCGTAATATTTGTCCATGCCGTCACCCGCCGCGCTGCCGCGCCCGGCATTGTTGACCAGCACATCGACACCGCCCAGCGCCGCCTTAACCTCGGCGAAAGCGCGATCGACCGAGGCCGTGTCGGAGACATCGCAGGCAAAGCCCACATGCGGCGCGGGAAGCGCCGCGGCGGCTGCTTCCGCATCGAGATCGAGCACCGCGACGCGCGCGCCCTCGGCCGCCAGCCGCCGGGCGATAGACGCACCGATTCCCTGCGCGCCGCCGGTTACGACAACACGCTTGTCTTTCAGTCTCTGCATGAACTTAATCCTCGACTTCGGGCCGCCAGGCGACGCCGTTGATATGTCCGCCGCCATCGACGAAGAAAGTGTTGCCAGTCGTATAGGCGCTGCCCTCGCTGGCGAGGAACACCGCGACCGGGCCGATATCCCGCGTCGCGTCGCCGAAACGGCCGACCGGCACCTGTTGCAGGATCGCCTGCATCATTTCCGGGTTGGCAGCGAAATAATCCTGCGCCTGCGGGCTGGCCGCCGACGGGCATATGGTGTTGCAGGTGATGCCATGCGGCCCCCATTCGACCGCCGCCGTCCGGGTAAGCGCGCGCACCGCCTCCTTGCTCGCATTATAAGCGACGGTGAACATATGCGCGTTGACGCCGTTCAGCGACCCTATATTGATGACGCGGCCATATCCCTGCGCCTTCATCACGGGGAAAGCCGCCCGCATCGCACGGAACGCCGACCAGTAATTCAGATCGAACGAGGCGGCCATGTCCTCGTCCGTGTGGTTTTCCAGCCTTTTGGCAAAACTGCCGCCAGCATTGTTGCAGAGGATATCGAGCCGCCCGCCCAATTGCTCCACGGCGGTTGCGACCATGCGATCGACCTCATCGGCCTTCGTCACATCGACTGCCTGGGCAAAGGCGCGCACGCCATGATTGTCGCGCAGCCAGGCGGCCTCGCGCTCTGCCTCTTCCCCACGGCGCTGGGCGATGACCACATCCGCGCCAGCAGCGGCGAACGCGCGGGCAATGCCTTGCCCCACGCCCTGCCCGCCGCCGGTTACGAGTGCGGTGCGCCCTTCCAAAAGCTTCTGCATCTCTCTTCTCCTGTTATATTCTGTCAGGCCTCGGCGGCCGGATAATCGGTATAGCCCCGACGGTCGTCGCCATGTCCGGTATAGAAGGTCGTCCGGTCGCCCTTCGCCAGCGGCAGGCCCTTGCGGAAGCGCTCGACCAGATCGGGATTGGCGATGTACGCATAGCCGAAGGACACCGCATCCGCCCTGCCTTCCGCCAGCACGGCCTTCGCCTTGTCGAGCGTCAGCGCGCAATTCTCGATCACCGGCCCGTTCCAGTTGGCATGGACGAGATCCAGCGAATCGAAGCCTTCATTGGGCACATGGATGAGATGCACATAGGCCAGCCCCATGCCATCGACCGCCCGCAGCAGCGCGGCATAGGTTTCCGCCGGATCGGCGTCTGCCATGCCGTTGAAGGTGACGCCGGGGCAGATGCGGAAACCCACCCGGTCCGGCCCGATTGCCTGGGCGAGCGCGTCGAGCGTCTCCACCACGAAACGGATGCGGTTCTCGACCGACCCGCCATAGCGGTCCGTGCGCTGGTTGCTGTTGGACGACAGGAACTGCATCGGCAGATAGCCGCTCGCGCAGTGCAGCTCCACCCCGTCGATCCCGGCTTCCCGCGCATTGCGGGCAGCGGCCACATAGTCCGCGATCACCCCGGCGATTTCATCGGTTTCGAGCGCGCGCGGCATTTCCGTGGCCTGCAATTCGCCATCAGGCCCGGCGATCGGATCGGGGCAGGGAATAGCCGAAGGCGCGATGGTGTCGGCATCGGCGGCCTTGTTGGCGCGCACGCTGGCGCGGCCGACATGCATCAGCTGCATCACGATCTGACCGCCTTCGCCATGCACGGCATCGGCCACCTTGCGCCAGCCCGCGACCTGCTCCTCACTGTGGATGCCGGGGGTGCGCCAATAGCCCTTGCCCGCCGGGGAGGGCTGCGTGCCCTCGGTCACGATGAGCCCGGCACTGGCGCGCTGGCGGTAATAATCGGCCATGATGTCGGTCGGCTCGTCCTGCGGACCGGCGCGGTCGCGGGTCATCGGCGCCATCACGATGCGATTGGCAAGCTCCAGCGCGCCGAGGCGGACCGGCGAAAAAATATCACTCATCGTTTTTCTCCTCCACCCCGGATCAGCTGCGCACGCGCGGACGCGGCAAGGGAGCGCCGCGGCGCATCGTCTCGATGAATTTTTCCAGCGGCGCGGCCGGCTCGACCGGGCCTTCATGCGCCTGCCCCTGACGATCCCAATAGGTTTTCCAGCTCGGGAACAGGTCATGGAAGCTGCCATGATAGGGCGGCACGCCCGGCCAGCGCATCTTGCGGTCGCCGACCGGCGGCTTGTTCAGATCGGTCGCATACCAGTAGAGCGGCAGGCGGCGGCGGAAATACCAGCGCCCTTCGATGCGCTGATACTGATCGAAATACATCATTTGCATGATGACCCATTCCGGACCGCACTCATGCTCATTCTTGGAATAGACGACGCCCTGCGCATGGTCGGGATCGTCGAAATCGATGATATGCCCGCCGATATGATGCGATGTGCCGTCGAACTGCATCGAATGGGTTTCGTCGAACCAGTCGCGCAGCGCCTTGCGGCCCTGCTTTCCGCCACCGACGCGAACATCCTCTGGAAAGAGGTTCACCCATGCATCGGAATCGCGCATGTCCAGCGCCAGCGAATATTTAGCGGGCAGTTGGCGGATCGCATCCAGCGATTCCAGCCGATCTATCCGCGCCAGCAGGCTTTCGTTATCGCCCATCCTGTCCTCTTTCAGCTATGTTAATCCCCGCATTGTTTCCCTATTGGCACGATATGGGAAATGGTGGAATAGATCAAAATTGATGACAAAAAGGATCAATTCAAAGCAGTTTTCCCGCCCGGTGCCAGGCCGGGCCTCCGCGACGGTGGCGCGCGATCTGCTGCGGCTGGTGGGGGCCTATGGCGGCAACCAGCCAGCCCTGCTGCGGCAGGCCGGGCTCGCCCATCTCTCGGCGAGCCTGCTCTCCCCCGACAAACCCGCCCCCCCGCTCTCGCATGAGGATTTCGCCCGCCTCTACGCCCATTGCAGCTGGGCGCTCGACGAATGCGCGGCACGGCAGGAGGGGCGGGAACCACTGACCAAGGCGGGCATCGACATGCTGTGCCATTGCGTCATCACCTGCCGCTCGCTGCGTGACGCAATCGAACGGACCGACCGCTTTTCCGCGCTGGTCGGCGACCGCGCGGGACGGCTCGCCCTTTCGGTGAACGGCGACGTGGCGCGGCTCGAAATGGCGACCGTGCGGACGATCCATAATGCCTGCGCCTATCTGTCCGACCTCACCGGCCTTTCCACCTATCACCGTTTGTTCGGCTGGCTGATCGGCGAGGATATTCCCCTGCTCGCCGCGACGATGCGCTATCCCGCGTTGCTCGACGAGCGGACGACCTTTTATCTGATGCCCCATCCGATCACCCATGGCGCGGCGGAGAACAGCCTGCGCTTCGCCGCCGATTATCTCGACCGGCCGGTGATCCGCAGCGCGCATGAGTTGGAGCCCCTGCTACGCAATTTCCCGTTCGACCTGGCGGCGCCCCAATCGAAGGATGCGCCGCTCTCCGCGCGGATATCGCGGCTGTTCGCCGCGATGCTGGCGAGCGGGGAGGCTCCGGTGACGGCAGGCTGGCTCGCCCGCGCGTTCAGCATTAGCGAGGCGACGCTGAAGCGGCGGCTGGCGGCGGAAGGCACGTCGCTGGTCGAATTGCGGACGCAGGCCCGCCGCGACATCGCGCTGCGCCTGCTCGCCGACCCGCGCCTTTCCGTCACCGAAATCGCGCGCACCACGCATTTCAGCGACGCCACCGCCTTCCGCAGAGCCTTCCGCCAATGGACGGGCCAGTCCCCCACGGCCTGGCGCGAAGCGCGGCAGTAAGCGCGCAATGCACTAGTCGGGCACCGTCGGCCGGGGCGCGAACCGCAGCACCGCATAGCCGGCCAGCGCCGAGAGCAGCGACCCGCCCAATATCCCGATCTTCGCCTCCTCGATCAGCGCGGGCTGGCCCGGAAAGGCGAGCGCGGCGATGAACAGGCTCATCGTGAAGCCAATGCCGCACAGCAGCGACAGGCCGTAAATCTGCACCCAACCCGCACCGCGCGGCAGCGT
>CAYLKZ010000058.1:12943-19729 GCA_964384275.1 uncultured Sphingobium sp. | reverse complement strand
TCTGGCTGTCGACACCCGGAACCGCGACCGGCACTTCGAAGCCGAAGGTGGCGTCAGTGCGGAACTCGGCCGAGTTGAGGCTGCCGTCGAGCGCGGAATTGAGCAGCGCGCGCGTCACCTTGATCGGCATGCGGTTGCCGACGCCATATTTGCCGCCGGTCCAGCCGGTGTTGACCAGCCAGCACGTGACACCACCCTTGTTGATCCGCTCCTTGAGCAGATTACCGTAGATGCTGGGATGACGGGGCATGAAGGGCGCGCCAAAGCAGGTCGAGAACGTCGCCGAAGGCTCGGTCACACCGATTTCGGTGCCCGCGACGCGCGCGGTATAACCCGAAAGGAAGTGATACATCGCCTGTTCCGGCGTCAGACGAGCAATCGGCGGCAGCACGCCATAGGCATCGGCGGTGAGGAAGATGATATTCTGCGGCACTGGCCCCAGATTGTCCTTGCTCACATTGGGGATGAAATCGATCGGGTAAGAGCCGCGGCTGTTTTCGGCCAGGCTGGCATCGTCAAGGTCGATTTCACGCGTATCCGGATTGATCACGACATTTTCGAGGATCGTGCCGAAACGCTTGGTGGTTGCGAAAATCTCCGGCTCGGCTTCGGCCGAAAGGCGGATCATCTTCGCATAGCAGCCGCCTTCGAAGTTGAAGACGGCGGTATCCGACCAGCCATGCTCGTCATCACCGATGAGGGTGCGGCTGGCATCTGCCGAAAGCGTGGTCTTGCCGGTGCCCGACAGGCCGAAGAAGACGGCGGTGTCACCATTGGGGCCGATATTGGCCGAGCAGTGCATCGGCATCACGCCCTTGGTCGGCAGCAGATAGTTGAGGATGCCGAATACCGACTTCTTCATCTCGCCCGCATAAGCGGTGCCGCCGATCAGCACGAGCTTTTCGGTGAAATTGACCGCGATCACGGTTTCGCTGCGGCAGCCATGACGCTCCGGATCGGCGCGGAAGCTCGGCAGGTCGATGATCGTATATTCGGGCGCGAAACCGGGGAGATCCTCGGCGGTCGGGCGGACCAGCAGCGTGCGAACGAAGAGGTTATGCCAGGCGAATTCGTTGATGACGCGAACGTTGACGCGATATTCGGGCTGCGACCCACCGAACAGGTCGGCGACGTAAAGCTCTTCCTTATCCTTCAACGCGGCGAGGAAATCGGCCTTCAGCGCAGCGAAATGCTCCGGCGTCATACCCTTATTGGTGTTGCCCCACCAGACGGTGTTCTCGGTCTCGGCATCGCGGACGATGAACTTGTCGGTGGCGGAGCGGCCGGTATGCTTGCCCGTGGCGACGACGAACGGACCATCCTTGGCGAGCGCGCCTTCGCCATTGCGGACGGCGGCTTCGACGAGTTGGGCGGTGCCCAGATTCCAGTGCTGTTTGGCTTCGGTAACAATACCCTGGTCGGCCAGGGAAAATGAGGAATACGCCTGCACGCGCGCTCTCCTTAGAAACTAGCGATATGCCCCGAAAAAGGGCGGCTGACCGGCGACATCCGCTCCCTGCCCGGCCATGGACAGGAGGGGAACCATGCGTCCAGGCACATATGCCCAGGGCGCGCGGGAACACCCACGACGAAACCGCCACCTGAAGGTCGGCATAGGCGCAAGGCGCACCGCCGTCAAATGCGTAAGTCGCCGAATAGCCCCATCTGTGCGCCGAGCGTTGCGGTATGGCACAGTTTGGGATAGGTCCGCTCTTGAAGCAGAAACAGTAATCGCAGGAAAAATCGGCTTCTTCATGACCGAAAGCGCCGCAACCACAGTCGCCCTGATCGATGATGATCGCAACATCCTCGCCTCGCTGTCGATCGCGTTGCAGGCGGAAGGATTTATGACGCGGCTCTATTCCGACCCGGAGGCCGCGTTGAAGGCGCTGTCCGACAATCCCGCCGATATCACGGTATGCGATATAAAGATGCCGCGCCTCGACGGCATCGAACTGCTCCGCCGCCTGCGCAAGAAGACGGCGATGCCCTTCATCTTCCTCACCTCCAAGACGGACGAACTGGACGAAGCGCTCGGGCTGGCGATGGGCGCGGACGATTATATCGCCAAGCCCTTTTCCCAGCGCCTGCTGATCGCCCGGATCAAGGCGATTCTCCGACGCACCGAACTCAATCGGACCGAACAGGCGTCCGACGACGAAGCCGCGCCTGAAATTCTGGAACGCGGGCGGCTGGAGATGGACCCCGCCCGCCACATCGTCAAATGGAACGGCAGGAATGTAACGCTGACCGTCACCGAATTCCTGATATTGGAGGCGCTGGCCCATCGCCCCGGCGTGGTGAAGAACCGCAACCAGCTGATGGATGCCGCCTATCAGGATGACGTCTATGTCGATGACCGCACGATCGACAGCCATATCAAGCGCCTGCGCCGCAAATTTCGCGAGGTCGACGCCGAATTCAACGCAATCGACACGCTCTATGGCGCCGGTTACAGATTTTCGGAGGAATAGTCGGTGCCTTCTAAAATCTGGTATGGGCATTTCAGCCTGACATGGCGCATCCTCGCCGTGAATTTCATCGCGCTGGCGCTGCTCGCCGGCGGCTTCTTCTATATCGACAGCTATCGCGCCCGCGTCATCGACGAGCGCCTCTTCCAGTCCGCCCGGCGCATGGAGATGGTGCGCGACCTGCTGACCTTCATTCCCGACGCCCGCAATGAGGAGGTGATGCGGGAAATCGCCCGAAGCGGCGATGAACGCATCCGGCTTTATGACGCCAGCGGCAAGCTGCAATATGACAGCGCCACCGATGGCGGCGCCACCTATACGTTGATCGACCCTGCGGAGGAGCCGCTGAAGCGCCATGTCGCCCGCTTCCTCGACCAGACGATCGATGCGATCGTGGGCGCCGACCCGCTGCCCGCCTTCGAGGAACCGGCACGCGACATCGCCCCTGCCTGGCAGGAGATCAAGACCGCGACCGGCAGCGGGCGGGCCTATGCCAGCGCCCGTTTCGCCCCGGACCGGACGCCGATGATCACCACCGCCATCCGCCTTGCCGATGGCGATGCGATTTTGGGCATTACCAATGCCCGCGACATCACCCGTGACGTGCGCGCCGAACGCATGCGCCTCGGAATCGTGCTGGCGCTCGCCCTTGCCGCCACCATCGGGCTATCGCTCTTTCTGGCGCGCACCATCGTGTTGCCGCTGCGCAAGCTGGCGCGGGCGGCGGCGCGGGTGCGTCTGGGCCGCGCGCGTCAGGTGACGGTGCCGCGCCTGCCCGACAGGCGCGATGAGATCGGCGCGCTGGCCCGCTCGGTATCGGACATGACCGAAGCGCTGCGCCACCGCATCGACGCAACGGACGCCTTCGCCGCCGATGTGAGCCATGAACTGAAGAACCCCATTGCCTCCCTGCGTTCCGCCCTCGATGGCTTGGCGAGCGTCGAGCAGAAGGATCTGCGCAGCCAGCTCCTCTCCATCGCGCAGGACGATGTGCGCCGCCTCGACCGGCTCGTCACCGATATCGCCGAGGCTTCGCGCATCGACGCCCAGCTTTCCCGCACCCGCTTCGAACCGGCGGACCTCGGCCAGATGATCGAGGGCATGATCGAAGCGCGGGAGGCGCGCGGCATCGATAATGGCGTGCGCCTCGCCTTCGCCCGCCCGCGCAAGGACGTCGCGGTCGTCATGGGCGAGGAAGCGCGCCTCGCGCTCGTCATCGACAATCTGCTCGACAATGCGATTTCCTTTTCCCCCACTGGCGGGCTGGTGCAGATCACCGCGACCGTCGCTAATGACGAGGTGCTGGTCAGCGTCGAGGATGAAGGCCCCGGCGTTCCGCTCAACGAGCGCGAGACGGTGTTCCGCCGCTTCCATTCCGTTCGCCCCGAAGGCGATGGCTTCGGCAAGCATAGCGGCCTGGGCCTCGCCATTGCCCGCAGCATCGTCGAAGGGCATCAGGGCCGGATCACCATCGGCGATCGCGAGGATGCGCTGCGCGGCGCCCGGTTCGAGGTCTATCTGCCGCTCGCCCATCTTGGCGACCCGGGAATCGGATCGGAATGAGCGGGCAACCGCTGACGGACAGCTCCAACCCGGTTCCTTCCAATCCTCTTCATGCCAGTTGCGTCGCGATAGAGGGTCAGGCCATCTTGCTGATGGGGCCGAGCGGCGCCGGAAAATCAGATCTCGCACTGCGCCTTATCGATCGTGGCGCGGTGCTGGTGAGCGATGATTATACCATCTGGCAGAGAGACGAAGCGAGCGGCCGCCTCATCGCCAGCCCGCCTGCAACCATAGCGGGGCGGATGGAGATTCGCGGATTGGGCATCGTCGCGCAGGAATATTGCAGCGCTGTGCCGATCGCGCTCGCCGTGGCGCTGGTCCGCTCCGATCACGATCCGCCCGTCGAACGTCTGCCGCTTGCCCCTGTCTTCCTTACCCTGGATGGATGCGACATTCCGCTTATCCGGCTGAACGGACTGGAGGCCAGCGCTCCCATCAAGCTGGAATATGCTTTGAGAACCCTTGCCAGCGCGGCTAATATTACCGCGGAAGAGAATGAGTCATGAAAGCGAAGAAGCCGAAATCCATCCTGCTCGTGTCCGGCATGTCGGGCGGCGGCAAGACGACGGCGCTCAAGACGTTGGAGGATCTGGGCTGGGAAGTGGTAGACAATCTGCCTATCACTTTGCTCGACAGGCTGATGGATACCCCCCTTTCCTCCCCCGGCGGATCGGATGAGGAAGGGCGTCCGCTCGCCATCGGTATCGATACACGTACGCGCGGCTTCAACGCGGCGGCGATCGTGCAGCGCATCAAGCAACTGAAGGCCCGTGAAAACTGGGATATAGAGACGCTCTATCTCGACTGTTCCGGCGCGGAACTCGAACGGCGCTATGATGAAACCCGCAGGCGTCACCCGCTGGCGCAGGACCGCCCGGCGGTCGACGGCATAGCGCGGGAGCGGGAGCTGACAGAGCCCCTGCGCCGCTGGGCCGAGCAGGTGATCGACACCACCGCGATGACCAGCAACGATCTGCAACGCACGATCCGGGAACGCTATGCCGCCGACCTCGACGGCCAGACAGTGCTGACGGTGTTGTCGTTCGGTTATTCGCGAGGCATGCCGCGCAATGCGGACCTCGTCTTCGACATGCGCTATTTGCGTAACCCGCATTGGGATGCCGCGCTGCGCCCCAAAACGGGACAAGAGGCCGATGTCGCCGCCTATATCGCCGAGGACCCGGCCTATGAAAGCTCGCTCTCGCAGATAGAGACGCTGCTTTCCACCCTCCTTCCCCGCTATCAGGCGCAGGGGAAATCCTATGTCACCATCGCTTTCGGCTGTACGGGCGGTCGGCATCGTTCGGTCCATGTTGCCGAACGTGTCGCCAGATACTTGCGTCAGGCAGGTTTTTCGCCCACGGTCTTGCACCGCAACATGGAATCGACGCCGCATAACAGCCTGGAAAAAGGCAGCGGTGGGCAATCGCAGGAAAATCGGGGCGTAAACTCATAATGATAGGTCTGGTCTTGGTCACTCATGGGCAGCTCGCCACCGAGTTTCGGGTTGCCATGGAACATGTCGTCGGGCCGCAAAAGGCGATCGAAACGATCTGCATCGGTCCCGAGGATGATATGGAGCTGCGCCGCGCCGATATCGCAGCCGCCGTCGCGCGGGTCGATGATGGCGCTGGGGTTATCCTGCTGACCGACCTTTTCGGCGGCACCCCGTCCAATCTCGCCATTTCGCTGCTGAAGGCGGGAGAGATAGAGGTGATCGCGGGGGTCAACCTGCCGATGCTCATCCGTCTGGAAAGCGCGCGCAAATCTATGAACATCGTCGAGGCTGTGTCGGCCGCGCGCGATGCGGGGCAAAAATATATCAGCATCGCCTCCGAACTATTGGGGAGTAGCCGATGAGCGAAGCCAGCCAGCAAGTCCTGATCAGCAACCGCCGTGGCCTCCATGCGCGGGCGAGCGCGAAATTCGTTACCCTTGCGAGCGGCTTTTCCGCCCATGTCACCGTTTCCAAGGACGGGACGGAGGTGACGGGCACGTCGATCATGGGCCTGATGATGCTGGGCGCGGCGATGGGGGATCATATCACCATCGCGGCCAGCGGCGACGGGCATGAGGAAGCGCTTTCCCGGCTTGTCGCGCTGGTCGAGGAAAAGTTCGGCGAAGACTGAAGCAGTCGGAAGAAAACAGGCGTGCGACGCGAGATCACCGGCTTTTCCAACCCCCTCGTCAAGAGGGTCCGTTCGCTGCGCGAGAAAAAGCATCGCAAGCGGGAACAGCAGTTCCTTGCCGAAGGGCTGCGCATCCTGACCGAAGCGCGGGAGGCGGGTTTTTTGCCCGAAATCCTGTTCCACGCGACCGATGCCCAGCTTCATCCGCTGGCGGTGGACCTGATCGACGCCGTCGATGCCGCGGGCGGAGAGGTGATCGGCACGAGCGCCGACATTCTCTCCAAGATATCGGGCAAGGATAACCCCCAGACGCTGGTGGGCGTTTATCCTGACCGGCTGACGCCGCTGTCCGGGCTGGACCGCTCCGCCTCCGACATCTGGCTGGTCGCGCAATCGCTGCGCGATCCCGGCAATCTCGGCACCATCTTGCGCACCGGCGACGCAGTGGGCGCGGGCGGGCTGATTCTGGTGGACGATTGCGTCGATCCCTTTTCCGTCGAGGCGGTTCGCGCGAGCATGGGCGCGCTCTTCACCCAGAAGATCGCGCAGTGCCGCTGGCCGGAGTTTCTCGATTGGCTGCGCGCGGGCCCCGGCCAGTTGATCGGCACCAGCCTCAAGACCGA
>CAYLKZ010000058.1:0-12843 GCA_964384275.1 uncultured Sphingobium sp. | reverse complement strand
CTGGTGTTCGGCCCGCTTTTCTTCCCGGCCTCCTCCCCTTCGGTGCAGTTGATCGCCGCCTATGCGAGCTTTGCCGTTGCCTTTTTCGCGCGCCCGCTGGGTGCCGCGATCTTCGGCCATTATGGCGACCGCATCGGCCGCAAGTCGACGCTGGTGGCCTCACTGATGCTGATGGGCGCATCGACGCTCGCCATCACCTTTCTGCCGACCTATGAGACGATCGGCTGGTGGGCGCCGCTGCTGCTGTGCCTGATGCGTTTCGGGCAGGGGTTCGGCCTTGGCGGCGAATGGGGTGGAGCCGCGCTGCTGGCGGTGGAGAACGCTCCGCCGGGCTGGCGCGCGCGCTTCGGCATGTTCCCGCAATTGGGCGCGCCGGTCGGCTTCCTCCTCGCCAATGGCCTCTTCCTGATATTGGGCGAGGCCCTCACCGAGCAGGAGTTCATGAGTTGGGGCTGGCGCCTGCCCTTCCTGGCGAGCGCGGTTCTCGTCATCCTCGGCCTCTGGATCAGGCTCAAGCTCACCGAGACGAGCGAATTTTCCGAGATGATCGCGCAGGAGGAAACCTCCCGCATGCCGCTCGTTGAAGTTCTGCGCGACCATTTCACGCCCGCCGTCGCCGGAACCTTCGCGACTATCGCCTGCTACGCGATCTTTTACATCACCACGGCGTTCGCGCTGGGTTATGGCACGGTCAATCTCGGCATGGAGCGGGAAGGTTTCCTGCTGCTGCAACTTGGGGCGATACTTTTCATGGCGGCGGGCATCATTCTGGCAGGCTGGTGGTCGGACAAGCGTACGCCCCGGCTGGTGCTGGTGGCAGGATGTCTCGCGACGGTGCCGATGGGGGCGCTCTTCGGTTCCCTGCTGGGAACCGGCGAATATCTGCCCATCTATATCGCGCTGGCGACGGGCCTCTTCATCATGGGGTTCGTCTATGGGCCGCTCGGCGCATGGCTGCCCTCGCTCTTCCCGACCCGGCTGCGCTATTCAGGCGTGTCCTTCGCGTTCAACCTCGGCGGCATATTGGGTGGGGCGCTCGCCCCCATAGTCGCGCAATCGCTGGTCAGCCTCTATGGTGTCGGGACAGCGGGCCTCTACATGTCCGCCGCCGCCGCTATCAGTCTGGTCGCGCTTGCCGTTTCAGGAAACGGTCGGGGCCGTTAATAGTGTAAACGGGTGGCGCCCGACCGCGCCATTCATGCTTGACGATGAGGTCCGGAACCGAAATGCCCACCAATCAGGCAACCAGCCAGAATCCGCCCATCACGGACACACTGCCCATTCAGCCCCATGAATTGGAAGGCGTTGTCGATAGCTCCCTGCGCTGGTTCGGCACGAATATCGTGCAGATCGCAATCGCCGTGGCGGTCGGCTGCGCCATTTACCTGCTGTTGGCCCTCGCCAAACGCATCATTTCGCGTTTGCGCAAGCGGGGTGCCGGGACGATAGATTTCACTACCCTGATCGGCCGCACCGCTGCGCGCACCACCCATTTCTTCATGGTGATGGTATCTGCTCGGCTGGTGGTGGGCTATGCTGATCCGCCGGCTATCCTGTTCAGAACCGTCGCCTTCCTCTTCACCGTGGCTACCGTCTGGCAGGGCGCGCTCTGGGCGCGGGAGTTCATCCTTGGCCTGATCGAGCGCCGCGCTTCACAGGAAAATGATCGCAGCGAGGCGCTTGCCAATGCAATGGGCCTCATTCGCGTCCTCGTCACCTTCGGGCTGTTCGCGATCGCGGCGATCATGCTGCTCGATAATCTCGGCGTCAACGTCACCGGTCTGGTCGCCGGTCTCGGCATCGGCGGCATCGCCATCGGCCTTGCCGCGCAGGGCATCTTCTCCGATCTGTTCGCGGCGCTGTCGATCATCTTCGATCGTCCGTTCCGGCAGGGCGACACTATCCACTATGACCAAAGCACAGCGACCGTAGAGCATATCGGCCTCAAGAGCACACGATTGCGCTCGGTCGATGGCGAGGCGAAAATCGTTTCCAATGCCAATTTGTTGCAGAAGGAAATCACCAATTTTCGCGATATCGAAAAGCGCCGCTACGCGATGCCGATCAGCCTCATCTATCAGACGCCACCCGACAAGGCGGAGCGCGTTCCCCAGATATTGCAGGAAGCGATCGAAAGCTGCGGCGCGGAATTCCAGCGCGCCGGTTTCAAGGGTTTCGGCCCCAGCAGTCTCGACTATGAACTGTTCTTCTTCGTCAACGACCATGACGCCCTCAACGCGCTGAACCTGCGCCACCGGGTCGGCATGGCGATATTGCGGCGTTTTGCCGAGGAAGGGCTGGAATTCGCTTATCCCACCCAGACCACCTTCACCGCCGCGCCCGATGGCACGATGGTCTTTCCCTATCAACGGACAGAGCAAGGCTGAAGGATCAGATCACCCCGGCAGACCCCAGAGGTTGCCGGGGTGCAGCATTCCATCGGCCATTTGCAGCCCCCCTTCCCGGTCCCGTTCCAGCAGGAGCGCGCCGTCCAGGTCCACCCACTGCGCCCGCCCGGCGAGCAGGAAGGCTGGCGCGATGCCGAGCGAGGTAGAGAGCATGCAGCCGAGCATCAGACGCTTGCCCGCAGCCTCCGCCAGATCGGCAACCTTTAGCGCTTCAGTAAGGCCGCCCGCTTTGTCGAGCTTTATATTGATGGCGGGGAAATCGCCGAGACGCGGCAGGTCGGCGCTATCCTGACAGCTTTCGTCCGCGCAGAAAGGCAGGCAAGGGGAAAGCCCGGCAAGCCGCGTCTCTTCGCCATGGCGGATGGGCTGCTCGATCATCTCGACGCCTAGCGCGGCCAGTTGTGCGGTGCGCGCCACAAGGTCTTCCTCCGCCCAGCTCTCATTGGCATCGACGATCAGCCGCGCATCCGGCGCGCCTTCGCGCACAGCCGCAATCCGCGCCTCGTCCCCCTCGCCGGTCAGCTTGCATTTGAGCAGCGTGAAGCCGCGCGCGACAGCCTTGCGCGCATCCTCTTCCATCTGAACGGGAGCGGCGACGCTGATGGTGAAGGCCGTCACCAGCGGCAAGGGTTCCGCCAGTCCCTCCAATTGCCAGACCGGCGCGCCCTTGCATTTTGCCTCCAGATCCCAGAGAGCGCAATCGAGTGCATTGCGCGCCGCGCCGCGCGGCATGGCGCGATGAACCGTCTCTCGCGTCAACGGCTCGTTTCCAAGGCTTTCGCAGAAACGGACGATATCGGCGGCACATCCTTCCGCCGTCTCGCCATGATAGTAGATGGCGGTGGCCTCGCCCCGCCCCTGCCAGCGTCCGCGCCCGACGGTGCAGACAACGACATCGACAAAGCGCTTCGTCCCCCGACTGATCGTGAAGGAACCGGCCACCGGCCAGCGCTCGACTTCAACCGAGATAAGACGCGTCATCGACCCTGCCCGGAAAGGAACGGAAATCCGCCTCAAGCCTGACGGGCAAAAGCCCGGTCAGCCATTATGCTCGGCGATCCACTGTTCCATAACCGGGGCGATCACGGTCCGCCAGCGGTTTCCGTTGAAAATGCCGTAATGGCCGACGCTTTCCGCCATATAATATTTCTTGTATTTTTCCGGCAGTTTCGAGGCGATGGTGAGCGCGGCCTTCGTCTGCCCAAGGCCGGAAATATCATCCCTTTCGCCCTCGACGGCGAGCAGCGCGATATCCTTCAGCGCCTTTGGATCGACGGCCTTGCCGCGATGCATCAGCTCCCCCTGCGGCAGACTGTGGCGCTGGAACACCTCGCGCACCGTCTGGAGGTAGAATTCGGCGGTCATATCGCAGACGGAGCGATATTCGTCATAGAAATCCTTGGTCGCCTCGGCGCTCTCGCCGTCGCCCTCGATCAGATGCTTGAACATCTCCCAATGGCTGACCATGTGATTGCCGAGATTCATCGACATGAAGCCCGCAAGCTGCATGAAGCCGGGATAGACCCGCCGCCCCGCGCCCGGATAGGGGAAAGGCACGGTGGTGATGACATTCTGCTCGAACCAGTTGATCGGGCGTTCCGTCGCGAGCTGGTTCACGACGGTCGGCGCTTCGCGGGTGTCGATCGGCCCGCCCATCATCGTGAGAGAGCGCGGACGATTGGGATCGTCGCGCTCCGACATGATGCAGGCCGCCGCATAGGACGGCACCGAAGGCTGGCACACGGCCAGCATATGGGCGCCGGGTCCGATATGGGCGAGCCACTCGATGATATAATCGATATAATCGTCGAGATCGAACCCGCCGTCATTGAGGGGCACGTTGCGCGCGTCGCGCCAATCGGTGATCCACACATCATGGCCCGGCAGCATGCGCTCGACAGTGCCGCGCAACAGGGTCGCGAAATGGCCGGACATCGGCGCGACGATCAGCAGCTTGGGCTGATCCTTGGGCGCGCCCTCGCGCACGAAATGTCGTAGTTGGCCGAAGGTCTTGCGCGCCTCGATCTCCTCCGTCACAGCCACTTCCTGGCCGTTGATGGTCGTGGTCGGCAACCCGAACTCGGGCTTTCCGCGCGGAGCGGCGGCGTGGGCGAACACTTCCAGCGCCGAGGCAAGGATAGGCCCGCCGCCGAAATAGGCGAGCGGATTGATCGGATTGGTCAGCAGTTCCGCCCCCATCGTCGCCAGAGCGCTGGCTCCCGCCAGCCAGCTGCGATGAAGCTCATAGGCATTATACAACATCGGCTTTTATCCTTGCCCCCGACTCGGTTTCACACCGAGGATTAGCAGCAGTGTACCATATTTTGCTGCACTGCGAAAAACTCCTTTCGCCTGTCCTTGCTTATAACGGCAAAGGTGTTGCGCATTTTCACCAGCAATCCGATTGAGGCCATGCCGCTCCCCTGCTAAGCGCTTGCGATGGCTCCTTCTGCTCCCAGTCCCGCCCCGGCGAAAGTGCCGCTTTCCAGTCTGAAAAGCATCTGGGCGCTGGCCGCCCGCTATCCGGGGCGGATCGCGCTGGCGGGAACGGCGCTGCTGGTCGCATCGGGTGCGACGCTCGCCATTCCCGGCGGTTTCAAGCTGATCATCGACCGGGGCTTTTCCGGCGCGGGAGGGGCCGCCGACATCGGTCGCTGGTTCCAATATCTGCTGCTGCTCGTCGCTGTTCTGGCCGTCGCCAGCGCCGCGCGTTTCTATTTCGTGTCCTGGCTGGGGGAGCGCGTCGTTTCCGACTTGCGCGTCGCTGTGCAAACCAATTTGCTGCGCCAGTCACCCAGCTATTTCGAGGAAAACCGTCCCTCGGAAATCGCAGCGCGGATGACGGCCGACACGGCGATCATCGACCAGATCGTCGGTTCCACTGTCTCCATCGCGCTACGCAATCTGGTGACGGGGGTGGGCGGCATCATCTACCTCTTCACCATAGCCCCCAAGTTGACCGCGATATTGCTGCTCGGCATACCGGCGGTGCTGGTGCCGGTGCTGCTGCTTGGTCGCCGCCTGCGCAAGCTTTCTCGACTGAGCCAGGATCGGCTCGCCGATATCGGCAGCAATATCGACGAGGTGCTCGGCGCGATGCGGGTGGTGCAGGCCTTCGGGCAGGAAAAGCGCGAAGCGGAGCGATTTTCCGCCACCGTTTCAGCGGGATTCGCAACGGCAATCCGGCGCATTTCAATGCGGGCAACGATGACGGCGACCGCCCTTTTCCTTATCTTCGGATCGCTGGTTCTGGTGATGTGGATGGGCGCCATCGACGTGGCGGCAGGCCGCATGACGGGCGGCTCGATCGCCGCTTTCGTGCTGGCCGGCGTATTGGTGGCAGGGGCGTTCGGCTCGCTTTCGGAAAGCTGGGGCGATCTGCTGCGCGGCGCCGGTGCGGCCAGCAGGCTGGAAGAGCTTCTGCGCGCCGAGCCATCGATCCAGGCAAAGGCCGAAACCACAGCGATCATCGCTTCGGATAATGGGATACGCATCTCCTTCGATCATGTCGAATTCCGCTATCCCAGTCGCCCCGATGTGGCGGCGCTGCGCAATTTCACCCTCGATATCCGGCCCGGCGAGCGACTGGCGCTGGTGGGTCCGTCCGGCGCGGGTAAGAGCACGGTCTTTCAGTTGCTGCTACGCTTTTACGATCCCCATGGCGGGACGATCCGCCTCAACGGCACGAACCTCATCGATGCCGATCCGGCGCAGACCCGCGCGATGATGGCGCTGGTGCCGCAGGAAATGGTGATCTTCGCGGCATCGGCGCGGGACAATCTGCGCTATGGCCGGTGGGACGCCAGCGACGAGGAAATCTGGGAGGCCGCTCGCGCCGCCAATGCCGAACAGTTCCTGCGTGATCTGCCAGAAGGCCTCGACAGCTTTTTGGGAGAGAATGGCGCACGCCTCTCGGGTGGCCAGCGCCAGCGCATCGCGATAGCCCGCGCGCTTCTGCGCGATGCCCCGGTCCTGCTGTTGGATGAGGCAACCTCTGCTCTCGATACCCGATCGGAGCAACTGGTTCAACAGGCGCTCGACCGGCTGATGCAGGGACGGACAACGATCGTCATCGCCCATCGCCTGTCGACCATCCGCTCCGCCGACCGCATCGTCGTGATGGACAAGGGGCAGATTGTCGAACAAGGGTCGCATGATGCGTTGATGACCGAGGGCGGTCTCTATGCCCGGCTGATCGGTCACCATGACGAGGGCGTGATTTCCTGACCGTTCGCTGATGAGGGTTTTCTTTGCGTCGATAGATCATAAAGTTAGAAGCGGGCAGATCGCATCACGAATCCGCCGTTACCGCGCGATGATATTCTCCCACTCATCGATGGGCTCACAATCCAGTCGCAGTCTCTGGCCAGGACTTCCTTGATCCGGCGATAATAAAACCCGCGCGATCAGCCCCATTCAGGCGAGCTTTGTCAATATATGGTCGAGCACTGCGGGATAGAGCGGGCTTTCGAACCTGCACCCCGCAAAATGCCCCTTCACCCAGACGACTTCCGCACGGCGCCCTTCGAAGCCAGGAAACATGATCCATACAGGTGAACCAGGATCAAGCGTCACGAAACTGTCTATACAGAAACCGCTTTCGGAGAGGTTCCTGATCCGGCTGCTGAACCAGCCCTCGCCCACACGGCGCAATTTCACGTCAAGGACGATCGCGCACCGGATCTCCTTGCGGGGAATGCCCTTTGGTTCCGGCTCTGTGTCCAAAAATGACATGCTTCAACCTGTCCGCTGCCACTACTATCATGATAACTCTTATTATTTGGTTTCAGATACCCCCGAAGCATAAAAATTGGTGGAAGACACAAAGGCCATCACCGCGGGATGAGATAGCCCGAAGAAGCCCAAGACAGAAAGGCGGGGATAGAGGCCCTCTTCTCAGAGAAATTCTATCGCGGCGGCGTGCAGGCAGAGAGGCTCTCCGAGGACGAACCCTAAAAGAAAAAGGGAGGCCCAAGCCTCCCTCTCCAGTTCTTCCATCCGGTTCACACCGAATGAGATCAGCGGTCTTTACCGATCAGAAATTGGCGTATTGGTCATTGCCAATGAAGCCAAGCTTCGTCACCTTGGACTGTTTGATGATCGCCAAAACTTCATCGACGATGATGTAACGGGTCTGCTTGTCGGGCTGGAACTGAAGTTCCGGCTCAACCGGCAAAGCCATCGCCGCCTGCAGATATTGCCGCAGGGTGAGCTTGTCGATCGGCGCGCCATTCCAGGTGATGGTGCCGGCTGCGTCGATAGCAACCTTGTTCTTCACCGGGTCCACCGCATCGAGCGGCGGATTGTTGGCGTTATTGGGGAGGTCGATCTTGACCGCATGGGTCTGGATCGGAATGGTGATGATGAACATGATGAGCAGAACGAGCATGACGTCGATCAACGGCGTCGTGTTCATTTCCATCATCGGTTCGCCATCGTCTGTACCACCACTCATGGCCATGGTCTAAACTCCTGCGAGACGCTTACAGACGCTGGACTTTGATGTCGCCCGGATCAGGCTGCGAAATGAAGCCTACCTTGGGGAAACCAGCCATCTGCATGGTGTAAATCGTACCGCCAATGCAGCGATAAGGCGTATTGATGTCGCCACGAATATGAACTTCGGGCAAATCTTCGGGGGTCATCCTCTCGACGCCGCCCGCCTTTTCGATATCGGCCTTCAGCTTGGCAACCGCCCTGTCGAGCAGTTCGCTGGAATTCACGCGGGTGAGATTCCAATACACCATGCAGCTGCCGTCCTTGTCGGTGGTAATCGAAAGGGAGACATTTTCAGGCTTCGTCGTCGTCGGCTCAAAAGCGACCTTGGGAAGCTGGACTTCGATCGTCTGGACCACAACCGGAACCGCGATCAAGAAGATGATCAGAAGCACCAGCATGACGTCGACGAGCGGAGTCGTGTTGATGTCGGACATCGGCTTTTCATCGCCGCCGTCGGATCCAACGCTCATTGCCATCGATCAGTATCCTAACTTTGATTGGTTTCGGGCAAGATGCCCTGCAGGTGATGACCACACATCAGGCGCGGCCATCACCATGCCGCAGGATCAGGCCTTCTTCGGAGCCGGAGCAGCAGCCGGACGCGCAGCAGCGGTCGAGGCAGCGGCAACGGCCGGACGGACCTGACCACCGGAAACCAGATAACCCAGCACGTCGACCGAGAAGCCGTTCAGATCTTCGGCAATCGACTTGTTGCGGCGCTGCAGCCAGTTATAGGCAAGCACCGCGGGAACGGCCACGGCCAGACCCAGAGCGGTCATGATCAGAGCTTCACCGACCGGACCGGCGACGGTATCGATCGAAGCCTGACCCGACGCGCCGATCTTGATGAGCGCGCGGTAGATGCCGATAACCGTACCGAACAGACCGATGAACGGAGCGGTCGCACCGACGGTCGCGAGGAAAGCGAGGCCACCGCCCAGCTTCGAGTTGATCGCGGCTTCCGAGCGAGCCAGCGAGCCGTGCATCCAGTCATGCGCCTCGACCGGATCGGTCAGCTTGCTGTGCTGTTCCTGAGCGGCGATGCCGTCGTCGACCAGCTGCTTGTAGGCGGTGTTCTTCTCCAGCTTGGCCGCTGCTTCCTTGAGCGAAGGCGCGCGCCAGAAGCCCTGGCGGATCTTCTTCGCCTGGCTGATGATCTTCTGCTGTTCGATCAGCTTGGTGAACAGGATGTAGAAGGAGAAAACGGACATGATGCAGAGGATGCCGAAAACGGTCTGAGAAATGAGACCGCCTTCACGCAGCGCGGCGGCAAGGCCGTAGGGATTTTCTTCCGCAGCAGCGGGCGCGGCGGCGGCAATGATAGAGATCAACATGGTAGCACTTCCCTCTCAATACAAAATTACGATGCAAGAGGCGGCCTGGTGCCTGCCTGTATGGTGGGAGCACATACAGGCCGCCTTCGTGGATTACTTCGGAATACGCCAGACGAAACGGCTGCTGTAGCTATCCGTCATCGGATTGCCGCTGCCATCCTTGGCGGGCTTGAAGCGCGCACGGCGTTCGAGCAGGCGGCAAGCCTCGCTGTCGAGATCCGCATGGCCGCTGGACGAGGTGACGGTGCAGCCCGTGACCCTGCCGTCCCCGCCAATATCCAGACGGAAACCAACCGTGCCTTCACGCTCTTCACGCAGAGCGCGGCTCGGATAATCGTCCGAGGTAACCCAGCTGGCCGGATTACCGCGCGGGCTGGCCTTTTCCGCGGCCCTGGGCGGTGCCGGGGGCGGAGGTGGAGGCGGAGCCGGCGTCGGCGGCAGCACCGGAAGCGGCGGAGCCACGGGAGCCGTGGTTATCGCCGGAGCCTGCGCAGGCGTCTGCACGATTGCAGGCGGAGCCACGACCGGCGGAGGCGGCACATCCGTCGGCTTAGGCGGCGGAGGTGGCGGCGGCTCGTCCGGTGGCGGCGGCTCTTCCTTAACATCAATGACATTCAGCTGTTCAGCAGCTTTTTTTACATATTTCATGCCGAGACCGGTCACGAATGCATAGCCGAGAACAGCATGAATTAGGGCGACGATGACGATCGAGACTGTTCGGCTCGATGTCTCCGAGTGGTCAGCGTAGGCCATCCAGCAACGACACTCCTTAACTCAGCTGCAATTAACAAAAATGAAGACGACACCCAATGCAAGGGCCTTGTTGGCGCACAGCTTGACGACAGCGAACCCCCAAGGCCCTTTTGTGATTTATCTATATTTACAATCTTCCTATCGCGGCAAACCAGAGGACGCAAACGCTTTATCATTGATTGCATCAGCGGCCTGCGCGAAAATAGAAAAATGATTGCGTGTGACAAGGATAACACACGCAGAAAGAGAGAGTCATGCATTTTCCCCGCCCCCCTATTCAATCCGCTATATTGCCGATTAAGGCATTGATAACAGCAGGATTTTTAACCATCATCATCCCCCTTGACGTCCCCATCGCATTGGCGCGGCAAGCCGAATCATCGGCAATGAGCGCACTATCCTATGCCGATATCGCCGATCTGGTTACGGGGGCTCCGTACGTCATCAAGGGACGCATCGCGAAGCTGCAAAAGGTTAATATCGCCGCCCCGGCGGGAGGAAGCGCCGCCCGTCCTTATCTGCTGGCGACGATGCAGGTGGAAGCGTTGATTCGGGGCGAAGGCGGGATTCCGCCGGTAATAAGTTTCTTAACGCCGGATACCGGCCGCAAGGATTTTCCGCGCAAGAAACAGCCTGCCCTGCTTTTCGCCCGCCCCGGCGCCAATCCGGGTCAGGTGCAACTGGTTTCCCGTCACGCCTTGCAACCCTGGACCGCCGATGCGGAGACCAGAACCAGAGCGATAACGGCCGAATTGGCCAGGAATGATTCGGCCCCCGCCATCACCGGCGTGGGCGACGCCTTTCATATAGCAGGCACCATAGCGGGCGAAGGCGAGACGCAGATCTTCCTCAAGACCGCCACTGGCTCGCCGGTTTCCCTCTCCATCATCCGACGTCCCGGACAACCTGCCCATTGGGGCGTTTCGCTGGGCGAGATCGTCGATGAGACGGCGGTTCCTCCCGCGCGCGATACGCTTCTCTGGTATCGCCTCGCCTGCGGCCTCCCGCCCGCGCTGCCGCCCGAATCCCTGCGCGCCTTGCCGCTGCGGGATGCGGAAGCGGCCAACCGCGATTATGCGCTGGTCATCGAAAGCCTTGGCAGGTGCGACCGCACATTGTAGCGGAGTTCTGGCCGCCCGCCGATCCAATCGGAAAAGGCGGCCAGTGAACGAACAAAGCAACTGACAGGACATGGAAATGGATGATCATCGCCCGATGCGCATTGGCATCGTCGGTCTGGGCACGGTCGGCGCGGGAGTTGTACGCCTGCTGGAAACCAACGAGGCGCTGATTACCCGGCGCGCCGGGCGCACCATCACCGTCAGCGCGGTGTCGGCGCGGGACCGGATAAAGGATCGCGGCATCGACATTTCCCGCTTCGCCTGGGTCGATGACATGAATGAGCTGGCCCGGCGCGAGGATGTCGATGTCGTGGTCGAACTGATCGGCGGCGCGGACGGCCCTGCCCTCTCGCTCGCCCGCGTTGCGCTGAGCGCCGGAAAATCGCTCGTCACCGCAAACAAGGCGATGCTCGCCCATCATGGCATGGACCTTGCCCAGCTGGCGGAAAAGTCCGGCACTCCACTTAAATATGAGGCGGCTGTCGCGGGCGGCATCCCGGTCATCAAGGGATTGCGCGAAGGCGCCGCCGCCAATGAGATCAGCCGGGTTTACGGCATATTGAATGGCACCTGCAATTATATCCTCACCACCATGGAGCGGGAGGGCAGCAGCTTTACCTCCGTGCTGGAGGACGCACAGCGCCTCGGCTTCGCTGAAGCCGATCCGACTTTCGACATCGACGGCATAGACGCAGCGCACAAGCTGTCGATTCTGGCCAGCCTCGCTTTCGGCACGCAGATCGATTTCGACAGCGTCGACATTTACGGGATTCGCGACATCACCGCCGATGATATTCGCGAGGCGGCGGGTCTGGGCTATCGCATCCGCCTTGTCGGCATGGCCGAAAACAGCGCCGAGGGGCTGTTCCAGCGGGTGCGCCCGATGCTGGTGCCAGCCGATCACTCGCTCGCCCATGTCGGCGGGCCGCTCAATGCCGTGGTGGCGGAGGGCAATTTCGTCGGCAGCCTGTTCTTCCAGGGCGCGGGCGCGGGCGAAGGCCCGACCGCTTCGGCGGTGGTGGCGGACCTCATCGACATCGCGCGCGACGAATATGGCGATCCGTTCGCGATGCAGGTCGCCCATCTGCACAAGCAGCCCAAGGCCGACAGCGGCGATCGCAATGCCCGCATCTATCTGCGCTTCATGGTGCAGGACCGCCCCGGCGTCCTCGCCGAGATCGCAGCGGCGATGCGCGACGCGGGCGTCTCGATCGAGAGCGTGATCCAGCGCGGCGCGCGCGAGGACGGGTCCGTCCTCCTCGTCGTCGTAACCCATCATAGCAGCGAAAGCGCGATCCGGCAGACGATAGAACGCCTCGCCGGGTCGGACAGCCTGATCCGGGAACCGATGGTGATGCCGATCCTCAACTGATCGGGGCGGCGGAGCGACTATAGAAGGACTGGGAAAATGGTGGTGCAGGCAAGTTCGGTTCTCGACCGTATTCTGGTGCTGGAAATGGTGCGCGTCACCGAGGCGGCGGCAATCGCCGCCTCCCGCCTCATCGGCCGCGGCGATGAGAAAGCCGCCGACGCCGCCGCCGTCGAGGCGATGCGCCTCGCCTTCAACGACCTTTATATGGACGGCACGGTCGTCATCGGCGAGGGAGAGCGTGACGAGGCGCCGATGCTCTATATCGGCGAGAAGGTCGGCAATGCGATCGGCACCGGCCCGCGCATCGACATCGCGCTCGATCCGCTGGAGGGCACCACCATCACCGCCAAGGCCGG
>CAYLKZ010000057.1:0-19755 GCA_964384275.1 uncultured Sphingobium sp. | reverse complement strand
ATCGCATGCTGACACCCACGGGGATGGCGGAAGCAGACCCTCTGGCGAGCAACGAAACGACCGAAGGCAAGGCGCAGAACCGTCGCGTCGCGGTGAATGTGCTGGTCAGCAAGGGACTCGACGGGTTGTGAGATGCGCGGGGTGGGCATCGCCCGCCCGCCGGTCCTGTGGTTGAGCAACGGGCAGGACAGATGCCTGCCGTGTCCCATCGCTTGACAGCGATGCCGTTCCTTCCCATCCGATAGGGTGGAGAAGGAACGGATAGCATGCACGATGAAGGGCTGATCGCTGCCATCTATGAAGCGGGCGCATTGCCCGCACAATGGTCAGAGGTTCTGGAACGGATCGGGGCGCGGGTAGGCGCGAAGGGAGCCAATCTCATTCGCGGCAACTCTTCGGGAATCCAGCTACTATCCTCGCCTTCGATAGCGGAATTGACAGCCGAATTTGCGCGGTTGGGCTATAATCGCGATAATACGCGAGTAAGCAGGCGTCTTGCGCGGGCTTCGCACCCCGGGTTCCTGACCGATCGGGATCTGCACAGCGTCGAGGAAATCCATTCCCTGCCGATGTATAGGGATTTCCTGACGCCGCATGGCGCGGACGCGGGCGCGGCGACGGTCGTTCAGGGCGTCGAGGACGATGTACTGATGGTCGCCGTCGAAGGTTTCCCCAGCCATGCGGCGGCGTGGGAGGCGGTGGCCTTCCTCGATGGGTTGCGACCGCATCTGGCTCGCGCGGTCCTGCTGGGCAGCCGTATACAGGCCGCGCAAACCGAAAGCCTGGTCGAAGCCTTCAATGTCACCCAAACCGCGATCGCATTGTTGGATGCCGATGGGCGCGTGCTCGGCGCGAGTGAACAGTTCGCGGCCGCATTCGATGACATATTGCTCGATGGGGCAAGTCGCCTGCGGGTCGTTGACATGACGGCCGACAAGCATCTGGAAGCGGCGCTCGCCCATATGCGATGGAATGATGGCGCAAGCGCCTCCGTCGCGGTGCGAGACAGGGAGCAATTTGGCTGCGCGGTCCTGCACCTCTTGCCCGCCCGGCGCCAGGCGCGCGATTTGTTCAGCAAAGTACGGATATTTGCCCTGCTGGGTCGGCCCGACAACCACATGCTGCCGGACGCCGACATCATCTCCGCGCTGTTCGACCTTACACCGGCGGAGGCGCGCGTGGCACGGGGGATAGGTCAGGGCAATTCCGTGAAGGATATGGCGTTGCAGCTCAAGGTGTCGAACGAAACGGTCCGGACGCAGCTCAAGCGCGCCCTCGCCAAGACATCCACTTCTCGTCAAGGGGAGTTGATTTCCCTTCTCACCCGGCTGGGCGGTAAGGCGGGGAGAAGCGAGGCAGGCGATTGTTAAGCTTCGCAAATTTCTCTCGTCACCCAGATGGGGGATGTGGGCGGCGCTGATACCATTTACCCCGCTCTCCTTTGCCACATGGGCAATTGGGGGGGAGATTTGCCGTGAAAAAGATGATGGGTTCGCCAGTAGCTGGCGTCCGTGTGGGTCTGGCTGTTGGAGCGAGCCTGCTTGCGCTGAGCGTGACGCAGCCCGCAGTCGCGCGGCTCTGCGCGGATGGCAGTGAAGGCCCGGTTTGCTTTATCGATAATAGCGGTTCGGCCGGTGCCATTGCCGGCACAGTGGGAACCTCGACGGTCGTCACCAACAGCGGGACGATCACGGGCGCGCCCGCCATCGGACAGGGCGGTTCCTTCCTGCTCAGCGTGAGCAATGCTGCCAGCGGGGTCATTGACGGCAATGGGGGCACGGCGATCATCGGCGCGCCTTCTCTGGGTTTCCTCATCGCCAATGCTGGCACGATCAACGGTAATATCGTCTTCGATGACCAGCCATCGCCCAACATCTTCGCAGGGCCGCTGGTCTCCTACATCTCGGATGGCGGCATTCTCAATGGCAATCTGCAACTCGGCACGACCGGTTTCAGCTCCGCCTATTTCCTTCAGCGGGGCGCCGATGACGGCATCATGGGCAGTCTTTTCGCAGGTGCCGGTCTCGATATTTATGCCAAGAGCTATGACCAGACCCGGTCGGTTGCGCTTGGCCAATTCGCCAAGCCCGCCGATTTCGAGATTGAGGGCTATGAAATACGCGGGTCGGACAAGACGCTGACCCTGACCGGCAGCGGCACCACGATCAATCTTGCGGGCAACGGCAACGTCGTGAATCAGGCACAGATCGATCTCGTCGATATTGCGGGGGTCTATCCCTCCGGTGTCGATGTCGTGCCCATGGCCATCAGCTATTACCAGCCGCAGATCGCAACCTTCCGCCGGCAACAGATTCCTCTGGGCCAGCAGGGCAGCTTCTATACGCAGACCTTCGGGAGCGCCCTTGCCAGCTTCACCAATAACGGCATCGTCAATGGCGATATCCGTCTGGCGACCATGAGCTTCGTCAATATGGCCGCGATCAATCTCAAGACCCATAGCACGGGCAGCGTGATCTACTCGGCGCCCGACAGCGACTTCCTGTTCCGTAACAGCGGAACCATCGTGATGGCGGACAATGGCGCGCGCATCCGGGGTATCGAGGCAGAGTTTGACAATGGCGTTGATGCGGCCGTCCGCATTCGCTCCGCATTGAACACGACCGGCACGCGCGATGCCCGCATCGAAAATAGCGGCGACATCGTCGGCGGTCTTGACGCCCGGCTTGCGGCTGGCGCTTTCAGCTTCGAGAATAGCGGCACTATCGCGGGCATCGAAACCGCCAACCATTTCTCGCGCGGCCTTTCGATCAATGTCGGGGAACTCGATCTCGTCGTCGGTCAGGATGCGCGCGATGAATATAATGCGCAGAGCGCCACCATCCTCAATAGCGCGACCGGCGTTATCGATCACGGCTTTCTGGCGGTGTTGAACGCCAACATAGCGACCGTCGAGAATCGCGGGCGGATCGCCGCTTCCGGCCGGGAAGGCGGCATTGCGCTCTATGTCGAGCACGGCCTTCTCAGTGATGACGATAATGCGGTGCCCGGCGCTGCGGAAGCAGCCGCCGCCAGTCTTTCACTCGTCAACAGCGGCACGATCCAGGGCAATGTCGCGCTCGACAGCGAGACGGCCTATATTTCGATCAGCAACAGTGGCGATATCACGCGTGGTCCCACGACGATCAGACCGGATAATTTCGGAGAGGTCATCTTCGGTGGCAGCGGCGCCTTCGAACTGTTCAACGAAACCGATGGCGATCATGTGGTGGAGTTCGTCAACAGCGGATCGATAATCAGCAGCGAGCGAGGGGGAAGCGGGCTTGGCATCGAGGTGGAGGCCGGTGATGACTATCCCGGCCCCGGCATGGCGCCGCTGATCGGTTCCGCCAGCGTCAAGGTGATCAACAGCGGCACCATCGCCGCGACGGGCGGTGCCACCGTAACGCCTGCGGCAGTCGCGACCTTCCTTCCGGCTGGAAGCATCCTCTTCAATCCGATCGCGGCCCTGCATGTCGATGCCACCGATGTGACCGGCGCTTCGAGCGTGACAATCGAGAACAGGCTGGGCGGCGTCATCTCCGCCAGCGGCAATATCGGAGTGGTGACGTCGAGCGGCTATCTCGATCAGGGTGCGGCCAGCAACGCCGCCTCGACCGTCGCAGTGGCGGCGTCGGGCAAGGTCGTCAATATCATCAACGCAGGCCGCATAGAGGGGGGCGCCGGTTCCGACTATTCCGTCAATCCCAACATCATCTTCGACGAAGTCTACCTGCCCGACCGCTATCTCGCCGGGGCGATCCATACCTTGGGCGATGAGCCCGATCTGGACAATGGTGAAATATATACAGGTTCCATCGACCATGTCGTAAACCGCTCGACCGGGGTTATCGTCGGCTCCATCGATCTGGGCGCCAATGACGATGTGATCGAGAATTATGGTTCGATTACCGGCAATGTGTTCCTGCGCGAAGGGAATGACAGTTTCATCCAGAGCCTGCTCGGCAGCTATGACGGCCTTGCCGATGGCGGGCAGGGCGTGGATACATTGATCTTCGACATTAGCGGCGCGCTTTATAGCGGCGCGATCGATCCGGTGCTGCGGGCGAAGTTCATCAATTTCGAGATCGAGAAGATCGTCGGATCGGGCATCGTCGTTGCCAATGATCAGCAGGTGATCGCCGATGCCGTGGCGCTGACGCTGGAGGCGGGCAGTAATGTCGATGTCGGCGCGGGCAATGTCGCGTTGCTCGGCAGCGAGACAACGGCCAATGCAGTCACCGTCGCGCAGGGGGCGTCCATCACCGGCGTCGTCGATTTGCAGGGCGGCGACAACACTATTGACAATCAGGGGTCGATCACCGGGAATCTCGTCGCGGGCAACGGTCATAACGCCATCGCCAATTCCGGTGTCATCACGGGTAATGTGATGCTGGGCGACGGGGCGAACAGCCTTGCGAACAGCGGCAGCATCAACGGCTCTGTAAACTTCGGCGACGGCGGCAACAGCTTCACCAACAGCGGCGCGGTCGAGCAGGATATCCTGTTCGGCAGCGGTGCCGACGAACTGCTGCTGGTTGGCAACTGGTCGGTCGGCGGGCAGGTCGATGGCGGCGCGGGCATCGACAGCGTGCAACTGGCGCTGCCTTCTTCGGGCGTGCTCGACCTCTCGGGCTTTCGTCAGATCGAGCAATTCAACCTGACCGGCGACGCGACCGGTATCGACAGGCTCTCGCTCGTCCTGCCCGGCGCGACGGTGAGCGGCGGGCAGGTGCCTGTGCTCGATCTCTCGGCTTTCCAGCAGATCGACGAGCTGGACGTCAATGGCGGCCTCGGCAAGATCGGCGGCAGCGCGATATTCGAGGCGATCACGGTGAATGACGGGCGATTGATCGGCGACTATGGCTCGGTCATCACTGCCAGCATCGCTGTGGGATCGGGGGCTACCTTCGGCAGCGCGGGGACGGTGAATGGAGATGTGGCTGTCGCTTCGGGCGGCACGCTCTCGCCAGGCGCGTCAGTGGCGACGATGACGGTCAATGGCGATATGTCCATGGCGAGCGGTACGACGACGATCTTCGAATTCGAAGGAACGCAGGCGGACCAGATCATCATCAACAACGGCTCGCTCAACATCGCGGAAGGTGCGATCGTGCAGCTCGCCGGAACGCTTACGCCCGGCACCACGCGTGATCTCGTCATCGTCAATGACGGCGCGATCAACGGCACTTTCCTGGAGGACGCCAACCATCCCGGCGTCGTCGGCGTCCTGCGCTATTTCGACAGCAATGGCGATCTGGTCACGGACCGGCTCCAGCTCCTCGGCACCTTTGTGACCGCTCCGGGGGCGAGCGGGCAGACGCAGGCGAGTGTCGATTATGTGAATGACCTGTTGATCTCGGGCGAAGCGAGCAGCGCGCTCCTCGCTGCCGTCCCGACGCTTATCAACGGCGACGGCACTGCGAATGCGGCTGCTTTTGGTCAGGTCACTGGCGAAGCCTATGCCTCTGCCTCGCAAATGGGCGTGGAGAACGGCCTTAGCATCGCACGGGCGGCGCGCGGCGCGGATATCCATGGCGGCGGCGAGGATGCCGCGCTGTTCACCTTTGCCCATGGGCTGGGTGACCGGCGCACGTTCAAGGGCGGGTCCGGCGTCTCTCATGCCAAGGCGCGCAGCTATGGTGCGCTGGGTGGTATCGGCTATGGCGACCGGCAGGCCTCGCTCAGCCTGTTCGTCGGCTATCTCGATGCGCGTGAGACCGTTTCGGGTCTCAAAGCGCGGACCGATGCCGACGGCATGGTTGCCGGCATCGCGGTTCAGGCGCGATCTGGCGAGGTGCAGGTGATGGCGTCTGCCGCCTATAACTGGGCCAATGCGAAGACGCAGCGAGCGGTGCCCAATGGCACGTCATTCTCGCGCTATGATCTCGACAGCCTGAGTCTCGACGTGTCCGCGAGCTATGACATGGCTATGGGTGAACGCTGGACGCTGCGTCCGGGCGTGGGAGTCACCCATGTTTCGACGCGCCGCGGCGCGACCACGGAAAGCGGCAGCGCGGCTTTTGCGCTCGATGTTGATGGTAAGGTGACGCATGCTACCTTTGTAGACGGGGCGCTGGCGCTGCGCGGAGCGTTTGGCGCCGTCCAGCCCTGGGCGCAGCTTGGCATGCGGCATCAGCCTGGCGGCGCGACGCCGCTGGCGACCGCCGGCTTTACCGGCATGGGCGGCAGCCTCACCGTTCGCGGCGCGGCTCGCAAGGACACGGTGCTGACCGCAAATGCAGGCCTCGCCATCGATCTGACGCCCGCCATCAGGATGCAGGCCGCTTACACCGGCGAGTTCGGTGGCGGTGAGGGCCATGGCGGACATATCGGCCTGCGCATAGGGTTCTGATCGCAGCGACATCGTCCGACCGGCGAAAACTGTCTGGCCGGTCGGACGGGTGAAGTCGGAGGAAAACCGCCGGACCGTCGCTCGGCTGAGCGGATCGCACGCCATGGCCGATAATCGCCTCCATTTATCCTTATGCATGGGCGGCATGATAAGCGGCGTGACCAAGCCGCAAGCGCCTTTAGAATTTCCTTTCGAGATGCAGAAAAAGGCGATGGAATTTTCACAAATCGACAAATGCTGCTAAGCGGCAGGCGTTTTCTCCGGAGAAGGTCATGAGGGTGCTCAAATCGGGCTGCACCCGACTAAAATTCCTGCCATTTCTGACAGGAGCGAAGGGCCATTCGAAGATGAACCGGCGAGGGGTTTGAAACGCTAGGATAAAGGCTGCATGCAGGCAGAAATGCTTAACGGTGACGATGAAGGCGGCTGGGGCGCGCTGCAAAAAGCCGGGCGAGAGCTTGTCGCCCGCGGGGGATTGCGCGACCTCAGCTTCCGGTCCGTTGCGGCTGCCAGCGGTTGGACCTTGGGCGAGATCAATTATAGAATTGGAAAAAAAGAACAGCTGATCGATATTCTGACCAAGAGAGAGCGGGAGCAATATTCTGCCTTTGAAGATAAGTGGCTGGCCAGATTGGCCGGCTTGCCGCAATTCGATGGTCCGATGCTCGCGACGATAGTAGCCGCTTATCTCGATGAGATTGCGGCCAATCACCATGTTTCGGGGATTTTTTGGGAAGAAATGCTCCTGGAGGCGGGGGTCAATGCATCCATTCGTCCTGCGGCTACATCCTGGATAAACGATCGCAAGAGTTTCTGGTGGCGTTTGTTGCAAGGACGACATGAAAAGGCGGAGTTTTTAGCGCGCATACTGGCAGCTGTATCGGTTGAAGAACAAATGTATACGATTGTTCTTGGCGATTCGACGGATTACCGTCTTTTGCGGGATATCGGTTTGCGCAGGCTATGCGACGGGCTGTTGTCCGATACTTCGCCGGATATCGGTGTTCTTTTCGAAGATTTGCAGATTGCGTTTTTCGGTGAAGAAACGATCGATTTCGAATTGAAGGGCTCTGCCGCCGCTATCGCGGCCATGGCGGGGCAATTGATGCGCAAGAAGGGATTATCCGCTGTTACGCATCGTGCCGTTGCGGCTGGTCTCGGTGTGTCCACCTCGGCGGTTGCGCATCATTTCCGCACCCATATGGATTTGATACAGGGCGGCAACGCGGCGCTATATGGCAAGTTCCTGAGCGATCCCGATATTGTGCATGTCGTACGTCGGCAGCTGGCCATTACGCCTTCCGATCCGGGCGGGGTGGTCGATCCCAATCTGGAAGCCGCCGAACTGATGCGCGCCATGCATATTCTGGTGCTTGCCGCCGCGCGTGATCCCAAATTCATTCCTTTGGCGGCCCGGCGGCGGAGGGATCGCGGCCGGACGTCCATTCGCTGGATTGGCGAGACGTTCGACCGGCCCGACAAATTCGACAGATGCTCGGCGCAAATGGTGTCGATGGCTTTCGGCGGTGAGCTGCTGTTTTCCCAGGCCCTGGGCCTTCCCTATGAAGGACGCAGCCCGCAAATGTTGGCGGATCTTATCGCTCTGTCCCGATAAACTCGCCCGCTGGCGGATATCCTTTCAAAAATAGAATGTTGGGCAAGAAAGTGCGGGCAAAGGCGCCGCGCCTTGATTGGAGGCCTTGGCGGGAGTTGGCGGTTGGCAGGCGCGGCGCTTGGCGGTAAGGGCGGATCATGCTGCGTATCACCGGATTGAAACTGCCCCTCGACCATCGGCCGGAGGATCTGCCTGCCGCCATCTGCCAGCGGCTCGGCATCGTCGCCGAGGCGCTGCGCGGTTATGAGATGGTGCGCCGGGGCAATGATGCGCGCAGGAAGAGCGCGATCCTGCTCATCTACACGGTCGATGTGGATATTGAGGGCGAGGACGAGGTGCTGCAACGCTTCGCCGCCGACCATGAAGTGCGCGCCAGGCCTGACACCGACTATCATTTCCCGGTCCATGCGCCCGAGGGGTGGTCCGGCCTGCGTCCGGTGGTGATCGGCGCGGGGCCGTGCGGCCTGTTCGCGGGATTGCTGCTCGCGCAAATGGGGTTTCGCCCGATCATCCTCGATCGCGGCAAGATCGTGCGGGAGCGGACCAGGGACACCTGGGGCCTGTGGCGCCGCGGCGAGCTGAACCCGGAATCCAACGTCCAGTTCGGCGAGGGCGGGGCGGGCACTTTTTCCGACGGAAAGCTCTATTGCCGGGTGAAGGATCCGCGTTTCCTCGGCCGCAAGGTGCTCGACGAATTCGTGAAAGCTGGCGCGCCTGCCGACATTCTCTATGAGGCGCATCCGCATATCGGCACTTTCCGGCTTGTCTCCATGGTCGAGGCGATGCGCCGCACGATCGAGGAACTGGGCGGCGAATATCGCTGGCAGACGCGGGTGGACGATCTGGAGATGGAGCGCCTGCCCGACGGGCGTTTCGGACTGCGCGGGCTGCACCTTCATGACGGCAACTTTCTGGAAGCCGACCATGTGGTGATGGCGGTTGGTCATTCGGCGCGCTCGACCTTCGAGATGCTGCACCGGCGCGGCGTCCATCTGGAAGCCAAGCCCTTTTCCATCGGCGTGCGCATCGAGCATCCGCAAAGCTGGATCGACGAGGCGCGCTATGGCAAATGCGCGCGCCATCCGCTGCTCGGCACGGCGGCCTATAGCCTCGCGCATCATTGCGGCAATGGGCGGACGGTCTATAGTTTCTGCATGTGTCCGGGCGGGCGCGTGGTCGCCGCGACATCGGAAGAAGGGCGCGTCGTCACCAACGGCATGAGCCAATATAGCCGCGCCGAATTCAACGCCAATAGCGGTCTTGTCGTCGCCATAGAGCCGGAGAAGGATTATCCCGGCGGGCCGCTGGCGGGCATCGATCTCCAGCGGCATTGGGAATCGCTGGCCTATGTCGCGGGCGGGTCCAATTATAATGCGCCGGGGCAGAGGGTGGAGGATTTCCTCGCAGGGCGGCCCTCCACCCAGCTGGGCGAGGTAATCCCGTCCTACAAACCGGGCGTGACGATGACCGATCTGTCGCACTGCCTCCCTGCCTTTGCTGTGGAGGCGATGCGCGAGGCATTGCCCGTGTTCGGGCGGCAGATCGCGAATTACGACCATCCCGATGTGGTGATGACGGGCGTGGAGACGCGCACTTCCTCGCCGGTGCGCATCACGCGCGGCAAGGATTTCCAGAGCCTCAATGTCGAACGCCTGTTCCCGGCGGGCGAGGGCGCGGGCTATGCGGGGGGCATCCTCTCGGCGGCGATCGACGGCATCAAGGTGGCGGAAGCCGTGGCGCAGAGCATTATGGCTGTGCGCTGAGGCGTCCTTGCGTCATCGCGGCACAGGCTAGCGTGCCAGGTCATGCCGCGCTGGCGTGACGATAGAAGGAGCGATCAGCTCGTTTCCAACCCGTCCAGCGCCTCGCTCGCTTCGACCCAGAGCAGTTCCGTTGCCTCGATCTTCTGCTCGACCTCGGCGCGGCGGACCATCAGCTCGGTCATCGTCTTGCCTTTTTCCTTCGGCCCTGCCGCTGTCGGATCGAACAGCGCGCGGTCGATGTCGGAGCGCTGCGCGGTGAGATCGGCGAGCAGCTTCTCGCTTTTCTTCACATCGGCCTGAAGCGTTTTGTAGCGTTCCCGCGCTTCGGCATTGGCGCGGCGGTCGGCCTTGCGATCGTTCTTCTTCGCGCCGTCCGATTGCGGCGCGGAGGCGCCCCGGCCCAGCACGAAGTCGGTATAATCCTCCAGCGATCCGGCAAATTCCTTCGCCTGTCCGCCATCGACCAGCACCAGCCGGTCGGCGGCCAGTTCGATCATGTGGCGATCATGGCTGACGATCACCACGGCGCCCGAATAGCTGTTCAGCGCCTGCACCAGCGCCTCCCGGCTGTCCACGTCGAGGTGGTTGGTCGGCTCGTCGAGGATCAGCAGATGCGGCGCGTTGCGGGTGATGAGCGCCAGCGCCAGCCGCGCCCGCTCGCCGCCCGAGAGCGTGCCGACCTTCTGCGTCGCGCGGTCGCCGGAAAAGCCGAAGCGCCCCAGTTGAGCGCGCACCGCGCCCGGCGTCGCGCCCTTCATCTCCCGCGTCATATGGTCGAGCGGGGTGTCGTCCACGTCCAGCTCCTCCACCTGATATTGGGTGAAATAGCCGACATTCATCTTGCCGCTGGCGTTCATCGCGCCTTCCATCGGCGGCAGTTGCGCGGCGAGCAGGCGGGCGAGCGTCGTCTTGCCATTGCCGTTCTTGCCGAGCAGCGCGATGCGATCATCGGGGTCGATGCGCAGATTGAGGCGCTGGAGGATCGGCTTGTCGTCATAGCCGACCGCCGCGAGATCGAGCGTGATGAGCGGCGGGCGCAGCGCCTCGGGATCGGGGAAGGAGAAGCTGAGCGTCGGGTCTTCGATCGCCGCGACGATGGGCTGCATCCGAGCGAGCGCCTTGGCGCGCGATTGCGCCTGCTTGGCGGTGCTGGCGCGGGCGCTGTTGCGGGCGACATAATCCTGAAGCTTGGCGCGTTCCGCCGCCTGCTTCTCCCGCGCCGCCTGCAACTGGGCGAGGCGCTCGGCGCGCTGGCGCTCGAACGCGTCATAGCCGCCGGGGTAGAGCGTGACCTTGCCCTGTTCCAGATGCAGGATGTGGTCCACGACATTGTTCAGCAGGTCGCGCTCATGGCTGATGATGAGGATCGTCGCGCGATAATCCTTCAGGAAATTCTCTAGCCACAGCGAGGCTTCGAGGTCGAGATGGTTCGATGGCTCGTCGAGCAGCAGCAGGTCCGGCGCGGAAAAGAGCAGCGCGCCCAGCGCCACGCGCATCTTCCAGCCGCCCGAATAGCTGTCGAGCGGGCGCTGCTGCATCTCCTCGTCGAAGCCGAGGCCGGTCAAGATGCGCCCGGCGCGGGCAGGGGCGCTATAGGCGTCGATTGCAATCAGCCGGTCGTGAATATCCCCCAGCCGGTGGGCGTCGGTGGTGGTTTCGCTCTCGGCGAGCAGGGCGGCGCGTTCGGTGTCGGCGGCGAGCACGGTTTCGAACGGTGTCGCGTCGCCGCTCGGCGCTTCCTGCGCAATATAGCCGATGCGCGTGTCGCGCGGCATGTCCACGCTGCCGCCGTCCGGATCGATCTGGCCGATGATCGTTTTCATCAGCGTCGATTTGCCCGCGCCATTGCGGCCGATGAGGCCGACGCGCGACCGGGGCGGCAGCGCCGCGCCCGCCCGGTCGAGAATGACGCGCCCGCCCAGGCGCACGGTGATATCGTTGATCGTCAGCATGATCGCGCCGTTAGCATGATGCGAACCGAAAAGGTGAGAGAAATTCTGCTTTGCCTCGTCGCTGGGAACGAGGAAAATCTTTTCGCTCGCATCTGGGACTGGCGACGCATCCACAACTGATGCGGCGGCATCTTCCTTTTTCGGAGCAATTGAGTGCCGATTCTGGTTCGATCGTCGTTCAGTCAGGAAAATCAGCGCCCAGATCAGTGCCGCGAGCCATTTTCATCCCGCCGATGCCGGACATTATGACAGCTGGCGAAAAGAATATACTCTAAGGACAATTCTTTAAGTGATTCGTCCGGATAGACAGCGCGCCAGAAATCCTGCCGAAAAAATATGCCAGCCGCCTCTCTTTTGAGGCAAGCTGCGGAACCTTTTGGCGTGCAAGGGGTGAATTTTAACCCTGATCGCCTATATCTCGGTTTATGGCGGAAATAATATCGAGACGATCCCTGCTGATCGGTGCTGTGGCTGCCGGTCTGATCCCAACGGTTGCGGCTCGCGCGGCAACGAAGCTGACAGGCAATACCGAATTATTATTGTCCCGTGCCAAGGCGGCGATGGAACGGCATGGTGGACAGGTGAGTATGCGCGACCGCATCGGGCTGGTCGATTTCTCGCTTCCCTCGCGCGCGCCGCGCCTGCATCTGGTCGATCTGGAAGGCGGTCATGTGGAAAGCATGCTCGTCGCGCATGGGCGCGGGTCCGATCCCGATCATAGCGGCTGGGTGGAACGTTTCTCCAACAGGCCCGGCTCTCTGGCGTCTTCGGCGGGCGCCTATGTCACCGGCTCGGCCTATGTCGGCAAGCATGGCCGCTCGCGCAGGCTGCTGGGCCTCGACCCCGGCAACTATAATGCCGAGCCTCGCGCGATCGTCATTCACGGCGCCTGGTATGTCAGCCCGGCGATGATCCGCGATCGCGGCAAGCTTGGCCGCAGCGAGGGATGCTTCGCGGTGGACGACCAGCAGATCGACATGCTGCTTGCCCGGCTGGGCGAAGGCCGCCTGTTATACGCCGACAAGCCCTGAAGGCTAATATCTGACCGGATAATCGATAAGGCGGCGGGAAGGGGTGAATTCCTCCTTCCCGCCGCTAAAATATTCAGTGTCCCAGCAGAAGCGGCAGCTTCGCATTGCCGAGCAGGCGCTTGGTGACGCCGCCGAAGGTCTCGCGCAGGCGTCCCCGGCCATAGGCGCCCATCAGCACATAGTCGGCCCGCGCGGTCGCGGCGGCTTCGGCGATGAGGTCATCGGCATTGCGTGACCCGCGCTCGACCAGATCGATTTCCGCGCGGATGCCGTGGCGGGAGAGATATTGCGCCGCCGCCGAGGGGCTGAGCCCGCCGGCTTTCTCGATGGCGGTGAAGATGCGCACTTCGCTCGCCAGCTTGAGCAGGGGGACGCTGGCGCGCATCGTCGCCGCGCAGGACTCACTGCCGTCCCAGGCGATGAGCGCGCGCTGGGTGCTCACGCTCCGCTGGGTTTCCGGCACCGCCAGCACCGGCGTGCGGGATTTCATGATGACGCGGCTGGTGATGTCGCGCATGTCGAGAAAGCTGCTCTCGTCCAGCTGGCGGTTGAGCACGATGAGGTCGGCGAGCGAGGAAGCGTCGAGGATCGCCTCGGCCATGCCGCCGATCACGTCGGTCCAGTCCCAGGACACATCCTCGCGATTGAGCCGGGCTTCGAGCGTGGCGCGATTTTCCTGCTCGCGCTTGCGCTCATCCTCCAGCAGGATCACCTGCCCCATGCCGCCGTTGATATCGGCCGCCACCATCGGCACCATCGCAACGTCAAGGCAGCTTAAATGCCCTTCGAGGGCACGGGTCACATCCAGCGCGGTTTGAAGCCGCGCTTCCTGACCGGCATCGTCATGGATCAGCAGCAGGATATTCTTCATCGCATCACACTCCGTTTCGTTGCCGGGTTATCAGGCGGTGCGCCTATATTGAAAGAAGAATGGGCCATGTCCCTTGATATGTGTCAACCCCCGGACGGGGAGGATGAAAAAGACCGGCGCGTTCGGCTTGCCGATCCCCGCCGGTTGCGCCAGCATCGCGGCATGGACAGCGAAGAGAATAGCGCGATCCTGCGCTGGATGGAGAGCGGCGCGCCCTTTGGCGGCGTGGGGCCGGTGCGCCGTATCGATACCCATGCCGCGGTGATCCTGTTGGCGGGAGAGCGGGCGTGGAAGCTCAAGAAACCGGTCCGCTTCGGCTATCTGGACTTCTCGACCCCGGAACGGCGCAGGCGGGCGCTGGAGGCCGAGTTGCGCCTCAACCGCCGTAGCGCGCCGCAGCTCTATCTCGGCCTGCATCCGGTGACACGGGGGGAGGAAGGGGGCTTTGCGCTGGACGCGCTGGACGGGACGGGCGAGGCGCTCGACTGGGTGCTGGAGATGCGCCGCTTTCCCGATGGAGCACTGCTTGCGGAGAGGGCGGAGGCAGGGCGCCTCGACGATCCGGCGCTCATGCGGAAGCTTGCCGATCATGTCGTTGCCCTTCATGCGCAGGCGCCGCCGGTCATCGACGCGGCGGGCGCCGCCCGGTTGCGTCATGTGGTCGAGGGCAATGCCGCGTCGATGGCGGCTTTCCCCGCGACCCTTCCGCCCGCCGAGGTGAAGCGCCTGACCGCTCGCCTTCTCGCCATGGTCGAGGCGCAAGCTCCGCTGCTCGATGCGCGGGGGCGGGAAGGGCGCATCCGCCATGGCCATGGAGATCTGCACCTCGGCAATATCGCGCTGGTGGACGGCAGGCCGGTCGCATTTGATTGCCTCGAATTCGACCCTGAACTGGCGACGGCTGACCTGCTCTATGATCTCGCCTTCCTGCTGATGGACCTCTGGCGGCGGGGCCTGACCGGCGCGGCCAATGGCGTGTTCAATCGCTATCTCGACCTCTCGCCGCAGGACGAGGGCGGGTTGGCCCTGCTGCCGCTGTTCATGGCGGTGCGCGCCTCGATCCGAGCGCATGTGACCGCCGCTCGCGCCGATCAGGAGGAGGGGGGCGCGGCGGAACGGGCGGCGGACGAGGCGCGCGGCTTCCTCGCCCTTGCGCTCCGTCTCGCGGAGAGCGGAGAGGCGTCGTCGCGGCGCCTTGTCGCCATCGGCGGATTGTCGGGCACCGGCAAATCGACGCTCGCCCGCGCACTGGGCGGGGATCTGGGGCCGCCGCCCGGCGCCCGCATCCTGCGCAGCGACGTGCTGCGCAAGCGCCTCGCCGGTGTCGCGCCGGAGAGCGCGTTGCCGAAGGAGGCCTATGGCCGCGGTTCGAGCAGGGCGGTCTATGGCGAGTTGGAGCGGCTGGCAGCGCAGGTACTGGAGGCAGGGTTTTGCGGGATTGCCGACGCAGTGTTCGCGGCCGCTTCCGAACGGGAGCATATTCGCGCCGTGGCGGAAGAGCAGGCAGCGGGCTTCGATGGCCTATGGCTCGTGCTGCCGGAGGAAGGGCGGGTGGCTCGCGTCGAGGGGCGGGTTTGCGACGCATCCGACGCCGATGCCGCCGTGGTGCGGGCGCAGAGCCTGCGCCATCCCGATAGTCCCTTGGACTGGCATATTCTCGATGCGGCGGGCGACGGCATGGCGCTGGCGGTCCGCGCGCGGCGGGCGCTGGGCCTTGTCGCGCGCGAGGGCAAGGAGGAAGGCTGAGCGCCTTGTCTGGCGGGATGGATCGCCGGTTTCGCCGCCGCACGTCGTACCGCCCTTGTTCCGCTCCGGCACAGCCGGGAGTCTTCATGATTATCCGCCGAACCCCGGTTTCCGTAAGGCGGATATTGTCTTGCCGATGAAAAAAGGGCCTTGCAAAATGCAGAGTGCGTATCATTGGACCTAGCGCGGTGATGCCTTTATGGGTAGCGCGCTCTCATAAAGGATGACTCCGCGCTCCGGCGCGTGACAAGGAAAAGGACACAGGAATGGCTCAGTTGGTGGTTATCACGCGTGAAGGGGAAGAAAAGACGATCGAGGCCCAGAGCGGTTTCAACGCGATGGAAGCGATTCGCGATGCCGGTATCGACGAACTGCTGGCGCTGTGCGGCGGCTGCTGCTCTTGCGCGACCTGCCATGTTTATGTCGATCCCGCCTTCGCCGACCGTCTGCCCGCGATGAGCGAGGATGAAAATGATCTGCTCGACAGCTCCGACCACCGTCAGGAAAATTCGCGCCTGTCCTGCCAGATCATCGTGTCGGAAGATACGGAAGGCCTGCGCCTGACCATCGCGCCGGAAGATTGATCGGCGATTTTTCCGGATCAGACTAACGAGGGATGTGGGCATGAGCGATTATGATGTGCTGATCGTCGGTGGCGGTCATGGGGGCGCGCAGGCCGCGATCAGCCTGCGGCAGGAGAAGTTCGAGGGCAGCATCGCGATCGTCGGCGACGAGCCGGAGCTGCCTTATGAGCGGCCGCCGTTGTCCAAGGAATATTTCTCCGGCGACAAAAGCTTCGACCGCATCCTCATCCGTCCGGAAAAATTCTGGGAGGAACGGCAGGTCGCGATGCTGCTCGGCCAGCGCGTCATCGCCGTCGATCCCGCCGGGCATCAGGTGACGCTCGCTGACGGCACGAAGATTGGCTATGGCAAGCTCATCTGGGCGGCGGGCGGCGATCCGCGCAGGCTCTCCTGCGATGGCGCGGCCCTTGCCGGCGTCCATTCGGTGCGCACCCGCGCCCATGTCGATCAGATGATGCGCGAGCTTGACGGCGTGGAGCAGGTCGTCGTGATCGGCGGCGGCTATATCGGGTTGGAAGCAGCGGCCGTGCTGCGCAAGTTCGGCAAACAGGTCACGCTGCTCGAAGCGCTGGACCGTGTGCTCGCGCGCGTCGCGGGCGAACCGCTGTCCCGCTTCTATGAGGCGGAGCATCGCGCCCATGGCGTGGACGTGCGGCTCGACGTCGCCGTCAACGCGCTGGAAGGCGCCGATGGCAAGGTGACGGGCGTGCGTCTGGTCGACGGGACGGTCGTTCCGGCGCAAATGGTGATCGTCGGCATCGGCATCATCCCCTCGGTCGCGCCGCTGCTCGAAGCGGGCGCGAAGGGCGCCAATGGCGTGGAGATCGACGCCATCTGCCGCACCAGCCTGCCCGATGTCTATGCGATCGGCGACTGCGCGCTGCACGCCAACCGCTATGCGGCGGGCGCGGAAATCCGACTCGAATCCGTGCAGAATGCCAATGATCAGGCGAAGGTCACGGCGCGTTCGATCATGGGCGTGGAAGAAGCCTATGACGCGGTGCCCTGGTTCTGGTCCAACCAATATGATCTGCGCCTGCAAACGGTCGGCCTGTCGTCCGGTTTCGATCAGGCGGTGCTGCGCGGCGACCCGGCCAATCGGGCGTTCAGCGTCGTCTATCTGCGCGATGGACGGGTGATCGCGCTCGATTGCGTGAATGTGGTCAAGGACTATGTGCAGGGCAAGGCGCTGGTCGTCGAAGGCGCGCGGATCGAGCCTGCCAAGCTCGCCGATGCGTCTGTCCCGCTAAAGGAACTGCTTGCCGCTGCTGCTGCGGCCTGAGCTTACAGACTGAAATAAGGAGCCGTGGCCCGTTCCGTCGGGGCTACGGCCCATGACGAAAAGCCGGTCGTCGAGAGACGCCGGAACCGGAAAGGCACCCGACCGGAAAGGCGCAGGCCTCTGTCTTTCGCAGGCAGATGGACGAGGAACAGGCGGACGATGAACAAGTTACGGATGCTGCTCGATCCTTTCATCCTGATGCTGGTGGGGGCGGTGGCGCTGGCATCCATCCTCCCCGCGCGCGGCATTTTCGTGCCGCTGGTGGGAGCGGTATCGACGGCGGGGATCATCCTGCTCTTCTTCCTGCACGGCGCGAAACTCTCTCGCGCGGCCATCGTCGCGGGGGCGAGCAACTGGCGGCTGCATCTGGCGATCTTCATCGCGACCTATGCGCTGTTCCCGGTCCTCGGCCTGGCCGCAGTCCGCTTGCCGCTCGATCCGCCGCTGCTGGCGTCCGGCCTGCTCTATCTGACCTTGCTGCCCTCGACCGCCATGTCCTCGGTCGCGCTGACCGCAATGGCGCGCGGTAATGTCGCCGCTGCCTTATGCGGGGCATCCTTTTCCAATCTAGCCGGGATTTTCCTGACGCCGCTGCTGGTGATGCTGACCATGGGCGGCAGCGGCAGCGGCCTGTCCTGGCAAAATGCGGAGGAAATCGGCTTGCAGATGCTGCTGCCCTTCGCGCTCGGCCATATGCTGCGCCCATGGGTCGGCGGCTTCGTGCAACGGCACAAGACGCTGGTGACGACGGTGGATCGTGGCGCGGTGCTGCTCGTCGTCTACAGCGCTTTCGGGGCGGCGGTGGTGGCGGGGCTGTGGCATCATGTGTCGGCGGAGGCGCTGCTTGTCGTCACGCTGGCCTGCTGCGCGCTGCTGGCGCTCGTGCTGGCGGCGACATGGCTGGCGGGCAGGGCGATGGGCCTGTCGCGCGAGGATGCGATCGTCCTCCAGTTCTGCGGATCGAAGAAGAGCCTCGCGACCGGCGCGCCGATGGCGAGCATCCTGTTCGCGCGCGCTGATATGGGCTTCATCATCCTGCCGGTGATGCTGTTCCACCAGATCCAGCTGATCGTCTGCGCGCTGATCGCCCAGCATTATGCGGCGACGGCTGAAGAGGCGCCCTCCGGCGAGGCGCGCGCCTGATCCTGTAGCGCCGTCAGCCTGAAATCCGCTTCCAATTAAAACGGCCCGCAATCGTCGGATCGCGGGCCGTTTCCTGATAGTCAGCTTATGAAAAGCGTCAGTTGTGGCTGGCCAGTTCCCGGTTCAGCCAGAGCGCCGCCATGGTGCCGAACGCTCCCGAGAGCAGGTAGATGCCCGAGGACAGCAGGCCCATGTGGACCGACAGCCAGAGCGCCACCAACGGAGCGAAACCGGCGCCGAACATCCAGGCGAGATCGCTGGTGAGCGCGGAGCCGGTATAGCGATATTGCGTCTGGAAGCCCGAGGCCACCACGCCGGACGACTGGCCGAAGGACAGGCCCAGCAGGATGAAGCCGAAGAGCATGAACACCATCTCGCCGCTCGGTCCGCTATCCAGCACGAAGGGGGCGAACACGCTGAAGATCGCGATGCCCACCGCGCACACGCCGAGCAGCGACCGGCGGCCGATACGGTCGGCAATGATGCCCGAGGCGATGATCGCGCCGATGCCGACCACTGCCGCCGCCACTTCGATGAGCAGGAAGCGCACCGGGCTTTCCAGCGTGAACAGGAACACCCAGGACAGCGGGAATACCGTCACCATATGGAACAGCGCGAAGCTCGCCAGCGGGGCGAAGGCGCCGATGACGATCGTGCGCCAGTGGGTCGTCACGGTTTCGCTGATGGTGGTGGGTTGCAGGTCGCGGCTGTTGTAGAGATGTTCATATTCCGGCGTCGCGACGATGCGCAGACGGGCGAACAGCGCGACGACGTTGATCGCGAACGCGCAATAGAAGGGATAGCGCCAGCCCCAATCGAAAAAGTCCTCGGCGCCGAGCGATCCCGCGAAATAGGCGAAGAGCAGGCTCGCCACTATGAGGCCCAGCGGCGCGCCGAGCTGCGGGATCATCGCATACCAGCCGCGTTTCCCGGCGGGCGCGTTGAGGGCGAGCAGCGAGGCGAGACCGTCCCACGCGCCACCCAGCGCGAGGCCTTGTCCGATGCGGAAGATCGCGAGCGCGATCGCCGCGCTATAGCCGATGCTGGCATAGCCGGGCAGGAAAGCTATGGCGGCGGTCGAGCTGCCCAGCAGGAACAGCGCGGCCATCAGCTTCACGCTGCGCCCGTAATGGCGATCTATCGTCATGAACAGCAAGGTGCCGAAAGGGCGGGCGACGAAAGCCAGCGCGAAGATGGCGAAGGAATAGAGCGTGCCCGTCAGCGGATCGACATAGGGGAAGATGAAGCGCGGAAAAACCAGCACCGACGCTATGGCATAAACGAAGAAGTCGAAAAATTCCGATGTGCGTCCGATGACCACGCCTATGGCGATGTCACCCGGATCGATCCCATGTTGCATTTTTTGCTCGCGCAGTTCCTCTCCGGCGAAAGGATGGGTGGCTGCTGTCGTCGTCA